>NZ_JBAOJI010000003.1:0-395607 GCF_037080055.1 Halovenus anhuiensis
GTCGCCTCGTGAGCCACGTCGACATCGGACTCCTGAATCTCCATGTACGGCATCGTATCGGAGGTGGAGGTGTTGTCGAACATCAGCGCGTCACACTCGACGGCCGTGGACGATCCCTCGGCACCGTCGGCGATGTGGACGAGTCCGCGGTAGTTGGTGCGGCCACCGTCTTTGCTGATACTCTTCGACTCGATGGTTGAGGAGGTGTTGGGCGCGTTGTGGTAGACTTTTGCGCCGGTGTCGATATCCTGACCCTCACCCGCAAACGCAATCGTGATGTGGTTGTCCGTCGCACCGGGACCTTTGAGGACGGTCGATGGATAGAGCATCGTTGCCTTGGAACCCATCGAACCGGAGACCCACTCCATCGTGGCGTCTGCTTCGGCAATCGCTCGCTTGGTGTTGAGGTTGTAGGTGTTTTTCGACCAGTTCTGCACCGTGGAGTACTGAACGTGAGCGTTCTCACGGACGAAGACCTCGACTCCGCCACTGTGGAGGTTGAACTCCGAATATTTCGGCGCGGAACAGCCTTCGATGTAGTGGACTTCGGAATTCTCCTCGGCGATGATCAGCGTGTGCTCGAACTGACCCATGCCGTCGGAGTTCATCCGGAAGTACGCCTGGACCGGCATTTCGACGGTGGTATCCTCCGGAACGTAGACGAAGGAACCGCCGGACCAGATAGCGCCGTGCAGCGCGGCGAACTTGTTGTCGCTCGGCGGCACGGCTTTGGTCATGAAGTGCTCCTTCACGATTTCCGGGTGCTCCCGAACCGCCTTGTCCATGTCACAGAAGATGACGCCCTTCTCCTCCCAGCGCTCCTGCATGTTCTGGTAGACAATCTCGGACTCGTACTGCGCACCGACGCCGGAGAGAGCGTTCTTCTCAGCCTCGGGAATCCCGAGTTTGTCGAAGGTGTCCTGAATCTCTTCAGGCAGATCCTCCCAGTCGTCGACACCGCCGCGTGTCTCGATGTCCGGGCGGATGTACGGGACGATTTCGTCGATTTCGACCTCGCTGAGGTCTGGTGCGCCCGGCCAGTCGTCGGGCATCGGCATCTGCTGGAACTGCTCCAGCGCGCGGAGGCGTCGCTCGAGCATCCACTCGGGCTCGTCTTTGTCTTCGGAGATGACGCGAATCGTCTCCTCGGTCAGCCCCTTCTCGGCCTCGAAGGCCGATTTTTCCTCTTTCTTGAACTCGAATCGTTTCTCGGTGTCCGTCTCTTCGAGGTGATCTTGGTCTGAACTCATGCTTTCACCTTAGGCTGCCTCGTAGACTTCTTCGCGGACCCAGTCGTACCCCTTGTCTTCCAGCTCCTCGGCGAGTTCGGGACCGCCGCTTTTCGCGACCTGGCCGTCGAGCATCACGTGAACGTGATCTGGCTCGACGTAATCGAGGACACGCTGGTAGTGCGTAATCTGGAGAATTCCTGCGTTCTGCTCGTCACGCAGCGCGTTGATGCCGTTGGAGACATCCTGCAGTCGGTCGATATCCAGCCCGGAGTCGATCTCGTCGAGCACGGCGATTTCTGGCTCGAGGATCGCGGCCTGCAGCACTTCGTTCTGCTTTTTCTCCCCACCGGAGAAGCCAGCGTTGAGATAGCGGTTGGCGAACTTCTCATCCATGTCCAACTGCTCCATCTTCTCCTGGAGGATCTCCTGGAACTCTGCAACACCGATCTCGCCCTCTTCGACGTCCCCCTCCATCGGCGACGTATCGTAGCCGGCGGCGTCCTCGTTGGTCGCCTCCTCGGCCTCTTCTTCCTCCTCCTCGTCGTCCTCGAACAGCTCTCCTCGCTCTTCGAGTTTGGCGTTCAGGGCCGTGCGGAGGAAGTTGACCATCGTGACGCCCTCAATCTCCGCGGGGTACTGGAACCCGAGGAAGATACCGAGTGCGGCTCGCTCGTTCGGTTCGAGGTCGAGCAGGTCCCAATCCTTGAGGTCGTCAGTGATGTCCTCGTCGAACTCGTCGCCGTCGAGCACGAGCGTCACTGAACCGTCTGTGACTTCGTAGGCTGGGTGGCCAGCGATGATCTTCGCCAGCGTGGATTTCCCGCTGCCGTTCGGGCCCATCAGGGCGTGGATCTCGTTGCTCGCGACTTCGAGATCGACGCCGTGGAGGATCTGTTCGCCGTCTTCCTCTGCGACTTCCGCGTGAAGGTTTTCGATTTTAAGTACTGCCATAGTAATCTTAGGTCATCCGAAAAATGGGGTGACTGACGCATAATAGTTTCGCATTTCCTCCTCCTCGTTTCCCTGGTGAGAACTCTATTTTTGATTTGTGGAGAAATTATTTTCAATATCCGCGAACAGACGGTGTCGAAATAATACGCAAACCAGTGCCAAATTCCCTCTAACAGCGGTATTCGGAGAAATATACCGACCTTCGAGGGTGGCTCGTCCAATCTGGCCTCTCAGACAGCGCTAAGCAATGTAATTATCTGCCTGTCAGTGATTTCCGCTCGCGATCACATATACTCGCCAAGACCTTTCTGCTCTTGGCCGGATTTGACCTCTTCCCACGAGACGCCGAGAGCTTCGAGGATACGCTCGATCGGTCCCTTCAGTGTCTTGTCGAGCATCTTCTCCCAATCGATCTCGAACTCCTCGGGGAGTTGGTCGGCGTACTCAAAGCAGATCACGTCGGGGTCGCGTTTGAATTCGCCGTACAGCGGATCATCGTTGACGTTTATCCCCTCCTGCTCCTCGATGCGTTCGAAGAAGTCGGCGTGGACGCGGTCGAGATAGACGCGTTTGGGTTTCGACCCCCGGTCAAAGTTCGTCCCGAGCAGGAGATTCGCGTACTTCGCGCCCCGTACTTGGGCGGTATCGGTGTCGTAGTTGTCCAGTCGCTTACCGATCCCGCCGGGGATGCCGATTTCCTCCGGGCTAACTTCGCCGTTCTGGAAGTCGTCGATCACCTCGGTGACGTAGGTTTTGATCGACTCGATGTCCTCGCCAGTGACGATCCGGTCGATCACCTCTTTCTGGACTTCCTTCGTGATCGGCGCGATATCGGAACGCTGGTGCTCGAAGCCCGTGATGTCGATATCGTCGACATCTTTGCCTTCTTTCCAGACGATGTGGCCGGCGTAGCGTTTCTTTTTGCCGGCCTGGAAGAATCGGCGGTACAGCTTCTCGAATTCGATCTCGAAGCGGTGTTCGACGGCGTTGAGTTTCTCGCTGGCGAACTCGTCGTAGGAGGCGTTGATCTCTTCCTCTAGCTCGAAGGACTGCTCGATTGCCTCTTCCTTCGAGATGTCTGCACCGAGTTCGATCATAACCGAGTCGGTGTCACCATATACCAATTCTTTGTCAAGCTTGTCTGTGATCTCCTCTGTAAAGTCGATCACCTCTCTGCCCGTTGCAGTGACTGCAGCGCCCATCTCCCGGTCGTACAGCCGGAACCGATCCCACCCCAGCACTCCGTAGAGCGACTGTCCGACGAACTGGAACTTTCCGTTTCGGCCGGCGAGCAGGGTGTGATTGTCTTCGACAGTCACGCAGTAGACGCCATCGTCTGCAGTGCTCCGGCCTCCGCTCCGGTGCATTCGGAGGGTGTTCTTCGCATCTTCCGTGACGTAGATTCGGTACGTTCCGCTGTCTTCGTTGTAACTCGCCGTCAGTCCGAGGTGGGTACAGAGGCGGAGCACGTCGTCACGCAGTTGTTCGCTCGCGGTGCTGTACCGCCACGAGTTCGGTTGCCTGTCCCCGTCGCCAGCGATCAGTGTTTCGAGGAACCGGCGCTTCTGTCGCTCGGTGGTCTCGAAGACGAACTCGGGGATGCGTTTCTCGAAGCTATCTCCGCCGCAGGCCGTTTCGAGCCATTTGCCCAGCAGTCGAGACGTGAACTGATATGCTCGTTCGTCAACGTAAGAATCGAATCCCATCCGATCCAGCAGCTCACCGATGCGGGCGTGGTTGTCGGTCGTTCCACCATCAGTCATCGCCTCCTGTGCGATTTTCACCGTCGTAGCACTGCCTCGGAAGTTCTCACCGAACTGCTTGTCCCCGGAGGTGTAGACATTTCCTTCCGTGATGTACCAGGCCAGCAGATCGAGGAAGTCATCACCATCGTAGAACCGCGGGATCCACTTCCGCCCACGCTCGGAGTGGAGGTAAAACTCGGAACAGGCGTCGTCGAGATAGTCCCGATGCTGGTCGAACTCCTCGGCCGAAAAGACGTATCCCGTATCGTCGACTTCCTGTCGGAGGATCTTGTCGGGATACCAGCCGAGTTCGGCCGCCAGCGTGTGTCCATGGACGTCGTTGTTCGCCCAGACCTCGTACTCGCTGTCGAGCAACTCTGTCAGATCCACCTGCTCTATCTCTTCACCACCCGGGCCGTCCCAATCGTGGGGCAGTTCGTAGTTTGTCGCTCGATCGAGTTCTCCTGCCTCGACGAATTGGTACTCGTCTTCGGTGATCCCGTTCGTCTCGTTCTTCCGAACGAGCATCCGATGGTTCGGCGTGACGCTGAAATCGATCTTGCTCGTCTGGATGTCGACCAACTCCCTGCGATACTCCGGATACTCGTGGGTCTCCGTCACCGGCTTGACCTCCATTTGCATCGTCTCTGGATCGAGCGAGTAGACCTCGTCGCCGACCTCCAGGTCACGAATCCCGCGGACGCCGTCCGGTGTCAGCACCTCGGTGTCCGGTGTGAAGCAGTTCATTATGACCTTGACAGCTGCCTGCTGGCGGTCGTACTGGTCGTATTCGGGCTCTTCGGGGTCGTGGTCGTTGCGGAGCGCCTTCTTCTGTTCGCGCTCTTCGAGCAGTTCGTCGACCATCTCTCGGATGGCTCCGTCGGGCTCCTTCCGGAATCGTGTGCCGTTGGGTGCCCGGAAGGTCTCGCCGTCGTACTCTTCAGGATCGACCTTCGTCTCCGGCGAGGCGTTGATCGTCACCATGCACATCGGGTAGAGACTCTTCAGGTCGAGCACGCTGACGTTCTCTCGAACGCCGGAGATTGGATCGAAGACGGCTCCGCCTTCGTAGTCTTCGCTCTCCTGCTGGCCCTTCGAGGGCAGCGCGAACTGGTTGTGGAGTTTGTGCAAGACGTACATGTCGACCGCGTCGCCGGGTGTGGTCGCGTCTTCGATCTTACAGCCGACGAACTGTCGGACCTCGTTCCAGAACGCGATGATGTCCTGATCGCGGTCCAGTTCGACACACAGCTCCACGTCCCGGAGGTTGTACTCCAGCAGTCGCTCGGGGTCGTTCTCCCAGAGGTCGCCGATGTCGCCGGGGTAGCGCTCCTTTCCGATGCCGAGTTCGCGCTGGCCCACGTCTTCCAGTCGGTAGGAATCGAGTTCGGTGAATTTCGTCCGCTGGTAGGCGTAGAGTAGATCGAACATCACTCGGCCTTTCACGTCCGGTCCCTGCCAGTCGCTGCGCCAGACCTCGTTGACCCGCGAGAGACGGTTGTAATCCAGATCGTGGTCGGTTCCATCCTCGAGAACTTCCAACCGATCCAGCAGATACGGCGCGTCGAAATCGGTGAAGTTCCAGCCCGTCGCCAGATCCGGCTCAGTTCGCTCGAAGTAATCGAGGAAGGCTTCGAGCATCGCCTCCTCGGTGTCGAAGACGCGAATATCGTGGTCGAGATGTCGGGTCGCACCGTCAGCAACGTCGATCGGTTCGTAATCAGGGATCTCCTCCGGTGGCTGTTCGCCCGCTGGTGGATCGAACAGCCACAGGATATACTCGTCGTCGTAGGAGTCGTGGCTGGCGATACAGATAATCGGCTCCTCGCCGTCCTCGGGGAAGCCCGAGCGGTCGTCGACCTCGATGTCGAAGGTGTTGACCCGCGGACGAGCATCGACCTCGACCGGTTTGACCTCGTCGTGGTGAACTCGGACCGTTCGGGCACCGTTGGCCGACTCCTCGCTTTCGACATCGCGGGCAGGGATGTGAATGCCGCTGGTGATGTCCTTGTCGATCAGAAACCGGTTCGGGAAGAGAATGTCTGCCTCGTAGTGGTCGAAGTCGTCGCGCATCTGACCCACGTCCCGCGGCGTCTGGCCGAAGATCTTGGTGAGTTGCTCCCCCCGAATAGACTCGTAGGGCTCGCCCTCGTCGTTGGTCTCTTCCCAGTCGGTGATCCGCTCGTATCCCTGCAGACGGTCTTCAGTGAGGTTGTCCGTCGGCGCGTAAAAATAGGGCTTGAACTCGAAGACCTTCGCGTGGACGAGTTCCTCCTCGGCGGTTCGGCCGAAGACGTGGATGATGGGATACTCGTCGTCGCCCCGGCCTTCGATGGTGTAATCGACCTGCATCACGGCCATCTCGACGGTTTCTTCGACGGCAGGAAAGAGCTGTTCGCTCGTATCCACTTCCGCGGCGTTGGTTGCACCACTGGAGCCGGCAACGGCGCGCGCCTCGGCGGCGGGGCGGTTCCCGCCGTCGTCGGCGCCCTCGTCGGTGCCGTCCTCGAAGGCCCCCAGATCGGTTTGAGACATACTACTCGTATGTGCCTGCCCGGGTAAAAACATCCGCGGTCTTCCGGTCGTGCCCGTCAGCTTTAACCGAATACTCCCCGATGGCAGAGGCATGGACGTGCCAGGGGAGTCGGTGACGATCTACCGCGAGACGTTACCCATCCTCGTCGTCTCCCTCGGCGGCGGCTTGTTCTCCGGACTCGTTCTCGAAGGCATGCTCGAAAGCGTCGCGGAGTTTCCCGGATTGCTCGTGATGGTGCCGGTCTTTCTGGCGACCCGCGGCAACGTCTACGGGGCGCTCGGCGGCCGTATCGCGAGCGGCCTCCACCAGGGGCTGATTGAGCCACGACTCCAGTACGACGAGCGGTTGGTCAACGCCGCCCTCGCGTCGCTGGTCAACGGGGTCGGGATCTCGATCGTAATTGGCGTGCTCACGTGGCTCGTGTTGACGATCCTACCGAACTGGGAGCCGGCGATGCTCGTCCAACTGGTCGGGATCATGTTCATCGCAGGTGTGTTGACCTCCCTGGTGATGATCGTCGGCATGCTCGTGCTCATCTTTGCCGGCTTCAAATACGGCTACGACCCCGACAATCTGGTCGGCCCGATCGTTACCACGCTGGGCGATATCTTCGGGATGGTCTTCCTGCTGTTTTCCGTCTGGCTGGTCGGGGTGATCCTCTGATGGTCACGAGCAGTGGCTCGCTAGGCTCCTGGGAGTGGACGCGCATCGTCCGGACAATGTTTCCCCTTCTGGCCGTCCTCTCGGTGATCGTCCTCTGGGCGGGGATCACGCTCGAAAGCGCCCAGTCGCTGTTGGAGGAGTTCGGGATCCTCGCAATCATGGTCCCGACGATGGTCGGGACAGGCGGCAATCTCGGTGCGACGTTGAGTTCGCGACTCTCCACACGCTTTCACCTCGGGACGACCAGCCTCGATCCTCGCGACGAACTCCTCTGGGCCAACATCCTCGCTATCCTCGCCCTCGCCGCCTCGATCTTTACTGCACTGGCTGTTGGTGCCTTCTTGCTCGGGGTTGCCATCGGCTCGACCATCCCGTTTCCGACGCTGCTTTTCATCTCGCTGGTCAGCGGCATGTCTGTCGCCGTCGTCGCAATCGTGTTCAGTTTCGTCGCAACGTATCTCTCCTATCGCTTCGGTATCGATCCCGACGACACGACTATTCCGATCGTGACGAATGTGGTCGACGTATTCGGGATGCTCATCTTTATCGGCGTCTCGACATTCGTCTTAACGTGAGCCGTCGCTCGCCGCAGTTTCGAGAACTCGCTCCGTGGCGTTCCACGTCCCGCGGACGATCAGCACGTCGCCGGCCGTCACTTCCTCCTCGCCGCCCGGATAGAACACCCACTCTCCACTGGACTCGTGGATCGCGATGATCGAGACACCCGGCGTGTCCTCGAGGATGTTCTCGACGGTTCTGTCCGCGAACGCGCTCTGGCTTCCGATCTCGGCCCGCCGGACCGCAACGTCGCTCTCGCGGACAGATTCGGCGATGACCGGATGGGTGTCGATATCTCGGAGAATCCCCTCCGTAATCTCCAGCGCGGCGTCGCTGATCATCTCGCTGCTGCTGGCGAGTCGTAGCAGTCCGCGCAGCGAAACTGGATCGTCGATATCCGCCGCGGCCTGTAGTGCCCAGGCTTCCAGCCGTGAGTGGAGGCTGTCGACCTCGACTTCCAGCGAACTGACTTCTTCGGCGAGTTCCTCGTCGTCGAACAGCACGCTCGCGTAGGCCAGATCGACGGCCAGTTCGCTGACGTTTTTCATCAGGACGATGGTGTCGACGGCCCGTTCGAGGTTGCTGAACTCCGGATCTCTCACCTCCGGTTGTTCGTATCGCTGCGCGGTGATCCGCTGGTACACGTCGGCGACGTTGTCCTCGCTGCCGCGCAGGAGCAGACTATCGCCGGCGGTGAGCCGACTCCTGTCGTCGGGATCCAGTTCCCACCCACTCTCGCTCCGGATTCCGATCACCCGGACGCCCGTTTCGGTTTCGAGGTTGATCTCGCCGAGTGTCTTCCCGGCATAGATCGAGTCCTCAGCCATCGTCGCCTGTTCGAGCACTTCGATCGCTTCCGGGAGGGCGGTCTGGATCGACCCCGGCAGACTCTCCTCGCCGAGGACCAGCGTGGCAATCTCACCGGCGGCGTCGCTGATCTTCTCGGCTGCGCCGATGATCCCCAGCACCGGCGCTAGCTGGCGAGCGTCGTCGGGGTTACGGGCCGCCATCAGCATGTTCATCCGCGCCTGCAACTGCAGCAGATCCATCTGCTGTTCCAGTTGCAGAACCTCTTCGGCGAGATTCTCGCTGTTGTGCAACAGCGCAGAGTAGGCGAGATCAACGATAAGCTCCGAGCTGTCTTTCATCGAACTCAGAAGGTCCTTGACGCCGATGGGCTCGTAGCTCACCGTCCCCGCGTCGGCGTCCGCACCGAACGAATCCATATGTTGCTGTACTCAACTCATCCGTTTGGTTCTATCGGCTGGCCGAGCGGGCACCACTCAGGCTTCCTCGGCCGCTGCCGCACAGACCTCGGCCCACCGGCCTTGCTCTTCAAGATGTGACTGCAACTCTGTCGCGTACTCCTCGACGAGTTGGCTCGCCGCCGCCAGTTCGTCCTCGTCGACGCCGCTGCCGTTGGCATCGCTGCCGTCGAACCCGAAGACGCTTTTCAGCGAGTCGATGACGCCGCCGCTGTCGCTGCCGCCAGCCTCGCCGCCGGGCCGGGCCATTCCCTGCGGAAGATTATCCAGTTCCGGCATGATCTGTTCGAGTTTGTCGGTGTTGGCCGTCATCTCAGCGCTGTCCGGCGTCTCCGGACTGTCGATATCGAACTCGACGGCGGTCATGATCAGTCCCCACTCCTGATTCGAGAACTGTGAGTCGAGCACTCGCTGGTTGAATTCCTGGTCGACGCGCATCCGTGCCCCGGCGAGTTTGTCTCGCCACCCGTTGGTCATACCACTATTTGGGGTAAACTGCTAAAATGGGTTCCGGCTGGTCGTCGGGACCCTCCTCAGAAGTCGACGTCGTCTTCGACGCTAATCTCGGCCTGCAACTCCTCGCGCAGTGCCGCGTGAACGTGGCAGATTCCCTCTGCCCGTTGGACGATATCGTTTACCGACTCGCCGAGGGCTTCCTCGACGTGAATGTCGAAGGAGATGTATTCGAGGTCGTCTTCCTCGTCGAGGTCGGCCCCGACATCGACTTCGATCTCGCCGACGTCGTCGAATCCTTCCTTGTTCGCGCCGACGCGGAAGGCGGGAATGAAACAGGACGCATAGGTCGCGACGAGGGCCTGATTTGGATTCGGTCCCTCCTTTTCGGCCGCGTCGATGCCCAGTTCCCATTCGCCGATCAGGTTCGTCGTTGCGTAGCCTTCCTTGCTGATGCTGGTAACTTCGATGTCTGGCATACGTCTGTCTACGATAGCCGCGCAGAAAACAGTATGTGTTACCGGCGGAGCACCAACTGGGACGCCGGTGAGTCGGCAACCCGTTCCGCAACCACATGTTCATTCTGGTCAGCGGCTCTGTGTTACTGTGTGTCTCGATTGAATCGGCGGACATTCCTCCGGTCGGCTGCGTGTGCCGGACTCGGTTTTGTCGGTCTGTCATCGTCACCGCTCGCCGACGCACAGGCCGGAGTGACCGTCAGCGAGCTATGGCAGTTCCGGACTGAGGGCCCGGTTTTTTCGTCACCGACAGTCGTCGACGGGACCGTCTACGTTGGCAGTAATGACGGGACCCTCTACGCGCTGGACCGAGCCAGTGGTACCGAACGGTGGCGATTTGGGACCGGCGGCGGGATCGAATCCTCTCCGACGGTGGCTGATGGCACAGTCTACGTCGGGAGCTTCGACGACACCGTCTACGCGCTGGACACAGCGGACGGAACCGAGCGCTGGCGCTTTCAGACCGAGGGAGACGTATTCTCTTCGCCAACGGTGGCCGATGAGACCGTCTTCGTCGGGAGTGAGGATGCGAACGTCTACGCGTTGGATACGAGCAACGGAACCGAGCGCTGGCGCTTTCGGACAGCCGGTAAAATCGCTGTCCAGAGTGGAGGACGCGTCCGTTCTTCGCCGACGGTCGCCAACGGGATCGTCTACGTCGGGTGCCGCGATGGGAATCTCTACGCGATCGACGCCACGGACGGAACGGAACAGTGGCGCTTTCCCACCGGCGGGCGGATACGGTCTTCTCCGACGGAATCCGACGGCGTCGTCTACGTCAACAGTTTCGACGACACCCTCTACGCGGTCGGGGCGGCTGACGGTGTCAAGCAGTGGCAGTTCGCGATGCAATCGGGCGGTTTCTCCTCGCCGACGGTGGCTGACGGTACGGTGTACGTCGGCAGCGACGCCGTCAGCGTTTACGCGCTGGATTCCGACACCGGAACCGTAGCGGGTCGGTTCCGGGCGGGGATCAACGGCGTCCGCTCGTCACCGACGGTGGCCGATGAGACTGTCTTCGTCGGCAACGGCGGCGGCAGTATCTACGGCTTTGCTCTCAGTGATGGAACTAGGCAGTGGCGCTTTCAGACGGGCGGGTCGGTCTTCTCCTCGCCGACGATTGTCGACGGGACGCTCTACGCCGGCAGTGCTGATGGCAGCGTCTACGCGCTGACGACAGCGGTGTCGGGCTCGTCCCGGGGGTCGCGTGTCGCGCTCAACACGATGGGACATCACGACACCCGCGCTGACAGAGTAACGACCGAAGATCTTCAGACGGACGGTCCGGCCACGAGCGATCGTGACGAATCTAGCGAACCTGCGGACGATGGAAGCTCTGACGACGCCTCTGGCCGGGGTTTCACCCTTTCCGGGGCAGTCGCTGGTTTCGCCGGGATCGGGTACGCACTGAAGCGTTGTATCGCCACCGCGGAGGCGCCTCTGTCTGATCGGCCGTCACGAAAATAACGACGAGTCGGCAGGGACTCAGTACTCGAAAGTCTCGTCGCCGTCGAGGACAACAGCCTCTGTGCCGGGCGCATTGCCGTCGACCGCCCGCACGAAGTCGTCAGTGTCGATTTCGATCGGTGGGAACGAGTCGTAGTGCATCGGCATCGCGTACTCGACGTCGACCCAGTCGGCGGCGATACCGGCCTGCAGTGGACCCATCGTGAAGTGATCGCCCGCTGGCAGGGCGGCCACGTCGGGTTCGAGATACGAACCGATGACATCTTTCATCTCGGACATCAGCGCCGTATCGCCGGCGTGATAGAAGGTCTCTGAGTCCTCGTCTGCAACCTTCGTCGGATTCGTGTCCGAGACGACGAACCCGGCGGGCATCCCGCCCGTGTTCTGGTAGTCGGTATCGAGGCCGTTGGTGTGGTCGGCCCGGACCATCGTCACGAACGCATCGCCCAGTTCGATGGTGCCGCCGATGTTGAATCCGATCGTGTTGTCCTCGTCGATACCGTACTCCGCGGCGACGTAGCCAGCCAGTTCGGGCGTCGTCGCAACTGTTGTATCCGCGAACTCGCCGACGTGTGCGATGTGGTCGGCGTGACCATGAGTCAGGAGGACGTAGTCGGGATCGAGTTCGTCCGGCGATACGTCGGTTTTCGGATTGTCAAAAAATGGATCGATCAGAAGCGATGTGTCTCCGAGTTCGACTCCCCATGTCGAGTGGCCGTGCCAAGTGAGTTCCATTGCATTCGATACATCGATCACGAGACACTTATAAATAGTCCAACCGGCGAACCTGTGCTCTTGTCTGGATATCAGTCGGCTCTGTATCACTGCTGGCCCCACCAGAGATTTATTTTTATCCCGATCTAAAGGATCGACATGTCCGACAATCGGCAATCACGGCGTGCGTTTCTCACCGCGTCTGGATTGGCCCTGACGACAGCAATCGCCGGTTGTGCATTGAATCCGCCACAGAACAACGCCGAGAGTGAGACGCCGGGCAACTCGAACTTTCCGGAGGATCCGGCGGCTCCGGGGGCGGGCGAACAGATCCCGGCCGATACACAACTCGGGGAGGTCTACGAGGAGACCATCGATTCGGTCGCCGCCGTTCAGGCCGACAGCACGAGCATGCCGAGTCCGGCCGGCGGGACGGCGTGGGTCTACGACGACTCCTATCTGGTCACGAACAACCACGTGATTCGAGGTGCGACCGATATCTATCTCCGGTTCCGGGACTCGGGCTGGCTCGAAGCCGAACTGGTTGGCTCGGATCGGTACAGTGATCTTGCGGTCCTCGAAGCGAGTCGGCTCCCCGAGTCGGCGACACCCCTCGAACTGGCCGACCAGTCCTACCCCGTCGGCACGCAGGTCGCCGCGCTCGGCAATCCGTTCCGGCTGGCTGGTTCCTTTACAACGGGCGTCATCAGCGGCCGTAACCGGACGATTACGATCCCCGACTCACCGTTCTCGATCGCCGACGGTATCCAGACCGACGCCGCGGTTAATCCGGGCAACAGCGGCGGGCCGCTCGTCACACTCGACGGGGTCGTCGTCGGCGTCGTCAACGCCACACAGGGTGACAACATCGGCTTTGCAATCTCGGCGGCGATGGTCCGGCAGGTCGTCCCGTCGCTCGTCGAGTCCGGGGAATACGAACACAGCTATCTCGGGATCGGGTTGTCAGATGTCTCTCCATCGTTGATCGAGGCCAACGACTTCGGCAACTACACCTACGGCGTCTACGTCAACCAGGTCGTCCCCGGTGGTCCCAGTGACGGTATCCTCCGGGGCACACGGACGAGGACTTCCGTCCGGGGTGACCGCGTCGATGTCGGCGGCGATCTGATCATCCGCATGGACGACTGGACGATTCAAAACCGCGAGCGACTCTCCGCCTTTCTCGCGCTGGAAGCAGCGCCGGGCGATACTATCGAGATCGAGGTCGTTCGTGGCGGCGAGACCGAAACGGTCGACGTTACCCTCGGAAATCGTTCAGAGGCCAACACACAACTGTAGCGACCGACCGGGTCACCGCATCTCCGGATCGAGTCGCGGTAGTTCGACGCTGACCGTCGTCCCGTCTGCGTGTTCTTCTGCCGAAAGCTGGCCGCCGAGTTCGCTGGCCAGAATCTCCGCGTGTGCGAGGCTGAGTCGACTCCCGTGCAGCAGTGCTGCGGATTCATCACGTTGCAGAAAGCCCCGTTCGCCTTCGGTCAACTGCTCGCGGTTGTCGGTTATCGAGACGACGATTCGGCGTTCGACCGCAACGTCGATGCTGACCGAGGGCGGGTCGCTGTTTGTGTGTTCGATCGCGTGATCGACAAGTTCGGCGAATATTGTCCGTGCGATATCCGGCACCGACACAGACGGAATCTCCTCGCTGAGTTCGATCTCAACTGGCGGGTGGTCGTCCTGAATCTGCTCGTATAGCCCGGTCAACAGCGCGTCGAGGGCGACGGGAGCCGGTGATTCGACCCGGCGGAGATCGTTGTTGATTCGCTCGGCCTGATCGCTGAGTCGGATTAGCTCCTCGGTCGCGTCGATCAACCGGCCGGAGAAATCTTGGTCGCCGATCGTCTCGTCTTGCTCTGTGATCAGTCGCTCTCCGACGGCGTAGATCACGTTCAGTTTGTTCCGCAACGTGTGCCGCATGATCCGATGGAGGACGCTCAAGTGTTGTTCGCGTTGCTTGAGCGCCGTGATGTCAATTGCGGAGACGATGATCGAACTGACCTCCCCACCCTCGCGCAGCGGGTGGGCGTACAACTCCACGTCGACCAGTGAGCCATCCCGGCCCTGATGGGTCGTCTCCAGCCCGACGATCCGCTCACCGGACAGCACGCGTTCCATAAACGCCTCCCGGGTCGCTGCGTCAGTAAAGAGTGGGTACTGCTCGCTGGAGACGGTCGCTCCCCGCCAGCCAAACGTCGTCGTCGCCGCCCGGTTCCAGCGCTCGATGGTTCCGTCTGCGTCGAGGACCATCATCGGCACCGGCGAGGCCTCGAACAGCGCCTCCAGTCGGGCAATTGTCGTCCGAAGGGTCTGCTCGCGGTCGATCTGCTCGGTGATCTCCCGGCACTGACAGAACAGGAACGAGTCGCCGCCGTCGTAGATCCGCTCGACGGTGATCTCGACCGGCCGGCGCTCGCCCGCGAGCGTCTCGACTCGAATCGGTGCGCCGTTGTCGAAGCGGTCAAGCCGACCGTCCGGGATCTCTTCGAGCAACGCCCGAAAGTCCGCCTGGTCGCTTTCGGGACAGCATTCTCCCCACTGTTGGCCAACGAGTGCCCCCGGTCGGCAGTCGAACAACTCCCCGGCCGCCTCGTTGACATCCGTGATCCGCTCGCTCTCGTCGACGAGCAACACCGGATCGGGCAGCGTTTCGAGAATCGTCTCCAGTGGCACATACGCGGTCTCCGCTGTTCCCGCGCTGTGCCTGTCGGTCATCGCTAGTCAGTCTCTTGGCCTTCCACTTAAATTATTACCGCGAGTATCAACAGAGATACTGCGACAGAGCGGTCGAATCCGTTGTTTATGCACATTCGGCCGCTATACACGGCAGTACCAGACTTGGTATGTCGAGTGATAATCAGCGCCGCGCCACCAAAATTCAGAAGCCGTCAGATATCGCTCTCGAAGTCGTCGAGACCGTATGCTGGTTCGGCACCGCGCCGATCCAGCGTCTCGTTGGCGAGCAGCCAGTAGACGACCGACAGCGCTTTTCGACCCTTGTTGTTCGTCGGGACGACGAGGTCGACGTTGCTGGTCGTGTTATTCGAGTCGCACATCGCGATCACTGGGATGCCGACGGTGATGGCCTCTTTGACGGCCTGTGAGTCACCGATCGGGTCAGTGACGACGATGACATCTGGCTCGATGTAGCCCTCGTACTGTGGGTTGGTCAGCGTGCCCGGGATGAAGCGACCGGTTCGAGCGCGTGCGCCAACGGCGTCGGCGAACTTCTCGGCAGGGAAGCGGCCGTACTGTCGCGAGGAGGCGACGAGGATCTGTTCGGGCTCGTAGTTCGAGAGGAAGTCTGCGGCCGTCCGGATCCGGCTGTCGGTCATCGACACGTCCAGCACGTAGAGTCCGTCGGTGCGGACGCGGTGGATGAACCGCTGCATGTCCTTGGTGTTCTGCTGGGTCCCGATGTGGACACCAGCACCAAGGTAATCCTCGACCGGGATCAGGAGGTCGGCCTCCTCGTCGGACATGACGTCCTCGTCGAGGTCTGGCCCCTCGTCTTCAGGTGGTTCTGCCTCGGCCTCGGCGGCCTCGGCGGGCTGTTCGGCTTCGTCGGTAGTCTCGGCGTCCTCGTCGGCTGTGACTGGCTCCTCCTCGGCGGGGTCGACATCCGACTCGGTTGCGTCGAGACCTTCGTTATCGTTTCCGCTCATACGTTGTGTTCGATTCTGATTAGTTCGTTCAGTTTTGCCGTTCGCTCGCCACCGACTGCGCCCGTCTTGATGAACGGAGCGCCCGTCGCCGTGGCCAGGTGTGCGATCGTCGTATCCTCCGTCTCGCCGCTGCGGTGGGAGACGACTGCATCGTAGCCGTTCTCGGTCGCCAACTCGATGGCATCGACGGTATCCGAGAGGGTCCCGATCTGATTTGGCTTGATCAGGATGCTGTTTGCTGCGCCCTGATCGATCCCATCCTGGAGTCGGGAGACGTTCGTGACGAACAGATCGTCACCGCAGATTAGCGTATCCGTGCTGATGCGGTCGGTCAGTTCTGCGAAGCCGTCGAAATCCTCCTCGTCGAGCGGGTCCTCGACGTAGACGAGGTTGTACTCCTCGATTAGCTCCGCGACGTAGTCGATCTGTTCTTGACGGCTCCGATTTCCGTCGCTGTACTCGTAGACTTCTTCGTCGGCGTCGTACATCTCCGCCGCGGCCACGTCGAGTCCGAAGCGCATCTCGAAGCCGACTTCGTCTTCGACGGCGTCGACGGCTTCTTCGACGACTTCGAAGGCCTCGGCGTCGGAAATCGACGGCGCCCACGCGCCCTCGTCGCCCTTGCCGCAGGCGTGTCCCCGGTCGTCGAGGATGTCCGCGACGGCGGCGTGTGCGGCCGCGTTCGCGAAGACCGCGTCCTCGACGGAGGGTGCGCCGACGGGTGCGACGAGAAACTCCTGAATGTCGGTCGCCTCGGCGGCGTGTTCGCCGCCGCCGACGACGTTTCCGAGCGGGGTCGGCATCTCGTCGCCGCGGAAGGTGCCGCCGAGATGCTGGAACAGTGGTGCGCCCAGCACGTCGGCAGCGGCCTTCGCCGCGGCCATCGAGATGGCCACTGCGGCGTTGGCACCGATTTCGGAGAAGTCCTCGGTTCCGTCTGCGGCGTGCAGTACGGCGTCGACCGAACGCTGGTCGCCGGCGTAGACCTCGCCGACGAGTCTCGGGACCGCCTGCTCGCGCGCACTGGCGATGGCCTCGCTGACGGGGAGTTCGATGGCCTCGTGTTCGCCCGTGCTCGCCCCGGAAGGAGCTTTTGCACGGCCGAAGCCGCCGCTTTCGGTGTGTACGTCGGCTTCGACAGTCGGATTCCCCCGAGAGTCGAGCACGCGTCGCAACCCGACCTCGGTGATGAGCGTCACGCCTGTTCACCCCGCCGCACGGTGAAGGGCAAGACGCCGGAGTCGTACTCCTCGGCCGCGATCAGGATCGGTTCGGTCTGCTCGGTGTCGATCAACACCGGCGCACCGTAGGCTACCTGCAGTGCTCGCGCACCGATGATCCGCGCCCGTTCGTAGCGATTGTCTGTCCGTGGCATGGTTACTGATACGGTGCGACGATATCGACGAGATCCTTGTGCGAAACGAGCATCCGCCGACAGCAGTGTCGTTCGACACCGAGTTCGTCGAGTACCTTGGCCGGATCCTCCGGATCGTCGGCCTCGCGGGTCCGATGTTTGAACTCCTCCCAGTGTTCGCCGACCACGTTACCGCAGGTGAAACACCGGACTGGTACCATCATGGATGATCACCGATAGGATTTCTGGTAGCGCGCCCGGGCACCCGGACCGCCCCATTTCTTGGCTTCGCTCTGTCGAACGTCGTTGACCAGCAGCGACCGGTCGAACTCCATGTACGCATCCCGCAGTTCGGCGTCGTTCGTGTGCTGGACCAGTCCGCGTGCGATGGCTGTCCGGGCAGCGTCTGCCTGGCCCATGACACCGCCACCTTCGACGCTGACATCGATATCGATGCTGTCGCGCAGGTCGTCGTCGGTGATGCGGAATGGCTCCAAGATTTTGAGCTGTGCCATCTCGGGGTCGACGAGTTCGACGGGCTGGGAGTCGATTCGGACTTTCCCAGAGCCGTCACGGATTGTCGCCCGTGCGATTGCCGTCTTCTTCTTGCCTGATGTGTTCGTTACCATGTGACGTTTGCTCCGAGTGATTCACTGATCTCCCCGAGGGAGACGAATTTGATGTTCGATAGTCGATCCAGCGAGGTGCCGTCGAGAATCTCCCCGTCGTCCTCGTACGGATTGCCGAGGTAGACGCGGGTGTTCTCGAGGGCTTCCCGGCCGCGCGGTTTCTTGTGCGGCACCATCCCGCGGATGGAGCGTTTGAAGATGCGGTCGGGCTGTTTCGGGTAGGCCGGCCCGCGGTCCGAGCCGACATCCCGCCGTTTCTGGAAGGTTTCGATGATCTGTTCCTCTCGACCGGTGATCACGGCTCGCTCCGCGTTGACGACGGCGACCGTCTCGCCGTCCAGCGCACGCTCCGCGACGTGGGAAGCGACGCGGCCGAGGATGCAGTCGCCTGCATCTACGACGAGGTCAGCCTCGATCGTGCTGACGCTCATCGGATCACCCGTACGTTCGATCCGTCTTCGTTCTGTTCAAGTGCCTCTTCGAGTTTCATGGTATCGCCAACCTGTTCGATTTTGGTCTGCGCTGTTCCCGAAAAGTCCACGGCGGCGACGGTGACATCCTTCTGCAGGACACCGCTGCCGAGGACCTTGCCGGGCACCACGACGGTCTCGCCAGCCTGGGCGTACCGCTCGATGCGGCCCAGGTTGACTTCTGCGTGAGTGCTCCGGGGTTTCTCCAGTCGGTCGGCGACGTCACTCCAGACGTCGCCCTCGGAGTTCCGGGCAGCCGACTTCAGATCGGCGATGAGACTGTTTAGTCTCGGGTTCGTCTTACTCATGACCTACCTCCTGATGAAAAATGCAGGGAGCAGGATTTGAACCTGCGGACCCCTACGGGACAGCGCCCTGAACGCTGCGCCGTTGGCCAGACTTGGCTATCCCTGCACGTATTCGATGTTGGTGGCCGTCCCCCCAAACCGTTTTCGATTTCTCCGGCGTCGCCGCTCTCCAGCGACGCTGGTTCCGTCCGGGTTCGGGAGGACTGCCCTGTCATAGTTGAATCGATTCTTTCAGTTCCGCAGCGCGATCTTCGATCGTGCCGACGGCCTCGACGACGAGTTCGTCGACGCTGAACGAGCCATCCGTCTCGACATCGAAGACGAACGCGCCGTCGATATCCGTCACTTCTACGTCCTTGCCGGGGTACCGGTTCGTCAGGTCGTTGTCGAAGGCCTCCGTCGGGACGAGTTGGCCGTTCTCCGGCTCGTACCCGCCAGTTTCGACGGCGTCCTCGGCGGCCTGTTCCTGGATGACCCCGCGCAGCACGTGCGGTTCCTCGTCGTCGAACTCGCCGGCGTCGCCGACGACATCGATTTCCTGGAGATGCCGGTAGGAGACGGCCACGCCGCCCTGGTGTTTGGCGTGTTCCTTGCCGACATCGAGGACGGCGTCGGCTTCGAGTTCCAGCCGCTGCCCCTCCTTCAGGTCGATGATCGGGATATTTTCGTCGGCTGGCTGGACCAGTTCGTCACTGGAGACCAGATCGCCCGAGTAGGCCGTCTCCGGCCCTTCGACGTCCAGCGAGAGGGTGACTTCCTCGCCCCCCTGAAACTCACCGGGCGGGGTCGTCAGCGGAACGAGTCCCAGCCGCAGTCCGATCTGCTCGTCGAACATCACGCTCGAGTTCTCGATGAACCGAACGGTGTCGATGCTGAAGGTGGGCACGTCCGCGATCATCGCCCGGCGAATGCCGTTGGCGAAGGCCGGCGTAATCGGACGAACGACGAATCGCGCCGAGCGCTCCGACCGGTCGACGAACTGGACCTCGTAATCCTCCATGTGTTAGAACCCGGCGTTTTTCGGTCCGCGAGTTCCGTCGTGTGGAATCGGGGTCACGTCTTCGATCCGGCCGATTTCGAGGCCGGCTCGTGCCAGCGCTCGAATCGTCGCCTGCGCGCCCGGACCGGGGTTGGTCTGCTGGTTGCCACCCGGACCACGAACGCGGACGTGGACGCCCTCGATTCCCTGTGCCTGTACGTCTTCTGCGACCGCTTCGGCCATCTGCATCGCCGCGTATGGCGAGGCCTCGTCGCGGTTCTGTTTGACGACCGTCCCGCCGCTGGATTTGGCGATGGTTTCAGCGCCGGTCTGGTCGGTGATCGTGATGATCGTGTTGTTGAACGATGCGTGCACGTGGGCAATGCCCCATTTGTCTTCTTCAGCCATTTATTGTTCCTCCGCTCGTTCTGGGTGAAGTTCGTCCGTCAGCGGCGAACTCTCGTCGAATCCGACGGTGCCCTCCTCGGTGACCTCGACCTTGTAGGAGGGGATGCTGACCTGACTCCCCTCGACCGTGATGTGGCCGTGGGAGATGAACTGTCGGGCCTGCTCCGGCGTGTTGGCGTAGCCCTTCCGGTAGACGACCGTCTGGAGTCGCCGTTCGAGGATGTCCGTCACGTCCAGCGCCAGCACGTCGTTGAGTCCGTCCTCGTCGCCGAGCACGCCGATACGTTTGAGTCGGGTGAGGAACTCCTCACCTTCGACGCCCGCTGCGGCAGCGTCGCCGCCGGCCTCGCCGATCAGGCGTCGGGCCTCACGGCGGAACTGTCGCAGTTCCGACTGGGCCTTCCAGAGTTCCTCTTTGTTCTTGAGTCCGTACTTGCCCGACAGCCCCATCTCCTCGGAAATCCGCTCGCCCTGGTATGGGTGATTCGGCGTCTCGTAGAACTTCGTGTTCTGTCCAAGTGCCATTTATTCCTCCTCCTCGTCGCCGCCTTCTGCGGCTTCTTCTTTGATCGCTTCGACGTTGACCCCGATGGTCCCCTCGGTACGACCGGTGGACTTCGTTCGCTGGCCGCGGACCTTCTGGCCGCGCTTGTGTCGAACTCCCTTGTAGGAGTCGATCATCTTCATGCGGTTGATGTCCTGCCGGCGGGTGAGTTCGAGGTCGTTGCCGATCTCGTGGGTTGTCTCGCCGTCGAAGAAGTCGTTGCGGTGGTTCGTGAGCCACTCGGGGACTTCCTCTGCGAAACCTTCGACGTACGATTTGATCTCTTCGATCTCGTCGTCTTCGAGCGCACCGAAGGTTGCGCGGCGGTCGATACCTGCCTTGTCGGCGATAATACGCGCTGATCGCCGTCCAATACCGTCGAGTTCGGTCAGCGACCGCTCGACTGACTTGGTGCCGTCGAGGTCGGCCTGACCGATGCGGACGAAGTAACGAATGTCGTCGTCTTCTTCCTCCGCGTCTGTGGGTTCTTCTGCACTCATGGATGGTGGATGTTACACGTCGTGGCGGGGATTCGAACCCCGGAGGCATTATGCCACATGGTTAGCAACCATGCGCCTTGGGCCGCTTGGCTACCACGACACGTGTAGCTTGTATGTATTTCCGCCCATTGCTGGACTCGGGGCCCGACGCCCCTACACGATTCTATCATGTCTTCCGATGCCGGCCTATTTAAACACAACGATCCCCCTCCCACCTGGTGGCGCTGTCACATACGGCTTCGGTGCTGGTTCCGTGTACGTGGTTCACAACCCTTTTCGCCTGCAATCTCCCTATTTGTAGCTATGAGTACACCGGACGAATCCGCGATCCGCGAGCGCCTCTCCGGAGTCATCGACCCGGACCTCGGCGAAGACATCGTCTCTCTTGATCTCATCAACGGTATCGACATCGACCACGACGAGGAGACGATCTATCTCGACCTCACCCTCGGTGCGCCCTTCTCACCCGGCGAGACCCAAATTGCAGAGGAGACTCGGGAAGCACTCGCTGACTTTTCGTACGACCTCGAACTGTCGGCCTCGGTCGACCGCGGACTCGACCCCGAAGATGAGATTCTCCCACACGTCCAGAACATCATCGCCGTCGCCTCCGGGAAAGGCGGCGTCGGCAAGAGTACCGTCGCGGTCAACCTCGCGGCCGGCCTCGCGGACATGGGCGCACGCGTAGGATTATTCGACGCAGATGTATACGGCCCGAACGTCCCGCGGATGGTCGACGCCGACGAACGACCCTCTGCGACTGAAGACGAACAGATCATCCCGCCCGAACAGTACGGAATGAAATTAATGAGTATGGACTTCCTCCTCGGCGAGGACGACCCGGTCATCTGGCGCGGCCCGATGGTCCACAAGGTCCTCACCCAACTCTGGGAGGATGTCGACTGGGGCTATCTCGATTACATGGTCATCGACCTGCCGCCGGGCACCGGCGATACCCAACTGACGATGCTCCAGAGCGTGCCCGTCTCCGGCGCTGTCATCGTCACGACGCCGCAGGATGTCGCCATCGACGACGCCCGCAAAGGACTCGAAATGTTCGGCGAACACGAGACGCCCGTGCTGGGAATCGTCGAGAACATGTCTTCGTTCCACTGTCCGGACTGCGGCGGCCGACACGACATCTTCGGCAGTGGCGGCGGCAGCGAACTGGCCGACGACGTACAGTTGCCCTTCCTCGGCGAGATTCCACTCGATCCGTCGATCCGTGAGGGTGGCGACGACGGCGAACCGATGGTCCTCGGCGAGGGCGAGACCAGCGAGAAACTCCGAGAGTTCGCCCACACGACGGCAGATATGCAGGGGATCATTCACCGCCGACAGAAGAGCGGTCGGTAGTCCCCGGTTGCGAACCCAAAGATTCCTATCGTTTTCGCTGTACGTCTCGTAACGAATGGCAGAGACGCCGCCAGCACAGTCGACGAGACGGATCGTGCCGGATCCACCGCAGGGATTTACGGGTCCACGCCGACTCGGACAGTCTTCGCTGATTCTTACCGTTGGCGGTGCTGTGCTCACGCTCGTCGCGGGTGTCGCGTTTTTCAGCCTCTACACGACCGTTCAGCCGGGTGGTATCGACTGGGCTGCAGGTCCGATCACGCTGTGGATTCCGCCGGTTGCCGGAATCGTGCTGACGGTTCTTTTCCACGAAGGAACCCACGGGCTCGCCTACCGATATTTCGGCTACGAAATCGAATACGGCATCTCTTGGCGTGGGTTCCACACGGCCGCACCCGGTCAACTGCACAGCAGGCGAGAGAGTATCTGGATCACAGTCGCGCCGCTACTCGTCGTGACACCCATCGGTCTGTTTTATCTCTTCTCCCCTGTCCAACCACTTGCACAGGTCGGGCTCTATCTGCTGGTGCTCAACACAGCAGGATCGATAGCTGACCTCGAACAACTCGGCCGACTACTCGGGGTGCCCCGCGACTCCTTGGTCTGTGATGGAGCGGAAACGTACATCTACCTCCCGACAGACACAGTCTAATCAGATCCCTTTGCTCATCAGGTGACTGCGGAGGATATCGGCCTCGCGGTTCGCCGTTGCGGGGTTGATCAGCACCACAGCGTCGTCTTCGTCGAATGCGCCCGATTCGGCGAGTTTAGTCAGACCAGCGACGGCCGTCGCGCCGGTCGCGCTCACTGGCACGCCGTCCTGAGCGAGGGTCGTCCCGGCTTCGAGCAGTTCCTTGTCCTCGACGGCGACTGCGCCACCGTCGGTCGCATCGAGTGCGTCCAGCACGTACTCGCCGCCCTCCGGATCCGGAATCTCCAGCGCGCCTGCGATCGTATCTGGCTGTTCGACCGGCGTGATTTCCTCGTTGCCTTCCCACGCCTCGACGATGGATGCACAGCCGTTGGGCTGGGCGGCGTACAGGCGCGGCACGGCTTCGATTGCGCCCGTCGCGGCGAGTTCTCGGAAACCGCGGTGGATGCCGAGCAGTCCAGTGCCGTGAGCGGTCGGGTGGACGACGGCGTCGGGCGCGCTGCCGACGCTTTTGGCGAGTTCGTAGGCAATCGTCTTCGCACCTTCGTGGCGGAACGGCGTTCCGAACGGCGCGAGCGAGTACCAGTCTTCATCCTCGCTGGCGGATTCGAATGCCTCGGCGGCGTCGCCGTAGCGGCCGCCGACGACGTTCATCTCGCCGCCGTGGACGTTGATCATCGCCTTCGTCTCGAATGTCGCCCGCGAGGGGACGAAACTCGTCGATTCGAGGCCTGCGCGGGCGGCGTAAGCCGCGGCCGACTGGCCGGCGTTGCCGGTCGTCGGCAGCGCAACCGCTTCGACGCCGTGTTCCGCCGCGGCGGCGACGGCGACAGCCATCTCCCGGTCGGTGATCCCACCGGTCGCGTTGCGCGCCTCGTCTTTGAGATGGACTCCACCAACGCCGGCCTCCTCGGCGAGCGTCGGGCAGTCGACGGTCGGCGTCCCGCCTTCCTCGACTGTGGGGATGGCGTCGACAGTGAACGGCAGAACATCGGCGAACTGCGCGAGTCCCGCGGCGGAGTCACCGCCGAATAGCTGATCGTGGGCGGTTTCGAGCACGCTCTCGTCGTAGACTGGTTCGAGCACGCCGCCGCAGTCCGCACAGCGGTTCGGCCCGTTGATACCGAACTCCGTGCCGCAGTCCAGACACCGAAGCCCGTCGAAGCCGTCAGTCGTTTGCATACTGGGGGGTTGGACTGCGCTCACTAATTCCTGCCGTCTGCTCCGGATCGGTGAGAACGGTGGGAGAATTGCTCAGATCGCTGGATCGTTTCTTCTCTGAGACTGTTGGCTCTGATGACAAAAATGATATACGTTCCGTATCTCAATCGTATATCGAGATGAGCAGTCGGTTATTGCCGGAGAGTTGGTTACTCCGACTAATTATCGGGTTGGGTGTTGTGACCGCGGTGGTCATGTCTGGAGAGGTTGTTCTCATTGTCACCGGAGTGGTTTCGATTCCTGATGGTTACACGACGGCGTTCTTTACTTCGGTTCTCTCTGTCGCCGGATTGCTGTACGGCGGCTACTGGACGTGGGTGAACGATATTTCTCCGGAGCGGTACCGCCGGTTGACCGGCTGGTGTTTCGCGGGAGCGGGGCTGTTTCTCGTGATCAATCTCGGATTCATGCTGGCGATCCCGCCGGAGTCCCTGTTCATGACCGTGAGCTGGATTCGCTGGGCCGTCAGTCTGGGCGGTGTGATCGGGCTGGCACTCGGTCTCTTCGAGGCGCGAGCGATCGAACGCGCCGTCGAAGCCGAGCGAAGTCGTCTCCGCCGACAGGAACTCCAGCAGGAACGTGACCAACTCGACGAGTTCGCTGGTATCGTCTCTCACGACCTCCGAAACCCGCTCAACGTCGCCTCTACACGGCTCTCTCTCGCCCAGGAGGAGTGTGACAGTGAACATCTCGACGACGTATCGCGGTCACTCGAGCGGATGGACGAACTGATCGATGACCTTCTCACACTCGCCCGGCACGGCCAGACGGCACGGGAGACCGAGCCGGTTGATCTCGGAGCCACCGCTCGGCTCTGCTGGGAGACCGTCGAGACGACAGATGCGACGTGTGAGGTTACGGTCGACAGAACCATTCTCGCCGACGAGAGCCGACTGCGGCAGTTGCTGGAGAACCTCATCCGCAACGCAATCGAACACGGCGGCGAGGACGTGACCGTGACGATTGGCGAACTCCCCAACGGATTTTACGTCGAGGATACGGGCCCCGGAATCCCCGAGGAGATCCGCGAGTCCGTCTTCGAGACTGGCTGCTCGACGACCGAGGCGGGAACGGGACTCGGTCTCAGCATCGCCGAGGAAATCGCTGAGGCCCACGACTGGGACATCGAGATCACTGATGGCTCAGACGGCAGGACACGGTTCGAGATTACCGGCGTCGTGTTCGCTGCGGAGTAGTTCGGGCACGCTGGGGCCGAGCGGCCGACTCCTCGTAGCCATTTTACTGATGGGCGACAACGTCCCGAGTATGACCGATGTGATCGTCGCCGGCGGTGGACTGGCTGGACTCGTCGCCGCCCGACACTTGGCGGCCAAGGGCGCGGACGTGACTGTCTTCGAGCAAAACGACGATGTCGGCGGCCGCGTCCGAACCGACCACGGTGATGGGTTCACCTTCGACCGCGGATTTCAGGTGCTCTTTACTGCCTACCCCGCCGTGCAGGACGAACTCGACCTCGCGGCGTTAGATCTGCGTGCGTTCCGGCCCGGCGCGATTCTCGCCAAACCCGGCGAGCGTTCGACGCTCGCTGATCCGCTGCGCGACCCGAAGGCGCTGCTGCCGTCGCTGCTCAACCGCGACGTATCGTTCGGGGACAAACTCCGGACGTTCAAACTCCGCTGGGCGATGAGTCGCAAACCGATCGCCGATATCCTCGCCGAAGACCACGAGAGCATCGACGACGCCCTCCGTGGACTGGGGTTCTCCGAGCAATTCCGCGACCGTTTCGCCGCACCTTTCTACGGCGGGATCACGCTCGACCGCTCGCTGTCGACCTCTCGGCTGGTCTTCGAGTACACCTTCAAGATGCTGTCGACCGGCAAGATTGTCGTCCCGAGTGCGGGGATGCAAGCAATTCCCGAGCAACTCGCCACGTCTGCTCGTGAGGCGGGCGCGACGCTCGAAACCGGGCGGACTGTCCACTCCCTTTCACACGATTCCGACGGTGTTGAGTGTGAGATTGACGGCGAGACCATCGAAGCCGATGGTGCCGTGGTGGCTACAGACCCGAAATCGGCCCGCGAACTAACCGACTGCGAGGGCATTCCGACCGACGGCGACGGCTGTGTCACGCAGTACTTCTCGCTCCCGGAGACCCAGCCGCTGGGGACCGACGGTCGGCTCATTCTCAACACCGTCGACGACAGACCGAACCAGATCGCGCCGCTGTCGGCTGTCGCGCCGGAGTACGCCCCCGACGGCCAGCAACTGCTGAGTGCGACGTTCCTCGGGACACCCGAGGAAAGCGACGAGGAACTGGCTGCGGAGGTACGGGATACCCTCGAATCGTGGTATCCGAAACACAGCTTCGGCGAGCTAGAACTGCTCGAAACACACCGGATCCCCTTCGCACAGTTCGAGCAACCATCCGGCTTCACCGAGGAACTTCCCGCGGCCGACGCGCCGGAGGGACCGGTCTATCTGGCCGGTGAATTCACCGAGTGGTCCTCGATTCAGGGGGCGATGGAGAGCGGGCGGACCGCGGCGCGTCTCGTTTCGCGGGACCTCTAATCACCCCTCGACGACGATGGCACCGTGCATCCCGACGGCTTGGTGCGGTGTACAGTAGTACAGATATGCTCCGGTTTCCTCGACCACCGTTGTGTAGGTGCGGGTTTCGCTCTGCACTATCTCCCCACTATCGAATTTGCTCGCGCTTTCCTCGGCCGAGACGACGTTGTGAGCACCGCCCTCTCCAGTCCACTCCCAGACGATTTCAGTTCCGGGATCGACAATCACTGCCGGCGGATCGAACGAGAGTCCGCTCTCACCGCCCCCGACTGAAATCGTCACCGAGTCCTGTCCCGTGAAGTCGGTGAACTCCCCGTCGTACTGTTGGGCATCGTTATCTTCGAGGTACTCGTCGGCCTTTGCGGCTGGGCCGTCGTAATCCGGTTCGGGTGGTTCTGAATCGCCATCGTTCGTCCCGTTCGGTTCGGCCTCACCGCCTTCTCCGACGACGACAGCACCCCACATCCCTATCGCGCGATGTGGCTGGCAGGCGTAGAGGTAGTTCCCCTCTTCTTCGAACGTCGCCGAGTACGTCGTTTCTTGCTCGGCGACCGGATCACCGCTGTCGAACGCTCCTTCGGGTTCCATCGCGAGGACGTTGTGCGCACCGCCGTCGCCACTCCATCGCCAGGTCACCTGCGTGCCAGGAGCGACCTGTACAACGGGCGGGTCGAATGCGAGTCCATTCTCTCCACCGCCGACTGTGATCTCGACAGAATCCGATTCAAGCATGTTGGCGATCTCTCCGTCGTAATTCTGCGTATCGCGCTCTCTGAGCGCGTCGTCGACTGGGGCGGGTGGTGAGTCGAGCGCCGCTGTGGTGTCGCCTGCTGTTACACCGTCATCGTTCGGTTCCTCGTCGGGCTGGTCTCCGTCCGAGTTATCGTTATTTTCGGCCGCGTCTTCGTCGACACAGCCAGCGAGGAGGGCAAGACCGACACCAGCACCGAGCCGCCGGAGGTACGTTCGCCTGTTTGTCATCCTTCATTTTCCACGTAATTTACAACTCGTATCAGTCTTGTGGAGCGTTTCTGGAAGCGAAACAAACTCTACTTTCTCAGAGTCCTTCGAGGGCTCGGAGTTTAGAGGCCACGTCTGAGGGCATTCCGCTCGGGCCGTCGTTCACGCGGTGTGTCGGGATGAAAATCGGCGCGGGATTGGCTGCGAGGGCGTCCTGTACCGCGGCCAGATCATCTTCGTCCTCCGGACTGCGACCGGGAACCATCATCGTCACCTGTCTCACTGTTCCGCTGTCGCCGTAGGGAATCTCTCGGACTTTCTCCAGTACGTCTCGCTTGTCCGTCGCCATCGTCAACGCGACAGTCACGTCCGCGAACTCGTCTTCTTCGCCCTGCAGATACGCCTCGATACGGTCGAGTAGTTCGTGCGTTGACTCCGCCTCGGCGTCGGGTTCGTACGGGAACTCGACGGAGAGGACCCGTCCCTGTGCGATGCCGAGTTGCACGTACCGATCCAGAAAATTCGACTCGCGTGCGTAGATGCCGGCGTCTTCCATACACTGAGTGTCGGCGTCCCGAGGTTTGTGTGTGTCGACGGGGGCGCGGTGGTGGCGTTCAGTTAATAGCTGTATTGCGGAGCGTAGCGATGTAACTGACCCGGAAGCCCCCTCGCGTTCGACCGGTTGTGACTCGCTGTAGTCCTCGGATGGCGTCATGCGGTCCTTGCGTCGTCTCACCGGACCGAGCACTCAGTCTTTTCCAGTCCCACCCAACAGTGGCTTGTGCAGGACACCTCCGCGTATTTGAACACCATGTGCTCAGTGCCACGAGGATTTACGGTCGTCCAGTCCAATCTCCCGGCGATGGTCGGACCCGTCGTCGGAGACGCCCCCGAGTACGACATGACTGACGAGCATCGCGTCCCCTGGGTGCTGGGTACCCAACTCCACCCCGAGGTGGGACCGCTCGGCCGCGCCCCCGAGGGGAGTCGCGTGCTCATGATCGAAGCCCACGACTTTGCCCGCCGCAAACCGTATCACCACGACAAACTCACGCTGGTCTTCGCCGCGATGCGGCAGTTCCGGGATCAACTCCGCGACCGTGGCTACGCTGTCGAGTACATCCAGGCCGACACCTTCCGCGAGGGATTGGCGACCTACTTCGAGGCCTACCCCGAGGATACCCTGGTCGCGATGCGCTCGCCGAGTTACCGCAGCGGGCCGCGGATGGCCGAACTCGTCGGTGAGGTCGGCGGCGACCTCGAAGTCGTCGACAACGAACTGTTCGTGAGCACACGGCAGGCCTTCGACGAGTGGGCCAACGGCGACACCGACTCCTTCCGACACGAGACGTTCTACCGGTGGATGCGCCGCGAATCGGGCGTCCTCCTCACAGACGACGGCAATCCGGTCGGCGGGGACTGGAACCTCGACGAGGAGAATCAGGAGTTCCCGCCGCCGGAGTGGGACTCGCCGGAGCGTCACGAGGTCGAGCACGACGCGACCGTCCGAGAAGTCAGCGAGTGGGTCAGCGCGGAGTTCGAGACGTGGGGTGATGACGAAGCGTTCGTCTGGCCGACGACCCGGGAGCAGGCACTCGACGTACTGGATCAGTTCTGCGATCAGCGACTCCCCGAATTCGGCCCGTATCAGGACGCGATGCGGAGTGAGGACTGGGCGATGGCTCACGCACTGCTCAGTCCAGCAATCAACCTCGGTCTCTTGCATCCGTGGGAGGCGATCACCGAAATCGAGGAGGCGTACGAATCGCGTGAAGACGTTCCGCTCAACTCCGCAGAAGGTGTCCTCCGACAACTGCTCGGCTGGCGGGAGTTCATGCGGCACGTCTACCGCCACGCGATGCCAGAACTTGCTTCGGCAAATCAACTTGGTGCAACCAAGCAATTACCTGACTTGTATTGGAGCAGCGAGACGGAGATGAACTGCCTCGCCGAGACGGTCGAAGACGTTCACGAACGCGGCTACGCCCATCACATCCAGCGGCTGATGATCCTCGCCAACTTCGCCACGCTGTGGGGGGTCGAACCCGACCAACTGAACGACTGGTTTCACGCCACCTACGTCGACGCCTATCACTGGGTGACGACGCCGAACGTCGTCGAGATGGGCCAGTACGGCTCCGGCGTCTTCGCGACCAAACCGTACGTCTCCTCGGCGAGTTACGTCGACCGGATGAGCGATTACTGCGGCGACTGCCACTACTACAAGACCAAAGATACGGGCGACCGGGCCTGTCCGTTCAACGCACTGTACTGGGACTTTCTGGCTCGCAACGAGGAGCAACTCCGGAGCAACCATCGCATGGGGCTGATGTACAGCCACGTCGACACCAAACGGGAGAACGGCGACCTTGCCGAGATCAGAGACCGGGCCGATGAGCTTCGAGCGATGGCCGAGGCTGGCGAGTTATGACTGCGACACTCCGGCGGTTCTCCGGTCGTATCTGTCGCTGAGTACTCCGCCAATTCCCCCGAGCAGGCCCGGAATCACAATGCCCACGAGCAGCGTCGGAGCCATCATTCTGATGGGCGTAATCGCGCCGTGGCCGAGGACGAGCGCAACGCTCACGATGAGTGTCACGGGAACGTAGCCGACCGCGATGGAACTGCCTGTCCGGAAGCCAGTTCCGACCCGGTCCCGGACGTGCTGGGTGACGACGAAACCGGCCACCACGAGCACGGTTGCGAGAACGACGGTGTACGGGACAACTGGCCACTGCACGGTGAACTGCCAGACCGGCAGGTGGGCCGCGTGGTGAACGAGGAGATAGCCGATACCGTCCGAGCGTTCCCAGACGCCGGTTGCGGGGGCAACGCCGGCGAGTGCGGTCCCGACGATCACTGCAACCCCGAGCAGATAGGCGGCTCCGCCGGCAACCAGACCGCTCGCCGCCGGTGACTCCTCCGGAGCGGACAGAAGCGCCATACCACTCGTTCAGCGCAGCGACGCAAAAATCGTTTGCCGATGACTTGGCCTGTGAACAAGCCGGAGCGGGAACCGCGGAGGAGATCCAGCGACCATCTGTCGCGTCGCAGTGAAGATCCCAGCCCCAAGCCGTGGTCTTTTTACTTCCTAACTGCTTGCAGTATGACAATGAACGGCAATCGATTCGGTCGGCTCTTTCAGGTGACGACCTTCGGTGAGTCTCACGGCGAGGCGATGGGCTGTACAGTCAGCGGCTGTCCGGCCGGCGTCGAACTGAGCGAGGAGGACATCCAGGCGGAACTCGACCGACGGAAACCGGGTCAGTCGATGATCACTACCTCCCGGGGCGAACCCGACGAGGTGTCGATCAAATCTGGAGTACAGGACGGCTACACAACCGGGACGCCAATCGGGATGGTGATCCAGAACAAAGACGCCCGCTCGGGCAAGTACGAACCCTTCGTGACCGCTCCCCGACCCTCCCACGGCGACTACACCTACTCGGCGAAATTCGGAACGCGCAACTGGGGCGGTGGGGGGCGCTCCTCCGCACGCGAGACGGTCAACTGGGTCGCTGCGGGTGCAATCGCCAAACAGGTCTTCGAGCAAAGCGAGTACGACATCCAGGTCAAAGCCCACGTCAACCAGGTCGGTGACATCGAGGCCCCTGAGGTGAGTTTCGAGGAGATGCTCGAACACACCGAAGAGAACGAGGTCCGGTGTGCTCACCCCGAGACGGCCGAGAAGATGCGCGAGGCAATCGACGAATACCAGCAGGAAGGTGACTCCATCGGTGGCTCTGTCTACTTCGAGTGCCGTGGTGTCCCTCGTGGACTCGGCGCGCCACGATTCGACTCCTTCGCCGCCCGCCTCGGGCAAGCGATGTTCTCCATTCCGGCCACCAGCGGCTTCCAGTTCGGCAAGGGCAGGGAGACGCGGACCATGCGCGGTATCGAGCGCAACGAAGACTGGGAGTTTGACGACGGCGAATCTCACCCCGAAACCGTCAGCGAGGAGGGCGACCCCGTCCCGGTTGGCAACGACCACGGCGGTCTCCAGGGGGGCATCACGACCGGCGAACCGATCTATGGCGAGGCCACCTGGCACGCCCCGACGAGCATCCCGAAAGAGCAGACGACCGCGGACTGGGAGACCGGCGAGCGCAAGGAGATTCAGGTCGTCGGCCGACACGATCCGGTGCTGATGCCGCGAGCGGTGCCTGTCGTCGAGGCGATGCTCCGGCTAACGATTCTGGACTTCATGCTGCTGGGCGGGCGGATCAATCCTGACCGACTCGACGACCAGCCGGGCGAATACGACACCGAGTATCATCCGAGTAGCCCGGTCGACGATCCCGATAACGCCGACACTCACGCCGAAAGCGTCGACGAATAGCGACCATGTTCCAGATCCCCCAGCTCGTTACCCAGCTTGCGACAGAAACCTACAGCGAGTTCGGGCTGCTCCAGCCCGATAAGGGGACCACAGCACTCGAACGGGAGTACACCGACCGAACGTCGGGGTTCGTCGAAGTCGGCGACAGTCGTATCCACTACCGGGAGGCCGGTGATCCATCGGATCCGACGGTCGTGTTGCTCCATGGAACCTACTCCTCGTTGCATACGTGGGACGGCTGGGTCGCCGAACTGAAAGATCGATACCACGTCCTCCGGCTCGACATGCCCGGATTCGGCCTGACCGGACCGCGCCAGCAGGGCGAACACACGCTCGAATATCTCATCGAGACGGTCGGGAAGTTCTGCGATGCACTCGGCGTATCGGGAGTGACGCTGGTCGGGAATTCACTGGGCGGCGGCATCGCGTGGCGACTCTCGGTCGATCGGCCGGATCTCGTCTCTCAGTTGATCCTCATCGACGCCGGCGGCGCGACGCTCTTGGCTCGACTCGCGGGGAACCTGATGACTCTCGGCACGGATTTTGTGCCGCGATACGTCACGCCTCGGCTGATCATCCGGCTGATCATCAGAGACGCCTACGGTGACGAATCGAAGGTTACACCGCAGTTAGTCCGGCGATACCACGATCTGTTACTCCGCTCCGGCAACCGCAGCTCGGTGCTGGAAATCGCGCGCAACTATGCGGCTGACCACCCCGGCGGCGAAGTCGACGATCCGTACGGATCACGACTCCCGTACCTGCCGTCATCGTACAATCCATCGCCACACATTCTGGACAATTACGACATCGAGGCCGTCTCGGTCCCGACGTTGTTCCAGTGGGGCAGCGAAGACGAGTGGTTGCCACTCGCCTTCGGCAAGCAACTGGCCGAGCGAATCCCGGAGAGTCACTTTCTCACCTACGACGGCATCGGCCACATTCCGATGGAGGAAGTCCCAATCCCGACGGCCCGGGACGCCGACCGGTTCCTTCTTGACTACCAGTGAATTTCCCTCGTGAGAATCTGAACAGGTGGTCGATATTATCACAGACCTTTCAGCACGAAATATTGATCATATGAGTATATGAGTCACAGTTAAGTATATAGAACGATAGAATCAGCCTACGCCGATGGCTTGTGTGACTCATTCACAGACTGGGTGCTCTTGGTGTGTGGCCGCATATCGTCTTTCTGCTCGGATCGACTCGTCCGGTGGGGGGATCTAGACATGCTGGCGTTTCCACTCACGACAGGGATTCAGATGGCACAGTCGGTCGTTTCCGAGACCTACAGCGAGATCGTTCCGTTCCAACCGGACCGTCCTCGTCGAAATCTGGAGCGAGAGTACGTCAGCGACACGTCCAGATTTATCGACGTCAACGGGACAGATATCCACTACCGGATCGAAGGAAACGCCGACGGGCCGACACTGCTGCTGATCCACGGGACCTATTCGTCGCTTCACACGTGGGATGGTTGGGTCGACCAGTTGACCGAGAAGTTTCGGCTCGTCAGGCTGGACCTGCCCGGATTCGGACTGACTGGTCCGCGGGAGGACGGCCCGAACCGGCTGGAGGGGCTCATCGAGGCGGCAGGTAACTTCTGTGACGAACTCGGGCTCTCCGAGATTGCGGTCGCGGGCAACTCGCTGGGCGGTGCCGTCGCGTGGCGGCTCTCGGTCGACCGGCCGGATCTGGTCTCGAAACTCGTCTTGCTCGATGCTGGCGGCGCGACGCTGTTGTCGAAACTGGGTCGAAAGTACTCTCCTCTCGGCAGCGATTTCGTGCCGCGGTACGTCACGCCCCGGTCGGTCATCAGACTGATTCTCAAAGACGCCTACGGCGACCCGTCGAAGGTCACGCCGGAGTTGGTCCGGCGGTACCACGACCTGTTGCTCCGATCGGGGAATCGACGTGCTGTCATCGAAATCGCGCGCAACTACCAGCGCGAACACGACGACAGTCACAACGGCTGGGAACTGCTCGACGTGCGTCCGCCGGCGCTGCCTTCCAGTCCGGATCTGCACCCGAACGTGCAAGACGACTACAGCATCGCCGACGTGTCGGTCCCGACGCTGTTTCAGTGGGGCAGCGAAGACGAGTGGCTCCCGATGTCGTTCGGCCGGGAACTGGCCGACGAAACGCCCGACGCCGTCTTCCAGAGCTACGAGGGTATCGGACACATCCCGATGGAGGAGGCACCGACGCAGACTGCAGCAGATGCGGCCGCGTTCCTCCGAGCGACGGACTCGGCCTGATCGGGTTCGTTCCCCGAACTGGTTCGGTACTACTGGCTGATTGCTGTGTTCCGAACCGAAGCATTAAATCCGGCATGCCAATAACTGCCAGCTAGAACGATCGATGACACGAGAACTGACCCGACGAGACCTGCTGGGAATTGCCGGTGCTGCTGGCTCTGTCGCGCTGGCCGGGTGTGGCGGTGTGCTCGGTGACAAACGCGGCGTGCCGGGAACGCAGGGGACGAAAACCGATAGAGACGACGACGACGGCGGCAGTACGGTCCCGGAAGGTGTCCCGGAAGCAGTCCACAATTGGCTGATGGAAGGCGACGGCGGACAGGCGGCACAGATCTACTCCAACGAGCCATCGGCTTCCGATATGACCGGCCAAGACAGCGCGACCATCGCTGTCGGTGCAGGTGCCCAGGGCGTCGCCTTCGATCCGCCGCTCGCAATCGTCAGCACCGGAACGGAGGTCACGTGGGAATGGACCGGTGAAGGCGGTGCTCACAACGTCGTTACCGACATCAACTCCGGTTCCGTCCCAGTCGATATTGAACTCGATAGCGGTCAAGCACAGAGCAGTGCCGACACCACCTACTCCTTCACGTTCGAGGAGACCGGTGTCGCACCGTACGTCTGCATCCCACACCGTGCTGTTGGGATGATCGGTGCAGTCGTCGTCCAGGAGTAACAGCCTCTCGCCTTCTTTTCGTTCCCGCTCGTCGAAGAGATGCTCGGCCAGAATCGGTGTGACGGTCTCAACCCACCAGTTTCCCGCTCGGGATGCCCGCCACGCTCGCAATCTGTTCAAACATCTGGTCTTCGCGACCGAAGTGAGTGAAGCCTCGGGAGAGTTTGTTCTCCCGGTGGGCAGTACGGCACTCGCCCGCTAGATCTCGTTCGTGGTTACTCTCGTTCGTCGAAGAGATGCTCGGCCAGAATCGGAACGAACGTACCGATGTCGGTCACCATTCCGACGGCCTGAGCGCTCCCGCGGTCGACCAGTTGCGTGACGGTGGCCGGGTTGATATCCACACAGACCGTTCGCGTGGTCGACGGCAGACAGTTTCCGACCGCGACGGAGTGCAGTAGTGTCGAGAGCATCATGACGAAATCGGCCTCGTGGGCCTGCTCGCGAATCGCGTTCTGTGCCTCGATAGCGTCGGTGATCGTCTCCGGGAGCGGCCCGTCGTCGCGGATCGATCCCGCGATCACGTACGGCACGTCGTTTTGCACGCACTCGTACATCACACCTGATTCGACTAAGCCGTCCTCGACCGCGTCCTCGATGCCGCCGGCGCGGATAATCTCGCTGATCGTGTAGATGTGGTGTTTGTGCCCCTTCCGCGGGTGGTCGAGTTCCTCGGTATCCATCCCCAACGAGGTGCCATACAGGTCCCGTTCGAGGTCGTGGACGGCGAATCCGTTACCGATCGAAAGCATGTCGATGTAACCCTCTCGGACGAGTGCTGCCAGATCTTCTCGCGCTCCCGAGTGGATCAGCGCCGGTCCACAAACTGCCAGGACTTTCCCATCTTCGCGTTTGGTCTCCTCGATGGCTCCCGCAATCTTCCGAATCGTCGACTCTGACGGTCGCTCTGAGGAGACTCCGCCCTGCATGAAGCCGAAGGCTCCCTCGGAGTCACGCGGTCGATCCGGCGGATTGACGCGAATCCCCGCGTCGCCGGTCACGATCATGTCGTCCTCTTCGACGGCGTTGAGCACTTTTGTGTACGCGCGTGGGTCGTCACCGTCTTCGACGACAACCGCACAGTCCATCTCGATGTCTTCGACGGGGACCCACTCGCCGTCGTAGCGGATATCGGTTGGGTGGTTGGTCGTCGAATAAAAGCCCTTGGGGACGACCTGATCTTTCGGTGCTGGCTCCAGCGTGGCGTCGGCCGGGTCGGCCGGATTCGCGCCGTTCTGGTGGAGTTCGTGGATGATCGACTGCAGCGTCTCCTCGTCGTCGGCCTCGACGAGCAACCGAGCGTAGGACTTCTCGGTTTTGCTGCGGCCGATATTGAACTCCTCGACCTCGAAGGAGCCGCCCATCTCCATGATTACCCGGAACGAAGTCTCCATCATCCCCGAATCGATGATGTGACCGTCGAGTTCGACAGTCCGTGAAACAGTCATGCCCGAAGGCTAGCGGCAGGCCACCAAGACGGTTTTGGGTTACAGAGAGCGGTCAGTCCGCCTGCAATCGCGGATCGATCTGTTCGCTCACCTCTTCCAGTACAGAACCAAGCTCTTCGTGCAGCGTCTGCATCTCTGTGATCACCTGGTCGTATTCGTCGGTATCTCCTTTGTTGGCTGCCTCTAACGCTGATTTCTTGGCGGCGAGGCTGAAAAACTGCTGGACTCGCTCATCGTACTCGCTTCGCTGGAGAAGAGTATCGACGAGGTCGAGTAACTCTTCGTTGTCGATGGGCTTGGTCACGTACGCGTCGAAGGCCATCTCGACGATATCGACACCGGGTTCGACGGCTGTCAGCATCGCGACCATCGCTGAGAATCCCTGCTCGGTGAACTCCGCGAGCACTTCGTCGCCGGACATCCCCGGCATCCGTCGGTCGAGTAAGACAACATCGACCGATTCGTCCATCGCTTCGAGGGCGTCGTCCCCACTCGTCGCGAGTCGGGTGTCGTAGTCCATCCCGACAACTGTCTCGTATGCCTCAGCGAGTCCTCTCTGATCCTCGACGATCAAGACCGTTGGCGCTGATCCTGTCATGTCTGTAATTGGTGCCGATACCACCGACTGCGGATCCTCCGGACAGGTTCCTGCTTTCCCCACTGCCCCCCATTCGGTCCGTATCCCAGCACTCGGCCCGCAGTTCGCCGGCGGCCCGTTTCGTATGCTACCAATTGTGAAGATGCCCTCAAGTAAGTTGTGTCCACATTCAATTCAGCGATAATATTTTGTCGGTCAATACCTAGTCTCAAGTATGCCCATCATGTCGAGTGACGACTTCTCGTTGCATCGGGACGAGTGCGATGCGGCCGGAGATGGAATGCCGATTTCGGATCTTCCTGACGAGGTCGAGTCGATCGACGATCTCGACTGTGAGTGCTGGGACGATATCAACTCACTCGCCGACCTCTCCTCGACGTAAGATTCCAAAATCTTTTGAACCCACTCCGGAGAGATACCGTAGCCGAATGGTCCCGTCTGCGTTCGTACTGGCTGGTGTCGCACTCCACGAGGTCTCTCGATGAGTGCCCCGACGATGCACGTCGGCTTCGTCGTCTACGGGGGACTCGATGGAGTCTCTGGAGGCGATGGAACGCGGGACCGTCCCTATCGCCGGCGGTCTCGGCGGTGCAAGCGAGTTCATCACCCACAACGAGAACGGCTTTCTCGTCGGACCGGCTGATGCGCACGCGCTTCGGAACATTCTGAGCCGACTCTGTTCAGATCGTGACCGTCTCGCCGAACTCTCGGCTGCCGCCACAGAGACTGCAGCAGACCATCCGACGTGGGGCCGACTCGTTCGCCCGAGCCAGAGAATTTATGTTGAATCAGGCTGGTCTTCTCGAATAACCCGACTTCTCCGAACTCGAAAAGTACTTATCCAAGATGTAATTAGATGTAATTAGATTATGGCAGACCAAGCGAACTTTCCGGAGTATCTGGACGTCGATTACACCGAGGGTGAGGGCGAAGACCCCGCCGATTACCCGTCGATCGAGGATAAAGTAGAGAAAGCAATCGAAGTGACCCGTGAGGGCCTCGAACAGTACGAGAACCCGGTCGTGATGTGGACGGGTGGGAAAGACTCGACGCTGACGCTGTATTTCATCAAGGAGGTCGCCGACCGCTTCGACCTCGAAGTTCCGCCGGTCGTCTTCATCGACCACTACCAGCACTTCGACGAACTCATCGAGTTCACCAAGCACTGGGCCGACGAGTGGGATCTGGAACTCATCTGGGCCCGCAACGAGGATGTCGGTAACTACGTCGAGGAGAACGACCTCGAACCGGGCGACGACATCCCCGTCGACGCCCTTTCCGAGCACAACCAACACCACATCCGCGACCTGCTGGAGTACGAGGAGGACACCTTCCCGTTCCTGCTCGACACCTACGTCGGCAACCACCTGCTGAAGACGGTCGCGCTCAACGACACGCTCGAAGAGTACGATGTTGACGCCGTCCTCTCCGGTGTCCGCTGGGACGAGCAGGAAGCTCGTGCCGACGAGACTTTCTTCTCGCCGCGTCACGACCCGGACATCTACCCGCCCCACGACCGCGTCCAGCCGATCCTCCAGTTCGCCGAGGCTGACGTCTGGGACACGTTCTGGAACTTCGTCGTTCCGGATACTGTCGAGGGCTACCCGGACGACGGCTACGTCCCGCAGGGTCAGGACGACCTCCCCGAGGGCGTCGAGAAAGACGACGTTCCGGTCTCGCCGAAGTACTTCGCCGGATTCCGCTCGCTGGGCAGTGAGGTCTCGACGGACAAATCCGCCGAGGAACCCGCCTGGCTGCAGGATATGGCGAACACGACCGAGCGCGCGGGCCGCGCCCAAGACAAAGAGGACCTGATGGAGCGCCTGCGCGACCTCGGCTACATGTAAACTGCCGGCAAAACGTATTCTTCTCTGATTTTTCGACTGACGCGACCGGCAGGACTGCTAACTATCGCGCTACTCCACGTAGACGCGGGTAACGTGGCCCCCACAGCCACACTGGTCGATATACTCCCACTCGATTGTCTGGCCGTCGTAGGCCGAAAGCTCGTCGTACAGGAACGTTTCGGGATGGCCCAGTTCTCCGTGCGTGACGAGATTGACGTGATTTCCCGGAACGGTGTGTTCGATAGCGTCGATCCCGTCGCGGACCGCACGCTCGGGGTCGTCGGCGTACTCCGGCGTTTCGAGATTCACGGACCAGGAGTTATCGTGCATCTCCTCGGTGACCGGTTCGGCGTCGTGATCGTGGTCGTGGTCGTCTGTGGCTCCCATGACCTCCGATTCGCCGTGAACACACTTGATTCAGTGTCTACTTCCCGAAAACTGGGAACGGGTCGTATGCGAACGCGAGGGAAGATGTTCGCAGATACGCACACGTCAGTGTCGGCACAATCGGTTGCATGGCAAAAAAGGCGTTTCTGTTGTTGAGTTTGCCCGAGCGGCCCGGGAAATTCGCGAACCCGCTCACCGACGCCCGCCAACTCGACGAGGCGGAAGGGGTCTCTGTCGACGGGACCGAACACGCGCCCGACGTTGCCGCGCTGGAAGCCGACGGCTACGAGTTACATCTTGTGTAGCGAAGGTGTTCGGGTGAATGGCCATCCCCGTCGCTGACCAATTCGTTTCCATGACCGAGCAAACTACCGCCGGGGGCGTTGTCGTCACGTTCCACCCCCAGCGGTGGGTCGAAACTGCCGCCAAGGCCCACGAGTCGGGCCGGAGACAGCTATCCGATGCGGAGAACCGAGAGACGACTTCCTTCACTGTCCCGCGTGCGGACGCGACCGATCAGGAGGGCAATCGCTATCCGGACGAATCCTACGAAGCGAATCAACTGGTCACCCACGAGCAGGCCCCGGAGTGGGTGACCGACTGGGACGGCCCGTATTTCGTGACGACCGAAGCGTCCGACTGACGCGGAGACGTCCGACTCCGCTCGCTCAGTGATTTTGGACGGCGTCGAGCACTTCCTCGTAATCCGGTTCGTTGGTCGGATCGTCGGCGACCCAGTCGTAGGCAATCTCGCCGTCGTTGTCGATGACGAATACGGCACGGTTGGCGATGCCGTGCAGTCCCAGGTCTCCGATATCTATCTCCAGCCCGTAGGCTCGAATCGCTTCCCCGGACATGTCGCTGACGAGGTCGAACTCGATGCCGTGTTCCTCGCGGAAGACTCCCTGCGAGAACGGCGAGTCGGCACTGAGACCGATAATCGTCGCTCCGGCATCCTCGAAGTCGTCGAGATGGTCCTGGAAGGCGATCATCTCGTTGGTACACGGTGGAGTGAACGCACCGGGGAACGAGGCGAGCACAATCGGGCCATCCCCGATGTGGTCGGCGAGGTCGAACGGTTCGTGGTCATTCGTTCCCACTGTCGCTGTGAATGTCGGCGCATCGTCGCCTGTCTGTGGTGTCGACATGTTCATAGACACGGCTGACTACCGGATAAAACTGGAGCCGAACGAGTGTGGTATTGGCTGCTGAGACGGCTACGACTCCTCACGGGGGTCTTGTACCAACTCGTACAGCCCGGTCGGATCGTGTCGCTTCTCGACGTATTCTGCTGCAACCAGCACATTCAGCCGATTGTGAACGTGTTGACGGGAATAGTCCAACTCCTCGGCCAGGTAGCCGACCGTACAGCGACCACCCGCCAACATCTCTAAAATTGCGTAATCGGCTTCGGTCAGATCTACTCCCACGCTACCTGTCTACTCACGAGTCCAGCATGTATTACTTTCTAACTCCAACGCCTGATTTTCCATATACAGTAGACAAATAGTAAACTACAACACGAGCCCATACATACGATAACGGGAGAAGCGCGTCATAGGAGAACGGCTGTGGCCGCCTGCTGGGACAGGCGACCGCGCTTCTCTAGGGTGAGAAGCAATGCAATCTACGAGAGAGATACACAAAGAGGTTATCGAGAATCGTTCCGACAACCAGCGACAGCGATTGGCATGGAGGCACGGATGAGTTGGCAATATCGCGACGCAGACTTTCTCCGCGAGCAGTACGTCCACAACCAGAAGTCAGCCCCCGAGATTGCAGACCTCTGCAACGTCTCTTCGAGTACGATCAGTCGATGGTTGGATCGCCACGGAATCGAGCGGGACCGTCGGTATCAAGACCGGGAGTGGCTCCTCCGACAGTACGTCTTCCGACAGCGAGATCAACACGAGATCGCGGCAGACTGCGGTGTTGCGGAGTCGACGATCTGCTACTGGCTCTCGCGACACGACATTACCGATGGTGAATCGATGGAATCGGGCATGTGCGAATCCTGTGGGGGGTCGTTTCGCTACTACCCCTCCGTCGGAACTCGGAAATTCTGCTCGACTGCGTGCGCAAACGAACCCCGGAAACGGCAGGTCGAAGTCACCTGTCCAAATTGTGACGAGTCCTTCGAGCGCTGGGCATCGCTCGACACTCAATACTGCTCGATGGCCTGTTGGGGTGCGGATCACGAAACCGACACTGACGGCTATTATCTCGGACTCTGGCAACGACAACGCGAAAAAGCTCTCAAACGTGATAGCTATGAATGTACTGTCTGTGGAATCACGGACCACGCACATCGGGAGCGATTTGGACGTGGACTAGAAGTCCATCATGAGACTCCAGTCCGGTTATTCAAACAGTGGAACAAACCTCCAGAACACGCACATGTCTTAGCTAATCTCACGACTGTCTGCCGAACACATCATCCAGATGCTCCCGGCAGTACCGTTGAACTGACCGATTCTTGAGGATGCAGATTTTTCTGCGCGACCTTGAAAGAACATGTAGGAAAACTGGGGAGTGGGTTTGGGCAGATTTGAACTGCCGGCCTCCTCCATGTCAAGGAGGTGTCATAACCGAACTAGACCACAAACCCTCGCTTGCAATCAATGGTTGACGGCAGGGATAATTAAAGGTCACGGATTCGTCCCGACGCCGTACGGGAGTGATCCACTGGCGAGGCAGAACCGACGCCGGTCTACGACACAATCTATTTGCCCCCGCCGGTCGGGGGTATGGGTATGTTCGTTCTCGTCAATCTGAAAGCCTACCCGTGCGATCCAGTCGAAGTCGCAGAGGCAGCAGTATCCGTCGATAGTCCCGGGGCGGAAGTCGCAATCGCTCCCCAGGCCGCACACATCGACGCCGTCGCCGACACCGGCGTCCAGACGTGGGCCCAACACGTCGGTTCCGTAGACCACGGCAGCCACACCGGGAGCACGCTCGCCGAGGCCGCCGCCGACGCCGGCGCGACCGGGACGCTGCTCAACCACTCCGAAAACCGGCTGAAACTCGCCGATATCGACGGCAGTCTCGACGCGGCCGACCGCGTCGGCTTCGATACCTGCGTCTGTGCGAACAACCCCGACCAGATCCGCGCCGCGGCGGCGCTCGGTCCCGACGCCGTCGCAGTCGAACCGCCGGAACTCATCGGCACCGGAACGCCGGTCAGCAAGGCCGATCCGGATATCGTCCGCGATGCTGTCGAGGCTGCCGAATCGGTCGATCCCTCGGTCGATGTCTACTGCGGCGCAGGGATCTCGACCGGGGACGATGTCGTCGCGGCCCGCGAACTCGGTGCCGAGGGTGTCCTGCTCGCAAGCGGCGTCGCAAAGGCTGACGATCCGGCCGAAGCACTCGAAGACCTCGTTTCTCCACTGTGATCTGAAACGCGGGGCGCAGGCTCTTTGCCTCCGCAGGCCAAGAGTCGCGTATGCGTGTTGCCGTACTCGGCGCTGGATACGCCGGACTGACCGTTGCCCGCCGTCTCGAACGTACACTTCCTCCGGACGCAGATCTCGTCGTGGTCGACGAGTCGACGGAACACCTTCTCCAGCACGAACTCCACCGCTTGATCCGATATCCGGATCTCGAATCCGCGATCACCGTCCCGCTCGAAAATATTCTCTCGCGGGCGGAGATCCGCCAGGCCACCGTCGCTGATCTCGACGCTGATGCCGGCACCGCAACGCTCGAAACCGCCGACGGCACTGAAACGCTTTCTTACGACCTCGCAGCCGTCTGTCTCGGCTCCAAAACCGAGTTTTATGGGCTCGACAGCGTCGAAGAGAACGCGCTCCCGCTGAAGTCGATCGCAGACGCGGACGCGATTCGTACGGCCGCGCTGGAGAATCCCAGCGGAACCGCCCTCGTCGGGGGTGGCGGCCTCTCCGGAATCCAGGCCGCGGGCGAACTCGCCGCGCTCTCCGAGGAAGAAGGACTGGATCTCGACGTTCGGATCGTCGAGATGGCCGACCGGATCGCTCCTGGATTTGACGCCGCTTTCGCCGAAGCGGTGCAGGACGAACTACTCGCGCGTGGCGTCACCATCGAAACCGGCGTCGCCGTCGACTCGGCCGAGGAAGGGACGGTCCACCTCGAAGACGGCCGCTCACTCTCGGCGGCGGTGTTCGTCTGGACCGGCGGCATCCGCGGCCCGGCCGCATTCGGCGGCGAACGCCGGCCGACCGCTCGTGATCTCCAGATCAGCGACAGCACGTTCGTGGTCGGAGATTCGGCCGCAATCACCGACGAGAACGGACAGGCCGTCCCCGCCAGCGCCCAGACCGCAGTCCGTCAGGCACGTGTTGCCGCGCGGAATATCGCGACCCTCGCCGGCGCGGACGAACACTCGGACACATCGGTCGCAATCAGTGTCTCCGACGAGAACGAACCCGTCGCATCTGACGAGCACCCACCAGCCGATTCTTCGTCCGAGCTCTCGGTGTACCGGCCGGAGACGGCCGGCTGGGTTGTCAGCGTCGGAGATGGGGCCGTCGCGCAGGTGGGCCCGTTCGTCTTCAGCGGCGAACCGGCGAAGGCGGCCAAAGCCGTCATCGGCGTCGGCCATCTCGGCTCCGTCGGCGCGATCAGACAGGCCTCGGATCTGGTCGCCGAGGAACTCGACTGGCCGACCGCGAGCGGCAAACTCGACAGATTCGACGGGCGGCCGTCTGACGTGCTCCCGACAGATCCAGGCTCGCCGAGCGAATTCGGCGGCCCGGCCCTGTCCGTCCTCGCTGCCATCGAAGGCCTGTTTGGCGACGACCAGTCCGTCGACCTGACAGCACTCACTCGACCGACGGACCGAAGCTACCCCGGAAGCATGGTCCAGCAACTGCAGCAGACCATGTTCGGTTCGCTGGATGCGATGTTCGGCGGTACTGACCGGGACGGAGAGGGCGAGGCGGTCGAAATCGACGTGGTCGATAAAGGACCGGAAAAGGACGGCGACAATGCCGACGAGGCTGACGGGACAGCAGACGACGGCAATAACTGACTGGTCTCTGACTGCCGACCTGAATCGAGGCTCGCTCCTTCGGACGATAACAACCATTTTGCCGACTCCCTCCCGACTTCGGGTATGGTTTCGGAACTGTTCGACGACTCCCGCTGGGAACCCGTCGATGCCTTCGAGCTTACCGATATCACGTACCACCGCGGGACCGACGTGCCCGCGGTCCGCATCGCCTTCGACCGGCCGGACGTGCGCAACGCCTTCCGCCCGGAGACGGTCGATCAACTGTACACTGCGCTGGATCACGCCCGCCGTCAGCCCGATATCGGCTGTATCCTGCTGACAGGCAACGGCCCATCCTCGAAAGACGGCGGCTGGGCCTTCTGCTCGGGCGGCGACCAGCGAATCCGCGGCGAAGACGGCTACGAGTACGAAGACGACAGCGAGGAAGCCGCCGCGCAGGAAGGCTTAGGTCGCCTGCATATCCTCGAAGTCCAGCGACTCATCCGATTCATGCCCAAGCCGGTCATCTGCGTCGCGCCGGGGTGGGCCGTCGGCGGCGGCCACTCGCTGCACGTCGTCTGTGACATGACCATCGCCAGCGAGAACGCGATTTTCAAACAGACCGACGCCGATGTCGGGTCCTATGACGCCGGCTTCGGATCTGCCTACCTCGCCCGACAGGTCGGCCAGAAGAAAGCCCGCGAGATTTTCTTCCTCGGCCGGGACTACGATGCCGAGGAAGCCGCCGAGATGGGGATGGTCAACGAAGTGACCGACCACGAAGAGCTAGAAGATGTGGCGCTTGAGTGGGCCGACGCGATCACCCGCAAGTCACCGATGGCGATTCGGATGCTCAAATACGCCTTCAACATGATCGACGACGGCATGGTCGGCCAGCAGGTATTCGCCGGCGAGGCGACGCGATTGGGCTACATGACCGACGAAGCACAAGAAGGACGAGACGCCTTCAACGAGAAGCGCGAACCGAACTTCCGGCAGTTCCCGTGGCACTACTGAGTGCTCAGACGCCCAACTGCCCGCGGACCATCGTGACCCCGGTTTTGAGATACGAGGGCCGAGTGATCTGATCGTGTTCCGCGCGAGTGAGTTTGAAATCGAAGATGTCGATGTTGTCTGCGAGATGGGCGCGTGAGGTCGACATCGGGATGGTGATGACGTTCTCGTGCTGGGTGGCCCACCGGATCGACACCTGCGGCCCGCTTTTACCGTAGCTTCGGCCAATATCGGCCAGCAGGTCGTCGTCGATAGCGCCGCCGTTGGCCAGCGGACTGTATCCCGTCAGGGTCACGTCCGAATCCTGGCAATAGGAGAGCAATTCCCGCTGTGGCCACCACGGATGGAAGAGCACCTGATTGGTGAAAATCGGCACGTCGGAGAGTTCCTGTGCACGCTTGAGTCGATCCACACCAAAGTTACTGACGCCGATAAATCGGGTCAGATCCTGGCGGACACACTCGTTGAGACCGTCGATCACGTCGGGGAGATCCGCCAGCGGATGCGGCCAGTGGATGAGGAGGAGATCGACCTGCTCGACGCCGAGGAGGTCGACGCTCTCTCTGGCCGACTCGACGATGTCCTCGACACTTCGGTTGGTCGGATCGACCTTCGTGGTGAGAAAAATCTCAGACCGGTCCACGTCGGATTCTGTGATTGCCCTGCCGACAGCAGTCTCGTTTTCGTACAACTGGGCCGTATCGACGTGGCGATATCCCACGTCGAGTGCCATCGAGACGCTCTCGTAGGCCACCTCGGGCTCCATCTGCCACGTTCCGACACCGACTTTGGGGACTTCTACGCCCGCCTGCGTGACGTACTCCATGTACTCAACTTGGGGCTGAACTTTCAAATGGATACTGATACCGGTGGTCGGTGACACCCTATATTTTCAGGTCTTTTCAACAGTTGGGAACAGTTCCCCGGCCCCTGGAATCACGAAGGGGCGTATATCTACCCACCCGCAAAGTTGAGGTGTACAATGACCTTCGATTTCCCCAGCAGGCGGCGATTCATCGCCGGTGCCGGTGCGATCGGTACTGCGGCGTTCGCGGGCTGTATCAGTGATTCTGCGACCGATGACGATCCTGCAGAGAGCGACGAGAACAAAGACGACGGCTCGACCGGCTCGACTCAAGAACTGCCAGACTATCCCTACACGGGCACTCCCGTCACGATAGACCTCTCCGAGCAGGGTTACGAGACGACGCTACAGACCGTCTCGGCCAGACACGAAGTGGTCGCCGAGGAGTCGAAAAACGGTCCCGTCGAACTACCCGAAGTGTGGGCCTGGAAGGCCGACGACCACGAACCGAGCATCCCCGGACCGATCTATCAGGTCCCCGAAGGCGAGGCATTCCAGATCCACTACGAGAACACCCACAAACGCCCGCACACGGTTCACACCCACGCCGTTTACAAGGACTGGGAAGACGACGGCGCACCGTCGGGTGGCTCCTCACGGATCAACCCCGGCGAGAGCTACACCTACGACTACGTCGCCGACGAACCCGGCGTCCACGCCTACCACTGCCACGTCCAGACCGACACCCACCTCGACATGGGGATGTACGGGATCCTCCACGTGATCCCCGAGGAGCGCGAACCGGTCGACAAGGAGTACTACCTCACGCTGCGGGACTGGGACTCCCAACTCCACGACAGCCACGTCTACGACGACGTTTCCTACGACCCGCGCGAGCGCAGTTCGGACACCTACACCATCAACGGCCGTTCGGCCCCGACGACGTTCCACCCCGAGAAAGGGTCACCGCTGGTCGTCGAAGACGGCGACCGAGTGCGGGTCCATCTGGTCAACGCCGGCTACGAGTCCCACCCGTTCCACACCCACGGTCACCGCTTCGAGGTCGTCCGCGATGACGGCGCGCTCGTGCCAGAGGCCGCCCGCCACGAGAAAGATGTCGTCGACGTTGCGCCGGCCCAGCGAAGGACCATCGAGTTCACCGCCGAGGCCGATCCGGGAATCTACCCGGCTCACTGTCACAAGGCCCACCACGTCACCACCGAAGGCAAATACCCAGGCGGGATGGCGACGGCCATCGTCTACAAGCAGGTCATGGACACCGAGGAGTTCCAGGGCGTGATGGACGCCGCCGGATTCGAGGGGTAATCCGACTCTCGCAGTCTGGTCGTCGCTGGCGGGAACACGTACTTTTTTTGTGTCAGTCATCTACCTGTGAGTAATGGTCGACAGAGACGAGGTCTGTGTTCTTATTCCGACGTACAACGAGGCCGAGGCAGTCGGTGAAGTCATCGAGCGGTTTCTGGCTGTCGGCTACGAGAACATCCTCGTCATCGACGGCGGATCGACCGACGGCACCCAGTCAGTCGCCGCCGACGCCGGCGCGCGCGTCGTCGAACAGAGCGGTGAGGGGAAAGGTCAGGCGGTCCGCGAGGCCGTCGGGATAATCGACGCCCCCTACGTGTTGATGATCGATGGCGACGCGACCTACCGGCCCGAGCAGGCCGACAGACTGGTCGAACCACTCCAGGACGGCCGGGCCGAACACGTTATCGGCGACCGCTTTGCCGACATGCAGTCGGGAGCGATGACCCGCCTGAACCAGTTCGGCAATCGGATCATCAACCGCGTGTTCAGTTTCGTCCACGGCCGTGATTTACAGGATATCCTCAGCGGCTACCGCGCGTTCACGACAGATTCGTTCGACCAACTCTCACTGACGGCCGACGGATTCGGCATCGAGACGGAACTCGCCGTCGAGTGTGTCCGTCACGACATCAAGACGATGGTCGTTCCGGCCACCTACGAGGCCCGGCCTGAGGGCTCGGAGACGAACCTCCGGCCGTTCCGCGACGGCGGGAACATCCTCCTGACGCTGTACCGACTTGCGAAAAAGAACAATCCGATCTTCTATTTCGGCAGTATCGGCGTCGTCAGCGGCCTCGTCGGTGTCGTTCTCGCGGGATTCGTCGCCTTCTCGTGGATCGCGTACGGCATCTCACGGGAGGTCATCGCGCTGGCCAGCGGCGTGGCCATTCTCTTTGGCCTCCAGTTGGTCATGTTCGGCGTGCTCTCGGATCTGATCGTCACCGCGAACCGCCAACAGCGACAGCAGTTCCAGCGAATCGAAAAAAAGATCCAACGACTCGAAGACACTCGACGCGCTGAACCCGACAACCCGGGTCAATCTATCGACGGCGAGGAGACGGTAACCGTCGCCGACGACTCCGAGTAGCCCGTCTTCGCGATCAGAACGGAACCAGTGCGCGGAGTTTGCCGATGATCCCGGTCGAGTTGCGCTTTTCCTCGAAGACCGGATGCATGGCGTTGAGGAGATCTTGTTTTGACTCGAAGCTGTCGCGCTCACAGGCGTCGAGTGCCTCCCCGAGGCTAACCTTCGTCCCCGACGGATCGACGGCAAGACGGAGGTCACCGTGTGCCGATCGCAGTTCGGTCGCCGAGATCGGAAACGTCACGCCCCGATCGTCGACCCGCGCCTCCAGGGCGACGATGCCGAACTCGACGGTGTCCGGTTCGTCGTCCAGATCGTTCGATGGTGGCCGTGCTGCCATTATCGAAGCCATAGCCATCGAACCCGTTAAGCGTGCTGGCTCGTCAGAAAGAGAGCACCCGCCGACCCCAGTTACTCTGGACTCTCGTAGTCCGGGTTGGTCATCTGTGCAGACATCGGTGCCGGGTCACCCTCGGTGAGGTTGTACTCCGAGAAGTCCTCGACGCCCGCTTCCGTGAGCAGTTCTTCGTCGTAGACTGCGTTACCGGTGAACTCCGCAGGGTCGCGGCTGAGGATTTCGAGCACGGTATCCGAGACGATCTGTGGCGTTCGCCAGTCGTCTTCGGTTCCCATGCCGAAGTATCGCGTCGCGCGTGTGTCGATTGCCGTCGCGGGCCAGAAGGCGTTACAGCCGATGTCGAAGTTGCTGAGTTCGCCGGCCAGCGACAGCGTCATGAAGGTCATCCCGAGTTTCGACCAGGTGTACGGGCCACTGCCGGGCGCGCGGTCGGTCTTGATCGGCGGTGCGTTCGTCAACACCCACGTGTCCTTGTCTTCGATGCTCTTCAGGTGGTCGACGAAGTAGTGACAGGTGAGGTAGGTGCCGCGGACGTTGACGTCGTTGAGCAGATCGAAGCGGTTCGGTGGCAGATTCTCGATCTTTTCCGGCTGGATCGCGCTGGCGTTGTTGATGACGATGTTTATCTCGCCGAAGTGATCGATAGCCTCCTCGACGGCGGCCTCGACGTTTTCCTCCTCGCGGACGTTGAGTTTGATCGGCAGCGCCTCGACGCCGTGTTCCTCGGCTTCGCGGGCGGTCTGCTCGATTGAGCCTTCGAGGTCTTTTTCCTCTTTGTAGTCGTCCTTCTCACTGGTTTTGCCAGTCGAGACGATGTTACAGCCCTGTTTCGCGAGATCGAGAGCGATAGATTTGCCGATGCCGCGGGTCGTTCCCGTGATGAATGCTGTACTGTCTGAGAGATCTGGTCGGTTGATACCCATCCTCAGGCGATTCGATGGCGACCCTAATAAGCGTGGCCGTACGGCGGTGACCGAAGCCCATTTGGCTGCGCTTTCCTTATAGACGACCGTGACAGCGGAGTACGAGGCGGTCGTGTACGACCTCGATGGAACGCTCGCGCGACTGGCAGTCGACTGGGAGCAGGTCCGCGAGGACGTGGCCTCGAAGTTACGCGCCCGAGATATCGAGGTCGAGGAAATGAGTCTCTGGGATCTCTTCGAGCACGCTCACGGTGGCCCGCTCGAACGGGCTGTCGAGGAGGCAATCGAAGCACACGAACGCGAGGGCGCCCGCCGCTCGGACCGACTGTCGCTGGCTGACGAACTCCCGCTCGACGTTCCGGTCGGCGTTTGCTCGCTCAACTGCGAGGCGGCCTGCCGAATCGCGCTGGAGATGCACGGACTGGATCGACACGTCCAGACCATCGTCGGTCGGGATACCCTCGACTCGTACAAACCGGATCCCGAACCCCTGCTACACGCGATCAGGGGGCTCGATGCCGAACCGACAGCGGCGCTGTTCGTCGGTGATTCCGAGAGTGACGAACTCGCTGCCGAGCGGGCTGGAGTCGAGTTTCAGTACGTCGCAGACCGAACGAGCCGGTGACTACAGCCACCGGCGAGCGACCTCGTAGGCGGCGCTCGCAGGAACGAGCACCCACAGCAGGACGAAGCCGATCGTCTCCGGCGAGGGCGCGGATTCGACCAGCCCACTGTAAAAGAACAGCGCCCCAGTCGCAATTGTACCGACAACGCCAGCGACGTAGTTCGGATCACGCCACGAGGTTGGGAATCCCGAAGTAGCCATATTTTCCACTCCAACTGAAGCTTACTGCTCGCCGGCGTCAAACTCGTGGCCACACTCCGGACAGCAGACTTCGTCGTGGCGCAGTTCGACGCTGTGTTCGCGCACGTCGCGCATCACTTCGGTGATCCGGTCCTCGGCTTCGAGTTCCTCCTCGACGGAGAGATTGACCCCCTCGACTTCCAGCAAGAACTTCGCTACCTCGGTGGCCTCGTACATCACGTCGTCGAGTTCCTCGGCAGTGAAGAAATCAGACATCGCGCCATAGAGGAAGGTTGCACCGGATTTGCGGACCTTCTCCTCGAAGGAGTGTCGGGCCTGATTGACCGCCTGCGGGCTGTAGGTGTCGGTCATGAAGGGGACGAGATGCGGGAGATTCTCGCCGATTTTGGTCATCTCGACGCCGGTCTCCGTTCGGAAATCTGCACAGAGGCGAGCGATAGCCCACTCTCTGGCCGTAATATAGGTCCGCTCGCGGAGGAATTCGTTTGCGCGGTCGTAGGTGGAGCCGTCGATTTTCGAGAACTTGGTGTAGGCCTGTACGTCTTCGGGGACGCCTGGCTCGGCCGTCTCTCCCGGGGTATCGTCATCTGTCGAGTCCCCGCCGACGAACTCCTCGGCGTCGGGCGTCGGACTCTCCGTGTGTTCGCTCGTCCCTTCGGAGTCGGTTGGTTGATCATCCGACTCCGCTTCGGGTGGCTGTCGAGATTCATCGGGCATATTCGTGGCTGGTGCGCCGAACTGAAAAACATATCCGATCTGACGACCGCCCGACCGGGAGTCGTCGCTGATCTTTTATATACGGCGGTCGTCGAAACAGATATGCGCGTCCTCCTCGGGATCGAAGACACAGATCACGGGATCAAAGCACTCGAGACCACTGTCGAACGGGCGAAAGAGACCGACGACGAGTTGACTGTCGCCGTCTACGCCACGGACGGTTCGGTCGACGAAACCGAATCTGCCGTCCGCGACCGGATCGAGACGCTCGGTGCGGACTGCTCGGTCGAACGAATCGAATCTGAGCCGGGAAGTCGGCTGGTCGAACTCGCCGAACGCGACGGCTACGACCAGATCGTTCTCTCCGGGGGCCAGCGAAGCCCGCTGGGCAAGATCAAACTCGACGACGTCCACGAGTTCGTCCTTCTCAACTCTCGAACGACGGTGAAACTCGTCAGATGAGCGTCGAATATCCCGACGAACCGGTTGATGGATTCCCCACTCCGCCCCGAACGGTAACCGACCGCGAGGGTCGTGAGATCCACCTCGACCGCGCGAGCGGCGATCCGGATCCACTCGTCGAGATGTATCTCGACTTCGAGTCCGAGGACCGAGCGCAGGGGATCCCACCCACGAACGAATCGGATATCCGCGAGTGGCTGGATACAGTGATGACCGACGACGGCGTCCACGTGATCGCCCGACACGACGGCGATGCCGTCGGCCACGTCATGCTCGTCGGCGACAGCGACGGGGCATACGAACTCGCGATTTTCGTCTTGCAGCCATATCAGGGCGCGGGGATCGGTACCGCACTCGTCGAGACTGTGCTCGGGGCTGCTGCCGAGAAGGGTATCGACCGCGTCTGGCTCTCTGTCGAGCGGTGGAACAAGCCAGCGGTGAATCTCTACGAGAAAATTGGGTTCGAGACCTGCGGCGGCGAGCGCTTCGAGCGGATGATGTCGCTACGGTTGGCGTGACGGCTGTTTTTTGAGTAATTCAGACCGACAGCACCGGCTGTTGGGCGTACTCGAGGACGTACAGGGCGGCTTTCCCGAGAATCTCTTCGGGAGAGCCGTGGGAGGTCACACGGGGGACGACCAGAAAGTCCGCGCCGAGATTGTCCGCAACCGTCAGAATGACACTGCCCGGCGTCTGGTCGAGACGGTCGACGGAGAAGCCGATCGCTCCGGATTGAGTCAGTTCGACCGATCCGTCTTCGGGCAGATGTTGGCGAGCGTGGCCTGTGATCCACTGCTGGCGTTCGGCAACGACGCCGCTGTCGAGATCACCGGTTTCAAGTCCGCGGACGATCCGCTGGTCGATGACGTGAAGCAAGTGAAGATCCGCATCGTAGCGGTCCGCAATTTCGGCGGCGTACTCCGCTGCCTCGGCGGCATCTTGAGTGTTGTCGGCAGCCGAGAGGACGAGATCGATATCGAGAGCCATGCGCGGTATTCCGGCGGGCGAGTAAAAAAAGCCGCCGGTCAGATCGCGCTCCGAGGGGAACGGTCGAACCCACCCGTTTTTTGTGCTGCCCCCCGATTGATCGCATATGTTCGAGACTGTGGTGATTGCCACCGACGGCTCCGAAAGTGCCGAACGGTGCGTCGAGACGGCGGTCGATTTCGCGTCCCGGTTCGACGCCGAGGTGCACGCCCTCTACGTCGTCGACACCGACGAGATCGAAACCTCACCCGACGAGATCCGTGACGATCTCGAAACCGCTATCGAGAAAGCCGGTGACGAAGCGCTCTCCTTTGCCCAACAGGAAGCAGGCGAGTCGATCGATCTTACCACCGGTGTCCGCGAAGGTGAGCCAGCGGCGGAGATCATGGAGTACGCCGACGAAATCGACGCCGATGTTATCGCCGTGGGGACGCGCGGCCGCCACGGCGACCACGCCTTCCTGCTGGGGAGTGTCGCGGAAGCGGTCGTTCGCTCGGCCCCCCAGCCCGTGTTGACCGTGCGACAACTCGAAGAGGCCGAGGCCGCCTGACTCGTAGACCGACCGGGGTGCTTTTGAGGGTTGCTCTGCTGGTGTGCGTATGAAAGATTGGCTTATCGACGACGACCGACTCTCCATCGGTCGCAAATCTGTCCTCCCGGGTGAAGGTTTCTTCCGACCGGATTCGATCGAGGCCGAACAGGAAGAACGCGAGGCTGCCGAGACGCTCGCGGGTGCCTCAGTTGTCGTCGCAGCAGACCCCGACGCCGACGGACTCGCCTGTACGGCACTGATCCGACTCGCTCGCGGCGACGGGGCACTCCTTCCGACCAGCCCACACGAACTCAGGGACAATTTCGAGTGGATCGCCGAGTACGCCGACGCGGACGCGGAACTGTTCGTCTGTGATCTCTGTCCCGACAGTGAGGACGATATCGCCGACCTGCCGGCAGTCAGTGAGCGACTCGAAAGCGTCACCTGGTTCGATCACCACCAGTGGGACGACGACCTCGCAGACTCGGTCCGGGCCGCTGGCGTCGACCTCACCGTCGGCGACTCTGAGGAGGTCTGTACCGCAGACGTTGCCTACGAAGAACTCGACGCCGATTTCGACGAGCGCTACGCCGAACTCGCCCGGGTCACGCGAGATCACGACCTCTGGATCCGCGAGGACGAACGCTCCGATGATCTGGCCGATTACGCTCACTGGGTCGAACCCGAGACCTACATCGAGACAGTTATGGAACACGGTGCGGATCTGCCGCCGGAGGCCGAGGAGTTACTCGCAGAGCGCCGCGTAGAGAAGGAAGCCCTCATCGAGAAAGCCGTCGAGCGGGCGGAAATCCGCGAGGTTGGTCCGTGGACGGTCGGTGTCACTTACGGCCGCTGTTCGCAAAACGAGGTCGCCGAAGCCTTGCGCGAGCAGGGGACCGACGCGGCCGTGATCGTCAAACCGGCCGGGTCGGCATCGATCCGTGGCACCGACAACTTCCAGCGGTGTCACGAGGTCGCCGGCCAGGTCAACGGCGGCGGTCACCCGAAAGCCGCGGGCTGCAAACCGGACATCTACGACGATATGCTCGATTATGCCCACCACTGGACGACACAAGGTGCGGTCGCAAAACAGGCAATCGTCGACGCATTCCATCGCCTCGACCCCGAAGCAAGTCCAGACGCGACAGAGTAAGACTTAGTTCTCGACGACCCACTTGTCGGAGTACCGCAGTCCGCAGTCACAGGCCACATAGGCGTGAATTACAGGTCCATCGGCGTAGATGCCACCGACTTCCTCGTTCTGTTCTTCGGCGAAGGCGAAGATGAACTTCGGCGTGTGGTCGTCGCCGTCGGGGCAACTCGCATCAGTGCAGTCCTCGGTCACAGTCCCGTCTCGTTTCATCGCTTCCTGTGCGAGCGCCATCGGATCGATTCCCGTCGCCTGCTGGAAGACACTGCGGGCCTGATCGCCGTCCATCAGCAACACGATGCCGTCCTCGACGCGTTCGCCGTGGGCTTCGAGTGCCTCGGCGTTCGAGATGCTGTCGTCGTGCAGAAAGATGTGGATATCCGACGGTCGCTCACCGGCCAAAAACGACTCTCGCTCACTCATGAACTCATCTGCGATAGCCGGCCGAATAAGCCCTCTGGAATCAACCGTCCGCCGACCAGTCACTCCTCCGCGTAGCTGATCTCCTCGATTTTACGTCGCTGCTTATCGGCGTCGTCGCCCTCGTATTTGTACACCGTTTCGTCGTCCTCGTCAGCGGTCGCCTTGTGCGAGCCGTCACAGAACGGCCGCTCGTCGGAGAGACCGCACATGCAGATGTACGCCTTCCCGTCGTCGCCGAAATCCTCCTCGTCGATTGGCTTCGGTCTCGACTCCTCGTGGGTAATCTCGCGTGCCATATCCCGTCAACAGGTGCTGTTCTGATAAACACCTCGGCAGGTGCCGTTTAGACCGAGAGGAAGGTGCTGACGACCGTCCCGGTGAGAATCGACACCAGCGCGGCGATCCACGACAGCGCCACGAAGTGTAGATACGTGTTGATTTTGTGGCCACCGTCGACGGTCCGAATCATCAGCGCCGAGAGCATCGCCGAGAACATGATGACGACGACCAGCAGGAACTCGATCAGCGGGATGTTGTACAGGTCCGTATTGATCAGTTGATTGGCGACTCCAGCATTACTGCTGATGCCGAGATCCATATTGGAGAGCACCCGAACGACTTCCAGCCCGATGAAGAAGGCGAACGTTGCCGCCGCGGTGATTCCGTACAGCAGTCCGACCAGCGTCGTTGCCGCCTGATTGCGCTGCTGGCGGAGGCGGTTGACCTCGTTCATATTCTCGCCGATCAACTCCCCGAGAACCTGCGGGTCACCACCCATCTCGCGGCCAATGAGATACATCTCGCTGAACGTCTGGATCAGGTAGGACCGACAGTCCGCCGTGAAGTACCGCCACGCTTCGGCTGGCTCGATCCGCATGTTGAGTCGCTTGTACAGGTCGTCGATGTTGTCCGTCAGTGGCCCGAAGTCTTTCTCTCGTAGCGTTCGCAACACGTCGGAACTGGTCGACTGTTTGACCGACTCCGTCGTCCCGAGCGCTCGGATGAAACTCGGGAACTCGTCGTCGCGGGCCTTGACGAGTTTCTCCTGGCGGTACAGCACGATCCCCGGAATGAGAAGCGGCGTGATTGGAATCACCGCGTACATCGGCAGCGGCATCGGGGTCCCGAAGAAGGGGATAATCGTCGAGATCCGGAACGGAATGATGCCAAGTAGACCACCGAACGTGACGACGAACAGGACCAGAGACAGCACGACTCCGATCCAGAAACTCACTCTGATCCGTGGCTCTGCTTGGGAGGGCTTCTCCGGCGGGTGGTACCAGCGGGGGTCGTACGGCGAGAGCGAACGCAGGGCCATGTAGAACCCACTCTGAATGAAGATGTACATCACGATGACCGCGCTGACCGTCATCGTCGGATCCGTCCCAGTCAACACGGGGAGGACGACCGCGAACACCAGCGCGAACGTCATCGACAGCACCATCGACAGGTACAGGTCTTTCATCACGTCGAGGTTGGTCAGCGTCGACTCGTAGACCGTCGAGTACTCCTGAATGATGCTCTCCTGTTCGGTGAGCAGGTACTCACGGAGGGACTGTCCGGCGCTGATCGTGTACGCGAGTCGCTCGAAAAAGTCCGCCACCGTGTCGCTGGGCACTTCCTGTGCGCGGCGGCGACAGGCGTCGTCGAGGCTCTGGTTCCACGTATCGACGAGTTCGACGACGCGGCCCATCTCCTTGGCGAGTTCGCCGTACTCCTCTTCTTGGGCCAGCGACCGAAACACCTCCATCCGGTCGATTTTCGTGATCGCCAGCACGGTCATGTGGGTGACCATCAGGTGGAACTGGTTGTTGAGTTGACGGCGGCGCTGGCTGACCAGGATCTTCGGATAGAAGACCGCCGAGATGAACGCGAGCAGTCCGAGCAGCGGGATCGGAACCCGGACGACCATCGGCTGTCCACTCAGGAAAAACGGCGTAACGATGGTCACGAGGAAGAAGGCAAGCGCCGGGACCAGAATGAAGGTGATGTACTGGCCCATCGGCATCTCCATGCGCTGGTAGGACTCCAGCAGCGATTTGATGTTCTCGCTGATCGTCAGATCGAACGCTGGGTCCGCACTATCAGTTGCCATTAGTCTTGCCTGTAGATGTCGAAGGGGAGTCCTTCGACACCGTCTCGCTGGAAGTCAGTTATCAGTTCGTTCACTTCGTGGTAGCCGACGATTCCTTCTTGAATCGCCCGCTCGATGATCCGCGCCCGGAAATCAAGGTCGTCGTAGATATCCCGGGTGTCCTCGTAGCCGAGCAGGGTCGCGATCTGCTCTTCGAGGACGAAAGAGTTGTTTCGGCCCTGGAAGACAATTTCGTCCTCGACTGGATCCCAGTAGAACGCCTGTCGGGTGACGACACCATCCATCTCCTTGGAGTACCCCTCGATCTCCTGGACCGAGGTCACACGTCGAAGCACGTCGTCGCCCTGCTTGACTCGGTTCTGGAACAGTGCCACGTCGGCGTTGTCCATGAACGTCTCCGGGATGTTGATCGGATCCCCAGTGAACCGCTGGATCATCGAGACGATGTCGCTGGCGTGGAAGGTCAGCATGACTGGGTGCCCGGTCTGGGCCGCCTGGAAGGCCATCCGACCCTCCTCACCACGAACCTCACCCACGATGATGTAGTCTGGGCGGGAACGGAGTGCGGCCGCGACCAGATCGAACATCGTGATCGAGGTGCTCTCGTCGTCGCCCTCTCGGGTCAGGAGCTGCTGCCAGGTATCGTGTGGCGGCATGACCTCGGCAGTGTCCTCCGCGGTATAGATCTTCGCGTCCCGCGGAATGAAGGCCATAATCGAGTTCAGCGTCGTCGTCTTCCCCGACGCCGTCTCGCCGACAACGAAGACTGTCTGTTCGTTTTCGAGGCAGAGCCAGAGATACGCCGACAGTTCGGGGCTGAGCGTGTTCCAGGCAGTAATCTGGAAGATCGACAGCGGCACCTCGTCGCCCTGCCGAATCGTCAGTGAAGGGCCTTTGAGGCTCACGTCGTCGGAGTAGATGAGGTTGAGACGGGAGCCGTCGGGGAGTGTCGAGTCCACGATGGGATCGGAGTCACTCACCGGGTCACCCATCCGCTCGCCCATATTCTTGAGCCACTGGTCGAAGTGGTCGTCGCTCTCCCACTCGACGGTCGTTTCGATCATGCTGTAGACCGAGTGATCGGTGAAACACTGGTTCGGACCGATCACGTGAATGTCCTCGTTCGCCGGGTCGCGCATGACCGGTTCCAGCGGCCCGAGTCCGACGATGTCGCGGTTCAACCGGTACCGGATGTTCTCGTAGGTCTGCTCGGTCAGTTCGACCTTTCCCACGTCGGTAATATTCTTCAGTCGCGTGAGGACGCCGCTGTCGGATTCGGATTCGGGCTCTTTGATCTTCGTCGTCTCCTCCATCAACTCCTCGATCCGGTCGTCGTACTCGGCTTCGTCTTGTGGGGCAGGTTTGGTGACACTCCGTTCGAGCAGTTTGTCACGAACTCTGTTGAAGACGGACCACTCGTCGTCGGAGAGGTCCGGTTCGATCACGTAGTACTTCATGTCCTGCCCGACATCGCCGTAGATGTGACAGTAGATCGGTCCGCCGACGGGGTAAAGCACGTTCGGCCGCTGGGACTCGTAGTCGTCGTCGGCTTCCTCGATGAACAGCGGAAACTCCCCGGTAATCTGCTTGAACTTCATCAGGTGCTCCCGGAGGTGCGGCCGCCGGGCCGCGTGTTGCCTGAGTTCGTCCGAAGGAGTTGGCTGTCCGTGATCTGTCATAGCTTATGCGACACTGCGTGATTCGATGACGATGCCGGTGCCCTGCCGGACCGAGAAGCCGATGGTGTCACCGACCTGCTCGCCCATCCCTGCGAATCGGAGGACATTGACCTGGCGGCGAGTTTCGTTACCGACTTCGACCATCTCCAACTCGATGAATACGTCGGCGATGGATCTGAAGGGGCCCAACGCCTCTTCGTCGAGAGTGGTTGGGTCGACAGTCAGAATGACGACTTTGCCCTCGGAGATGATATCTCGGAAAAAGGAGATGATCTCCAGGGCGGCCTGCCGTTCCTCGTTCTGCCGAACGAGTGCCTCGAATTTGGGGTCGTTTCGGAGAATCGCATCGAAGGTATCGATGAGGATCACGTCCGAATCCCACATCACTTCGGCTTCCATGAGTCGCCGCAGCAATTCTTTGCGATCATCCTCACCGTCTCCGTCCATAGTAAAGGTGTTCTTGGAGTCACCGATGGCAGCGTGGAGGTAGAGGATGTTCTCGTCGAGCATGTGATCGACCATGCCGTAATCCAGCGAGTGCATCTGTTCGAGGAAGGAACCGACGGTCAACTCGGTTGACAGCAGACTCACCATCGTCCCTTCCTCGCACAATCCGTACGAGAACCGCTGGCTCATGGCGGATTTACCGGCCCCGTATTCGCCCTCGATCAGGACGATACTGCCGGGCGGCAGGCCACCGCCAAGTTCCTTGTTCAGTCGATCACGTTCGCCCAATCCAATCGAATATAGATCCTGTTGTGCAAGACTCATCGTGTTACCTCCAGTCGACGTGCTTCGGTCGGCCCCATCTGTCGGTGGCGCTCAACCGCAGTACCCCGCTGTTTGCTGAGGAAATTAGACACTCGGGCTGTTAACGGTGTTGGCCGCTGGTCGCTCCGGTGCTGTGAATTGCTCCTCCTCGTCGGTCCCGCCACGGTGGCTCGCCTCACAGCGACTCACCCCCGCCGAAGACGGCCGTTTGCTGTGTGGCGTCACCTCCGTTGAGTTGATCGATATAGTCGAGGCTCTGCCTGTGGTGATCGATGGACAGCGAGCCACCTTCGCCGTACTCGAACTGCTCGAGATGGGCTGCCAGTTGGTCGGCAACGTCCTCGGTCACCCAGTCGATTGTCTCGTAGTATCTGATCGCCTCGGTGGCGCCTCGGGAACCAACCTCGTCGACGAGATACTCTAGCCACTCGATGACGACTAAATCGCCGGTAACGCCATCCGGGACGTGGCTGAGGTACGGCTTCCCGACCTCTTGGGCTCCGGAATCTGTCTGTTCCGTCTGCTCTGGCTCTGTACTCTGTGTTCCGACATCTCCGCTGCTTCCCGTGTTCGACTCCTCCGAGACCGCCGTCGTCTGTCCACCAGACTCCCCGGTCGCCGCAGGCTCTGACTCGACCGTCTCGTCGAACAGGTCGTCGTCCGCCAACTCCTCGTCAGCCGCCTCGTTGAACTCCGATTCGGCTTCCGTCTCCGCCTCGTCGAGCCCATCATCCGCAACGTCGTCGAATTCGTCGCCGACATCCTCGAAGCCATCGTCCATCTCGTCGAACTCTCCAGCGTCATCGAACTCCGACTCGGGTTCCGCAGCAGGGTCGCTGTCTTCCTGGAACGCGTCGGTCATGTCGGCGTCGATCCCTTCGTCGGCCTCGTCCTCTTCTTCGACGAGATCGTCGTCGAAAAAGCCCTCTGCGTCGGCGTCGGCGATGTCCTCGTCGACGCTCTCCTCTTCCTCTTCTTCCTCGTCGGTAAAGAGACCGAACGAACTGTCCTGTGCGTCCATCTGGCCGCCGCCACCCATCCCCATACCGCCGTCCATCTCGTCGGCGAAGGGGTTGACACCGCGGGTAACCATCTCGTAGATATCTAGCAGTTTGCGAACGTTCTCCTCGACTTCTTCGACGCTGTTGGAGATCTGCTCGTTCTCGTTGCGAACCGTGTTCACGGTGGAGGAGAGGCTGCCGACCTCGTTTTCGAGTTCGTCAAGGCGGTGTTCGAGTTCGTCGACGTTGCCGCCGCCACCGCCAGCCATGTCGTCGCCGCCCTCCATCTCGCCGAAATTGTCATCGAGACCGCCCAGCTCTTCGTCACCGTCGAGTCCACCGAGGTCGTCCTCCCCATCGTCCAGCTCGCCCAACCCGCCGAGGTCGTCGCTACCACTCATTGTAACGCGTATTCGCCCGTGCGCCTATTCAATCCACCGTTTACGGTATCAGCTGTGATAATAGTTGTGGGCAATCAGGAACTGAGCCGCGTCGCAATCCGGTGTGCCCCGATCGTGGCCGCGATGGCTGGTCGTTCAGGCGCTATTACGGGTAATTCGTCGTCGACTGCCTCGTTCACTCGTTGCTCGAACGCCTCGACGAGGCCGGGGAGACAGGCCATCCCGCCCGTGAGGACGACTGGTTGATCGAGTGCGAGCCGGTACACGCGGTGGTGACTGCTCGACAACTGGGAGAGAAACTCACCGACGAAGGCGGCCACGATGCTGTCGAGATACTCTTCTAACGGTGCCATGATCGACCGCTCGATGGTGAATTCGTGGCGGCCGCCGCCCGGCTGCTGGATCACGTCGGTCACGGGTTCGAAATTCTCGAAATTGCCGTGTTGTTCTTTGTACTCTCGGGCGGTGTTGATGTCGATGTGTACTCGACTCTGGGTCTCGTTTTCGACGTTGCTGATGATCTTTCGGTCGACTTCGTTGCCGGTCACCGACCCGCTGCGATACGGCGCGACCTGTTCGCCCCGGCGGAAGGCAGCAGCCTCGACGTGAGTCGCACCGAGGTTCATCGCGGTGAAGACCCGTTCGACGGCTTCCAGTCCGTCGCCGACGGCTGGAATTGCCCCGCACAGCATCTCCGGATACCGCTCTATTCCAGCCCCGCCGATGGGACTTTCCTCGATGACGCGTCTGAGATTAGTCTGTCCCGACTGGTCGTCGCTGATCGGTGTCACGTAGACGACTGCGCTATTTTCTGGAACGTCGTGTGACTCGACGACTGCATCGAAAAACTGGCTCGTGAGTTCGGTCTGCCGACCCGCGTCGGGAAGGCCGGCCCGCAGCGGAAATTTGACGGCTTCGGGATACTCTGCGGCGGCGTCGTCCCCGTAGGCGTACTTCGTCTCTCCGGTGATCGGATTCTGGTATTCGGCCAGACAGGTCAGCGTCTGGACCACCTGCAGTCCGGACCCGTCCGGTGCTGGGAACGCGATGACCGTTCTCGTCGAGCCGATTTTGACGCCGACCGGCACCGGTGATCCCCCATCTGTGACGGGGGTTTCCGGGCGGTGGTCGGCGTTGCTGTCCATACAATGCGATTCACTGTACTCGGACAAATAACAACCGGAATCCGACCCGAACGTCAGCAGACAAACAGTTCGACGGCGACCGTCTGAACTGCGCTCTGACTACGCGACACTGCGTGATTCGATGACGATACCGGTGCCCTGCCGGACCGAGAAGCCGATGGTGTCACCGACCTGCTCGCCCATCCCTGCGAATCGGAGGACATTGATCTGGCGGCGAGTTTCGTTACCGACTTCGACCATCTCCAACTCGATGAATACGTCGGCGATGGATCTGAAGGGGCCCAACGCCTCTTCGTCGAGAGTGGTTGGATCGACAGTCAGAATGACGACTTTGCCCTCGGAGATGATATCTCGGAAAAAGGAGATGATCTCCAGAGCGGCCTGCCGTTCTTCATTTTCGCGGACCAACGCCTCGAATTTGGGATCATTGCGGAGAATCGCATCGAAGGTATCGATGAGGATCACGTCCGAATCCCACATCACTTCGGCTTCCATGAGCCGCCGCAGCAACTCCTTGCGATCGTCCTCGCCGTCGTCGTCCATGGTGAAGGTATTCTTGGAGTCACCGATGGCAGCGTGGAGGTAGAGGATATTCTCGTCGAGCATGTGATCGACCATGCCGTAATCCAGCGAGTGCATCTGTTCGAGGAACGAGCCAACCGTGAGTTCCGTCGACAGCAGACTCACCATCGTTCCCTCTTCACAGAGGCCGTAGGAAAACCGCTGGCCCATGGCGGATTTGCCTGCTCCGTACTCTCCTTCAATGAGAACGATACTGCCGGGCGGCAGACCGCCACCGAGTTCCTTGTTCAGTCGGTCACGCTCACCGAGTCCGATCGAATACAGATCCTGTTGTGCAAGACTCATGCTAGTCCTCGCTTGCGTGTTTCAGTTCCTCGACGTAATCGAGGCTCCGCAGGTGGTGTTCGATCGAGAGGTCCGCTTTCGAGGGCTCCTCGAACGCATCGAGATACCCGTCCAGTTCCGCAACGGCATCTTCGGTCAACCAACCGATCGTCTCGTAGTATTCGAGCGCCCGGATCGTTCCCCGAATCCCGACTTCGTCGACGAGATACTCCAGCCATTCGACGGTCATCACTTCCGACGAAAACCCGTCGGGCAGGGAGTCAACGTAAGGTTTGCCCTCGCTGAGATCCGTACTCGTCGGCGAGGAGTCGGTCGCCGGCTGAACCGCTGCTGTGGTTTCCGTGTCTGTCGTCTTCGGTTCGGTCGACTCGGCCAGTTCGGCTGGCATCGCCGACTCCGTCGTCGTCTCCGGTTCGGTCGACTCGGGAACTGGACTGGTCGTCTGGTCGGTGGACGCAGTCGTGTCCGGTGTCTGCGCGTCAGCCGAATCTTGCTCTGGTTCCGTCGGTTCGATCAGTTGGCCGCCGTCGCTGGCCGCAGGTCCGACGCCGTCTCCGCCGGCATCGATCATCTCTTCGGTTCCGAACAGTTCTTCGTCCGCGTCCTGCTGCTCGTCACTCTCGGGAGTCTTCGTCTCGAAAACAGCTTCGAAGGAATCTTTTTCGACTTCTTCGACTTCGTCGTCGGACTCCGCCGCTGTCTGGTCTTGCGTGGACCGCTCCGCCTGTTTGGTCTGCTGGAAGGCGTCGTCCGGTTCACCGCCGGAATCGACAACTTCCTCGACGCTGTCGACACAGTGTTCCTCTCTGATCTCCGTGCTCTCGCTGTCGAACAGATCTGCTGCGCTGTCGTCTGCAACGTCGGTCTCGATCTCTTCGATCTCGTCTTCCTTGTCGAAACTCTCCTCCTCTGGGGTGTGCTGGCCGGCCTCTGTCCCGGGCCCATCGGCTTCGCTCGCGAACGGGTTGACACCGCGAGTGGCCATCTGATAGAGGTTCAGCAGTCGGCCCGTGTTCTCCTCGATGTCTTTGACGCTCTCGGAGATCTGTTCGTTCTCGTTGCGGACAGTCTTGACCGTCGACGAGAGGCTGTCGACCTCGGTTTCCAGTTCGTCGAGCCGATGTTCGAGTTCCTCGTCGGAGGCGTTCTCCTCGCCTCCGGCAGTCTCGGCCGCACGCCGTTCCGGTGGGTCGCCGGCGAATCCGGTCGTTCCACCGTCACTGATCGGCTCGCCCGCAGGCTCGTCGCTGGTCAGGACTGACCCCCGCAGTACCCAGAGAACCACTCCGAGCACTGCTGCAAGCCCCACAGCGGCAACTCCTGCCGCCATCGGTTCCTGCAGAACACTCTGCAGGCTGGTCGCGAGGACAGTCGTACTCATACGTTTGTTATACAGGATGACACTCTTGAATCTACCGTCTCTGGTTTCAGTATTGATACTATCGACAGATCAGCAATTATGCTGAAACCGTTACAGAAAAACGCCGCATCGAGCAGTCGTCTGCGAGCGTCCAGCGTCGTTACTGGTTTTCGGAGAGTTGTGCGGCGATGCGCTGTGCACCGATGGTCGCGGCCAGGTCGGCTCGGTCGGGGGCGATTGCGTTGATCTCACGGCCTAGCTCTTCGCTGGCGCGCTCCTCGAACTGCTCGACGACGCCCGGGATACAGGCCATCCCGCCCGTGAGGACGATCGGCTGGTCGAGCGCGAGCTGGTAGACTTTCATGTGGTCGTTGGCTAGCTGGGAGAGGAAGGTGTTGGCGAACTCTTCGACCACGTCGTCGAGATATTCGTTGACAGCCTCCATGACGGACCATTCGATCGTGAACTCGTGACGGCCGCCGCCTGGCTGCTGGATGATGTCCGTGAACGGCTCGAACTCGTCGAAGTCGGCGTGCTGCTCTTTGTACTCTCGTGCGGTGTTCGTGTCGATGTTGACACGACCCTGGGTCTCTTCTTCGACGTAGTTGGCGATAGCTCGGTCGACTTCGTTTCCGGTCACTGCACCGGTCCGGAACGGTGAAAGCTGCTCGCCGCGGCGGTAGGCGGAGGCCTCCAGATTCGTCGAGCCGAGGTTCAGCGCGACGAAAATCTCCTCGACAGCCTCCAGATCGTTGCCGACGGCAGGAATCGCACCACAGAGCGATTCGGGGTAGCTCTCGATCAGCTGGTTTCCGATATCGCTCTGCTCGATTACCCCGCGCAGGTTCTCGATGCCGGCGGGGTTGTTGATCGTCGGGACGGCGTAAACCACGACGCTGTCTTCGGGGATGTCGTGGGAGTCGATGACCGAATTGAAAAACTGCTTGGTGAGTTCAGCACGGTCTTTGTCTTCCGGCAGACCCGACCGCAGCATGTACTGGACCTTGTCGGGGTACTCCGTCGCGGCTTCCTCGCCGTAGAGATATTTCGTCTCGCCCGTCAGCGGATCTTCGTACTCGGCCAGACAGGTCAGCGTCTGGATCGTTCGGAGTCCCGAGCCGTGTTCGGAGGGCAGGGCAATCACAGTTCGGGTGCTGCCCAGTTTGACGCCGATCGGTGTTGCACTACCACCGGTCGGTGCGTTTCCGACGCCCCCCGCAGTCTCCGCACTCTCTTCGCTTTCCGGTTGGCTCTCCTCAGCTTCTGCGTCTTCCTCGTTGCTCATACGAGCGGCCTTTGAGGGCGCTGGAATATATAAGAACCGGTCGTCAAACCGCGTTACTGTTCCCAGACGAATACGTCTTCGCCGCCATTAGCCATAACTTTTGCACGGTTGTCACCGGTCCGGATGTCGACATCGCCGACATCGACGACAATCTCCGCGACGACGCCATCTCCCCACACCTCTGCGCCGCCGAGCAGCGTGATCCGTCCAGACGTGAAGGTCACGAACTGCCCATTTATGAGGATATCAATCTGTCTCGGCTGTGTGGATAACTGGCTGTTCCCTGTATTCTTGACGTACAGGGTGAGATTTTCCGTGCTCCCACTGCTGTCAGTGGCGGTCGACCCGGCGTCGTTGATGATCGAGATGTCGGACCGGATCTCCTCGCTGGTCGATAGCCCTTGATCTTCGATCGCATTGCTGATATCGTCGACGGTCGTCGTCAGGAGACCGGCGACTGAGGCTGCGATAACCATCGCTGCGATGAAGATGATTAGATGCGAGACTGAGACGCTTGCCATGTTAGCTTACCTCCGTGATCTGCGCCGTATCGGCGACTGCGTTCTCGGTGACTAGCTTGACAGTCTCTCCGCCGGTCGGTGTGATTGGCAGGTCGTTGTCACCGACAGTGATCGTGAGTTGTTGCTGTGGGGCCCACAGTTCGTCTTCCGGTGAATCGCTGATACTGATGTTAGCCTGCCCGAACGCTGTGTACTCACCGTCGACGAGCAGTGAAAGCTCTGTTGGCTGCAGTGGCTCGGCACCAGTGTTGTTGGCGACGACAGTGAGTTCTCCATCGTTGCCGCTGTACTCCGCGGACAGGATATTGATTTCGGTGTTCAGCGTAGCGAGGCTGTTGTCCTGCTTGTCGACTTGTGCTTCCTGCACTTGTTCGACTGCCCCCATCGTGGCCGTATAGAACGTCCCGAAAGAGATCAAGAAGGCGACAAAGAGCAGGGCTGTTGCACCACTGACGCTGAACCCCATGTGTTAGCGTTGTCGTCCTCCGATCGATTCGAGTCCGGATGTCGACACGTTGCCGTTGAGCTGATTGATGAATTCGAGACTCTGTTTGTGGTGGTCGATCACCAGTGAGCCACGGCCGGTTTCCTGGAACCCACTCAGGTATTCGTCCATCTCCGCGGCAACGTCCTCGCTGATCCAGCCGACCGACTCGTAGTAATCGATAGCTTTCGAGGCCTCACGAATCCCCGCTTCGTTGACGAGGAATTCGATCCATTCGACGACGATGACATCAGAGCCGTAGCCGTCGGGCAGGCTGGCGATGTACGGTTTCCCGTCGGCGGAACTGCGCGCCGACCCGCTGCTCTCGGTGGTCGAGCTGGCTGCTTCGGTCGTGGTTGGCTCTGCTGCCGTAGTCTGTTCGGTCGTGGTCTCTGGCTGCGTGTCTGTCGTCGTCTCGATTGGCTCCTCTTGGACTAGCTCCTCTTGGACTGGCTCCTCTTCGACCGTCTCGTCGAACAGGTCGTCGTCCGCGAGGTCGTCGCCGACCTCCTCGAAGTCGTCGCCGTCGTCTTCGAGTTCCTCGAACCCACCGGCCGCGTCTGCCCCGCCGACATCCTCGAAGCCATCGTCTAACTCGTCTCCGCCGTCGTCGAGGTCGTCGCCCTCTTCGTCCCAGTCTGCTTCGCCGGACTCGTACTCGTCTTTGAGGTCCTCGAAAGACGTTCCGCCGCTGTCGTCGCTGGAACTACCACCGCCCATGTCATCGCCGCCCATCTCTTTGTCCATATCGCCGAGGCCATCGTCCATGGGTTCGTCCTCTTCTTCGACGAGGTCGTCGTCGAAAAAGCCCTCTGCGTCGGCGTCGGCGATATCCTCGTCGACGCTCTCCTCTTCCTCTTCTTCCTCGTCGGTAAAGAGGCCAAAGGAGCCATCTTGGCCGTCCATCTGGCCGCCGCCACCCATCCCCATACCGCCGTCCATCTCGTCGGCGAAGGGGTTGACACCGCGGGTAACCATCTCGTAGATATCCAGCAGTTTGCGAACGTTCTCCTCGACTTCTTCGACGCTGTTGGAGATCTGCTCGTTTTCGTTGCGAACCGTGTTCACGGTGGAGGAGAGGCTGCCGACCTCGTTTTCGAGTTCGTCAAGGCGGTGTTCGAGTTCGTCGACGTTGCCGCCGCCACCGCCGGCCATGTCGTCGCCGCCCTCCATCTCGCCGAAGCCGTCGTCGTCGTCGAGTCCACCGAGATCGCCACCGCCGTCGTCGAGGTCACCCAACCCGCCAAGGTCGTCACCGCCGCCACCGCCGTCCATCTGGCCTCCGCCGTCGTCAGCCATCAGGCCGCCACCGCCGCCGCCGAGATCGTCGCCACCGCCGTCGAGGTTCTCGCTGCCCTCGTCGTCTTCGTCGGCCATGATCGAATCGACCATATCCCGGATGCTCATCCTGACCACCTCCCCCGTGGCCGCTGCGAGCAAGTCAGCACCGCCGCTCGCCAGCCACGAATGGACAGAAAGCTAATTGTCGCGCTGTCTGACCTACTCATCATACATGTGAGTCCGTGCTTACGCTCTTGAATGTATTGTTTCTGGTATCGCAATTGATAACAATGGTATTCTTTCAGGTCCTTCTTTTTGAATATTTTCTTAATATAGTGAAATAAAAGTCAGACGTTTCTTCCAAGTCCCGACAGTGGTGAAAATCGTCAGACAGGTCCCGGCGTCGGCCAGCCGTCTGACGCGGGCGCAGGCTCAGAGCCGTTGATCGTCGCGGTTTGCACTTTTGACGAGCAGGTCACCGGTTTTCGTTTCGAGTCTGAGTGAGCGACCGTGGTCGCCACCGACATCTTCGCCGACGAGCGGGATATCCGCCGCTGACAGCGTCTCCTTGACCTGCTTGATGTTCCGGTCGCCGATCCCCGACCCGCCCTCAGAGAAGTCGAGCATATCGCTGCCGCCGGCGATTTTGGCTTCGAGTTCTCCCGGATTGGCCCCGACTGCTTCCATCTCCTCGATGAGCAGCTCAGTTCCTGTGTCCGCGAATTTCGCTGGCTTGCCGTCGTCCATCTCGTCGGCCACCGGGAGCATGACGTGGATCAATCCGGCGGCGCTGGTTGCCTCGTGATACAGCGCAACGCCGACACAGGAGCCGAGGCCGCTGGTCGTCAACTCGGCCGTCTCGGTGGTTACTTCATACTCGGCGATCCCCACCTTGATCCGTTCCGGCTGGGTTTCGGTTGCTTGCTCGGTCTGACTGCCGTCATACACCTTCATGATCAGAAGATCTGTCCAACGTCTGCGTCGGTCTGGTCCGCTCGCTCGACGTCCAGTTTGTTGAGTGCTTCACGAAGTTCCTGTTCGTTCGGCAGCGCGTGGATTGCGCTCTCGAATTCGACCTCGTCGGTTTTCATCGTCGAGTCGATGACGAAAGCGTGTTGCTGGTGCTGGCCGAGTTGTGCGGCGAGCGGATCGATGATCGCTCGGCCCATGTCGTGGACCAGTCGTGGCGGCGTGTGCTCGACCGACTGCTGGAGCACGTTCGCCCAGCCGTCGACGAAGCCGCTGGTCATGATATTGCCCAACTCTTCGATGGCCATCTTGTGCTGTTCGGTCAGCTCGTCTTCGTCCATCTCGACGGGCATCAGCGCCTCTGCGACGGTGATCGCCGACTGTTCGTCGAACAGGACGAGCAGGAATCCACTCGGTGCGCCCGTGAACTCGACGGCGGTCCCGACGTAGGTCTCCTCGCCGAACTGCCGGGGCACGTCCTCGATTGGAACGAAAGAGATCTGTGAGACCTCAGCCTCGGTCTCGATGCCGGACATCTGCTGGACGTTCTCCGCGGCCCGTTCGGTCCCTTGCTGGGTCATCTGGTTGAACACAGCCAGTTTCTCGATTGGGATCGCGTCGTCGCCCGTGTCGGCGTGCTCACTCATCAGCTCCGCCATCGACTCGTACTCGGGGAGCATGTAGATGAAGACGTTCACGTTCTCTCCTTCCCATTCGATCTCGCTTCGGAAGACGAACAGTTGATCGTGCTCGCCGGTGCCGGGACCGTCGGGGAGGATTTCCGCGCCGTCGCCTTCGATGTATCCCGGGGGCGTATGATCGATGGTCGCACCGAGATGTTCGGCCCAGCCGTCGATAAAGCCGCTCATCATGATGTTTCCGATCTCCTGCACCGCAGATCTACCCATGCTCTCGTCGGTCGACGCGCCCGGCATCATCGACTCGACAATTTCATCGGTCTGTCCGTCCTCGAAGACGAGCACTGTCTCTCCGCTCAGTGCACCTTGGAAACCGAACTCGACGCCCACGAAGGAGCCACTCCCTAACTGTTCTCCGATGTCTGCACGGTCGATCAGCGAAATTTTCGTCACGTCGACCGTCGCGTCGATGCCCGTCATCTGTGCCATCGACGCGGTCGCTTCCTGTGCCCCCTCGTGGGCTAGTCGATTGAATGTATCGAGCGACTGAACATCAACTTTCATTTATGATGGGACGACGTCCTGAATTGCTTCCATCACACTTGGCTTCTGGAACGGTTTCGTAATGTATCCGTCAGCACCTGCCTTTACCGCCTCCTTCATCTTCTCTTCCTGGCCGACACTCGTACACATGATCACGTTCGCGCTGGGATCAGTGTCTTTGATTTCGTCGGTTGCTTCGATCCCGTCTCGGATCGGCATCACGATATCCATCATCACCAGGTCGGGCTTTTCCTCTTTGAACACCTCGACAGCCTCGACACCATTCTCGACCTCCCCAACGATCGTATGGTTTTCTTCTAAGATCTCGCGGAGGAGATTTCGCATGAACTCGGAGTCGTCGGCAATCAGTACTTCTGCCATATCTGCTCACTTTCTGCTTCCGCGAACATCTAAATAAATGCTTCCCGTTAATTATCGGCGTTGATACTAGCAAAACTGGCAGGAAGGGCGGCTTTCGCCTACAGTTTGACACCGTCGTCGTCCCGTACCGCTTCCAGCAGATCCGCGATAGTATCGTCGGGGCCCAGATCAGTCGACCTGATGAGGTTCTCGACGCTTTCCGGCGGATATCTGATCGGAACGTTCGACTCCATCAGGAGAATTCCGAGCACCTCCTCGATGGGCATGTTGCTGTCGACCTGCTGACCGTACCACAGCATCAGACTCTCGAAAACCGTGATCAGATCGTTCGATGCGAGCCGTCGCTGGCTCACAGTTCCGTCGAACTGCGCGGTCACGTCGAAGGCGTACTTCGAGTTCGAGCGCTCGTATTTCTGACGGAGCCACCGACGGACTTCCTCTTCCGAGAGTTGCCCGCGGCGGCTCCCCTGTGCGCTTGGCTGGTTGTTGTTCGAGTGGCGATTGTCACTCGGCTGTGTGCCGTTGCGACCGGTGTTTCCACCGCCTGCCGGGGGATTACCGCCCTGCCCGCCGCCGGACCCGCCGCCCGGTGCAGCACCGCCGTGGGAGCCGGCACCGCCGCGCTGGGATCCCTGGTTGGATCGGCCGCCCCCCGATTGGTTGCCCCCCTGTCCTGTTCGCGCGTCTGGCGAGACGACGAATCGCCCTTCGTCGATCTGCTCGACGTGTTCACTCTCGGTGATGTCGAGCTCGTTCGGCGAGAGAATCGTGCCCTCGTCGGCACGGCCCCCATCGCTGGCGTCGTCGTCTGACCCCTCGACCATAGTGATACTCTGTGACCCAAGCCTAAAAGTATGTCTCCCATCGTCGTGCCAGCGTCTGACGGGTCACCTGTCCGGTCGCAACCCCGCGTTACTCCGGCACTGTCGCGATGGTCGTAATCGCCCGCGGGCTGTTCGCGCTCGCCTGCTGGATTCGGTGCTCGAACTCCTCGAAGCCGGCTTCGGTGAACATCCGGTCGGCCTCCTCTTCGTCGTAAAACAGCATAATCGCGTCAGCCATCTTCTGGAAGACGGTGTTGTTCGGGTAATCCGGCCCGACGATCAACACCGTACTTCCCGGCTTTCCGACGCGGCGACACTCCCGCAGCGCTGCGACGGGATTCGGCCAGTATTCGATGGATCCCGACGACCAGACCACATCGAAGCTATCGTCTGCGAAGGGCAGCCGTTCGGCGTCGCCCTTGTGGAACCTGACGGGGCCGCGTTTGCCGAACTTCTTGTAGGCTTTCGAGAGCTGGTGTGGGCTCTGATCGAGTCCGTAGATCCGTTCGGTCTTCTGTAACAACCCCTCGGTTGCAAAGCCAGTGCCACAGCCGATATCCAGCACCCGGTCCTCCGGTCCGATATCGAGCCAGTCGATGGCCTCGTCACGCATCTCCTCGTTCCAGATGAAGGGATTGATCCGGTCATACACCTGCGAGAGGTATTTGTAGAAGGTGCGTGCGCGTGCCTTGTCTTCCAGAACGCCCATTATCCCTTCATTCGACTCTGCGGATATAATACTCGGGATTGCGGGTGCCACCGCCGGAGGGTTCACCCTCACTGACGGTTCGGTGGCTCCGGATTAATCGTCTGCTTCGGCCTCGAACTCGTCCGGTTGTGCTGTGGCGTCGTCGCCCAGTCGCTTTCTGAGCAGGTAGCCGAGACCACCCGCACCGCCGAGGGCAGCCGGAATGCCGAATCCGGGGCCGCCGTCGTCGGAGCTGTCTTCTTCCCCACCGTCGTCGCTCTCGCTTCCGGTTTCGTCATCGTTGCCGTCCATTCCATCGTCGCTGTCGTCCATCCCATCGTCTCCGCCACTGTCGTCGGTCCCGTCGTCGCTATCGCTGTCGTCGTCAGTGCTATCGTCGCTGTCGTCCATGTCGCCGCTCTCGGCGGCTGGCAGTTCGCTACTCGCCGGCACCGACAGCTGAACCTCTGTATCGCCGCTGATCTCGATCCCAGCGTTGTCGTCGGAAGGTCGATAGATCGATCCGCCGAACAGATCGATTACCTCGGCCGAGGTGAGTTCGTCCTCGCGAGCGCTCATCGCTACTCGGAGGGTATCGCCGGCCTCTAGGTTCGCGTGAACTCCGAACAGTTCGAGCTCGATTTCACCAGCTTCGGTGATCGCAAGCGGCGTCACCTTGTCCTTGATCGTCGTTGCTCCGCCGTCTCGGACGCGCTGGAGGGCGACAAAGAGGTGACTCCGGCCCTCGCCAGTCGGACTCACTTCTAGCTGGAGCGACGGAAGTCCGAGAATCTCCGTTGCTTCATCGAGTTCGATATCGACGCTCGCGACGTTGCCGTCCGCACCGCTGAGTTCGACCGTCTCCGAAACCGTCCGCGTCGTCGACCGCTCGGGGTGTGGCGGGAACTCATCGGCGGCCATGAACTCGTCTGCGGACTCGTCGTAGTAGTGAAGCGTCGACACGTCCGGGTCGCCGTCACCTTTGAGATGAGCCTGGTGCCACTGCAGCGCCATCTGCCCGACGAACTGCCGGGAGGTCCCCGACCCCGGCGGGTAGCTGTCGGGCTGGCCGAGAATGTGCGTGCCGTCCTGACCGAGGATGAGCGTCGTTTCGCTCCCGTCGTTCTGGAGTTTCCGGAAGTTTCGGACCCCCTCGTTGATCGGGAACAGCTGGTCGGTCAGTTCCGGAATCAGAAGTGCCGGTGTGTCCTCGATTGCGTCGTAGGTGACCGGCGAGCGCTGGCGGTAGTACTCTCTGTCTTCCTCCGTCATCCGGCCCCGTTCGAGAATGCCGCTTGTCGTTTCGGTGTTGCTCTCGGCGATGTTCCCGGCCGGTTCGGCCTGCGCACCGTATTCGAGGGCCTCGATCCAACCGCGCTTGATCACGCCGTTGGGCGCGAGCGACTGTGCGAGATTGTTCCACGTCGCCCGCGGGACGATGGAGTTCAGCCGGTCGTCGGCCGAGGCCGTCCGCAACTGGATCCCGCCACCGTAGGAAGTTCCGTCCATTCCGACGACGGGATTGTTCTCGCCTTCGGTCATGACGGCGTCCTGCTCGGCCAGATAGTCGAGTAGTGCGCTGGCATCCTGCCGTTCGAGTTCGCTCGTCGAGTTGACCTGTCCCCCGGAGCCTTCGTACCCCTCTCGCTGGCCGAATCCTCGGGAGGTGTACGCGAGGACGTAGAACTCGTTACTCGCGTACACCTCGGCGAGCGGCTGTAGTTGTCGCTTGTCCCCGCCCCAGCCGTGGGTCATCAAAATTGCGGGATGTGGTCCCTCGGCAGTCGGTTCGTAGACCGTCGCGTCGAGTTCGATCCCATCGTGGGATTCGATCCGCCGTTCCTCCGTTTCGAAGGCATCCTGCTGGACATCCAGCGCCGCGACAGGATGTGCGAATGGATCGATGTTTGTTTCGCTTGCAAGTACCCCCAACCCGGCGGCCGCACCGAGATACTTCAGTACGTTCCGCCGTGTCTCCACTGGCAGTTCGCTCTCGTTTACCATACCATCATCCTCAACTCACAAAGCACATTTTAAATTTGGGTTACGTGTAATGCAAGAAATATAAAAACGCGTTCGTCAGTAAGCTGCTTTTTAACTCGTCCGATACACTGTAACTGTTATTTGACGTTTAGACAAACAGTGTATAGATAGAGGGGGGCGTGGATCCCGCTCGACTGTGCACGTAGTGGGTGCTTCGTGGAACGGTTCTTTCGGTGTTCGTCTGCTGGCAAAGATCGCTCGCCCGATCCGAGTTCGCTCAGTCGTCGGCTTCGGCCTCGAACTCGTCTGCTGTCGCGTCGGTGGCACCGTCGTCGCCCAGTCGCTTCCTGAGCAGGTAACCGAGACTCCCTGCGCCGCCGAGGGCGGCCGGAATCCCGAAGCCAGGTCCACTGCCGTCGGAGCTGTCGTCTCCGTCCGATTCGCTGTCGTCTCCGGTGTCCGTCTCGTTGTCTTCGTTTCCTTCGCCTTCACCTTCGCCTTCGCCCTCACCTTCACCTTCTCCTTCGCTGCCCTCGCCCTCCCCGCTCTCTCCAGGGAAGGCGGTGGTTTCGGCCCGTTCGAGCAGCGCGTCGCGGTCAGCTTCCAGCAGGAAGCCGTCAGAGACGGACTGCTCGGCGGCCGATTCGAGGGAACTGACGTAGTCGTCCTGACTGTCGTACAGTTCGGTGAGTTGATCGTCCGAGAAGCGTTCGGTCGCGCCCCGGAGATCCGCCAACGGGTTCTCCTCGGTCGGCTGGCAGACCTCGTCGCGGGCGAGATAGGAAGCCACTGGTTCGTCAATCACCGGCAGTCGGACGCCGCCCTGCGTGTTGTCGAACTCGTCGGTGACGACTTCGCCGTCGCCGTCGGTCTCGATAGGGTCGGCCTCTGGTGGAGCTTCGTCGTTTCGGACCCACCCTCGCAACTGATCCAGTGCCGACCGGTAGGCGTACCGGACCGGGAAGTAGTTCGTCCCGCAGGCCCCGTAGGGAGCCTCGGCCAGTTGGCCGTACTGGCCGGCGAATCCGGGCGTCCACTCCTCGCTCGGGGCCAGGGCCGGTTCCGCGCCGAAATCGCGGGCCTCCATAACCTCGACCCACACCGAGAGGTAGACGTTGACGTGAGAGGCACCGGCGACCTGCCAGAACCGGAAGTTCTCCGTGTCCGGGATCGGTTCTTCTGCCGGCTCCGGCACTTCGTCTTCGGTGTTGAGCAGTATCGTCGGAGTGGCAGTCGTCGGTAGCCCCGGTTCGACGACGTTCGCCGCAATCGGCAGGAACCCGTCCGCGACGCCGTGGTCGGGATGAACTCGCGCGATGTAACGATTCAGATAATACCCCGACTGGGACATGCCTGTGGCGAGCACGTTTTCCGCCTCCATGCCGCCGAGCGGATCGACCTCCGGTGGCTGTTTCACACCCTTGATGACCTGTGAGAGAATGTCGAAGGAGTAGGCGTCGCCAGGATGGGTCAGGTCGCCGTAGCGCTCGGGATCCCACGCTTTCAGATCCAGATCCTGATCGGAGTCTTCGACACCGACCTCCTGTGCCGAGAGGAGAACGACCGCGTAGCCCTCTCGCATCAGATACTCGAAGGCGTTGATCCACGTCACCGGCGCGTCCCGTTGCTGGGTGACGTTCATCCAGTCGACGAGCACGTCGCCGTTGAACTCTTCCTCGTTCTCCGGGTGGTAGACCAACGCGCGGGTGGCGTACTCGGCGACATCTTGGGGCAACGGCGGATCGTCGCCCTCCTCCAACAGTGCGATTTCCTGGGCCTCCGGTCGTGCCGTCCCTGAAACCATGTACTCCTGCTCGACGTAGCCTCGGCCCTCGATATCGTGGACGGCCGCGGTCTGGGGCTGGCCGTTTCCGCCGGAGAGTTCTCCGAACGACGGCGTCGGCACGCCAGTCTGTTCGGGGAGGGACTGGCTCGCGGGAATTTCGAGGGCGAGTTCGGTCTCCGCGGCGATTTCGATCCCGGATCCCTCCGGGGTGTTGGCGTAGAGGCTGCCGCCGAACACCGCCGAAACGTCGGCGTCGGACAGGGAGCCTTCGCGGGCGCTCAGTGCGACCCGGAACACGTCCCCGGGCTGTAAGTTCGCCTCGATACCCGAGAGATCTACTTCGATCTCGCCGGCTTCCTCGATCCGGTACGGCGTTACCTGCTGTTTGATGCTCTCGGCCTCGCCGTCGCGGACGCGCTGGAGCGCGACGAAGAGGTGACTCGGACCGTCGCCGGTCGGCGTCACTTCAAGTGTCAGTGTTGGAATTCCATTGATCTCGGTCTCTTCGGTAATCGCGCGGTCGATGGTGACGACGTTTCCGTCCCCGCCGCTGAGTTCGACCGTCCGCCCGAAGGTGTGGCTCAGTTCCTGACTCTCGTAGGGCGGGAACTCCTCGGCCGAACTGAACGCCTCGGCCGGGTTCTCGGCGGATTCGGCCGCGGAGGCGTCGTAGTAGTGATACGTCGAAAGACCCGGCTCGCCGTCGCCTTTGAGGTAAGCGGTGTGCCAGTTGAGCGCTTGCTGGGTGACGAACTGTGATGAGGCCTCCGACCCCGGCGGGAACTCATCGGCCTGGCCGATAATGTGGGTGCCGTCTTGACCGATCAAAAGCGTCGTATTTGCCCCGCTCTCCTGGATTTTCCGGAAGTTGGCGACGCCCTGGTTGACCGGGAACAGCTGGTCGGTCCACTCCGGAATCAAAAGCGTCGGCGTGTCGATTTCACCGTAGGAGACCGGCGACCGGGACTGGTAGAACTCGATGTCCTCCTCGGTCAGGAACCCTCGTTCGAGGATGCCCGTGGACGTTTCGTTGACTTCCGGCGCGACATCGCCCGTCGGCGGGGACTGATTCGCTCCCAGTTCGAGCGCGCGCAGCCAGCCGGTTTTGATGACGCCGTTGGCGGCCAGCGACTGCGTGAGGTCGTTCCACGTCGCTCGCGGAACGATCGAATCCAGCCGGTCGTCGTTCGCGGCGGTCCGCAACTGGATCCCGCCACCGTAAGAGACGCCGTCCATCCCGACGCGTGGATCGTTGTCGCCGTCGTTCAGTACCCCATCCTGCTCGGCCAGATAGTCGATCAGCGCGCTGGCGTCCTGCTGTTCGAGCTCGCTCGTCGAGTTGACCTGTCCCCCCGACCCCTCGCGCTCTTCGGTCTTCCCGAACCCACGGGAGGTGTACGCGAGGACATAGAACTCGTTGCTCGCGTAGAACTCCGCGAGTGGCTGTAGTTGTCGCTTGTCCCCACCCCACCCGTGGGTCATCAAAATTGCGGGATGCGGTCCCTCGGCAGTCGGTTCGTAGACCGTCGCGTCGAGTTCGATCCCATCGTGAGATTCGATCCGCCGTTCCTCCGTTTCGAAGGCATCCTGCTGGACATCCAGCGCCGCGACAGGATGTGCGAACGGATCGATGTTTGTTTCGCTTGCAAGTACCCCCAATCCGGCAGCCACACCGAGATATTTCAGTACATTCCGCCGTGTATCCGCAGGTAGTTCGTTCTCACTTGCCATGCTACTGTCATCACACTCAGAATACATACTTGAATGTTCGGTCCCACATGAATGTACGTATATAAGACTACATTATACAGTCGGTCTCTATAAAAAACAACTACAACGTAACCGGTCTACGACCGTCCAGTAAACAGTGTCTGTTCACTCGAAAAAACGCTCGGACAGCGTTGGGCCGCTCGGAAATCAGGCGGGTTCGGGGTCGAAGATCTCTGGTTCGGCCTCGCCCTCGACGTTGATGATGCCGAGCATGCCTTTGCGGGCGACTCGGCTGAGCGCGTGGTCGACCAGTTTGATCGGGCCGGGCACCGGCGTGTCGATCTCTGCGATGGCGACACTCCCCGGAACCACGGGCGCAGTCTCGACGTAGTGGTCTGGCTCGGAAGCGATTGCGCCGTCGCGGTAGAACGTCTCCCAGACGTTGCCGATTCCGTGCCAGGAACTGATGAGGTTCGGCCCACCGTTGGCGTGGAAGATCCGGACTCGCTCACCCTTCTCCACATCGACGGGTCCGTAACCGTCGCCGGTGATGGCGTAAGCTTCGCCGTTGAGACAGACGTAGGTCGGGTCCTCGGACTTCATCGCGCCGAAGTCGAAGTTGTGGTGGCCTTTCTCGCCCGCCTCGGCGTCGGTGTACAGTTCGTGCTGGCCGAAGTACAACTCCCGATCAACCTCGGGCAGCCCCTCTTTGGGTTCGACGAGGATGGCACCGAACATCCCGGCGCTGATGTGGTGGTCCAGGTTCGGCACCGCACAGTGGTAGACGTGGACACCGGGGTACATCGCCTTGAACTCGAACGAGGCGGTTTCGCCGGGGTTGACTGTCGAAGCACCAGCGCCGCCACCGGGACCGTAGACAGCGTGGAAGTCGATGTTGTGCGGCATCGAATTGCTCTCTTCGTTAGTCAGCGTAACATTGACCGTGTCGCCCTGGCGGACCCGAACCATCGGACCCGGAATGCGGCCGTCGAAGGTCATGTAGTCGAACGTGACGCCAGGTTCGATCTCGGCGGTCTCTTCCGTCGTCTTCATCTCCACCTCGTGATGGCGCGGTTCGTTCCAGTCGACCGGGTCTGGAAGGTCCGTCGGGTCGGCAGCGATTCGGTCGGTATCGACCGCTTTCGCCTCACCGGGACCGTCGTCAGTCTGGTTGTTAGCCGCTTCCTCTGGTTCGGGCTGGTCTTCGACAGTGGAATCGAGACAGCCTGCTACGGACAGTGCCCCGCCAACACCTGCGGCCTTCAACACGGTTCGACGGTCTGGGGAAGTGGAGTCAGTCATTGTTCCTCACATTCCGTAGTTGTACACCCGTGCATATAGTCCGGTGAGCAGATTCCCGCAGCGTGGGTTATATTCTCAACAGATGAGATTCGCGACCGGAGATAATCGGACGATCATTTATAACTCTGCCAGGGAACTGCGCATCGTGTTGCTGAGTGGGAAACTCTGATCGTTTGCTTATAGATTTGTGGAACGCTAGTCCGTCGTGCATGCCAATCGGTCCACTCAATACGAGGCGGGGGCAGATCGCCCTCGCCGCCGTTCTTGCGGTCGCTGCCGGTGCATTTCTCGCACCGCAGGTGTACAGTTCGACAAGCGGGCCGGACGGAACTGTCGCGGTCATCGAACTCGAAGGAACGATCGACGAGTCGACCGCGCAGTTCGTCGAAGGCGAGTTGCGCGAGGCCCGCCAGAACGACTCCGTCGAGGCGGTCGTTCTGGAGGTCAACAGCGGCGGCGGACTTCCGGCCCAGAGCGAGCGGATTTACGCTGCCGTCGAAAAAACCAGCGAGCAGATGCCGGTCATCGCCGCAGTGGATACGCTCGGCGCATCCGGCGCGTATCTCTCGATTGCGCCGGCTGACGACATCTACACGGCACCGTCTGCACAGGCCGTCGGTAGCGTCGGCGTGACCGGGGCCGCGCCGCAGCCGTTGACGCCTTCAGCCGGTGACACCGGGCCGAACAAGGGCGGTGTCCACCCCGACGAGGCCCGCGAGAACCGGGAGATTCTCGCCGAGTTGTTCCTCGAGAGCGTGATGACTCAGCGCGGTGACGAGATCGAACTGAGCCGCGAAGAGGTCGCCCGCGCTGAGATCTATCTCGGCACCGAAGCCGTCGAAAACGGGTTCGCCGACGAACTCGGCTTCGTCGACGACGCGATCGACGACGCCGCCAACCGTGCCGGACTCGATTCCTACGAGGTCGATACACGGCGCACCGAAGACCAGCAGAGTCCCCTCGCCGGACTGCCGCTCCAGACTGAAGACGGCGAGATCACCGTCGGCGAACGCGGCGAGAGCCTCAACGAGAACTTGATTCTCGCAATTGCTCCGCAGTACGTCGACAACACTCTCTCTGAGGAGTACGAGATCGTCTACCACTCTGGTGATTACGTCCCGCCCGAAGTGACCCAGCAGTCTGAGTCTACCGGAGCGAGCGGTTCGCAGACTTCGACACAGAACGGAGGTGAGGACCGATGAGCAGATGGCGAACGCTGATCGGCGTTTTCGTCGTCGTCTTCGCGGTGACTGTCGGTCTTGTCGCGGCTGCTGGCTTCGTTTTCGGTGACAGCCAGCCAGAACAGGCCGACATCCAGACCGACCAGTGGCAACTAGACAACGTTACTCCCGACGGCGCAGAGGAGGGCGGTGAAATTGCGATGGACAGCGACGAATCGAACAAGACCGTTCTCGTCCATCTCGGTACCCAGACGACCGGGAGCGGAACAGGGGTCCAACTCCCGCTGCAGGGTGAGGACCGAGCGATCACGACCGGCTCCCCCGCGGGACTCGAACGATCTGTAGGGGCCCTCGCCTCGACACTTGCGGCGAACGGTCACGAAATCGAGTTCTACACGCAGTCTGCTGGTGGGCAAGGATCGTTCGGCCAGCAGGGATCGCTATCAGACGATCTGGCTGATGCCGATGCGTTCGTGACGGTCGAACCCGCCTCGCTGTCGACAGACGAGCGCGCGGACGTGAACACGTTCGCCAAGGAGGGCGGGCGGGTCTTCGTCGGTGCTGATCCCGGACAGGCCGAGGGCGTCATCGAAATCGGCTCCGACCTCGGGATCTATCAGGAGACCGGCTATCTCTACAACGTCGCCGAGAACGACCAGAACTTCCTCAGCGTCTTCGCCGAACCGTCCGGCTCCTCGCCCGTGACTGAGGATGTCGATAGCCTCGTCTTCCGTGGGGCTGCCCCAATCGGCCAGTTCGAGAACGCGCCCGCGTTCACGACCGAAGCGCAACTGACGACGACCCAGCAGACCGGCACGTTCGGTGTCGGTGCCGTCGAGGGTAACGTCGCTGTTATCGGCGACACGAGCTTCCTGAATCCGGAAAACGCCTATCGGGCGGACAACAACGTCCTGATCGGCAACGTCGCCGATTTCCTCGCCGAGGGGAACGTCAGCGAAAATCCGTTTCAGGAATCACCGACCAACGGCGGATCGACTCCGGGCAGCGGAACTGGTCCCGGCGGCTTCCAGCCACCGACCGACGGCGGCTCCGGAGTGACGGCTCCCGACGAGCGCGCTGACGCAGAAACCGACACCAGCGAGTAACGATTCGGTGCTCTGTCACTGACCTTCTTTCGCCTTCCGTCGTCAGGAAACCGCGGCTATTGTCGGCCCGCAGAAACTCAGGTGTCGAGAAGTTGTTCGTGGATCGACCAGATCTCAGTCGCGGTCATCGATATGTCGACAACCATTGCTCTGTCTTGCGGATACCGCTCTATGACTTCGACATGCTGGTCCGCTGCTAGCTCTGCGATCAACGAGTCGACTGCCCGTTTGATCCGTTCGGCACCGTCGTACTGGAGGGCGTATCTGACGGTGATCACTTCCGAACTGACCTGTGCGCCGATGCCGACGGCCTGCGTTCCGCGAACGACCGTCGCGACAGTCTCGGCTGTCTCCGGGAGTTCGATCCTGACCACTTGCCGGGCGCGCTCACCCAGCGACGCGTGAGCGACGACATCGCCTTCGAGGACGGATGCCAGTTGTGGCGCACCCCGGCCGTCGGGAACGGCACTCGCGGACTGCCGGCGGGTCTCTGCGAGTCGATCTGTGGCGTCTTCGGGCGAGACTCCGTGAGCCACGTCGACTCGCCGGTCGTCGAGTATGACCGTCGAGGCAGGCTCGCTTCGGAGTAGTACCTCCGTTTCGGAGTCGCGCTGCCGACGGGCCGTTTCTGCTCGGTTGACTGTCGTTCGGCTGATTCGCTGGCGGTTTCGTGAGGGCCGGGACTGGCTGTCGAGTCGCACGAATTCAGTGTTCGCTGCCAGTTCTCTCGCGACAGCGGCGGCGTCGAACGATCCGTAGGCCGTCCCAGTGCCGTCGTAGATCCGGTCGCCCGCCGCCCGGAGTGTGGCGGAGACGAACTCGATGTCAGAGAGAGACACCGAGCGATACCAGGCGGTCGTCGCCTCGACTCGCGGAGCGACGGCGTCCGGAAGGCCAGTCACTTCGAGGAGTCGGGGCGATCCCCTGACAGCGAGTTCCGTCGGTGCATCGGGTTCCCGGGCGGATCCCGTCGGCGCCGAATCGGCCGAAGCGACCCTCGCGCCGACCAAGGGCCCGCCGAGTGCGAGCCCAACCGCCCGTACGAACTGCCGTCTGGATGTCATCGTGGCCGGGTATGCACAGCACATATACAGTATTTGTGAACTGTTTCTGAGACTGAAACGAGTGGCCGGAGTTCGACCGGTGAGACAGGTCAGTCGTCCAAACCGGTGCCCGAGTGTGGTTTCGGTCTTCGACAGCCGTCAGCGGCCGGCGTCCGAATCCGCAACAACCAAATACGCTTTCTCACAAGACACAGACGATTGAGGAATGCCTGACCAGAAGGTACTACGGCAGATCAAAGAATCCGAAGCAGAGGCCGACGAAATTATCGAGGAGGCCGAGCAGGAGGCCAGCGAGCGGCTCAGTGAGGCCCGCGAAGAGGCCGAACAAATCCGCGAGGAGGCCCGCGAGGAGGCCAGCGAGGAGGCTGAAACGCGGATCGAGGAGGCTCGCGAGGAGATCGAAGCCGAGCGCGAGGAGATCATCGCCGAGGGAGAGGAGGCCCGCGATGAACTCGAAGCGCAGGCCCAAGATCGGATCGACGACGTGACCGAGTTCACACTCGAACAGTTCACGGAGGCGATCCATGCTCAGACCTGAGCAGATGTCGAAGATCTCGGTGGCAGGCTCGAAACGCATCATGAGCGATGTCATCGAGACGATGCACGAACTGAATCTCGTCCACATCACCGACTACGACGGCTCGTGGGAGGGATTCCAGCCCGGCGACTCGCTGGAAGGGGCTGACGAAACGTCCAGCAAACTCGTTACTGTCCGAGCACTCGAAAACAGTCTCGACCTCGATAAGGACGAGATCAACACTGACGCGACGGTCGACCTGACCAACGCGGACGAACGGCTCGAAGAGATCCGCCAGGAGGTCAACGAACTGGACGACCGCCGCGCCGAACTCGAAAACCGGCAGCGCGAGATCGACGAACAGCTCGATCAGATGGAGTTGTTCGCGGATCTCGGACTCGATCTCGACCTGCTGTGGGGCTACGAATCGCTCGAAGTCCTCGTTGGCGAGGGCGACGCCGCAGCTATCGAGGAGTCGCTGGCCGAGGCCGACCACATCGAGGAGTTCGAGGTCTTCACCGGAACGTCGGGCGAAAGCGTCGCCATCTTCGCCTATCCGGACGACGACGCCGAAGACGACCTCGACGACGCGCTCGTCGGTGTTCCCTTTACGAGCTACGAGGTCCCCGAGACCGACGGCGATCCGGAATCGAACGTCGCCGACCTGAACGAAGAGCGCAAACAGATCGAGGCCGAACTCGAAAAGGTCGAGAAGGAACTCGAATCGGTCAAGCTCAACGCCGGAAACTTCCTGCTGGCGCTGGAAGAAGAACTGACCATCGAGGCAGAGAAGACCGAAGCGCCGCTGCGGTTCGCGACGACGGAACGATCCTTCATCGTCGAGGGATGGGTTCCAACTGGCAAGGTCGACGAACTGCAACAGCGGCTGACCGACGACTCCGGCGATCAGCTTGAAATCTCGGAGATCAAACGCGCCAAGTACACCGATGCGAGCGGTCACGCCGAGGAAGAGGTCCACGACGAGGAGCCAGCCACCGACGGCGGCTCACCCGCCGCGACCGATGGCGGCCAGCCCGTCGTAGAGGAGGACACCGAGGACGAACAGGTCATGACCGACGGTGGCAAATCCGACGGCGACCTCGTCACCGTCGAGGACGACCCGCCGGTCGTCCAGCGAAACTCGAAGCTTGTCAACCCGTTCGAGATCCTGACACGGGCGGTCAATCAGCCGAAATATTCGGAGTTCGATCCGACCATCACGCTGTTTCTGACCTTCCCGCTGTTCTTCGGATTCATGATCGGGGACGTGGGCTACGGACTGCTCTACGTCCTGCTCGGCTACACGGTCTACAAGAAATTCGAGGACGCGATCTCGGACTTCGGCGCGGTCATCGTCTGGCTCGGTCTCTGGACGACGTTGTTCGGATTCCTGTACGGCGAGATACTCGGACTGCACTTCATCGAACAGATGGGCTATCACCCCATTCTGAAGAAGGGTATCTCCAGCACCGAGTGGGCTATTAGCTGGCTGCTCGTCGCTGTTGTTGCGGGATGGCTCCACTTGAACCTGGGCTACATCTTCAACTTCGTCGAGGAGTGGTCCGTCCACAGCGCCAAGGAGGCTATCGTCGAGGTCGGCTCTTGGATCCTCATGCTCAACGGCCTGTGGGTCTTCATCTTCAGCGACCTGTTCAGCGGCGCGAAGCCGACGTTCCTCGTCGGTAGTGAGGCCCTGTTTGCCGTCGGCCCGCTTGGATTCGGCTTCGAGGGCTTCCCGGCGATTGCCGGCATCATCGGGCTCGTGCTGTTCGGGCTCGGTATCGCAATTTTGCTGACCGGCCCGTGGTACGAGGTCGTCGAGTTCCTCGTTCCGCTGGCCCACGTGCTGTCGTACACCCGACTGACTGCGGTGCTGCTGGCGAAGGCAGGGATGGCGCTGGCGGTCAATCTCCTGTACTTTGGGGCGTACCGCGACGAGGAAGGGTTCCACTTCATGCACAAGTACGCAACCGACTATGCGCCGAAACACGGCGAAGTGGTCTTCGGCGGGATTGCGAACATGGGAAGTGTCTCGCTTCCGCTCGGACCAGCGAACCTCGCACTCGAAGGAGCGTTGCTCGGATTACCGGTCTATATTGTCGGCCACATTGTCGTGTTAGCAATCGGAGGAACCGCCGCAATACAGGCTGTCCGCCTTGAATACTTCGAGTTCTTTGAGAAGTTTTATGAAGGCGGTGGCAAGAAGTATGAACCGTTCGGACACGAACGAACGCACACATCGGACGACTAACACTATACCAACACATACCCATGATTGAAGCCCTAAGCGTTGTACTCAGTCAAGCACAGACGACAGGTGCACCAGCACTCGAACCACAGGCGGCCGCAGCAATCGCTGTCGGACTGGCGGCGATCGCGACGGGATACGCACAGCGCGGAATAGGATCCGCCGCAGTCGGTGCCGTCGCAGAGGACAGCGACAACCTGATCTCGGGACTCATTTTCACGGCGATTCCCGAGACGCTGATCATTATCGCGTTCGTGACCATCTTCATCGTGGGTTAACGACTCACACCCCTTTATTCACCTATGAGTCTGGATACAGTTGTCGAGGACATCAGAGAACAGGCCCGCGCGCGTGCGGACGAAATCCGCAACGAAGCGGATGCTGAGGCCGAAGAGATCATCGACGAGGCCGAGGCCGACGCAGAGGAGATCCACGAGGAGACCCTCGCAGAGGCCGAGCGGACGATCGAGCAGGAACGCGAGCAGAAGCTGTCAAGTGCGAAGCTCCAAGCCAAGCAGGCCCGACTGGAGGCTCGACGGGAGGTTCTTCAGTCAGTTCGTGACGATATCGAGCAGGAAGTCGTAGAGTTGTCGGGCGACCAGCGCGAGGAGCTGACCGCGGCGCTGCTCGACGCGACTGCCGAGGAGTTCGAAGACGCCTCGTCGGTGCAGGTCTACGGCCGTGCCGACGATCAAGAACTGCTCGAAGGCCTACTCGAAGAATACGACGGCTTCGAGTACGCCGGTGAGTTCGATTGTCTCGGCGGCGTCGTCGCCGAAAGCGACGAGTCCCGCGTTCGGGTCAAAAACACGTTCGATTCGATCCTCGACGAAGTCTGGGAGAACAATCTCCGTGAAATAAGTGACAGACTGTTCGAGCAATGAGCGCGACAGGTAGTTCAAACCCCGAGTACGTGAACGCCCGCGTCCGCTCACGCCGAGCAGCGCTGTTTGCAGAGGAAGATTACCGCAAACTGGTCAGGATGGGGACCGGTGAGATCGCCCGCTACATGGAGGAAACCGAGTACGAAGCCGAGATGAACGACCTCGGGGCCCGCCACAGCGGCGTCGACCTCATCGAGTATGCCCTCAACCGGAATCTCGCCAAACACTTCCACGATCTGCTCGACTGGGCGGACGGCGAACTGAACAACCTGATCGCAAACTACCTCCGGAAATTCGACGCTTGGAACGCCAAGACGGCGATCCGCGGCGTCTACTCCGGAGCCAGTCCCGACGAGATCGAGACTGACTTCATCCGTGCCGGCGAATTCGACGACCAACTGCTGGATTCGCTGACCGGTGCCAGTTCGATCGAAGAGATCGTCGAACTGCTCGATGGAACGATGTTCGAGGAGGGGCTCGAAACGGCCTACGAGGACTTCGAGGAACAGGACGTGCTCGTCCCCCTCGAAAACGCCATCGACAAGACGTTCTACGAGCACCTGCTCGACGACGTGAACACGGTTTTACTGAACCCCAACAGCCCGAAGGGGCTGTACGTTGAGGTCCTGCAGGCGGAGATCGATTTCCGCAACATCCGGAACGCACTTCGACTCTCGCGTACTGGCACGGATCTCGACCCCGAGGAGTACTACATCGAAGGGGGCAAACTGTTCAAGGAGGGAGAACTCCGACAACTGGTCGGCAGTTTCGACGACCTCGTCGAGTACATCCGGGACAGTTCCTACGGCGACGACCTCTCGAACGCGTTGGCAGATCTGGACGAGGCTGAGAGCCTGAGCGCTTTCGAGCAGGCCCTCGATGCGGCACTGCTCGAGTACTCGGATACGCTCTCGTACTCGCATCCGATCTCGATCTGCTCGGCGCTGTCGTACATTCTGGCCAAAGAGCGGGAGATCGAAAACGTCCGGGCGATCGCCCGGGGCCGAGAGGTTGGCCTCTCGGTCGAGGAAATCGAGGAGGAACTGGTGGTAATATGAGCCAGGAAATCGCAGTCATCGGCAGTCCCGAGTTCACGACCGGCTTTCGACTCGCCGGCGTCCGCAAGTTCCAGAACGTCCCCGAAGACGACAAGGCCGAGCGTCTCGATGATGCAGTTGAAGAGACACTCACCGACGACGGGGTCGGCATCGTCGTGATGCACAACGACGATCTGGATCACCTCTCGCGGGGTGTTCGCGAGGACGTCGAGACGAGCGTCGAACCGGTCGTGGTGACACTCGGCGGCGGAGCAGGCAGTAGCGGCTTGCGCGAACAGATCAAACGAGCAATCGGAATCGATCTGATGGAGGAAGACGAAAACAATGAGTAAAGCAACAGAATCCGATGTCCGTGAAGACGGCATCATCGAAAGCGTCAGTGGCCCTGTCGTGACCGCGACGGATCTGGACGCGCGGATGAACGACGTTGTCTACGTCGGTCACGAGGGGCTGATGGGCGAAGTTATCGAAATCGAAGGGAACCTGACCACGATTCAGGTATACGAGGAGACCTCCGGTGTCTCCCCGGGCGAACCCGTCGAGTCGACGGGTGCGCCGCTCTCGGTGGACCTCGGACCGGGTATGCTCGACTCCATCTACGATGGTGTCCAGCGCCCGCTCGACGTCCTCGAAGACAAGATGAACTCGGCGTTTCTCGACCGTGGGGTCGACGCGCCGGGGATCGACCTCGAAAAGACCTGGGAGTTCACTCCCGAAGTCGAGGAAGGCGACGAGATCGGTAATGGTGATATCGTCGGTTCCGTTCCCGAGACGCCGAGTATCGACCACAAAGTGATGGTCCCGCCGGGCACGCTCGAAGAAGACGAGACCGCAGAGGTCGTCTCCATCGAGTCCGGCAACTTCACCGTCGAGGACACCGTCGCGGAACTGGAGACTGGCGACGAGATCCAGATGCGCCAGGAGTGGCCGGTCCGTGAAGCACGACCGACGAAGAACAAGCAGACCCCGACCGAACCACTCACGTCGGGACAGCGTATTCTCGACGGCCTGTTCCCACTTGCCAAGGGTGGGACGGCCGCGATTCCCGGTCCGTTCGGCTCCGGCAAGACTGTCGCCCAGCAGTCACTGGCGAAGTTCGCAGACGCAGACATCGTCGTCTACATTGGCTGTGGCGAGCGTGGCAACGAGATGACCGAGGTCATTGACGACTTCCCGGACCTGCCTGACCCGCAGACCGGCAACGCGCTGATGGCCCGGACCTGCCTCATCGCCAATACGTCGAACATGCCCGTCGCGGCGCGTGAATCCTGTGTCTACACGGGGATCACCATCGCAGAACACTACCGTGACATGGGCTACGATGTCGCGCTGATGGCAGACTCCACCTCGCGGTGGGCAGAGGCCATGCGTGAGATTTCGAGCCGACTCGAAGAGATGCCCGGTGAGGAGGGCTACCCGGCCTACCTCGCCGCGCGACTCAGCGAGTTCTACGAGCGAGCCGGCTACTTCGAGAACATCAACGGCACCGAGGGCTCCGTCTCCGCAATCGGCGCAGTCTCGCCGCCGGGCGGTGACTTCTCGGAACCCGTGACCCAGAACACGCTGCGTATTGTCAAGACCTTCTGGGCGCTGGACGCAGATCTGGCGGAACGGCGACACTTCCCGGCGATTAACTGGGACGAATCCTATTCGCTGTACCGCGACCAGCTCGACCCGTGGTTCGAGGACAACGTCGCAGAGGACTGGCCCGAACAGCGCCAGTGGGCAATCGACGTGCTCGACGAGGAGGGCGAACTGCAGGAGATTGTCCAGCTCGTCGGCAAGGATGCGCTGCCGGAAGACCAGCAGCTCACCCTCGAAGTCGCTCGCTTCCTCAAGGAGGCGTGGCTCCAGCAGAACGCCCTGCACGACGTCGACCGATACTGCCCGCCGGAGAAAACCTACCAGATTCTCGGCGCAATCAAGACATTCAACGACGAGGCCTTTGAGGCGCTCGACGCTGGCGTCCCGGTCGAGGAGATTACCGACATCGACGCGCTGCCGCGGCTGAACCGGATCGGCACGACGCCGGACGACGAGGCCGAGGAGTTCGTCGAGGAACTCGAAGACGACATCACCGAACAGCTCCGCACACTCTACTAACAATGAAAGAATACCAAACTATCACGGAAATCAGCGGACCGCTGGTCTTCGCCGAAGTCGACGAGCCGGTCGGCTACGACGAAATTGTCGAGATCGAAACCGCCGACGGCGAGGTGCGCCGTGGACAGGTGCTCGACACCTCCAGTGGCACCGTCGCCATCCAGACCTTCGAGGGTACCGGCGGGATCGACCGCGACGCCTCTGTTCGCTTCCTCGGCGAGACCATGAAGATGCCCGTCACCGAGGATCTGCTCGGACGGGTGCTGGACGGATCGGGGAACCCAATCGACGACGGCCCTGACATCGTGCCGGACGAGCGCCGAGACATCGTCGGTGCGGCGATCAACCCGTACTCCCGGGAGTATCCCGAGGAGTTCATCCAGACCGGCGTCTCTGCCATCGACGGTATGAACACGCTGGTCCGAGGCCAGAAGCTCCCGATTTTCTCGGGTTCGGGCCTCCCGCACAACGACCTCGCACTCCAGATTGCCCGACAGGCAACTGTGCCTGAAGAAGAGGGCGACGACGAGGAAGACAGTGAGTTCGCAGTGATCTTCGGCGCGATGGGAATCACCGCCGAAGAGGCAAACGAGTTCATGGACGACTTCGAGCGCACGGGCGCGCTGGAACGCTCGGTCGTCTTCATGAACCTCGCGGACGACCCCGCAGTCGAGCGGACGGTCACGCCGCGACTTGCACTCACCACTGCCGAGTACCTCGCCTTCGACAAAGGGTATCACGTCCTGGTCATCCTGACGGACATGACCAACTACTGTGAGGCTCTGCGTGAGATCGGTGCGGCACGCGAGGAGGTCCCGGGCCGTCGTGGCTACCCCGGATACATGTACACCGACCTCGCTCAGCTGTACGAACGCGCCGGCCGAATCAAGGGGCAGGAAGGGTCTGTCACCCAGATCCCGATCCTGACGATGCCGAGCGACGACATCACTCACCCGATCCCGGACCTGACGGGATACATCACCGAGGGGCAGATCCTAATCGACCGCGACCTCAATAGTCAGGGCGTCGAGCCGCCGGTCAACGTCCTGCCGAGCCTCTCACGGCTGATGGACGACGGGATCGGCGAGGGGCTGACCCGCGGCGACCACGGTGGCGTCTCCGACCAGATCTACGCGGCCTACGCGGAGGGTGAGGACCTGCGCGACCTCGTGAACATTGTCGGTCGTGAAGCACTCTCCGACCGCGACAACAAGTACCTCGACTTCGCCGACCGCTTCGAGGAAGAATTCGTCGAGCAGGGGTACGGCACCAACCGCGACATCGACGAGACGCTGGATATCGGCTGGGATCTCCTCTCGATGCTTCCGAAAGAGGAACTCAACCGTGTCGACGAGGAGAACATCGAGCAGTACTACGTCGAAGAAGAGTCGGCCGAAGTGCCTGCTGACGACTGAAGCGGCTGATTTTTCTTTCCGTCGTTTTGCGCCTTGAACTCGACACCGCCAGTAGTCACTCCTGTCTAATCCGCCACGTCGTGCCGTTCGTGTAACCCCACTTCTCGATGGTCAGGCCGACCGATTCGTCCTGCAGTCTCGCCATCATCGCGCCGATTTCCTTCGCAGAGAGGTCGATCTCTCTGGCGACAAACCGACTTTTGAGATAGGTTTCCTCGTCGACTTCGCTGTCGAGATATGACAGCAGGGTCTGGGCTTTCGGTGGGAGATTAGCATCTGGCGTCTGGTCTGCGTTCTCTGGGTATTGTTGCGCCATCGTTAGGTTCTGTACTGTCGGCCGAGGTGGAGACACACGACGTTCAGCGTGACGAGTGCAGTCAGTACGAACAGTTTCGTCGTGCCGTCTAACCCGTACAAGACGGGGAAGTAGGTTGCGGGGAGGAGGACACTTCCCCAGAATCCGATTCGTTCGGCCGCTCCGAGGGCGACTCGGGACAGCGCGGAGGGGGTACTCACGGGACCAATTCGCTCGTTCATGTACGATACTGCAATCCCGAACTAAAAGGGTCTCCCGGAGACTCAAACAGCGCTTGAATCACTCCCACTCGAACCCGTCAGGGTCGGCCGGTGGGTTGAGCGGACTCCGCGGGAGGTCCGATTCAGGCTCCGGATCGTTGTAGGCTCGCGGCGCAACGTCGTTCGGCGAGTCGGGGTAGAAAAGCGAGGCCAGCGCGTGCAGGTGCTGTCGTCCGACGCCGAGTTCGAACTGCCCGCCGCCGTACATCCGAATCGAGTACTCCCGACAGTACTCTACCGTCGACAGAAGCGACTCGACCGAGCCGAATCGGGAGGGTTTGATATTGAGCCAATCCGGTTCCCACGGAAGATTCTCGACTGATTCGACGCCCGTGATCGGGGCGTCCCACGAGACGCGATGCTCTTCGCCGTCGAACAGCGGTCGCGTCTCCGGGGTCAGATCCGGGTCCTCGACGACGGCGTCCGGGAAGCTATCGAGGAGCATCCCGTACAGGTCGGGGTCGCCGGACTGATCCACATCAGTTCCCTCGTAGAAGCCTTTGAGGTCGAGAATACGCACAGCGTCGGTCTCTGCGAGATCGTCGACGATGGCCGGCGTCCACTCGTCGGTCGGATCGAGTTTGAACTGGAGGTCGGGATTGTCCGCGAGCAGCCCCTCGACGCGGTCGAGAGTCGGCGGTTCGCCGAGGCGCGTACTCGCGACGAAGCTAACCGGAGCATACTCCGTATCGAGTCGCGTCGCCAGATCGGTCCCGGCCTGTTTCAGCGCCAGATCCAGCGCCGCGCTCTCGAACCCCCATCGGCGGTAGGACCGATAGATCGGATCCTTTGGCTCGTCGCCGACGAACAACTCCAGGTCGCCGACGAGTTCGGAGAACTCCCCGAAGGTCTCTACTTCACTAAACGGGAACTCGGGCGCTGCCTCGACGAGTTCGTAGTGTGGCTCGTTGTCGTAGGTAACGTCCTCACCGCGACCTGTCGCTCCGTCGCCGTGCAGTGAGATGATCGTCGAGGTGCGCAGGAATCCGCTGGAGGTATCTCGCTCTCTGAGTTCGAGATCGGAGTCGTCGATCACGAGAGGCAGATCCGCAAGCCGGTCATACAGTGACATACCCTCTTTCCGGGCCGCGGGACTGTAAAGGTCAGTACAGTTCGTCGAGTTCCTCGGCGACGTGGCTGTGCTCCTCGCCCGGAAACTCCCCGCTCTCAACGGCGTCGACGTAGTCGCCGATAGCGGATTCCATCTCCTCGCGGACGTCACCGAAGGATTTGGCAAAGGGCGGTGTTCGGTCAGAGAGGCCGAGAATGTCGTTGATGACGAGCACCTGGCCGTCGCAGTCACTTCCTGCCCCGATGCCGATGGTCGGAATCGCCAGGTCGTCGGTGATCTGTGCGGCGAGGTTTGCTGGGATGTGTTCGAGAATACAGGCGAAGGCCCCGGCCTCCTCGTGTTCGCGAGCGAGTCGGGCGATCTCTTTGGCCTGTTCGGGATCGCTGCCCTGGCGCGTGTAGCCGGTCTGGTTCACACTCTGTGGCGTCAATCCGACGTGGGCGACCACTGGAATTCCGAGGTCGGTGAGCCGGTCGGTGAGTTCGACCGTGTGCTCGCCGCTTTCGATCTTGACGGCGTTGGCTCCTTCCTCTTTGATCATTCGGCCGCAGTTTTCGATGCCGGTCTGAAGATCGGTGCCAAAAGAGAGAAACGGCATATCGGCGACAACGAGCGTATCCTCCGTGCCACGCGCGACCGCGCCCGTACGCGAGGCGACCTCGTCGACGGTTACGGGGAGCGTATCGTCGTAGCCGAGCACGGCGTTACCCATACTGTCGCCGATGAGCGCGATATCCACGCTCGCCTGCTCTGCCAGCGTCGCGGTGACGGCGTCGTAGGCCGTCACCATCGTGATCGGTTCCTCGCCCGCCTTCGACCGAATCTCCTGAACGGTTGGCATACTCGCTGTTTTCCTCCGGTGAAATATAGGCCCTTGGGAGCAGGCTCGTGAACGGAAGCTTGGGAGAACTTGTTCTCCCGGTGGACTCACAGTCTCTCCATCCAGGCTTCGAATTCGCCAGTTGCTTATCGTTCGTCCGCTAAGGAGTGGCTGTGACTCCAGACGTACGTACGACCGATCCGGAGGGGGTCGACTACGGGTGGGTGATGCAGGTGACGTTCATCACCACTATCTTCGCGGGGACGCCGATCGTTACCGGCCTCTCGGTGTTTGCTGATCTGCCCACCTGGCCCGACCGAGCGCTGTTCGCGGTCCGGGTCGGTGCCGTCGTCTGGCTCGTGACGCTCATCGCCGTCTATCTGTACGCTCGCAACTACCGCTCGACAGACTCCGAATCGGACGACGAGGAATCGACGACGGAGGATCCCGAGCCGTCCGATGGGAGCCCCGGCGTGGACGATTGACGGACTCGACAGCCTTCGAGAGACACTTTACCCGATGAGCACACCACGAAAACGGGCGCTTTTTGTTGACTTTGCACTCAGCGTCGCAGCCATCGTCTTCGGCACGGTCACGGGCGGCCGTCCGCGTTCGCTCGATGGACTGCTGATCGCCGGGACCGGTCTGTTCGCGTTCGTGACGGTTCTGTACGTGGCCGAACACACTGCCGTACTGGCGCTGGTCAACAGGACACGACCGATGTCGCTCGTGCTCGCCTGTGGGACGTTCACTGCAGTTGGCGTCGTACTTGTCGTCGGGCAAGAAGTCGTCGCGACGCCCGCAGGCACGGTGCTGTTCGGCATGGGGATGGGATTACTCGGCTACCGGCTCCAGTTCGGGATCATCGACGAACTGCCGGCCAGACGACTCGAACAGGCCCGCGTGTGGGGGCGGCCCCCGGAGAACGAATTCGAGCAGTAAGATCAGGCGTCAAGCGCCTCGCTCGTACTTGTTGCGGATGATGATCGCTGTCGCGTTCATCGCTAGCAGCACGGCCAGAAGCGTCAGCACGCCGGCAGCGACGACGCCGAAACGGAACTCCGGCGAGGGATTGTTCGCCCACGAGTAGATCAGCATCGGCATCGCACTCAGTTGGCTGAAGATGTCTGCCGGTGGACTGAACGAAATCGTCGCCATCCCGATCATGATCAGCGGGGCCGTCTCACCGATTGCACGCCCGAGCGCGAGGATGATCCCGGTGAGAATACCGGGCATCGCTTCGGGGAGAACAACGTTTTTCGTCGTCTGCCACCGCGTCGCCCCCATTGCGAACGATCCGTCCCGGAGTTCGTCAGGGACCGACCGGATCGCCTCTTGTGCCGAAATCACTGTGATTGGCAGGATAAGCAACGAGAGCGTCAGTGATGCGCTGATTGCCGTCCCGACACCGAACCCGGCCAGGTTGACGAACACAGCCAGCCCGAGCAACCCGTAGACGACCGAGGGGACCGCAGCCAGATTTGCGATATTGACCTGGATGAGCCGCGAAACTGCGCCGATGGTTCCCGAATCGCGGGTGTACTCTTCCAGAAACACTGCTGTCCCCACGCCGAGGACGAACGAGATCAGTGCAGTCAGCGTGATGATGATGATCGAACCGACGATAGCTGGATACAGTCCCGCGCTACGAGCCTGTGTCGTCTGGGTTGTCGGCGTGCCACGGATGTACGAGAGGTTGAGCCACGGGTCCGGCGACTGGATCCCGACCGCGTTGACGATCACCGCTCCAACGAGCGCACCGCCGACGAGCAACAGCGGGAACACCAGCCCGCCCCGTCCCTCGCCGGACCGGAGGATGCGGTTGAGATACGTGACCGTCGGTGCGGCAATCCCGAGCATCAGCAATACGGACGCACTCTGTGAGAAGGTGACTATCGAGAGTCCGAAGCCGCCACCCAGTGACGCGGCCAGGATGGCGACCCCGACAGCGAGCCCTGTCCGGCGGTCGTACTGCCTGACCGTTAGCAGTGTCACGAGCCCAGTTACGGGAACGACCATTGCCCAGGAGAGAATGATGAGATTCGTCGGATAGAATGGAATGATCGGTCGTACCATCACAGCGGCGACAGTCCCGATGAGACCGACTGCAAGCGTGAGGACACGGTTGAGAAGGACGACCGTTCCCGAACTTCCGTCGGAATCGTTACTCACGAATCGACCGGCGAACTCCCACCGGCGGAGTGCGTAGGCTATCAGCCCGGCCGGGAGGAGCGCAAGTGTGTAGATGAGGAGGTACATCTGCAGGTCGAAGACGACGAAGACGACGAAGATCCAGAGACCGAGTCCCGCGCCGCCAGCGAGTCGGCCGAGCAGACCAAATCCGACGGCACCTGTTGGCGTATTACTACCGACGACAGTCACGTAGCCAGTTACCGGCAGCACGAAGAGAAAGAGATACAGCAGTTGCCAGTTGAGTCGGGGAATCGACGTGAGTAGGAGTTCGATCGCAGTGAACGCGACGGCGGTTCCGACGAGACCACCACCGAGGATGAGCCCCGTTCGCTTCTGGATCTGCTGATCAGTGCCGTACAGACAGAAGCCGATGTACGGAAGGACCAGTGTGAGGAAGTACACGAGCAGCCATTCGGGGCTGGCTGCTTCGAGCTGGAATGCGTCGATGGTCACGTAGACGAGCAGCGCAGCCAGTGCGAGAATCCCGATGATCGACGCACCGAAGGTGACCGACTCGAACACCTGGCCTTTGAGCCTGCTCACGCGGCCGAACTGGTTTGATTGTGATTCTGTCGCCATTCAGTACACCTCCCGGTATCGTTTTGCAATCATATCACTGATAACGTTCAGTACGAGCGTGATGAGAAACAGCGCGAGCCCGAGGGCGAACATCCCTTTGTATGGGATCGTCCCGCCAGTCAGGTCGCTGACTGCGATATTTACCATCGCGACGGTGACCGTCGCACCGTCCTGGAGGAGGACATCGCCGGGATGGATGTAGGGAATCCCGAACATAGCGTCCCGAACCTGTGGCATGTTCGCCTGTGATCCCATGGCGACCACGACGATCATCGTCTCTCCGATCGCACGCGAGATGGCAAGGATGTACGACGAGACGATTCCGGAGACAGATGCGGGGATGACGATCGATGTCGAGACTTCGTATTTCGTCGCCCCCAGTCCGTAGCCTGCGTTCCGGAGTCGATCCGGGACGGCGTTCATCGCGTCTTCGCTGATCGAAGAGACCATCGGGATGGTCATGATCCCGATCATCAGCGAGGCCGACAGTGCGTTGAACGTCCCCAGGTTCGGCAACAACGTCGCCTGCAACGCGGGGGTCACGTAGACGAACGCGAAGTAACCGTACACGACAGTCGGAATACCTGCGAGGATTTCGAGCATCGGTTTCAGCACAGCCCGGATCCGTGTGGTGGCATACTCGGAGAGATAGACCGCGGTGAGCGTTCCGATCGGGATCGCAATAAACGCCGCAGTGATCGTCACGGTGAGCGTTCCGATCACGAGCGGAACGACCCCGAAGAGGAGTTCGCCACCCGCTGGATTCGGACTCCATTCCGTTCCAGTGAGAAACTCTGTGAGAGAGACCTCCGCGAAAAATTCGAGTGCCGGTTCGAGAAGCGTTACAAAAATCGCGACCGTCGTCACCAGTGTCACGGCCGCACAGAGCGCAAACACACCGGTACTCGTTCCCTCGATGAGTTGACTGAGCCCTCGGTCTCGCGTCAGATCGGGAGACTCGCTTTCACTGCTCATTTCCGGTCACCCCAACCAGTCGAGGAGCCGGGAGTTCCAGTCGTGTCTGCCAGTGTAGCCCCATGTGTGGCCCGTTCGAGACGGTCGTACATTAGTGCTATCAGTTGGCTTCTTCGATTGCGTCTTCGAGTTTCTGCATCTGTTCCTGCTGGACCGAGTCGCTGAGCGGAACGTACCCGACGTTCTCTGCGACGAGTTCCTGATCGGTAGTCTGTTCGACGACGTAGCGAGCGAATTCCGCGATGTAATCCTTGCTGAGTGCGTCCAGCGACGGATACGTGTACAGCGAGCGCGTGAGCGGCTGGTACTCGCCGGATTTCGCCGTCTCCAAGGATGGTTTCACACAGCCCTCGCCGTTGTCGACGCCGACGGCTTTCAGGCCGTCCGGATTCTGGTAGAAGTACGAGAATCCGAAGTATCCAATCGCTTTCTCGTTACCCTTCACGCCCTGTGCGATCTGGTTGTCTTGCTCCGTTGCGGTGTAATCGCTGGTGTGGCCACGCTCCGACCCCTGGATATTCTCGATGAAGTAATCGTACGTTCCAGAGGTGTCAGCAGCGCCGTAGCGTTCGATCTCTTTGTTCGGGAACTCGTCGCGAACCTCGTCCCAGGTATCCACCGAATCGGACTCCCAGATCTGTGCCAGTTCCTCGACGGTCAGACAGTCGGCGAAACTGTCTTCGCTGACCACGACGGTCAGCGCGTCTGTCGCGAGCGTGAGTTCCATGTACTCGACGCCGTTCTCACCACACAGGTCCTCTTCTTCGGACTGGATCGGGCGGCTCGCGTTGTTGAAATCGGAATTGCCGACACAGAAGTGGTTGGAGAACCCACCACCAGAACCGGTTCGGTTGACAGTTGGGTCGACATCGGAGTTGTTGCTCCGGAACTCCTCGCTGATCGCGCTCATCAGCGGATAGACCGTACTCGATCCCGTAATCGTGATCTCTTTGGTCTCGTCACCGGATGTCGATTCGGTACAGCCAGCCAGTGCGAGTCCACCGGCACCAGCCGCGGCCGTCAAAAATTTTCGTCGTGATGCTGTCGAAACCGCCTTGGACGTGTCCTCCGTCATTACCCGAATCGTGGTGAGAGTTGCATAAATACTGTGCTAATTGGGATATAGGCTGCTCTGGTACAATATTTTGAAGTACCATAATCTATATAGGGCTATATATTGGTGTTGTTGTCGAGCTATATTCGATCGTGCCCCACGGAGTCGCCAGCGGTCGGCACTTACAGAAATTCACAGTGGACGAACTGGACGCGGGCGATGTCGTGGTGACGACGGAGTGTCTTTTTCGATACCAGCTCGTTCGGGGCTGGTGCTGTTCAGTCTGGCGTTGTGCAGGCGTGCAGAGAACAACTCCACCGCCGAGGCGAGCCAACTGTACGACGAACTCGATTGGACAGGGTGATCCGGACGGAGACTACAATCGCTACGCTGTCGAGATATCGAGAATCTTGTCCTCGGAGCGCTCCTGGTAAGTCTCCGTCGCCGGGACGGAGTAGAGTTCGCCAGTGTGGTACTCGTACGCGGTCAGCGATCCGCCGTAGACACAGCCGGTATCTAGTCCGACCGCGTTGTCGGTCACGAAGGGGGAATCGAGGACGGTGTGGCCGAAACAGACCTGGAAGGGGCCGTCGTACAACTCGAACCAGAACGGGCCGTCGTAGCCGTTCGACGGCGGTACGGCACGCATCTCCAGCAGATCCTCGGGTGTGTGTGCAGCCAGCGGGCTGGTCGGGTCGACACCGCCGTGGACGATCAGCGCATCACCGATGCTCACGACAAGTGGGAACGACTCGACCGAATCCGCGATTTTCTCGAAGGGATCCGTGTCGATCCGGTCGTGGATGATCTTCGCCTCGTTGTTCCCGCGGACGCTCACCGCGTTCGGCCGCGAACAGACGAACTCGACGACGGCGTCGGTCGCTGGCCCCTTGCGAACGAGATCACCGACGAAGACGACGAGATCGGAGTCGGTGGGCGCGAGTCGGTCCCAGAGCAGGCGCAGTTCGTCGATACAGCCGTGAACATCCCCGACGATGTAGACGTTGTCGTACTCGTCGGCGGCGAATCGGCGGTGCTTGTGTTCGACATCCTCCGCGAAGTCCGGCAGTTTTCCGGCGGGCGTGGTACCGGTCTCGGGCGCGACTGACTGTGGGTTCGCTGTTCGGTTCTCGTGGGCCATGCTCGGACGGACTCTTCGTTCACGTATTACTCCTGCTAGTTTTGGTACGAACGGATATATAGTGCCCTGACGGGGACGAACGGATCGGGACACCTCTATCGGGAGTGATCTCTGGCCTCTTCGGTCAACTGTGCTTGTGCGTTTCGGGCTACGTCTTCGCTGGGCTGACGTTGCGTGTAGCTCCCGTCGGGGTGCAACTCCCAGGCTTTGGTGTTGTCGGTGAGGTTCAGTTCGAGGATGTGTCTGAGTCGTTCCTGTAGTTGTGCGTCGTGGATCGGAACGACCGCTTCGACGCGGTTGTCGAGGTTTCGCTGCATCCAATCTGCCGACCCGATGTAAAATTGCTCGTCGCCGCCGTTTCGGAAATAAAAGATACGCGAGTGTTCGAGAAACCGATTGACGATGCTCACGACGTTGATGTTCTCGCTGACGCCGTCGAGACCGGGACGGAGCCGGCAGATATCCCGAACGACGAGGTCGATTTCGACACCCGCCTGTGATGCCCGATACAGTTCTTCGACGATTTCGGGATCCTCCAGTCGGTTCATCTTCGCGGTGATCTTCGCTGGCCCGCCCGCCCGTGCGTGCTCGGCTTCTCGTCGGATGTGGTCGACGAAATGCTCTCGCATATTCCCCGGCGCGATGAGCAACTCGCTGTACTGCTCGTGTTCCGAGTTTCCGGTAAAGTAGTTGAACAACTGGACGAGATCCTGTCCGATCCGCCGGTTGGCGGTGAACAGCCCGAGATCCTCGTAGCGCTTGGCCGTCTCGGAGTGATAGTTTCCGGTTCCGATGTGTGAGTAGAGTTCGACTCCGTCTTCCTCTTCGCGGACGACGAGTGCAGTCTTTGTGTGGGTCTTGTAACCGATCGTCCCGTAGGCGACATGGATTCCCTCTTCTTCGAGTCGCTGTGCCCACTCCAGGTTGTTCTCCTCGTCGAAGCGAGCCTTGAGTTCGACCATCACTGCGACCTGCTTGCCGTTCTCGGCCGCGTCGATTAGCCGCTGGATCACCGCAGAATCGCTCGCAGTCCGGTAAATTGCTGCCTTGATCGCGAGCACGTCGGGGTCGGTCGCGGCTTCGTCGAGAAACCGCTGGACGGTGTCGGTAAAGGAGTGGTAGGGGTGATGAACCAAGATGTCGTCAGAGCGGATCTCCTCGAAAATCGACCGATCTGTGGCCTCGTAGCCGGTGTCGAGCCGCGGGTGTGGCTGTGGCGTCCAGTCGGGGAGTTTCAGTTCCGGCCGGTCGAGACCGGTAAGCGTCGTGAAATCAGAGAAATCCAGCGGACCCTGCAGCCGGAACACCTCCGACGGACCGACATCGAGATTTTCCAGAAGCGGTTCGAGCATCTGATCGGACATGCCGGCTTCGACTTCCAGCCGAACGACCGTCGCGAACCGTCGTTGCTCGATCACCTCCTCGGCGAGTTGGAGCAGATCTTCTGCGATCTCTTCGTTCCGGCGGACCTCGGCGTTGCGCGTCACCCGGAAAGCCGCGTCTTCGAGAATCTCGGCGTTCGGGAAGATCCGGTCGAGATTCGCCCGGACGAGTTCTTCGAGGAGGATATACCGTGTCCCGTCACCGATCTGGACGAACCGCGGCCTGTTTTTCGGCATCTTGATGCGTGAAAAGGTCGCCTCGGTATCGCCGGTGTGTTTCGTCAACACACCGAGGGACAGCGAAAGATTCGAGATGTGTGGAAACGGCTTCGCCGAATCGATCGTCAGCGGCGTCAGCGTGGGTAAAATTGAACTCTCGAAGTACGTGTCGACCTCTTTCTGCTCGTCGGCACTCAGGTCGTCGTACGGACGGATCTCGATCCCGGCGTCTTCGAGGGCGTCGCCCAGCCCGTTTCGGTAACACTCCACCTGTCGTTCGAGCATTGGCTGGGCTTCCGTGAGCACCTCCTCCCAGTGTTCGGTCGGCTGACGGCCGTCGGGCGTACGCTCTGTGACCGATGCTGCCCGCTGTTGTTTCAACCCGCCGACGCGCTTCATAAAAAATTCGTCCATGTTCTCGGTGAAAATCGCGAGAAATTTGACCCGCTCGAGCAAGGGATTGGTCTCGTCGATCGCTTCCTGTAGCACTCGCCTGTTGAACGCGAGTTTACTCAGTTCCCGGCTGAGGTAGTAGGTCGGGTCGGTGAGACTAGCTTCATCGTCGGACTGGCCCCACTCACAGGCGGTGTTTCCGCTGTTGACGTGGCCAACTAACTGTGCTCTGGTCTCGAAACTACGCTCGCAGGTCGGACACTGGTAGACGTTTCCTGAATTCATCGGTTGGACTCTGGAGCCGGGACGGCTCTGTACACCGATGCGGTTCTGGTTCAAAAAAGACCTCCTATGAATGATATGTACCAGTACGTACCGATCTATGCGGTGTCCGTGCAGTTTTGTTACTATCTCGGAATGTACGGGTTCGCTCGTGCAGTCACCTCCGAAACCCACCGGGTCGCCCGTTCGGCTTCGTCGGTTTCGTCCTGAATCGTTCTGAATGCTTTCCCCCCACAACTCGGACACTCCGTCTGGAACTCCGTCACTGTGTCTTCGCAGGCGAGGCAGGTGTACTGTCTGACCGCATCAGGGTGTTCGAGGCTCATATGCTGATTTCTGGGGACGATTCGCGTTCCCACTCGTATCCACTCTCAGGTCCCTAAGAAGCGTTTATATGAGTTGTACGTACAGCTCTGTTCGACCAATTCATCCGCTGTACTCGACCCCAGTCAACTCTTCGGAGACAGCCCACAGCCGTTCGGCCGTTTCCTCGTCGCGGGACCGTTCGCTGGAGTTCTGGATCTCGGGCGTGCCGCGCATGTTTGCGAAGCCGCCGGGACCGACGTACTCGCCGCCAGTGATCTCCTCGTGGGTGGCCGCGTACAGCATCGGCAGAGCACCGGCCTCGGCAGACTGTGCCAGCACCGCGTTCGCGACTTTCATCGCCGCCAACCGGAGTCGCGATCCGGCCATCTCGGGGCCACGCTTCTGGAGATTCGTCGCGGCATATCCGGGATGACAGGCCGTGCTGAGCACGTCTACATCGGCCGTCCGCAGCCGCCGGTCGAGTTCGTAGGCGAACAGCACGTTTGCGAGTTTGCTCTGTGCGTACGCGCTCCACTTGTCGTAGGAATCTTCCCAGTGGAGATCATCGAACTCGATTTTGCCGCGTTCGTGAACGCCGCTGCTGTGGGTCACCACGCGGGGCTGACCACTCGTCGATTCGAGGACGTCGAGAAGATGTCCGGTCAGCGCGAAGTGGCCGAGGTGGTTGACGCCGAACTGCATCTCGAAGCCATCCTCCGTTTCCTGACGAGGAACCGCCATCACACCCGCGTTGTTGCAGAGCATGTCCAGAGAGTCGTACTCCTCAACGAACGATTCCGCGAATGATCGAACTGATTCAAGATCCGCCAGATCGAGTTCTCGGACAGACAGCGAGGCGGCGGGGAACTGTTCACGGATCGAATCCCGAGCGGACTCACCGCGTTCGACGCTTCGGCAGGCCATCACAACGTGGGCTCCCTTCTCGGCGAAGGCTTTCGTCGCCTCGTAGCCGAGCCCCGAGTTCGCACCCGTGAGTACCACTGTCTGCCCGGACTGATCGGGCATCGACGATTTCGTCCAGCCGTCAGAACCGAATATCGATCTCATACCCATTCGTCGGGCCTGAAACGATTGAATGTTACCCCGCGTACGGTGGCGCGGGGAATCCTGCTCTCACGAAGGCAGGCTTCCCCTTCTCCTTCTTCTTGCGAAGATTCGAGAGGTTCCGGTGGAAGCGAGCGACAGTTTCTTGTGCGGCCTTCGAGTGCAGTTCACCGAACAGTGGCCATCGTCGTTTCCACTTGGGGAGTTTGTTGTTCTGGTCGTACTCGCTTGGTTTGTCGTCGTCAGGGCTGTTCTCGTAGTCCCATTTGACGTGGTTGTAGAGTTGGCGATGAATGTCGAGATGGTGTTCCAGTCGTTCCGCTACTTCTTGTGTCGGGTAGGCGTGGTAGCGGTGACTGTATTCCATCGCTGTCTTGTGGTTAGATATGCGTCCAGTTATTGGTTTGTTTTCCCAGTTGTCGGCTTCATCCTCGACCGCGGTGTTGACGCAAATCGAAGATTTGCAAAAGCCGAAAACCTGTGTTTTTCGGAAGGTCGGGCTATTCGCCTCGCCATTCAGTATAAAAACCGCCGATCACACCCAAAACGACCGCTACGCCGCTTCGAGAATCGACCGCCACCGCCGGACTGCCCCCTCGAAGCTGTACTCGGCGGTGATCGTCTCCCGGCAGTTCTGGCTCATCTGCGGGAGGTCCTCGTTGCGGAGAATCCGCTCGATTTCCGCGGCAATCGCCGCGCCGCGCTCGTCGGCCATCAGAAAGCCGGTCTCTCCCTCTCGAACAACGTCCGGAACGCCTGAGACGGGCGTCGCGTACGCCGGCGTTCCGCAGGCCATTCCTTCGAGAATTGCCGTTGGCAGTCCCTCCGTCGGGTGCGAGGGGACGACCTGCAGACGAAGGCGGTTCAACTGCTCTGGCACGTCCTCTCGGTCGACCCAGCCGACCACATCAACGACACCTGCCTCGATCTCCTCGGCCAGTTCCTCTTCGAGTAGCTCCCGATATGAGCCGTCGCCGACGAAGACGAACGTAACGGTATCTGGCAACTGTTTCGCCGCCGCCGCGAGTTCGGGCACCCGCTTTTCCACGTCGAGACGGCCGATGAACCCGACTGCCTGCTCGCGCTCCGCGAAGGGAGTCGTCACGTCGAACTGCTCGGTGTCGACGAAGCGGGCCCCGTTCGGATACAGTTTGTCGCTGTATCGATCCAGTCCCAACTGCTCCGCCATCGAGGGGGTGTAACTCACGACACCGTCAGCCAGCCGGTAGCTGGCACGTTCGAGTGCGGACACCAGTGCCGCCAGTGCTCGGGCAACGAGTGCCGGAAGTTGCTCTTCCCAGCGTAACCGCAGGGATAGTGGCACGTCTCCGCGGGGGAGCACGAGCACCCGCTTGCCGAGCACCTGCGACCAAAGCACCGGCAGGAGATACGACGTAGTGCCGAAAAACAGGACTGTACTCTCCTCACGGCGGGCAATCGCCCGGCACAGTCGGAGCTGGTTCAGGACGAACCGGACGGCTTCGACGAGGACGTGCTCGCCCGTCCCTTCGGTGCTGAATTCGACGATTTCGTGATCCTCCCGCATGGGCGCGTCTTCTGGAAGGTTCGCGGTCAATACGGCGACGGTCGTAATCTCGGCGATGATGTCGGCGAGGTCGTGTGCGTGGTCTTTCGAGACACGGCTCCGCTGTGGCTGGGTAACCAGACAGACGCCATCCTCCTCGCTCATTCGTCTCGGCATTTTTCCCCCTCCCGCTTGAACGTACCGCCAGCGAGTCGTCACTGGGTGAGTGCCGCCCGGAGGTAGCCGACCCCGACCAACCCAGTCAGGACGAACAGCATGACGAACTGCGCGATCTTCGCTTTCGACGGCGTCCGGACCAGGGCGGCGAGTCGCCGGGGAACGTGATCGAGGAGCAACTCCCGCAGAAAGCCGGCTTCCGAGCCGATATCAGCAGTCGTCTGTTGGCCGAGCCGATACTTCGACTCCCCTTGCTGGAGCGATTTCTCGACCAGCCACCTGAGCGACAGCCGGTAATCGAACACCTTGTGCTCGACGACAGCGTCAGGTTCGTAGACGACACCGCGGTCGTATGCTCGTTTGAGTCGCGTCCCGATTTCGGCACCCTCGGAGTGGCTGTAGGTCGTCGCCGTCGGGCCGAAGGAGGTATCGAAGCCTCCGAGGTCGAGAAACACGTCACGCCGAAAGGAGATGTTCGACTCGTAGGTGTTTCTGACCTCCTCGCCGGCCTCGGCGAATCCACGGTGTGTTACGCCCACGAGCCAGTAGAACTCCTCGGGGAGATACCACGGGTCGCCGCCGAGCCACTGGCCGGCCATCCGCCCGCCGACTGCGAGTGCGTCAGTCTCCTCGTAGACGGCGACCAGGTTTTCGATCCAGTCAGGCCGGGCGACGGCATCGTCGTCGATGAACGCGACGATATCGCCGGCTGCCCGTTTCGCCCCCTTTGTCCGGCTGTAGGACACTCCGCGGTTGGTCTCGTTGCAGTGGACCTGAACGTCCGGGTCGCCCCCAAATTGCTGCTCGATCCGCTCGGCGAGGTCGTCGTTCCCGTCAGAGATCACCACGGTTTCGACCTGATCGTACCGCTGGGCCTGAAGGCTCTCGACGGCCTCAACGAGGTCGGGAAAGCGCTCCGACGCATGCGTACAGACGACGACAGAAACCTCCATTACTCCGGACAATTCCCGTCGGGCGAATAAGCGTTGTGACCGCGCGCTGGGTCAGTAGCTCACTCTCGGGTGAAGTCGAAGTCGTAGCTGAGCTCGAACCAGGCCCGGCCCGATTCCTCGACCGGAATGCCCAGAACGCTGTTCAGGACGCCGTCGTCGGTCGTATCCTCGACGGTGAACTCGTTGTCGACGATGGTCGCCGTCCCCGAATCCTCTCCAAAGTCGGCTGATCCGGTCAGCGCTCCGCTTTCTTCGGTCGTCGCCGCAATTTCGTAACTGAAGGACTGATCGCCGCCGACGGTCACCGTAAGTTGGCCTTCGACGGTCATCCGCTCCTCGGCCTCGTCGAAGGTCCCGCTCAGCCCGTTGGGTGCTTCGACTTGCGTATCGAAGCCTCGAACTGTGAACGACTCGAAGTTGACGCTCGTACTCTCCCACTGTCCGTCCGAGACAGTTCCTGCGAGGCTAAAGTTACCCGGTGGGAACGAGATTCCGTTCTCCCTGGCGTCCGATTCGTTGTCCTCGTCGAAGGCAGTGAACCCGCCGGTGTTCGTGCCGTCGAGGGAACTGATACTCCCGCCCGCGCTCGCGACCAGTTCGACGGTCGTACTCGTCGTCTTGCCGCCCTCGATCGTGACCGTCTGCGTCGTCTCCAGCTCTGCCGACGCGATCGTCAGGTCGTACTCTCCCGGATCGAGTTCGAGCGTGAGAATCCCTTCGGAATCGGTCGTCTCTTCGATATCGTCGCCGGTGACGGTCGCCCCGCCGACGCCGACCCCGTCAGCATCGACGACGGTCAGTTCGAGCGTCCCCGGTTCGACGGGCACGAGCGTGAGCGATCCCAGTGCCTCGTCGTCTGGCGTCCAGATGCTGTGTTCGTCGACATCCAACGAGAGACTACTCGTATCTACCTCGCTGAACTCGACAGACTGCTGTCCCTCAGCAGCGAGTGTGATCTCCTGTTCGACGACTGTTTCACCATCGACGCGCAGTTCGACCGGTTTCGTGTCCTCGACCGGTCCCTGGTTGACGATATCCGCACTGACTGTCAGCGGCTGGCCTTGGTCGAGCTCGGCCACCTGTGGGTCGATATTCTCGACGACGAACTCACCGTCCGCAATCGTCAGCACACTACTTCCCTCGCTGTCCTCGGTCAACACCGTAAACTCGTATTCGCCAGTGTCCAGATCCGTCGACGGGCTGAACGTCACGGATCCTTCGGCTCCGGCTTCCAGTTCGAGTTCTTGGCTGTCGACGACCTCGCCGTCCTGCCGGAGTTCGATCGTCTTCGTCCCGCTCTGTTCGCCCGAGTTCGTGATCTGGGCGGTGAGTTCGACCGTCGCCTGCGCGGCGACTGTCGTCTCGTTGAGACTGACATCACCCACGTCGAAGGTTGCCGGCGTGGGTTGGTCGTTTTGCTCGTCCCCGTTCCCGTTGTTGTCTCCGTTGTCGGTCTCGTTTCCGTTTTCGTCGTCCTCCGACCCGTCGTCCCCCATACACCCTGCAACCGTCACGGTCATTGATCCACCCGCGAGCACCAGTAATTCCCTACGTCGCATATCAACCGCATCTCGCCGGGACCGTAATAGTAGTATCGTTTCAAAGTACTCCGCATTTACTCTTTCAACTTATTTATCCCGGAGAGTCCGATCCTCAGCCGGCTGATTGGGACCGCTACTGCCTTCGTAGGACCCTCAGCTCTCTTCGCTCCGCAATCGTTCTGTGACCGTCTCCCGGTCCGCCGGTGTATTGACGTTGTAACACCAGCCGTCCAGTTCGACGGTTTCTAGCACGTGTCCGGCCCACAAAAGCAGCGAGATGGCGTCTGTGAGTTCGTATTCGCCAGTCTCGTTCGGGGTTACGAGCCGACAGGCGTGGACGATTTTCGGCGAGAACGCGTAACAGCCCCGTGGCACCAACCGCGAGGGTGGCTCAGTCGGCTTCTCGACGATGCCGGTGATTTCCCCGTCCGTCGTCTCGAAGACTGCGCCCTTCCCTGCCTCCGGTTTCGGTACTTCTTCGACCAGTGCCGTCACGTCGGCGTCAGCCTCCCGGTGGCGAGCCACCAATTCCTTCGTGTTGGCCCGGATGACGTTATCGCCGTTCAACAACACGAAATCCGTCTCGATTGCTCCGGCGGCCCGACACACTGCATCGGCCAGTCCGTCACGAGACTCCTGTCGGACGTATGTGATTGGCGTCCCTTCGAAGGAATTTCCATAGTATTCGCGGATCTGCTCGCCACGGTAGCCGACGACGACGATCAGTTCAGTTATCGACAGCGCAGTCAACTGCTCGAAGACGTGTGTCAACAGTGGTTTGCCAGCGACCCCGACGAGGCCTTTCGGCTGTTTGGCGGTCAGCGGGCGCATCCGCGTGCCTTCGCCCGCGGCCGGAACGACTCCCTGCATTCAGCCCGCTCGCTGGAGGAGTTGATCGAGGGTCGCGCGGTCCTGTGCACCGACGACTCGCTCGACGGGCTTGCCGTCGGCGAAGACGACCAGCGTCGGCACGCCCTGTGCGCCGAGTTGCTGGGCGAGTCGCTGGTGGCGGTCCACGTCGACCTTCGCTACGGCCGCGTCGCTCTCGGCCGCGAGCGATTCGATAGTCGGTTCCATCATCTGACACGGCCCGCACCAGTCCGCGTAGCAATCGACCAGCACGACATCGTGGGCGGCGGTGACATCCTCGAAGTGGGACTGGCTCTCGATTTCGATCGGCGTTGTGGGTGTCTCTCCCCCGCCGTCGTTCGCTTCACCGCTTTCCACGGATTCGCCCGATTGCTTCGCTTTCAGCTCCTCACGCTTCTGTTGGCGGATCCGTTCGAGTTCGTCCAGTTCCTCGCTGTCGCTCATCAGCCGTGTCTACGCCGTCAGTTCTGTAAAGTGTAACGACAGGTGAAAGCGAGCCGAAAATTAGTCGTCCGCGGAAACGGTCTCTTTCTCGCGCTCGGCTTCCTGTTCGGCCTCGCGCTCTGCTTTCTCCTCTTCTTCTTTCTTGGCCTTGATTTTCTTCAGGCGGAAGATCTCTTCACGCTCTTGCTCTTCGAGTTTCTGCTCGATGTACTCCTGGTTCTCCCGGAGGTCGGGAAGGAGTTTGAACTCCAGGGCGTTGACACGCCGTTTGGTGGTCTCGATCTCGTTGAGCATCTTCTTCATCGCCGTCTCGACTTCGGCGGCGAGGATGATCTGATCGAGCAGTTCTTCGTAGGCGTCGGCGGCCTCGTCGATCCGGGCACTCGTCCCGAGCACGCCGTACCCCCGCTCCTGCAGGTTTTTCTGGACCTTCGTGGACTCGATCTGTGGGACGACCACACCCATGATATTTTTCGACTGGGTGGTGATCTCGGGGTGTTCCTTGAGTGCGGAAGCGGCCCCGCGAACCGCCACGTCGCCCTCGGTCGCGCGTGCGATATCGATCGCGCGCTGGGCGTCCTGGTAGTTCGCTTCGAGATCTTCTCGAACGTCCTGCGCCTGATCGAGAATATCCATAAACTCCATGATCAGGCCGTCACGCTTCTTTTCGAGTGTATCGTGCCCACGCTCTGAGAGTTCGATGCGGTCCTCGATCTGCATCAGATTCTTCCGCGTGGGTTTGACGTCCTCGGCCATTTGCTGACCACTATTCAGCGTAGCCAGTTAACCGTTTCCGAACGAACCCGACCTACCGACCTCTAATGCACCCGCCGCCCTACTCCTCGATAGATTCGACGCCCGTAATCTCGAAGCGAGCACCGCCGGTCGATCCCTCTGTGGCCTGAATCTCCCAGCCGTGGGCGTCGACGACGCGGGCGACGATACTCAACCCGAAGCCGGTGCCGTCTTCGGTCGCAGAGTAGCCCGACTCGAACACCTCTTCCCGCCGCTCTGGTGGGATCCCGGGGCCGTCGTCTTCCACGTAGAACCCTTCTGGGAGTCGGCCCAGAGTAACCGTCACGGCGTCACCGCCGTGCTCGACAGCGTCCTGCCGAGTGTGCGAGTCAGGGTTCGTGGAACCGTGTTCCACGGCGTTGCGGAACAGGTTTGCCAGTAGCTGCCGGAATCGATTGCGATCCGCGGTGAGCGCACCGTCCACGTCGACCAACAGTCCTGCATCTCCCGTGTCGACGGTTTCCCAGCACGCTCTGGCACACGCATCGAGATCGATTCGTTCTGTCTCTAAGGCCCGGTCGCCTTCTCGCGCTAGCCGTAGCAGTTCCTCGATCAGGACATCCATTCGCTCGTGTGCTTCGCCAACCTTCTCCAGATATTCACTCTCACAGTCTTCTTCGGCGAGTGATAGCCAACTGTTGGCAACCTGCAAGGGATTCCGGAGGTCGTGGCTGACGACGCTGGTGAACTGCTCCAGACGCTCGTTCTGTCGCTGCAGTTCCTGCTCGCGCTGTTCGCGCTCGGTTACATCAGTTGTTAATCCAATCACCCGCTTCGGGCCTCCGTCTTCTTGGATGTAGCCAAGTGCTTCCAGCCATCGATGGTCTCCGTATTTCGGATTCTTTCGAAAGACGTAGCTGAAGACTCCTTTCTCCCCGTTCCGTACGCGCTGCACGACATCGCGCATCTCCTCGACATCGTCCGGGTGGACGCTCTCCTGCAAGAATGGTCCGAGCCCGGCAATCTGCTCGCTCGAAACCCCGAACAGTCGTTCAGATGGCCCCAGTCCAGTCTGTATCTCGTTTGCCTCGAGATCGACGGCCCAGATCACGGAATCGGTCGCATCGAGTGCGAACTCGACTTGTTCGTAAATTTGTTCGAGTTCCTGCTCCCGACCGAGTCGGTCCAAGGCGGTTTCTGTGTGCTGGACGAGGAGTTTGGCCAGTTCGACGTCCTGGCGCTCGAAGGCGCCGAGCGCACTGTCGATCACCTGAAAGACCCCGTATCCGCTGATCGGGACACTGATTGCGGAGCGAATTTCGTCTGTCTGCGGGTTTGCAGCCGACGTTTCACTAACGTCGTCGATGAGATAGGCTTCATCTTGCTGGTACGTCTTGCCGGCCAGCCCCTCGTCGACTTCCAACGAGGGCGGAACCTCGAAGGGGACGTGCTCAGACATCGCCTCCACGTTGAGGTGGCCGTCGTTTTCGATGGCGATTGCAGCTTGATCGAAGTTCAGGATCCGTCCCGCAGCGTCTATCGTCCGCTCGTAAATTTCCTGCTGGCTCGAACACGCAGCGAGGTCGTCGACGATCTCGTGGAGTTCGGCTATCGCCTCCTCACGGGAGCGCCGATTCGTGATATCCTGAAACTGTGAGTACGCTGTGACCACGTCGCCGTCGCCGTCAGTTACGACGCGGTTGTGCCACTCACAGACGATCTGTTCGCCGGTTTTGGTGCGGTTTTCGTTGACGCTGTGGAATCCGCCTTCGACTTCGAGAAGGTTATTGACCAGCGTGTCGATTTCGGACTCGGCCGTCTCCGGTACGATTTTTCGCCAGGACTCCCCGAGGAGTTCCTCCTCGGAGTATCCGAGAATCTCCTCACAAGCGGGGTTGACGCTGACAATCTCGAAGTTGTCGTTCCACTCGATCACTCCGAGCGGGCACTGTTCGATGAACAGCGAGAGCTGTTCGTGCCGATCCGATATCTCCCGACAGTCCCGATACTGATCGACGGCCTCCCTGATCCGACTCTCGAGTGTCTGGCTGGTGTGTTCATCCTTCCTAAGATACTCGGTCACGTCGGCGGAAATCGCCCGACTCGCGACCGCCTCCGAGCCCTGTTCTGCGTAGAGCACGAAGGGGAGATCTGGGTCCTTTGTCCGGACAGTTTCGAGGAGTTCGACCCCATCGCCGTCCGGCAGGTCGTACGCTGAAACGAGACAATCGAACTCTCGGTTGACCTGTTTTCCGAGGGCTTGCTCGACACCTGGTGCGGTCTCGACACTGAGTCGGTTCGAGTCGAGTTCGAGTTCCTCGGCGGCCTGATCCCCACTGACATACAACACGTCGATTTCCTCGCCGCCACTCATTGAATATGCATGTTGTTCGGTAGCGATGATATAAAAATACGGGTGATTGTTGGTCGAAATACATATTGAATCGAGACATCTCGGCGGCGCTCAGTCGTCCGCTGAATCGGTCTGTCGTCGATAGTAGAGCTGTGAACCCCAGTAGACAAAGGCCCCGAGCAAGAGGAGATCGAACAACTGCTGCGCAGAGCTGTCTCCGTTAAAAAAGCGAAATGCCCACAGACCGAGAATCGCGACCATCAACACCCCGAAGCCGTTCCTGGCGGCTCGCATCACCGGATCTGCTTCGACCATTGCCGATACATAGACTCGCCCGGTATAAACAGACACCGTCTCCGCCCATCTCGTCGCGGGCGTTGCCAGCCAACCACCGTTCAGCGCGCTGCAGTGATCTCTCCGAGAACGGAGTCGATTTCACCCAGACTGTCGATGACGTAGTCGGGCTCGATATCACTGTCGGCGATGTCCGCCCGGTCGGAGACTCCTGTCAGGACGAGGACGGTCGTCATGCCGGCCCGATCTCCCATTCTGAGATCTGTATCGAGGCGGTCCCCGACGACCAGACACTCCGAGGGTGCTGCGCCGAGTCGATCCAGTGCCGCGTCGAGTGCCGCCTCCGAGGGCTTGCCGAGAATCGCATCGGGGTCCGTTCCGACGACGGCGGCGACCGAACCGATGATCGCACCCGATCCCGGAACCTCCGTCCCGCCCTCCATCGGAAATGTCCTGTCGGGGTCGGTTCCGAGAAAGGTCGTGTCGTCGTCGACCGCAGCGAGTGCATCCCGCATATCTGCGAACTCGAACTCTGAGGTCCACGACGCGACCAGTACGTCCGTCGCTTCCGGGTCGTCGGTCACGTCGAGGTCGGCTGCCCGGAACTGCTCTCGAAGCCCGTCGGCCCCGATACAGAAGATCTGCTCTCCCGAATGGTTCTCGACCAGATACTCCGTGGTCACGACGCCGGACGAACAGGCTTCGCCAGACGAGACGTCCAGTCCCAGATCGGTCAGTCGTTCGACGTAATCATCGCCATCTTTCAGTGGGTTGTTCGAGAAAAAGAGCAGGTCGAGTCCGGCCTCACGGAGTGAGCGAATCCCTGCTGCCGTCCCGTTGCAGAGTTCGCCGCCCCGGTAGACCGTGCCGTCCAGATCGATAATCGCGCCGCGCATTGTCATTGCTCTCCTAAGGGTCGGAATCGAAATAACGTCGGCGGTCGCTTACTGGTAGGCCGCGAACTCCTCGCCGAATACGAGGAAATAGACGGTCCCGATTCCAGCGATCACCGTCGCAATCCCGAAGGCGAGCGGTTCGCTGCCCGCGAACGAAATACCGAGTCGCTCGATACCGAATCCGCCGTAGATTGCCCCGCCGATGGCTGCACTGGGAATGACGACCGTGTTCCTGACGAGGTAGTACGACCCCGCCACGCGGCCGCCGGTGTCCCGCTCTGCCGGTCCGACGATCAGTGCCTTGTGTGCTGGCAAGCCCGCGAAGCGAAGCCCCGAATAGGCGAACAACAGCGCGACGACGGCAGAATTTGCTGGTGCGCTGATCAACAGGATCGGAAAGAGTGCGTACACAGAGAAGCCGACTGCGACGACTGGCTTCAGCCCGACCGATTCGGCCAGTTTCGCGGCGATGGGCATCGAAATCAGTGCGATCAGCATCTCGATTGCCAGCAACACCCCGAAAAACACCTCTGGGGAGAGCGCGAGCGGACCGATGTCGAGTCCGACCCGCAGGAAATCGGTGACGACGATGACGAAAAAGACGTAGACCATTCCGTTGCCGAAGCGGACAAGGGTATCCGCGACCAGCAGGGAACGCAACTCCGAAGGGAGCGACCTGAGGTCGGCGAGGATCTCTTCGATGCCCTCGAAGGATTTTCCAAGCGAGGTGTCCTGCGGTTCGTAGAGGTAGTGCTGTGTTGTCGTCGCGAGCAGTGCGAAGACGACGGCGACGGCCAGGACGACCTGAAAGCCGACGGCGAACTCGACGAAGACAGCGAGGAGACCGGCTGCCAGAAGCGGCCCAATTAGGAAGGCGGTCCGTCTGAAGACTTCGGTACTGGCGAAGCCGCGAGCGAGTTGTGACGGCGGGACGGACTGCTTGACGATTGCGAAGGTAGCGCCGAGGCCGAAGGACTTCCAGGCCTGTGCCAAAAAGAGGCCGACGAAGATCCAGAACCACGGCTCGATGGTGACACCAAGAATCGACAGCGTCCCGAGTGTCGGCGCAATCAGCCAGACGACGAAGCCGGCCGTCGAGCACAGTCCGAACAGCGTCAGTGCGAGTCGCGAGCCGAGGCGGTCGGAGAGCCGCCCTCCGGGGTAGGGATAGGCCGCGCCGATGATGTTGCCGACGGTTCCGAACAGCCCGATGACGAACGAACTGGCTCCCAGTGCCTGCATGTACTGGGGGATGTACCGGCTGGTCATCTGGAAGGCCAGACTGAACGCGAACATCGCAATCGAGAGGACGAGCACGTCGCGCTCGAAAGAGAGAAACTGCCGGAACGGATCGAGCAGTCCCGCCGACTCGTCGGATTGCTCAGCGGCGGTCATTCTTCTCCCTCGGCGGCGGCCACTGTCGAACTCACCAAGCCGCTCATCAATTGTTCTTTGGCCGCCGGTCAGCAAACGCTTTGGGTGCTGTTCGCAATCGACTGGGGGCACTTTCGTTCGGAGTGAGTCCCGTCTCTATAGACTGTTGGCGGCCCATAGAAGCCGACTCCGCGGCGATATCGAAAAACACTGCTATGTTGGCTCTGTAGTGATCCCGAGGGCACCGGTCGCCTCCCGAGAGAGCTGAGTTGGACAGTCGCCTATTATAAACGCTCTTGGCTTTCTCCGTCGGTTTCCTTCTCATGGCACGCCGCTCAACCCAGCCACGACCGGACACCGTGATCGATGGCGGTCCGCTGACTGACGGTGCGCGTCGACTCGCTCGGTTCGACCAGCCTCGCGGCCGAGAGACGACCATCGCCGTCCTCGCGGACCCTCACCTGAGCGGGACGGCACACGGGACGATCAAGATGTACCACCGGAGCAAACAGCGGTTGGAAACGGCACTGACCGATGCTCGGGGTCGTGACGTGGATCTATCGGTACTGGCCGGAGACATCACGAAAGATGGTGAGCGGGCGGAGTACGAACTGGCGACGGCACTTCTGCGCAACGGTCCGGACCCGACGATTGCCGTGCCGGGCAACCACGACGTGGCATACGACGGTGACCGCGGCCCAGTCCCGGACGGCAACGCTTTTGCCGCGTGGCGTGGCCAGCGTGGCTTTCCGCGAACGCACTCGTACGGCGGGGTGGACGTTCTCGCGCTCGATAGCACCCGAACCGATGGGACGACCAAAGTTGGCGGGGCACTGACGACCGAGACTCGTGGCTGGCTTGCGGCCCTCCCGGAACCGTCTGGCCCGCGTATCGCTGTCTGTCACCATCCGTTCGGGCCTGTTCCTGAACCGTTCGGAAGCGCTCTCCCGGATGGATCGTATCGACTCACAAATTCGAGAGTGGTCGCGGACGAACTCGTCTCCGCGGGCGTCGACCTCGCCGTTACCGGACATGTTCACTGGCCGTACGTGACGGAGTACCGCGGCCTCACCGTGATCGGCGCACCGAGTGTCTCCTCGTTCCCGCCTGCGTACTTCCTCGTTCAGATCGACGCGACGGGAACGACAGTGTCGCTCGTCCCGCTGGCCGGGGAGACAGGGCTCACCGAGGCGTACGAATTCGCGCTCGAAGACGAAAACAGAGGCGATGCGATCAGAGAGGCAGTGTCGACCGGCTACTTCGATTCGCTGCTCGGCCGTTCGACTGAGTCTCCGACGGCCGACTCAGTCTCAAGCGTCCTCTGAACTGTTGCCGTCGACTTTCTTCTCGACGGTCTTTTCGACTCTCTCCTCGACAGTTTCCGCGACAGTCTCCTCCATCGTCTGCTCGACGGTCTCTTCGACAGTGTCCTCGACAGTTTCGGCGACCGTATCCTCGACTGTCTCCTCCACGGTATCTTCGACTTTCCCTTCGACCGTCTGTTCGACGGTTTCTTCGACGGTATCTTCGACTTTCCCTTCGACTGTTTCGGCGACTGTCTGCTCGACCGTATCTTCGACTTTCCCCTCCACTTTCTGCTCGACAGTCTCCTCAACGGTCTCCTCGACCGTTTCGGCGACAGTTTTCTCGACCGTGTCCTCGACTGTCTCTTCGACAGTCCCTTCGACCGTTTCACCGACGGTTTCCTCGACTGTTTCACCGACTGTTTCTTCAACTGTCTCGCCGACAGTGCCTTCGACGGTTTCTTCGACAGTGTCGCCGACCGTTTCTTCGATCCCCTCACCGACGGTCTGCTCGACCTGTTTCTCGACGGCCTCGCCGACGCTTTTCTCGACAGATTCGGTCACACTCGACTCCACCTGTTTCTCGACAGCTTCGCCGACGCTCTTTTCGACGCTCTCGTTGACCGAGTCGTCGACCTGCTTTTCGACGCTCTCTTCGACACTTCGCTCGACTGTCTCTTCGACAGTCCGGGTCATCCATTCGGGATCGAACCGTCCCATCTTCCAGACAACGTGCAGCGTGTACGAGAGGATGATCCCGACACCGAAGGCAATTCCCGTCGCTTGCCCAACCTGGGACATCATGACGAGTGCGGCAAGAAGCAAAACACCGTAGCCAAGATCAACGCCCATATCGACTCTCGATGGATCCATACTCTTCTTTCGCTGGCTGGGTGTTAAGCCGTTCCGAAACTAGAGGCTTAGCGCCAACAGAACCGTTAACACAGCACTCAACACGAGCACGGTCGTGCCGATCCCGGCCCGAAGATACAGGCGAGAGGGCTCGCCGCCGTCAGGAGCCGACTCACCGACAAACTCGGGTCTGATCCCGTCGGGAAGCCAGCGAGTCGCCCGGTCGACCGTCCGGACGGGATTCGCGCTGATCCAGTAACAGGTCTGTACAAATCGGACCGCTGCCCGGTCGACTGCGGCGAAGAGTTCGGTGGTGCCGTAGATACCGATCTTGCCAGAGTAGTAGATCAGCGGATTGATAAGCACCTCGAAATCCGGGACGTGACCGATCTTCGAGAGCGGCTTTCTGATGAGGAAGAAAGCAGGCACGCTCACGGCGACCAGTGCAGCGCTCTCGGTGAGGTGACTCGTGCTGTAGGGATGCAGGTCGTGGACGTGGAAGCCCGCAGCGTTTTCGGCGGCCATCTCGACGGCGAACTCCCACCCGCCCGGCAGGCCGAAGGCCAGACAGGCCCCGCCGACGGCGAACATCGCCACGGTCTGGCCGCTCTTGGCGTCTTTGACACTCCCCTCGAACTCGCCGTGGAGAAAGGCGTAGTAGCCCAGTTTGATGAAGGAGAGAAGCGTCCCGACCGCGCCGACGAGCAACAGAATCCAGACTGGTTCCGTGCCGAAGGCGTGGTACTTGTGCGCCGTATCGAGCACGATGCCCTTGCTCACGAAGCCATTGAACGGTGGAATCGCCGTAATCGACAGTGCTCCCAGCGTGTAGCCAATCGCTGTCAGGGGCATCTCCCGCCACAGTCCACCGAGGTCGTACAGATCCTCGACTCCGGTCCGGTAGATGATGACGCCGACGGCCATGAACAGAAGCGCCTTGAACAGGATGTTGTTGAACGCGTGCATGATCGCGCCGACGCCGCCCTTCTCGGCGGTGGCGAGCAGCCCAATTCCGGCGACCATGTAACCGACCTGCGCCATGATGTGATAGGAGAGTAACGCGCGCATGTCGTGCTGGAGCAGTGCGAAACCAGCGCCGTAGACGGCCATCGCCGCGCCCATATACGCGAGCAGGTGGCTTCCGTTCGGGAACGTCTGCAGCAGGACGTACGCGCCGGTCTTGGTCGTGAACACGGAGAGGAACACCGACGCGGCGATGTGCGGCCGCGGATAGGTGTCCGGTAGCCACGTGTGCAGGCCGATGAATCCACAGTTGATCCCAATCCCCGAGGCGGCGAGGATCATCGGCATATCCGCTTCGATGCCGATGGCCGCCAGCGGGGCCGCCCCGCCGACGCCGATCCCACCCTCGATGAGCAGGCCGCCGCCGACGGCGAGATGCCAGACGATGGCAAAGAGGAACAGGCTCCCACCGATGCCGTGTGCCAGCGCGTAGCGGTAGCCCGCCCGGACCGCTTTGCCGCCGTGATGCCAGACCAGTAGCGTGCTCGTCACGGCCATGAACTCCCACCAGGCGATCAGCGAGACCCAGTCGCCGGCGAAGATGACCCCCGCCGTCGAACCGACGTAGGAGAGCGCGAGCGCGGTCATCAGCTTTGGTGCGTCACTGCTGTAGGCGTAGACGACTGCTGCGGTGGCGAGGATGCCAGCCGCCATGGCGACGAGTTGTGAGAGCCCGTCGATCTGCAGGAAGATGGTCTCGAAGCCGAGGAAGTTGATCTCCCAGAACTCTCCCTCCGGTGCGAACAGGGCTACGGCGAGGATCCAGAGGGTACTCGCAGCACCGACCACGTGGCCGACGAGTCGCGGCAAGAGCGCCACGGCCAGCGCCGCGGCGAGGACGACGAAGGCCGGCGGGACGACAGTCAGAAACTCTGTCATAGGCCCACCTCCAGTCCAGTCGCCCGTTCAGCTACGGCCGTCACCAGATCCAGAAATCCGACCTCTCCCGGGATTGTGCCGAGCACGACGGCCCCAGTGACGATGACGGCAATGGGCATCAGGATGAGCCACGTGCTCTCCTCGCGTGGCGAGCGTCGCTCCCACCCGCTCGGCGGCGGGCCGCCGTGATGGACGTCGTGATTCGCCTCTTCGTGGGCCTGTTCGCTGACGTGGAACTCGTCGCCGTCACTTTCCTCGGTGTGTCCGCCATCTGCGGCGACTTCCTCGTCGCCGGGACTGAAGAACTTGCCGCCGATGGGAAACTCGACGAGCGGTTTGGCGTCGTGTTCGTCCTCGCTCTCGAAGAAGGCGGTGTAGACGACCGGCCAGAAGTAGGCGATGTTCATCACGCCCGAGACGATCAGCGCGAGCGCGAAGATGGCTCCCGCCGCGGTCGGTTCGTAGGCGTAACTGGCGTCGGTCATGCCGATTGCCCCGATCAGCATGTAGAACTTCGAGACGAAGCCAGCGACGAACGGGATCCCGGCCATCCCCGCCGCGGCGATCGTGAAGGCGGTCATCGTCAGCGGCATCCGCTTGCCGATGCCCGCCATGTTCGAGATGTAGTCCGTGTGGGTCTCGACGTGGATCGCACCCGCACAGAAGAACAGCGTGAGTTTCATGAACGCGTGCGCGGGGATGTGGAGCAGTCCGCCGGTGATTCCGGCCGGCGAGAGCAGCGCGACGCCCATGATGATGTAGGAAAGTTGGCTCGCCGTCGAGTACGCGAGTCGGCGCTTGAGGTGGTCCTTTCGGAGTGCAATGAACGACGCGAGGATGAAACTCGCCGCGGCGAGTCCGCCCAGCGCGATGTGCATATCCAGTGCGGCGGTCAGATCCGGTTCGTACACGTCGAGTACGACCCGGGAGACGCCGAATGCGCCGGACTTGACGACTGCGACGGCGTGCAGGAGTCCCGAGACTGGCGTCGGCGCGACCATCGCGTCCGGGAGCCACGAGTGCAGTGGCATGATCGCCGCCTTCGTCCCGAACCCGAGCGCGAGCATCCCGAATGCCAGCATAAAGATCGGTTCGCTGACGACGCTTCCCTGGTAGACCGCCATCAGTGGCTCGCCGATTTCGCCGAAGGTCACCGTTGCCGTGCTTTCACCAACGGCAACACCGCTGACCCGCGCGGGGTCGGCGAGGCCGGTCAGCCAGTAGACCAAGGCTGTGCCGCCAAGCACCAGGAAGCCCCCGCCAAAGAAGGTGTAGGCGAGATACTTCCGGCCGGCCGCACGGGCCTCGTCGGTCTCGTCGTGGGCGACCAGCGGGTAGGTGACGATGGAGAGCAGTTCGTAGAAGAGGAACATGACGATCAGATTCTCGGCGAAGGCGATGCCGATGGCCGTCGATAGCGAGGCGGCGAAGGCTGCGAAAAACCGGGTCTGGTTGGGTTCGTTCAGCCCGCGCATGTAGCCCGCACAGTAGAAGGCGGTGAAGATCCAGAGGAAACTGGCGAGCAGCGCGAAGACCATCCCCAGTGTGTCGACTCGCAGCGCGAACTCGATGCCGAAGACGAACTCGCCCATCGACCAGCGGAACGTCTCGCCGTCCAGCACCGCGGGGAGCATACTCGCCACGATACCGAACTTCAGCAGCGCTGCGAGAATCGACCAGAACTCACGGACGTTCGGCCGCCGGTAGGAGGCGATGATGAGCATCGTCGCCACCGTCGAGACCAATACTGCCGCAAGCGGCTGGAGGTCACCGCCTGGGATCTCAACCATCGAGGACCACCCCCGGATCGGTGAACAGTCGATCCACGACCGGATCGATCATGTTCGCCAACTCGCCGCCGGCGAAGCCGAGGACGATGGAGAGCAGGGCGGCGCTGACGGCCAGTGCGATCATTCCAATCGAGAGCGTGCGGCCGCCATCAGCAACGACGGGCGCGCTCGATTCGGCGTGTTCGGGCGTTTCCTCCGGTTGGTAATCAAAGTACAGTTTTTCGAGAATTCGCGCGACGTACAGCAGCGTGAGGAGCGTGCTGGCGAAGACGACGAAGATCACCGGCCAGAGTCCCGACTCGACCGCTGCGACGGCGAGATACCACTTGCCGATGAAGCCGGCTGTCGGCGGGACGCCGACGATGCCGAACCCGAGGATGGCCATCGCTCCGGAGAGGAACGGCCGTTTCTTCGCCAGGCCGGCGAACTCCGAGAGTCGGCGCGCGCCGGTCCCTCGTGCGAGTGCGCCCGCGGTGGCGAACAGTCCACCTTTGATCAGCCCGTGTGCGAGCAGGTGGATCACCACGCCGTAGACCGCGAAGCGGGCGGCGGTCTCGCCCGAACTCGGATGCACGGCGATACCGATACCCAGCACGATCAGCCCGAACTGCGCGACCGAGGAGTAGGCGAACATCCGCTTGACCTGCCGTTGCATCGCAGCGAGGAAACTCCCGGCGAGGACGCTCGCGCCGCCCAGCACCAGCAGACCATTCAACATGAGTTCGGCGTTTGCCGTCGCCGCGAAAAAGTCCGGCGTAAACACCTGCCAGGTGATCCGGGCCAGCGCGTACGCCGCCGACGTGGAGACCAGCGCCGAGATGTAAATCGTCACCGAATCCGGCGCGGCAGCGTAGGCGTCCGGCTGCCAGCTATGGAGCGGATAGATGGCCGCTTTCGCCGCGAGGCCGACCGCGATGAACCCGAATGCTGCAATGACCGTTGGGTCGCTGTAGAGCGCGCCGTCGATCCACGTCGGTTCGCCAGCCAGCGAACGGGCGACATCAACCATATTGAGCGCGCCAGTCGCGACGAAGAGGTAGCCGACGCCGATGAGATACATCGACGCGCCGGTCGTTCCGATGATGAGATACTTGAGCGCGGCGACAGCCGATTCGGCGGACTGGTCGCCCGCGATCAGCGCGTAGGAAGCCAGCCCGACGATTTCGAGGAAGACGAAGAGGTTGAACAGGTCCCCCGTCAGCACCAGCCCCATCAGCCCGCCGGCCAGTAGCAGATAGCCGCTGTAGAAGGCGTTACCCCGTGGGCCAGCCTGTCTGGCGAAGACGAGCACGCCCAGCGAGACGGCCGCGACGAGTGCGACCAGCAGCGCGGAGAGTTCGTCGGCGACGAGTTCGATGCCGACGACGAAGTTCTGTGTCGTCCCGCCGGTTGCGAGTTCGACCGACTTCCGGCCGAATCGTTCGCCACCGAGGACGTGGACGATGCCGCGCTCGCCGTGGCCGCCGGCGACGTAGATGGCGTAGGCGAGCCACCCGGCGAGTGCGGCCTCGATGCTCAACACGATAGCAGCGACCGACCAACCGACCCGGTCACGGAGGAGTCCGAGTGCCAGCGGCAACGTCGACCCCAGAATCGGAATGCCGATAAGCAGTCCCGGCAGGAGTTGCTCAGTCATCTGCACGCACCTCCCTGAGCGTCTCCTCGTCGAGCGTGCCGTACTCGTCGTAGATTCTGACGATCAACGCCAGCGCCACCGCAGTCAGGGCGATCCCGACCACAATCGCGGTTAGCACGATGACCTGCGGCAGCGGACTGGCGTAGCCCTGTCCGGCGAAGGCCTCCTTCGGGATGATCGGTGAACTCCCGCCCTCGACGTAGGCTGTCGAAATGAAAAACAGAAAAATCGCCGTCTGGAAGAGGTTCAGCCCGATCACTTTCTTGACCAGATTCGAGGAGGCGACGACGATATACAGTCCGATGACGAGCAGGATGGCAAATAGGACGTAGGTGTACCGACTCGTAAAGAGCGATTCAATCATCCTCGTTCACCTCCCCCGGGCCGAGTCCGGCCGCGATGAGGAAAAACAATCCGACGACGACACCGGCGACGATGGGGGCGACACCGACGACCTCGATGGCCTCCAGACCCCACTTGGGTTTGTTGATCAGCCCGATATCGACGTAGAAGTCGTATTCGAGGAAGTTCCGACCGCCGAAGAAGATCGGAACCAGTCCGATGAGGGCGAACGCTGCCGTCCCGCCGGTCGCGAGTGCGACCACAGTCCGGTTTCGTAACCAGTCTCGCGTTGGCTCGATGCCAAAGGCAAAGGCGATCATCAGCACTGTCGAGCCGATAATCGCACCGCCCTGAAAGCTCCCGCCGGGCGTGCCCGAGCCATGAAACATCAAAAATAGCCCGTAGGTGAGCGCGAACGGAGCCACCACACGGACCGTCGACATGATTATCTGGCTCTCGACGTACATCGACTCGTTGACATCTGGTCTGGATTCACTCACGGGTAAACACCACCTGTTTGAGCACGATCATGGTCGCAACGCCTGCAGCGAACACTACCGTCGCCTCGCCGAACGTATCGAACCCTCGGTAGCCGGCGAGCACCGCAGTCACGGCGTTTTCGACACCGGTATCGGCGTAGGAATGCTCGATGTAATACTGCGTGACGCCGGGGGTCAGCCACGGCCGCTCGGCCGTGGTGCCGACTACCGGAAAGGTCCGGAACGTCCGGACGAGGACGAACAGTAGTCCCCCGAAGACAATCATACCGGGCACACTCACTCTTTCGATCGCTTTGTCGACATCCATCCGGGCCGTTTTGGCGATCGTCAGTAGCAGCAGAATCGTCGTCACGCCGGCACCGATTGCTGCTTCTGTCATCGCCACATCGGGTGCCAGCAGGAAGGCATAAAACAGCGCCATCCCGAGGCTGTAGGCGGCGAAGACGATGATTACCGCGAGAATATCTCGTAGCAACGCCGTTGCGACGGCTGTTGCCAGCACGAACAGGAACAGGGCCGCCTCGAACGCCGACATCACGGCGACTCACCTCCGGATTCCTGTCCGCCGTCGGCGGCCGGTGTTGCGCCCTCCTCGTCGGTGTCGGTCATCTCATTCGGGGTCAGTCGTTCGGCTTCGGCCGCCAGATCAGCGTCCGTCCGGTCGTCGTCGGTCGTCCACGGCTCGATTCCCTCCTCGTGGGCGGCCCGCGTGATAGCGTGGGCGGCCGTCGGGTTCGTTACGAATATGAAAAACAGCAGGATCACCGTGAGAATGGTCGTTGGTGTCCAGCCGAGTGCGAGCGCGACGCCGGCGAGCGCGAAGCCAGCGCCGAGCGTGTCTGCCTGCGATGCAGTATGCGCGCGGGAGTACACGTCGGGGAGTCGCAACACGCCGACCGTCGAGATGAGTGTGAAGAACAGTCCGAGCGCCACGAACAAGACGGACCCGCCAACTCTGACGGTCTCGATCACAGGACACCACCTCGTTCGACGGTGAACTTCGAGATGGCGACGGCCATCAGGAAGTTCAACAGCGCATAGACCAGGGCGATATCCAGAAGCGAGCGTTCGCCCAGTGCGGCCGCGAGCAGTGCGAGGATGACCACAGTGTTCGTTCCGAGGACGTTCACCGCGAGCACCCGATCCTGCGTCGTTGGTCCCTTGATCGCACGATAAAACATGGCGAGTGCCAGCAGCATGAATCCGGCCGCGACACCGAGAAATATCTCGGTGAGCGCGGGATCGATGAGTGTCGTGTCTGTCATTGGTCGTCCTCCTGATTGGCCTCCGTGGTACCGGTGCTTTCGGCGTTTCCGTTCGTTTGCGAGTCTCCTTTTCGCCCGTCGGTGTTCTCTGTTGAGTCATCCGGCGGTTGGAGATTCTCCGTGTCACCGCGCTCGCGTGGGCTGGGAATCGCCATCGCCTCCCGTCCGTAGAAGACGTACCGGACGCCCCGTTCGAGACCGCCGTCGAAGAGATCATCGCGCGCGGCGGGGACGAGCGTGTGTACGATCAGACTGTCTCCCGAGACGCGCACGGTCAGCGTTCCGGGCGTGAGGGTGATGCTGTTCGCGAGGACGGTGATCGGCAGACTCCCCCAGACCGCCGGGCGGACGCGTGTCAACCGCGGTTCGATCGGCATCTTCGGATGGAGGATCACTGCCGAGACGACGATATTCGCCTTGATGATCTCCCAGAGCAGATACGGAACGTACACGATGTGCCGGAGGAGGCGACCGATCGTCGAGGTCGTCGGGTCACGGCTGAACGTCACCCGTGACATGGCGACAGCGACGACCGTCGCCGCGATGAGGCCGGTCACCCACTCGAACCAGTAGAACGGATCCGCCGCGAGTAGCATGTAAAACGCCAGCGAGAGCACGAACACTGAGCCGACACGGAGCGGCGAACTCCGGGTCAAAAGCGGTCCTCGTCGCGCCTGCCGAGTCACCGGTGCCGTCTCGTAGGGTACCCCCAGTGTGTCGAGTTCGTTCGCCAGCGGACGAACGAGCGGTGCGCCGATTCCCGGGTCGTACTCCGGATCGAGGATGACGCCGTCGAGGTCGTGGTCCAGAACCTCCCCATCGAGTGCGTTTGCGACATCTTCGGGGCTAAACAGGTACCGATTCAGCCCCACCTGTGTCGTCTCGACGGTCAGCATATCTTCGTGCTCGCCGGCATCTTCCTCTGCCCAGATTCCAGCCCTGTCGAGTAACTCCTCGGCGCTGTCCACGTCGCGTTCAAGTTCCGACGTTGGAACCTCTCCGCGTTCTGCGTCTGGAGCGTGAACAAAGACGAACCGCACAGTTCCAGTCCCGTCTTCGAGTGCGCGAGAGACTGCATATTCGACTGTCTGTCGGAGTGTCTCCGTCTCAGAGACGGGGACGAGGAGTCGCTCACCGGACACCGTCGTCCCTCCGTCGACCACCGGATACGTTTAGTTGCATCGCTGGGCCCTTACATGCCATTGCGAGGGTTTACACGAAAACCATTTCGTTCTCGCAGTGTCATCTCGCTTTCGGGACCCACCACATCCGGGCGGTTGCTATCCGATTGTCAACTCTCACCGAGAATTTCTCGAAGTCTCGAAACGCGGTCCTTATTCGGCTCCTCGGATTATCTCCGGTATGGAGTGTCGGCAGTGTGCGACCCCGCTCGAACGACCTGGCGATTACTGCCTGGTCTGCCGAACGGCAAACGCCGACACGCTCGTTCTCGAACTCGGCCGCGAACGCGGGACGGTCACAGCAATCTACGAAGGGGATGTCGTCGGCGCGCGCACGGTCACGACAACCCCTGAGCCGGACGAAGAACAGGTCTCCTCGGAACTGCGCTATTTTGCCGGCCAGATTGCCGACGAGATTCGCCGGAAACGCCCGGAAGAGGTATATGCGACCGGCAACCGCGAGGTGCTTCGTGCAGTTCGCTCGCAGGTGCATTACTCTTTTTACCGCATCGAGGCCGAGGAACCAATCGAGCACGCCCTCGAACGACAGGGCGAGGCGCCGCTGGAAGTCGTCGAGGCCTCCGTCGCGGAGAAACTCGGCGGCACCCACTCGACACTGATCGGCGGACGAACCGGGCGGGAGGTGCTGGAAGTCGTCGCGGAACATCCCCACGTGAAAAAGATCATTCCCGGCCCCATCGACGCCAGCGGTTCGAGCAGTGACGGCGGCCTCCGGGCGAAGGTCACCCGCGCGGACAACACCGGCAACGTCCGGCTACTCATCCGTGATGGATCGAGTGTCCAGGAAAACCGGGTCGTGACGACTGCCGACGACCGCGAACTCGGCGAGCGCGTGCGCAAAGACATCAACCAAGCGCTGGTCGAAGCGGAGTTCAAAGAGTAGGCGGGTCTGTCTCGCAGGGTTTTTGTAGTCGCTCGGCGGACAATGGTGTACTATGAGTGACGATCAAAACCGGACCGGCAGTGCCGGCCGCTTCGGCGCACGCTACGGGCGGGTTGCCCGGCGGCGTGTCGCCCAGATCGAGCGAGAGATGGAAAACGCCACCGTCGACGGCGACGACGTAAAACGAGTCGGCACCGGTATCTGGGTCAACGAGGAGACCGGCGAGAAGTTCACCGGTGGGGCCTACAAGCCCCAGACCCCGGCGGGCAAGACCGTTCGCCGATCGATCCGCGCCGCACTCTCCGAGGACGACGACGAATGAGCTACAAGTGTTCCCGCTGCAAGCGTGACGTGACGCTCGACGAGTACGGCGGCGTCCGGTGTCCTTACTGCGGTCACCGCGTCCTGCTCAAGGAACGCAGCAGGGACATCAAGGAAGTCAACGTCGAATAACGTGGCTCACGAGGCTGTTCTCTCCTTCAGCTACGACTCTCCCGAGCAGGCTGCTCGGGTTGCCGACTCGATCGACCCCGAACTCGGGGCAATCGACGACGACCGCAGCAGCGTCCGCTCAACCCGCGACGGTGCCGACCTCGAACTCCTCGTCGAAGCACGCGATCCCGTTGCCCTGCGAGCGGCCGTGAACACGTGGTGTTCGCTGGTGAGCGTCGCCGAATCCGCCGGACAGATCGAGTGAGCAGCGTTCGCCGCGGATTCGTTTCCGAACTCGAAAGCGGGGGTTTAACAGTCCGGGTCCCGAGGTCACTGGTATGCAAGGAAATCTACCACCGGAAGCACAGGAAAAGCTCGAGGAACTGCAGGATCTTCAGGAGACCGCACAGGAAGTTGCGGCCCAGAAGCAGGAAGCCGAAACACAGCTCCGAGAGTCCGAGACGGCACTCGACGAACTCGAGGACATCGAAGGCGAGACCCAGATGTACCAGCAGCTCGGCGAACTCCTCGTCGAGACCGAGTACGACGACGCCAAAGAAGACCTCGAAGAGAAGGTCAGCAGTCTCGAAGTGCGCGTCGACACCCTCGACAAACAGGAAGAGCGCGTGCAGGAGCAGTTCGAGGAACTGCAGGACGAACTCCAGCAGATGCTCGGCGGCGGTCCGGGTGGCGGCATGGGCGGCGCAGGCGGCGCATAAATGACGACCGAGGGGGACCGCCCCGACGACGAAGAAATTGTCCAGACCGCGGCCCGCGCGGCGGAGGACGTGATCTTCGCCCGCTACGCGCGGTCGGACGTTCGCGATTTCGACGTGACTGTCAGCTTCGAAGACGAGCGTCTGGAAGTCGACATCTATCTCGATGCTGACGACAGCCAGGAGGACCCAGAACAGGTCGCAGACGATGCGATGCTGGCGGCACGGAACGCCGTCGACGAACTGCTGGCATAACCTTTTGAGCGTTGGGGCGTAAGTTGAGACATGGAACACGAGGCCACAGTCGAGGGTGTCGGCGTCGGCGTGAGCGACGAAGGCCCCGGCGCACCGGTCGTTCTCCTCAGCGCGCGCGAGGAGTTGATCCCCATCTTCGTCAGTGCCGACCAGGCCCAGTCGATGCAACTGGCGCTGGATGGGGAGCCCTTCGAGCGCCCGCTGACACACGACCTGTTCGTCGAGATGGTCGCGGAGTTCGGGGCGGCGATCGATCGGGTTCGCATCGACGATCTGGCTGATGGCACCTTCTACGCGAAAATCGATACCGAACAGTACCACGGCGGGGAACGCAAGCAGGCTGTGTTCGACGCTCGGCCATCCGATGGCATCGCACTCGCCCTGCGCGTCGACTGCCCGCTGATCGTCAGCGACGAGGTGATCGACGAGGCCGGTCGGCCGCCCGATGCCTTCGAGCGCGAGGACGAACTCGACGACGACAGCGATCTGGGCGGCGGCTTCGGCGACACCGGCGCCGGTGAAGACTCAGATGTCGACGACTCCGATTTCGGTGACGGTCCGTTCTGATGAGCTACGACGCACTTCTCCTCGACTTCGACGGTGTGCTCGTCGACGTACTCCCGGACGAGCACCGCCTGCCGGCCTTCCGCGAACAGATCGCCGGAGAGCTACGGAACCGGTCGATTAGTGAGGCCGAGATGGACGACCTCGCGGGCACGCTCGCTCATGGCATCACCTTCGAGGAACTGGGGGAGTTGAGCGAGCAGACTGGACTTCCGCCCGAAGAACTCTGGCGGGCCCGGGACGATGCTCTCGCCGACGTGCTGGACCGGGCCGCACGCGATGGTCACAAGACTCCCTACGACGACGTGACCACGCTGTCGACGCTCGAACAGCCGGTCGGTGTCGTGAGCAACAACCAGACCCGCGTCGTCGAGTCACTGAGCGACCACTTCGAGCTTACTGACCACTTCGGCGCAGTCCGGGCGCGCGACCCGCATCCGGACAGTCTGAAGGAGAAAAAACCCGAACCCACGTTTTTACGAGACACGATTCGAGAACTCGGCGTCGAGAACCCACTGTTCGTCGGCGACAAGGAGACAGACATTCAGGCCGGACAGCGAGCCGCCCTCGATACAGTCTTGCTCCGTCGTGAGCACAATGCAACCCGTCAAATCGAGACGGAGCCAACGTACGAGGTCGAGGATCTCGATGCCGTCGTCGAGTTGTTCCGGTAAGCGCGGTCGTCACCCTGATTGTGCCGGCGCTCCGAGTGCGGACAATGAAACACCTGCCGAAACATCTGCAACCGCGGTGGCGGTATCTCGCCGTCCTGATCGAGGGGTGGCCCGACGCCGACCTCGACCGCGATCAGTTCCAGCGACAGCTCTGGTACAGCGCACAGAATCTGTTCGGGGACGCGGGAAGCGCGGATCTGGATCTCTCCGTCGTTCGGTTCGAGTTCGCCGACGGAGAGGGCGGGGCGATCGTGCGGACCCGGCGCGGCGAGCAGTCCCGCGGGCGGGCCGCGGTCGCGTGTGTCGAACAGGTCGACGATCAGCCCGTCGGCTTGCGAGTCGCAGGCGTTAGCGGGACGATCCGTGCCTGTGAAGAAAAGTATATGGGGCGCGGCCGGGAAGACACAGAGCAGAGACACGTCGCGTTCGCAGGCGCTGATCGGCGGGCGTCCGTCCGCGGATCGCGGGTAGATATCCCCGCGGAGCAGGCGTATACCGGCGCGACGATCCTCGATTGTGAGTAACTATGCAGGGTCAAAATCAACAGCAAGCATACGACCGCGGGATCACCATCTTCTCCCCAGACGGTCGTCTCTATCAGGTCGAGTACGCCCGCGAAGCCGTCAAACGCGGGACAGCGAGCATCGGTGTCCGAACCGCGGACGGCGTCGTCCTCGCGGTAGACAAACGCATCCGCTCGCCGCTGATGGAACGGGACAGCGTCGAGAAAATCCACAAGGCCGACGACCACATCGGCATCGCCAGCGCGGGCCACGTCGCCGACGCCCGCCAGTTGATCGATTTCGCTCGCCGCCGGGCGCAGGTCAACGAACTCCGCTACGGCGAACCCATCGCCGTCGAGACGCTGACCAAGGAAGTCACCGACTACATCCAGCAGTACACGCAGGTCGGTGGCGCACGTCCGTTCGGTGTCGCGCTGATTATCGCGGGCATCGCCAACGGCGAACCCAAACTGTACGAGACTGATCCCTCGGGGACACCCTACGAGTGGAAGGCTCTCGCTGTCGGCGCTGACCGCGGCGATATCCGCGAGTATCTCGAAGAGAACTACAGCGAAGAGATGGACCTCGACGCCGGTGTCGACCTCGCGCTGTCGGCGCTCGCTTCAGTCAACGACGACGGACTCAATCCGGAAGGCATCGGCCTTGCGACGATCAGCGTCGAGGACGAACAGTTCCACGAACACGACATCGAGGAGCGAGAGGCCTACCTCGAACAGTTCGAGTTACTCGCCAGCGAAGACGAAGAGGAAGACGGCGAAAACACCGAAGAGACCGACGAAGAGTAACTCGACCCGAATCGGTCTGATTTGTGAGAGGTTGCAGTATACCCAAGAGGGAGGTACACATATGTACAGGTATGAAACCGCTCGAACGGCCGACATTCAGAACTGAGGCCAGCAAACAGATCTACCAGTACGTCGAGCGCCACGGGACTGCGGCCCGCCACCAGACCCGAAGCGCGGTCGGACTCTCGTCCGAAGAGTTCGAGGACGAACTCGAATGGCTCATCACGAAGGGATATCTCGAAGACGAAGGGGGGACGCTGCGGATCGGACTCAACGCGGGGTCGGTCGAGGAACACGTCGGCCCTGATCTCACTTACACCATCAGACCCGCTCGCCAGGAGGATTTCGAGGGACTGGTCGACACTATCCGTGATGTGACTGCCGAGGACACATACGTCGTCGCCGAGAGCATCGCGGATCGGTTGCTGTACGAGGATACCGTCCAGCGACACAACACCGTCGAGTCTCGTGTCTTCTTCATCGCGGCCCACGACGGCGACGTGATCGGTTGGATCCATCTCGATTTGCCACAGTCCGATAAACTCCAGAGCACGGCGCAGTTGACTGTCGGCGTCCGGGGAGACTACAGACAGCAGGGGGTGGGCAGCCAGTTGCTCGGCCGCGGACTGGACTGGGCGGAGGCCAACGGCTACCAGAAGGTGTACAACAGTGTCCCGATGACCAACGACGAAGCGCTGTCCTTCCTCGAATCACACGGCTGGGAGACCGAGGGGATCCGCCGGGACCACTACACTATCGAGGACGAACTGATCGACGAAGTGATGATGGCCTACACCTTCTGATCGAGTATCAATTGGCGCAATGTTGATGTGAGCGGCCGGAGTTGACACCGCTATCGCGAAGGCATGGATCCAGAGGAGTATTTCGAGCGCGTGATCCGGTTTCTGGAGACAAAAGGCTGGAACACGTCCACGACCCAGGTCAACGAATCGATCTATATTGTGACGGGAACGCGAAAAAGCGAGACGTACTACGACCGCATGATGACGATGGTCGGCGTCGACGCTGCGACGACGTTCGGGACAAAACACCTGGAGTATCTCGTCGACGCTGCTGGCGAACACGATGTCGATCAGTTACTGGCGACCTGCCGGGGCGGTGTTGAGGAGGCAGCGACCGACCTCCTCGGAGAACAAGACATCGAGTTCATTGATCCCGAGACCATCGACGACGCCTTCATCGATACGTTCGAGGTCGAACGCGAGGACGGACTCTTCGAGCAGGCGCGAGCCTCGGGTGCGGGATTGTCCGGCCTCGGAGGCACCCAGTTCAGACGCAGCATCGGCTCGCTCCTCTCGCTGTATCTTCTCTCAGCCGCCGTACTCGGACTCGCAATTGCCGTTCTCGGGACCCTCGCCGGCAACGGTGACCCACTCCCAGCCCTGCTTGCGGGTGGGCTCGTCCTCGTGGGGCCGCTTCTCGGATTCGTCGGCGCGCTCGGACTCGTCGCGGGCGAGGTCGCTCCGCCCTCACCACTGGGCATCTTTCTGGGCACTCTCTTCGGCTATCTCCTGTTCGTGATGGTGGTCGGTGCCAGTGGCGGGGTCGCTGGCGTGACCGCTTCGACGGGGCTGTTCGAGTCGACAGCGATGGTCCTCGCAGTGTTCGGGCTTGCACTTCCGACCGGTATCGGAGCCGTTGGCGTGGCGTATTCCTCCGTCTCTCTGCGTGGACGGTCGGACGCCTGACCGGTTAGTACAACTCGAACTCCGTCTGGTCGAGATCACCCTCCTCGAACTGATCGAGATAGTAGGCGACGCCGTGCTGGTGGGCGGCCCCGACGATCACGTGAACCTCCTCGACGGTTTCGTTGTGATACTGGACGTACTCCGCCATCCGCTCGTTGCGCGCGTGTGAAAACAACTCCAGTTCGGGGTCGTGGCGACGGAGCCACTCTCGCTCCAGCGGTTGCGGCAGGAAGGTCCGCTCGTAGTACTGCTGGAGCGCGTGCAGTTTCGAGGGGTCTTCGCTCGCTTCCTGACTCAGCCGAAAGGCTTCGTAGCTGTTGCCGACGGCCCGGTCCGTGTGGTCGGCGAAGAGATCGGCGGCAATCGCGCCGAGCGTTCGCTCGAACTGTTCTCCGTACATCGCGCTCCCGGCGTCGATCATCGAGAACGTTCTCTCTCTGAACTCCGTGACGAACTCGCCGAGATCCATCGAGACGCTCTCGACTCCCTCGTAAAAGGCGTCGAACTCCGAGGCTTCGTCGAGTTCCTCGCAGGCGGCTGTCGCCCAGAGGTAATCGTCCATCTCGCAGACGCCAGCCATCTCCTCGAAGTACATCGAGCGGATCCCCTGCTCGCAGTAGACGACGGCACCACGGTCGAGAAATCGTGTCACGTACTCGCGCAGGGACTCCCGTTCCGGCGTACTCCCGGCGTGTGTGACCCCGTGGACGTGCATCGAATGCCCATCGACAGTGACCGTCGTCCCCGGCAGCCCATCGGGTGGGGACTCCCCTGCCTGTCGCTCGGCAATCGAAGACTCCCAGATCTGCTTCGCCCGGAAATACCCTTCCTCCTCCGAGTCCGCACCGACGACTGCCGCCAGATCCGCCAGCGTCTCCGTATTCCGGATCGTCTCGATCTGATCACCCGGCTCGCGCATATCCGAACTACGGTTCCCGCGGCCATTAATTCGGGGTTAGATAGCGACTCGGCTCGGTACGCTACCGCAGGTCGTGAAACGTGGCGTCACCAGTCTCCGTGTCTAAGACAACGCCAGCGGGCGGTTCTGACTCGTCCGAATCGGTGCCGATGCCGCCGGGATTGATGCGGACGGTGTCACCAACCTTCTCGTGCACCCTGGTGTGGGTGTGACCGTGGAATACGTAATCGTAGTTGCCCGAATCGACGAGTGCGTCGATAATGGGGTTGCTCGTGCCGTGATAGACGGCGATCCGGGCCCCACCCAGTGAGAGTTCACCCATCTCGCCGAGATACGCGCCGAAATTCCGGATCGCGTCACCGAGTGCCCACTCGCCGTCGTTGTTGCCGCGGACGGCATAAAAATCGAAGTCCTGGTTGAACTTCGAGGCTGAGAAGGGGGCGACGATGTCACCACAGTGGACGACTGCGTCGACTTCGTCGGTGAGCAACTCGACTGCTGATTCGATCACGTCCTGATTGTCGTGGGTGTCAGCCACGATTCCGACTTTCATACTCCGGTGTTCTCCCGATCCGAGTATCAATCTTTGTGACAACGCTGCTCCGATCGACACACGTTCAGAAATGTCGGAGCCTCGATCTGCTACTCCGACAAATGTCGAGTCCGCGGCCGGCCGGGCTGAGACCACCACACCCAAGTCCACTCACTCCAACCGCCACTGTATGAGCGAGGGGGTACCGAACGTGTTCGAGGATGTCGAACTCGCGGCGGTCCGATCCGCGCTGCTGGAGTGGTACCGCGAGGACCACCGCTCGTTCCCGTGGCGGGAGACGACCGATCCCTACGAGATTCTCGTCTCGGAGGTGATGAGCCAACAGACCCAACTCGGCCGAGTGGTCGAGGCCTGGGAGGACTTCCTCGACCGCTGGCCGACGACCGAAGACCTGGCCGCCGCAGAGCGAGCGGAGGTGGTCGCCTTCTGGAGCGATCACAGCCTCGGCTATAACAACCGCGCGAAGTATCTCCACGAGGCCGCCGAACAGATCGAAACTGACTACGACGGCTCGTTCCCCGACTCGCCCGAGGAACTCTCCGAACTGATGGGGGTCGGTCCCTACACCGCAAACGCCGTCGCCTCCTTCGCGTTCAACAACGGCGACGCTGTCGTCGATACCAACGTCAAGCGAGTGCTCTACCGCGCGTTTGGCTGCCCGGACGACGCCGCCGCCTTCGAGCAGGCCGCGAACGAACTCATGCCGGCGGGCGAATCCCGGGACTGGAACAACGCGATCATGGAACTCGGCGGCGTCGCCTGCGGCCAGACGCCGGCCTGCGACGAGCAATCGTGTCCGTGGCGCGAGTACTGCGACGCGTATCACTCCGGAGATTTCACCGCGCCGGACGTGCCCGAACAGCCGGATTTCGAGGGCAGCAGGCGGCAGTTCCGCGGGCGCATCGTCAACACGCTGGGCGAGCACGACGAACTCGGGCTGGACGAACTCGGCCCCCGGATCCGCGTGGACTACCAGCCCGACGGGAACTACGGCCGGGAGTGGCTCCGGGATATCCTCACTGATCTCGCCGAGGACGAACTCCTCGAACTCGACGGAGAAGGTGACGAGACGGTCGCTCGACTCCGTCGATAGCCGTGTGGTAGGTGGCCAGTAAATTCTTAACTCATTGGTAGAAATAGGCACATATGCTCAAGAAACTGCTCGGTCTGCTGTGGTCCCTGCTCATGCTGCCGATCAGGCTGATTATGCTGCCGTTCAAAATCGTCTCGCTGGTACTCAGTCTCATCTTTTATGCGGCCCTCCTGCTGGCGATTGGCGGCGTTGCTTGGTTCGTCTTCCTCTAACTAGGACCAGCCGTCGGTTTCGCGCTGTTCAGTCCTCTCTTCTCGCGGTTCGGTGAGTCGTCGCCCGTCCCGCGGGCAATAGTCGTACTCGTCGTTGAGCGTCTGAAACCCGCACTGGGGGCACTCACGCTGGCGCTGTTGCCGGCGCTCGCCGTCGCCGAGATCTCGAAACAAGAAGGGGACGAACGGGACGAACAGAAAGAACAGAAACGTATCGAAATACACCCACAGCAGAACGCTAACGGCCAGACTGGCGGCTAATCCAGCGGCGGCAGTAAGCAGTCGTGAATCGACCATCAGTTTCTGGTAGCCGGCACGCAGCCATAGTGGTTCCGGGACCGCGTTACTTCTCAATCTCCGTTCGGACCTCGAAGTGGTCGGCGTGGTCGTCGAATCGCACGAGGAGTTCTCGGGCCTCCGGCGGGACGTGTGCCTCCTCGTAGTCCTCACCAGCGAACTGTTTGACGGCGTCAATCGACTCGAACCGCATCGCGGTGAGAAACTCCACCGCGTCGTCTCTCTCGCGTCGAAGGATACGGACGCCGCGGTACCCATCGATTTCCTCGGCCAGACCCGCGAAGATTTCCTCGCTGAGCAGTCGCTCGTACTCGTCGGCGTCTTCGGGTTCTGTCCACCCGTGCCAGAGTCGCTCGATCATACCACCCGGACGACCGAGACGAACGAAAAAGTACCGCACCGAAGACCGAAGCGAATGGGTCGCTACTCGCCCTCGAACTCGGGGTCGCGGTCCGCGGAGAAGGCTGCGACGCCTTCCATCATGTCGTCGGTCGTCAGCAGCAGGCCGAAGGCCTGGCTCTCCATTTCGAGGCCGGCGTCGAGGTCCTGATCCGCGCCCTCGTTCATGACGCGTTTGGCCTTGCGCAGTGCGATCGGCGGGCCGGAGACGAGGTCGTCGACAAACTCCTCGACGGTCTCGTCGTACTCCTCGCCGGAGGCCGCGCGGTTGATGAGTCCCCAATCCTGGGCGCGCTCGGCGGAGATGTGCTCGCCGCGGAAGACGAGTTCCTTCGCGCGAGCGTCCGAGAGGTTGCGGATGGTGCGCTGGGTACCACCGCCGCCCGGCAACAGACCGAGATCGATCTCCGGGAAGCCGAAGCGTGAATCATCGGTCGCGATGCGCAGGTCACAGGCCAGCGCAAGTTCGAGACCGCCACCGAGACAGAAGCCGTCGATCTTCGCGAGTGTCGGGCGCGGGTACTCAGCAACGGCCTTGAAGACTTCCGTCGGCTCGGAGTCTTTCGCGGGATCGGAGTCGCTGAATGCGGTGATGTCGGCACCAGCACAGAATGCCCGATCACCGGCACCCTCGAAGGTGACAGCACGAACCTCTTCGTCGTCGACGGAGTCGAGCAGGTCGACGACGGCGTCCATCAGATCCGGCGACAGGGAGTTCAGCTGTGCGGGGCGGTCGAGTTCGATTTCGAGCAGTCCGTCCTCGCCCAGGTCGTAGTTGATCGTGTGGTAGTCGCCGAGACCGCCGTCGGTGTCGTACTCGAAGAAGCCTTTGCCGGCGTCGCGGCCGGTGTTGCCGTCTTCGACCAGATCGACGAGATACTGCGAGGGTTCGTAGCGGCCTTCGCCGTGTTCGTCGCCGTATTTCTCGTCGAGTTCTTCGAGTTTCTCGACGATGGTGTCGAGGCCGGTCTTGTCGGCGCGTCGGCACGGTCCTTCGGGGAAGCCGGCACCGAGGCGGAGGCCAGTGTCGATGGCTTCCGCGGTCGCCACGTCGTTTTCGATGAGTTCCGCGGCGCGGTTGACAATCACGGACTCGATGCGAAGCCAGTCGAAGTCGTCAGTGGCGTCGGTGGGTTCGTAGTCGGCACCGCCTTCCTCGTAGTCGTAGTATCCTTCGCCGGTCTTCTGACCGAGATCGCCAGCGTCGACTTTCTCCTGAACGATCGGCGGGATCGGCATGCCCGCTTCCTCACGGACGTGGTAACCGATGTCGATGCCGGTCATATCACCGAGTTCGAACGGTCCCATCGGGTAGCCGCGCTGGGCCATCGACGCGTCGGCCTCTTTGATCGTGGCGAGATCCTCGGAGACCATCCAGGCAGCCTCGCCGCCGAACGGACCGAGAACAGTGTTGACGACGAAGCCCTGCACGTCCTTCCGGACGTAGATCGGCGTCTTGTCGATTGACTCGATGAATTCGTAGGCTTCCTCTGCGGTCTCGTCGGTGGTCTCGCTGCCGTAGATCACTTCGACGAGATCCATCTGGACTGGCGGGTTGAAGAAGTGAAGTCCGACGACACTCTCCGGTCGCTCGGTCGCGGAGGCGATCTCCGTGATCGACAGCGACGACGTGTTCGACGCAAGCAATGCGTCGTCGTCGGCCATCTCGTCGAGGTCGCCGAAGATGTCCTTCTTGAGGTCCATCTGCTCCGGCGCGGCCTCAATGACCATGTCAGCGCCCGCAACCGCTCCTTCGAGGTCGACCGTCGTCGAGATGCGGTCGAGCACGTCGTCGGGGTCCTGATCGATCAGGCCCTTCTCGTCGAGTTTCTCTAGTGACCACTCGATGTCGTCGTAGCCGTCCTGGACGATGTCGTCTTCGATGTCCCGCATCGTCACGTCGTACCCGGCCAGGGCGACGACCTCTGTGATTCCGTGTCCCATACTACCTGCACCCAACACCGTGACGGTGTCGATACTGTCTATTGTCACGTCTGTTGGGTTCTCACGAAACCAATATTAAAACATCGGTCCGAACTCGCTTACATTGCTCAGACATCTCGGGTCAGGAACAATAGAGTCAACAGGGTGGGGCCTCCATCTGCTCCTATGCCAGCCAAATCGATGGACGAACTGGAATCGCTGGTCGGGACTTCGGTCGTCACGGTCGAAGACTTCGAGATCGAAGCCGGCAAAGTCGAGGAGTTCGCACGCTCCGTCAAGGACGACGACCCGGTCTACCGGGACGAGGAGGTCGCCGAGGAACGCGGTTTCGAGTCGATTCCCGCGCCGCTGACCTTCGAGCGCGTCTCGATGTTTCCCCGCTATCGGACCGTCGAAAAGTACGGCATCGACCTCGGCTTTCAGGAGGAGTACACCATCCACGGCGAGCAGGAGTACGAGTACGAGCGTCCGCTGGTCGTCGGCGACGTGCTGACGGGGACCACCACGCTCGCGGAGATTTACGAGCGCAACGGCAAACGCGGCGGGACGATGACCTTCGCCGTGCTGGAGACGGAGTACACCGACGAAGACGATGAAGTGGTCCTGACAGCGCGGTCGACGGCAATCGAGACTGCGGGAGCGATCCAGGGAGGTGACGACGATGAGTGAACCAGACGTGCCGGTCGCGGCCGAACTGGAAGTCGGTGACACCGGGCCGGAACCGCAGATCGAGGAGATCGAACGTCGGGATTTCGTCAAGTACGCCGGCGCGAGCGGCGACTTCAACCCGATCCACTACGATCAGCGGTTGGCGAACATGGCGGGCTACGACGGCGTCTTCGCACAGGGGATGCTCACCTCCGGATTCGCGGTGCAGGCGGTCACGAACTGGTTCGGCATCGAGAACATCGACTCCTACGGCGTGCGCTTCGAGTCGCAGGTCTGGCCCGACGACACCGTGACGGCCGTCGCGGAGATTGTCGACATTGAGGTCGACGGTGACGAGGCGACCGTCGAGACGGAGCTTTCGGTGACGAATCATGAAGACGAGGTGGTGCTGAGCGGCGAGGCGACGGCGACGATTCCGGCTGAATAGCCAGTCTGGTTCCGTCCACACAGTCCGTTGCGCGCCTACTGCTGGAAAGCCAAACGGATGCTTTCCTGAACACCGTCGCCGAGAGAAACCTCCTAGGTTTAAGTTGTTGTCCGTCCCTGTTCTGGTATGGAGTATCACGACTCCGAGAAAGCGAAAGAGGTGGCGAGCAGGGTTGAGGCGTTCATGGACGAGGAGGTGATCCCGCGCGAGCGACAGGCGCTGCAGAATCGGGATCCGGTGACCATCGACGAGATGGAAGACTTCTGGGAGCAGGCCAAGGACCGGAATCTGTTCGCACCGCAGGTTCCCGAGGAGTACGGCGGACAGGGACTGGACTTCAGCGACATGCTGCCCTCCTTCGAGCAGGTCGGTCGGTCGATGCTCGGTGCGATGTCGATTCGCGCCCACGCCCCGCAGGAAGGCAACATGCACACACTGGAGGCAGTCGGCTCCGAGGAGCAGAAAGAGGAGTATCTGCGACCACTCGTACAGGGTGACATCTCCTCTGGCTTCGCGATGACCGAACCGCAGCAGGGGGCCGGTTCGGATCCGAAGATGCTCAAGACGACCGCCAAGAAGGACGGCGACGAGTGGGTCATCAACGGCCACAAGTGGTGGACCTCAGACGGCTACGACGCCGACTTCCTCCTGGTGATGGCGCGTACTGATCTGGACAAACACCCATACGAGGGCACGTCGATCATCCTCGTGCCGACCGACGCCGACGGCGTCGAGTGCGTGCGGGACATTCCGCACCTCGGCCACTTCGAGGACATGATGGACATCCAGCGCGGCCACGCCGAATTCAAGTTCCACAACGTCCGTGTGCCGGTCGAGAACACCGTCGGCGCGGAGGGGGCTGGCTTCGCCATCGCGCAGATGCGACTCGGCGGCGGTCGACTGACTCACTGTATGCGCTACTCCGGCATGGCGATGCGCTCGCTCAACATCGCCAAGGCGTACATCCAGCACCGCGAAGGCTTCGGCGGCAGCATCTCCGAGAAGCAGGCGCTGCGACACCGCATCGCCGACGCGGAGACGAACCTCCACGCCGCGCGAACGATGGTCCGTCACGCGGCCCGCGAACTCGACCGGAGCGAGGCCCGCGTCGAGGTTGCGATGGCGAAGACCTTCACTGCCAACGTGACCACCGAGGCTGTCGATCTGGCGCTGCAGGCCTGCGGTGGCAACGGGATCGGTAAGGATCTACCGATCGCGTACTTCTACGAGTCGATCCGGCCGTTCCGCATCGTCGACGGCACCGACGAGGTCCACCGCCGGACCATCGCTCGGGACTCCTTCGAGGATGTCAACGACGAGGATCTGGAGAACATCATCCAGTTCGATCCGGAACTCGACAAAACCGACGAGTAACGACCACGATCCGGTCGCGTTCGCGTCGTTACTCTTCGAGAATCGTCGTCGACGTTCCGTACTGACGGTCTGCCCACGCTTCGAGCGCGTCGATAATTTCCGCCCGGAGCGTCTGTTTTTGCTCTGCAGGTAGTCCTTCGAGCGTCCCCGTTTCGGGAGCTTCGTCGACGATTTCCCAGTGATCAGCGGTGTCGTCGTAGCCAACGCCCCGGAACTGCTCGGCACCCTCGATGAGCATCGTGCAGACGTGTTGGCTCCCATCGCGCTCGACGACTGCAACCGGGAGGAACCGACCGTCTCGGTTCGAGAGCTGTTCAGCAACCGACAGCGGCAACGGCTGGGAGGGGAGTGCGTCCGCAAACTCAGTCATGGCTGGGATTTCTCGACTTTCGTTTGTGATGGTACCGACCGTTTTCAGTCGCTGGGAGTCTTCAGGAGACCCAGCGAGCAGCCCACAGGTAATTCTGTAAGAATATATGCGCGCGGTGAGCGCGTTCTTTACGACGTTGATCGTCGGCGCGCTGCTGGTCGCGTTCGCTCCTGACTACACCGAACGGATGATCGACGATGTCTTCGAGGATCCCGTCGGGCCGTTTCTGTACGGGATCATGATCCTGCTGATACTGGTCGTTCTGATCGTTTTGCTCGTCATCTCGATAATCGGGACTCTGTTCGTCATCCCGCTGGCGATCATCGCCGGACTGGCGCTGAGCGGCATCGGTGGCCTCATCTCGTTTGTCTTCGGCGCGCTCGGGTTCGGGACGATTCTGGACGACCGATACAACTGAGCGGCGACCGGTGCCACCCTATCCGATGCTTTTAACCGGATGACACTCCGACCTTTGGGCAATGGCTTTTGAGGAACTGCTCGAAGATCCAGTCATCCAGAAATACCTCCACGAACTCGTCGGACCGAAGGGGATGCCAGTCGCGGCAGCACCGCCGGACGGCGAGGTTACCGACGAGGAACTGGCCGAGGAACTCGGACTCGAGCTCAACGACGTTCGCCGGGCGCTCTTTATTCTCTACGAGAACGATTTGGCGAGCTACCGGCGGCTCCGAGACGAGGACTCCGGCTGGCTCACCTACCTCTGGACGTTCGAGTACGAGGAGATTCCCGAACAGCTCGAATCCGAGATGCATCGTCTACTCGCCGCACTCGAAGCCCGCTACGAGTACGAGATGGAAAACGAGTTCTACCTCTCCGAGGAAGCGGGGATCCGCTTCGAGTTCGGCGAGGCGATGGAGTTCGGTTTCCAGTGTCCGGAGACGGGCGCGGAACTGCAGCCGATGGAGAACACCCGTCTGATCGAGGCGATGGAAGAACGGATCGAACGACTCCGTGACGAACTCGGCGTCGAAACTGCTGAGGTCGAGGTCTGATGGTCGTTCTCGCGACGAAATGTTACGTCAGCGGTGACGCTCGCGAGCGCTCGCTCAAGTCGTTGCGCTCGCTGCTGGACAACGAGGTTGGCGACCTGGATGTGAGTCTCGATATCAATCTCCGGGACGACGGCTTCCCCGACGTGACGCTGACCGGCGACGACGAGACGGCGGCGGCGAACCTGCTCCGCGAGGAGTGGGGCGAGATTCCCGACTCCTTCGAGACTGGCGAGACCTACGTCGGAACGCTCGACTCGTGGGACGAAGACGCGCTTGTGCTCGATGCTGGCCGACCGATCCGGATTCCGACCGACCAACTCGGACTCGGCCAGGGTGATCCCGAGTCGATCCGAACGCGATTCGGCCTCGTCCAGCACATGCCGCTCACCTTCGTCTACGACGAACCGCCGCGACTGGCCGACAGCCAGCGCGACCGATTGTACGACTGGCAGCGCGGTAACGGCCGCGTCAACGTCAACAGCGCGACGCGGGCGGAGGTTCGAGCGACGGTTAACCGGGCCGGCCACGCGCAGGATATCGTCACTGTCGAACGAATCGGCCTGCTCGAACAGAGTATCATCTGTACAGAGGACACCGACCCGCCGGGACTGCTCGCCGGAATCGGCGAGTATCTCCCGGCCGAACTGCTCTGCGTTGTGCCATCATAGATGAACAACCGACATCGTGCAGTACTCGCGCTAGTTGCGTTGGTGTTTTTATCAGGCTGTACGCTGTTCGGCGGCGGTGAGATCGACGAGGATCAACTCAGCGGCGACCAGGAGTACGACTGGGGCTCGAACGCGACGACGACGATCAATCTGAGTGCCTCGACCGACACGTACGCGGCGGTCGTCGATGTGGACGAACAAGAAGAACTCGACGTGTACGAGGAGGACACCTTCCGCGGCGAGACTTCTGTCCAGATAGAGGCACTGAAGTTCCGGTTCACCAACGGGACCGTCGTCAATGCGAGTCATCCGGACCTCGGAGCGACCCGGAACCGGGATCAGACGAGGATCAATCTGCCGGCCGAGAACGGCTCGGTCGGCTACACCGCACCGCGGGGCGGCAAGGGCTGGAGCGGGCCGGTGCTGGTCGACGGCTCGGTCAGGATGGATCTCCCCGAAGGGACCAGAGTCGGGCTCTGGGGGCTCTCGCGGGTGAATCCGAACCCCGACGAGAACACCGTCGAAAACGACCGGACGACACTGCTGTGGGAGGATATGGAACAAGGTGATCCGATCTCAGTCCGGTACTACCTCGTCCGTGACGCGTACATCTTCGGCGGGCTGTTCGCACTGGTCATTTCCCTCGGCATCGGCGGCGTCACCTACTACTACCGGCAGGTCCGACGCGCTCAGAGCAAACGCGAAGACGTGGGGCTGGATGTCGACGTGGAGGACGACGATATCGGCGACGACGGGCCGCCACCGGGAATGCAGTAGACAACGAAGACAGTGGCCCTTTGTACCGTCGGGTCCGTATCAGGACCATGCGCGTTGCGCTGATTGCCGTCGGTGACGAGATTCTCTCGGGGGATACGGTCAACACGAACGCCTCGTGGTTAGCGGAGCGACTGACCAAGGCTGGAGCGACCGTTTCCCGGATCACAGTCGTCCCCGACGATGTGGGTGAGATCGCCCGGGTCGTCAACGAGTACCGGGCGGCATACGAGGCAGTGATCGTCACCGGCGGACTCGGACCGACTCACGACGATATGACGATGGAGGCAGTCGCGGCCGCCTTTGGTACCGAACTGGCCGCCGACGAGGACGTCGAACACTGGTTGACGGAGGGTGGGGGCTACTCCGGTGACGACCTCGCGCCGGGGACGACACACATCCCCGAGCGCGCGGAGATGCTTCCGAATCCGAAGGGAGTCGCTCCCGGCTGTACCATCGAGAACGTCTTCGTCCTGCCGGGGGTCCCGTCGGAGATGCGCGCGATGTTCGAGTTGATCGCCGACGAGTTCGGCGGCAAACAACGCCACCGTGCGGTCGTCAAGGCTGCCGAACCTGAGAGCCAACTGCTGGACCGCGTGCGAGATGTCCAAGAGGAATTCGATGTCAAGGTCGGAAGCTATCCCGGCGAATACGTGCGACTACGAATTCAGAGTACAGACGAAATAGCAGTCGAGGCGGCCGCTGACTGGCTTCGTGAGCGTGTCGACGCGCCCGAAGAAGAGGCGTGAGCGCCGTCTGTGTTAGTTGGCAGTCAGCGAGCGAGCCCACAGAATAGCGAGTACGATTCCGCCGAGGAGAACGACCCCTGCAGCAATATTGATCGGTCCAGCGCCGACGCCGACCTGCGTCGCGTTGAGTACTGTCATGTACGATGCTGACAGGCGGGTGTAGTAAGGCGTTCCGGTTCGCTTTTGTCACCCTCGCTCGTAGCAGGGGTGATGTGTCGACTCGGGCTCGTGGTCAACCCTATCGCCGGCATGGGTGGCCGCGTCGGACTCAAGGGAACTGACGGGAAAGTCGAGGAGGCCCGGGCACGCGGCGCGGAGATGCGCGCACCTGACCGGGCGCGAGAGATGCTTACCGAGCTCGCCGATACCGGCGCCGACGTGAGTCTGTACACCTGGGGCGGTCTCATGGGCGCACAGGTGGCAGCCGATGCAGGGTTCGACCCGGACGTGCTCGGCCACCCCGACGGCGAGGCGACCGGGCCCGAAGACACTCGTCGGGCCGTGCGGGCATTTCTGGCGGAAAACCTCGATCTGATTCTATTCGTCGGCGGCGACGGCACTGCAGCGGACGTAGCTGAGACAATCGCCGACGCAGGCGAGCAGACACCGATTCTGGGCGTCCCGGCCGGTGTCAAGGTCTACTCGGCAGTCTTTGCGGTCACGCCGGAGGCCGCGGCCCACGTCGCCGTCTCCTTCGATTCGACCGAACGCGCGGAGGTCAACGACATCGACGAGGACGAGTACCGGGAGGGAGAAGTCCACACTGAACTCCGGGCGCTCGCCACCGTCCCCGTCGCCCCGCAGCGACAGGGAAGCAAACAACTCAGCAGCGGCACCGTCGAGGGATTGGCCGAAGGCTTCGTCGAGGATGTCGAGGAGGGGCGGACGTACGTCCTCGGCCCCGGTGGCACGCTGGGGACGATCAAGGAGAAACTCGGTATCGACGGCACCGCCCTCGGCGTGGATGTCTACCGGAACGGCGAGGTCCTGGTCGCGGATGGCGCAGCAGACGAGATTAGCGACGCGCTCGGCGACCGCAACACCGTCGTCGTCTCGCCCATCGGCGGACAGGGCTTCATCTTCGGCCGCGGGAATCAACAGATCTCCCCGGAGATCATCCGCAACTCCGAGGTCGAAATCGTCGCGTCCCGGCGCAAACTCGACGACATCGGCGCACTACGGGTCGATACCGGAGATGCAGATCTCGACGAGTCGTTGCGTGGCTGGCAGCGAGTCCGCGTCGGCCGATATGAGACTCGCCTGATGGAAGTTGTCTGATCGGAAACATTGTCCACCAATCTCCCTTGGTGTGACCAAGGACGTATTGATAAGATTAAGGTAGGAGTGGCGACGTAAAGGATGTATGGAAACGCGGAAAGTCCAGCGACTGGGGCCGTCGACGCTTGCGATGACACTTCCGGCGGAGTGGGCACAGGAGTACGATGTCGAGAAAGGTGACGAGGTTTCGCTCCGACTCGGCGGGAAGGGCACACTGACGGTGATGCCCGAGTCCGTTCACAGCGAGGAGAGCGAAGCGGTGATCAACGCGAGCGGACTCGATGCCGACGCAGTCGAGCGGGCCATCGTTGCCCAGTACGTTCTCGGTCGGCGCGTCATTCACGTCCGTGCTGACGACGGCGAGACGCTCGATAGCCAGCACATCAATGCCGTCTACAACGCCGAGACGCAGTTGATGGGACTGGGCGTCATCGAGGAGACACCGGAAAACATCGCCATCCGGTGCTCGGTTGACCCCGAGGATTTTACCCTCGACAACCTGCTCGAACGGCTGGAATCGACCGGATCGACGATGCGAAACGAGGCGGTGAAATCGCTGGCTCACAGTAATCCGGATCTCGCACAGCGGGCGCTCAACCGCGAGCGACAGGCCAACAAGATCTTTGTCCTCCTATTGCGACTGATCTTCACCTCCTACCAGAACCCGAATCTGGCCCGAGCGGTCGGCCTGACAGATGGCTTCCCGCTGATCGGCTACCGATCGATCGCCAAGAATCTCGAACTGACCGCCGACAACGCAGAGGATATCGCGGACATCGCGCTGGAGGCAGACGGTCACTCGCTGAACGTCGATCAGGCGACGATGCGCCGGATCCGGGAGTTCACCGATCAGGTGAACGAACTCACGGAACTGGCCGTCGAATCGGCCGTCAATCGCGATTACGACGCCGCCATCGAAGTCAAACAGCGCTTCGAGGATATCAGTTCTCGCGAGCAGGAGATCCTCTCGGATCTCCCCGAGATGGACAACGAACAGCTATTGCAGGTCCGCGAAGTGCTCGTCAGCCTCGACCAGACGGCTCAGTACGCCGTCCGCAACGCCGAAATTGCGACGAATCTCGCACTCAACGAGGAATCCGATCACATCTCGATCGACTAGCAGTCGACGGAGAGTCCTCCCGAATCAGAATCTCCTGACAGTACTCCAATCCTTATATTGGTTGGTGGCGTAGCTTGGAGCATATGCCGGAAAAAGTGCTCTTCAAGTCAGAAGCCAAGCAGTCTCAATCAGAGATCGCGTCGTACCTCCGAACAGTTGCGCAGAATCTCGAAGATGGGAAACAGATCACGCTCAAGTCCGGTTCAGACTCCGTGACGATGGAGCCACCGGCGAACCCAACCTTCGAGGTCAAAGCCGAGCGGGAGGGGCCGACTGACGGCCCCGGTGAACTGAGTATCGAACTCGAGATCGAGTGGGACGAGGACGCCGCCGACGGAGAGAGCGGATCCTTAGAGATCGAGTAACGATTCTTACTGGTCGGTCCCGCCGGGGATGTTGCTCCGGAACGTTTCGGCTGTCAACACTGCATCGACCGCACGAGAATACGCGGCTTCGCGCCAGGTCCACTCGTTTTGGGTTTCCGTTTTCCGTTCAGCGATCGACTCGAATGCCATTCGCATCTGCTTGCGGAGCTTTTTCTGTACCCGATCTTTGCTCCAGTACTCGTTGCTGGTGTTCTGGACCCACTCGAAATACGAAACTGTCACCCCGCCGGCGTTCGCGAGAATGTCCGGGACGACTGGAACTCCCTGTTCCGACAGATACGCGTCCGCCTTCGGCGTCGTTGGTCCGTTCGCCATCTCGACAATTGCGTCTGCCTGGATCTCCGTCATGTTCGAGCCGTTGATCTGGTCCTCGATCGCGGCCGGAATCAACACGTCGACATCCATCGTCAGCAACTGTTCATTGGATATCTCCTCGGCATCGACGGTGAACAGATCGTGCTCGGTTTCGTATCCGTCGAGTATCTCGTGAATCGGTAGCCCTGACTCGTTGGAGACTCCCCCGGCCGCGTTGCTGATCGCAACCACATTGTATCCGCGTTCGTCGAGAAAGGCCGCAAGATGTGAGCCGACGTTCCCGAAGCCCTGAATGGCCACGTCCGTCTCGGTGCTATCGATTCCCACTCGTTCGGCGAAGGCGTCGAGGATCTCTGCCCCGCCCAGCGAGGTGGCTGAGTCCCGGCCTTCACTCCCGTCGAGTTCGGGCGGCTTGCCCGTGATTGCCCCCGGCGCGTGACGCCCTTCGATTCGCTCGTACTCGTCGCGCATCCAGGCCATGATCTGCGCGTTAGTGTTGACGTCCGGAGCCGGAATGTCGCTGTGTGGGCCGATCGTATCGTGATATTCCCTGACGTAGGCCCGCGAGAGCCGTTCGATCTCGCCAGGAGAGAGGTCGTCGGGGTCGACCTGGACACCACCTTTCGCGCCACCGAACGGAATGTCGACGACAGCGCATTTCAGTGTCATCAAGAAGGCGAGTTCGTCGACCTCATCCTCGTTGACGCCGGGATGGAACCTGATTCCACCCTTGGTCGGGCCGCGCGCGCTGTTGTACTGAATTCGGAAGGACGGAAACACGTCGACAGAGCCGTCGTCCATCCGGACCGGAATATTCGCGTTGATGCGTCGACGCGGCTGCCGCAGGAGTTCGAGATCCTGGTCGGTGAGTTGTGCTACTTCCGAGATCCGATCCAGTTCAACTTCGCAGACCTCACAGACGGTCTCGACTCCCTGCGGTCCGAGATCACTGTCCATGACTACAGTAACAGTCCCACGACACAAGAACGCACCTTACGATTCAGTTACCGCCTCTCGACAGGTAGCCTACTCCTCCTGCTCTCGCAGTTTGTACTTCTGAATCTTGCCGCTTGCCGTCCGCGGGAGTTCCTCGACGAACGCCACCTCGCGGGGATGTTTGTACGGCGCGATCCGGTCGAGGAAATACTCCTGAACACCCTCGGCGGTGATGTCCTCGCCGGGTTCGATCCCTTCACTCGGAACCACGAACGCTTTCGGGACCTCGTTGCGACGGTCGTCCGGAATGGCGACCACCGCCCCCTCTGCGATGTCCTCGTGTTCGGCCAGCAACTCCTCCAGTTCGCTCGGATAGACGTTGTAGCCGGCCGTGTTTATCATGTGTTTCTTGCGGTCGACAATCTCGTAGTAATTGTGCTCGTCTCGTCTGGCGATATCGCCCGTTCTGAAGTATCCACGTTCGGTAAAGGCCGCCTCGGTGGCCTCGGGCATCTCGTGATACCCCTTCATGACCTGCGGGCCACGAACGAGAAGTTCGCCCTCCTCGCCCGGTGAGACTTCTTCGCCGGATTCGTCGACGATTTTGCAGTCGGTCATCCGCATCGGCTGACCGACCGAGCCGTGTTTCGTACCGTAGGTGGAGTTGACCTGCGTGTGCGTCGCGCCGTGAGTCTCTGTCAGCCCATAGCCCTCGTCCATCTCGACGCCGGTTCCCTGCTGAAATCGCTCCTGGATAGCTTCGGGCAGTTTTGCACCACCCTCTGCGGCCATCTCCAGACTCGTCAGGTCGTAGGAGTCGAACTCGTCGTGTTCGACCATATCGACGTACATCGCTGTCACGCCGACGAAGTGGGTGATTCCCTCTTCGTCGATGAGTTCCATCCCCGCCTGGCCCTCCCAGTTGGCCGCGCTGCGCAGATACACGCTCCCACCGCGGAGCAGCGGTTGCCAGGCGGTGTGCGTGAAGCCGGTGATGTGATACAGCGGCAACCAGACCAGACTCTTGACCTCCTCGTCGGGGATGTCGTTGGACTGGCCGAGAATTTGGAACATCTGCGCGCGGAAATTCGCGTGAGTCAACTCGACGCCTTTCGGCTTCCCAGTCGTCCCGGAGGTGTATGGCAGCAGTGCGATGTCGTCGTCTTCCTGTTCGACGAAGGTCGGATCGCCGCGCATCTCCGAGAACATCTCCACGTCGTCGTCGCTGCTGGCGACGGCGACGACCAGCGGATCCCAGTCGATTTCTGCCAGCGCCTCCCGCAGGTGTTCCAGCAGCGCGGTGTGTGTCAGCACGACCGTCGCCTCGGTATCTTCCAGTTGGTAGATCAGTTCGCGCTTGCGGTACTGTGGGTTCACCGGCGAGACGGCGACGCCGGCTTTGAAGGCTCCGAGCGCACCGGTCAGATAGGCCGGGCAGTTCGGGAGATACTGCAGCATCACGTCGCCCGGTTCGATGCCGTGCTCGGCGAGCGCCCCGGCAAAACCCGCGCTCTCCGCGCTCAGTTCGTCGTGTGTCAGTGTCGTGCCATGATACTCTACCGCCAGCGAATCGCCGTGGTGACGGGCCGTCTCCTCGTGTAACTGTGCCGCGTTGCCTGTCCTCGCATCCGCAGAAATCTCACCAATATCCATGTTGCATGCTCCCATGGCGCGTTGTTAAATATTTCCCTGGCCATGGGCGTGTGGCATGGCCGGATTCAACAGCGCTCGAACCGGCGCACGTCGCCGTCCAGCCACGACTGGACCTTCCCGCGGGATTCGAGCGTCGAGAGGACGCCGACGATTTCGGGAAGCACTCGCGCACGCTCGCTCTCGCTGTCGCTCTGGGCGTCGGCGAGTGCCAGTGCGGTCGTCCCCGCGCCGAATCTGTCGAGATCGGTCAGCGTCTGCTCGACTCGGTCGTCGAGATCAGCGATCGACTCCGAAAGCGCAGTCTCGAATTCCGTATGGACAGGGCCGTGGCCCGGATAGACGCGGTCGAACGAGCGCGATTCGAGTCGATCAAATGCCTCATAAAACGCAGTCACGCCGTCCTCGACACCGTCGTCGAAGTTCGCGTGGATCGCTGCCGCGCGGAACGGCTGGACGACCATGTCTCCGGAGAATACGACCTGGTTCTCGCCAATCTCGGTCCCGTAACAGAAGTGCGAGCGCTGGTGGCCGGGCGTGTAAATTGGCTCGAACTCTCGGCCGCCGATCCGCACCGGCGACTCGGCCTCGATCCAGTTGTCGACGGCATCGAGCGGGAGCGCCCCTCTGTTGGTCCGGTGGCCCCACAGCAAGCGCTCGGTTGCTTCGTCGAGTCGCTCGGAAGGGACGCCCGCGGCGCGCAGGTTCCGCCGCGTGTTGGCCTCGACAGTTTCGATATCTCGGTTGAACTCAGCCTGAATGCCGACTGGCGCGAAGACGGTCGGATCTGCTTCGAGGACGGCCTCGACCTGTCCGACGTGGTCGGCGTGGGGATGCGTGAGCAGGAGATGATCGATCTCGTCGACGCTGAATCCGTGAGCATCGAGTCCATCGTGTAACTCCTCGGTTCCCGTCTCGCCGACCATCCCGGCGTCGACGAGAATCGGTTCGTTGCCGTCGATCAGATACGCCGCGGCGTGGCCGGGCGGCCAGTCGACCGTGAAATCGATCCGGTAGACCGCCGGGCCGTCGTCTTCCTCTGACACGCACACTCGTTTGCAGTCCACTCTTGAAAACGCTGGGAAAGCAGGCTACGTTCGTTACCTCGGCTTTCGAGGACCGGTCTACCGACTGCCGACAGGCCAAGTCGTAAAGTATCTCGGCCGAGTAATCGCGACAGATGGACGCGTACGAATCTCTCGACCCCGACGACGGCGAAGTACTGGACACCGAACTGGTCGTCTCTGACGACGTACTCGTCAAAGCCTTTGCCCTCGGCCCGGGAGCAGAACTCGCCGAACACGACCACCCGGAGTCGACGAACGTCTTCCACGTCGTCGAAGGGACGGTCACCGTCATTCAGGACGGCGAACAGCGACGCATCGAGGCACCAGGTGTGGTGCATCACGACCGTGGCGTCTCACACGGCGCACGAAACGTCACGGACGAAAAAGCGGTTCTCACCGCGAGCCTCTGTCCGATGCCGGGGTGACCGACACCAGACTTATAAATCTGGATTCGTCGATTTCAGGCGCTTGAACCGGAGGGTTACCCGGTTGCCAGCCCCGTCTTCGCGGCGGCCGAAACGGAGGTCACCGTTGACCGTGTCGGCGATCCACCGGGCGATCCAGAGGCCGAGACCGTCGTTGTGCCGTAGCGCTTGCTCCTCGCCGCGCTCGATCGTGTCGATGACCCCCTCTGGAATCCGGGCGCACTCGTCGTCAACGTGGATCGCCGAGGTTTCCGAATCCTGCTCGATGACGACGCGAACGGGGCCGGTCCCACTCTCGTGGTGGATCGCAGCGTTCTCCATCAGTTCCATCAACGCAACTTCGACCGATGGCGGGGCGAACGCCACCGCGCGCTCGGGAAACGCTGTCGTCACTGTCGCCCGGGGGTGTTTGATCTCGAATTTCTCGACGACCAGCGATGCGGTCTCAACCAGATCCACCTGACACTCCTCCTCAGCGGGGATATCGAGGTGTTCCTGAGCCTTCCGTGCCTTGTTCGCGAGATTGATCACCTGTTCGCCGACCTCTTCGATAGTCTCTGCGGCGGTTCGGTAACTCGGGTCGTCGATCTCCTGTAACGTCGTCGCGTGGCCGACGACGAGATTCATCTGATTGCGGATGTTGTGCCGCAGTGCTCGTGTCAGAATATTCAGCTTCTGTTCCTGCTGGGTTTTCTGTCGGATGTCCTGGACCTGACAGACGACCTCTTCCGCTTGCGCTGTCTGTTCGACAAGTGATTGCTCCAGTTGTATCGGTAGTTCTGCCCCACGTTTCGAGACGAGACGGCAGACCCATCGGACCGACGTTCGGTTCGGATCTTCCCGGAGCAATTCGAGGCGACGACGGCGCTCGTCGAGATCCTCGCCGTGGTGCAGTTTCGTCGGCTCCTCCCCGACCAACTCATCGCGCTCGTATCCCGTCAACTCCAGTAGCTGACGGTTGACGAAGTCGATCTCGCCGTCACTAACGATATACAGAGGCTCGTCGACCCGGTCGAGCGCCTGTCGGAGGGGCGCGCTGTCGGCTGAGTCGTTCTGGTCGTGAGTCATCTTCTGTTCGGAGTGGGTAGGCGGGACGGGCGACACACACTGCTACAGCTCTGTTTCGATACCGATACGTTTTGGTTTCAATGTATTCGCTACGCACTTAATTGCTGTTCGGTCATTTTTATCTCTTCATGACCCCCGCTGGATGCCGCTGGCTCGGAGCGGTAACACCGGTGTCAGCGCGAACTGAAGTGGGTCCGGTCCTAATTACGAATATGACAGAGACACCGCCGACGCCCGGCATCCACCACGTCACCTGCATCGCGGGTGATCCACAGCAGAACATCGACTTCTGGGTCGAGACGCTCGGACTCAGACTCGTCAAGCGCTCGATCAACCAGGACGACCCCGGAACCTACCACTTCTTCTACGCCGACAGCGAGGGGAATCCGGGAACGGGTATGACCTTCTTCCCGTGGGAGAGCATGAGTGCCGGAAAAGTTGGCTCTGGACAGGTCTCCCGCACCGCTTTCCGCGTCCCAGAGGGAAGCCTCGACTTCTGGGAGAACCGATTCGACGAGTACGGCGTCGACTACGACGACCGCGTCGAGCGATTCGGCAGCGAGGCACGGAGTGCCTCGGATAGCGCGAGCGGCGACGAGCCGCGAGCGGAGACGGTGCTCCCCTTCCGTGACCCCGACGGTCTCCCGGTCGAACTGGTCGAGACGGACATTCCCGAGGACGACCCGACCGATCCGTGGGCCGAGTTCGTTCCCGAGGAGTACGCCATCCGGGGCTTTCACTCGGTGACACTGTGGGTCGCTGACCCATTGCCAACACAGGAGTTGCTAGAGACGATGGGGCTGGAGAAGGTCGGAACCGAACAGGCACAGGGCGACACGCCCGGCGACGAGCGAACGCGCTTCGCCGCGGAGGGGCCAGTCGGCAAGTACGTCGACGTGCTGCCGACAATCGAAGGCAGTCGCCAGGGTCACGGGACGGTCCATCACGTCGCCTTCCAGACACCGACCGACGAGGATCAGGAGGCGATGCGGACCGCCGTCCGAAAGGAGGGGCTGAATCCGAGCGCACAGATCGACCGTCACTGGTTCCGGTCGGTCTACTTCCGAGAGCACGCGGGAATTCTCTTCGAGTTGGCGACGAGTGGCCCGGGCTACGACAGTGACGAATCGCTGGAGGATCTCGGTGGGCGACTCGTCCTCCCGGGTGAATTCGAGGACCGACGGGACGAAATCGAGGCGAATCTCACTCCGGTCGAGATTCCGACCGCCGAGTCACCGGCCGCAGAACAGTAGCGTCGCGCAGCAGTAGACTCACTCTTCGTCGACGCGCTTGCCTGCTTCCTGTGGGACTACGTGGCGGTCGGCGTCCTTCCACTCACGGTCCAGTTCTTCGCCCTCGAACAGGCGATCGAGAAAGACTGCGAGCGAGGCGACTTCGGAGTGCGGTTGATTCGTGACGCCGACGTTGTAATCTGCCTCCTCGTAGACATCCCACGGCACCTTCTCCGCTCCGACCACGACCAGAATTGGCTCGGTTTCGTGGGCGTCTCGTATCTCGTCCTCGACCTCCTGAACGGGGAGGCCGTACATCGTCAGGTGGACGATCGGGCCGTCCCAGTCGTTCAGGTATCCGATTGGGCTGTCGGTCGTCTCGACGGCGAAGGGGCCGCCGAAGCGGTCGGTGATGTCCTCGATGGTCCCACTTCGGCTGGCACCCGCCTTGGCGAGGACAACCCGATCAGCACCGAGCGCGCGCGCGGTCAGCCCGACGTGTGTCGTCATTCGCTCGTCACGGCCGGGGCGGTGACCCAGTCGCAGGACCGCCACAGGGGGAGTGTCCTGCATGACTCACTCCGAGAGTTTGGTGTCGATGGTCTCACGAGCGTCGGCGAGGTCGTCGGTCAGTTCTCCGTCGACGACGAACGCGGGCGTGCCCTGGACTCCGTACTCTTCGGCCCGACTGCGGTCCTCTCGGGCAGCTGCGTCGTGTTCGCGGTCTGCTGCGGCCTGCTGGATCGCGTCCGCGTCGAGGTTCTGCTGGTCTGCGATCTCGCCGAAGATATCGGGTGCCTCCTGCTGGATACGGCCGCCCTCGCTCATCAGGGTCGATTTGTACGACCAGAACTGTTCGTTTCCGTAGAGCCGATACACTTCTCGGACGGCGCTTACGGCCTGCCAGGACGTTTCGTGGAGGAAGGGCAGGTCACGGTGGACGTACCGAATCTGTTCGGAGTCGAGATACTCCGATTCGATCTCGGGGAACTGCTCCGTGTTGTAGTCTTGACAGTGCGGGCAGTTGAAATCCTCGAACACTTCGAGGGTGACCGCCGCGTCCGGGTCGCCGAGCACGGGCGGCCATTCGGGCGGCTCGTCCAGTGTGTCCGGACCGTTTGCGGGGTCGGTTTCGGAGCCGCCGGTACAACCAGCGAGCGCAACCGTTCCCGCGGCGACACTCCCCAGAAAGCGCCGTCTGGAGGGCCATCGGCGATCCGATTGCTCTGTCGTCATATCGCACAATTGTCCGAGCACTGACTTGAGCGTCACGACTCGGCTATCCCGAGAGTTTCTTTCCGTCGAGTTTTTTCTTCTCGCCGCCTGCCGTCTTGATCAACAGCGCGGCCCCGTCGTGGCGCATCTCGACGATGTTGTATATCTCCTCGACATCTCCGACCTTGACGCGAGCATATCCCTCCTCGTCGATTTCGATGAACGTGATCGGTGTCTTCTGACTCCCGAGTGTCACCGCTTTGTCGGCGATTTCGACCTGTTTCTGTTTGGTCTTTCCCCACCGGAACACGCACCGATACTGCGTTCTGGAACTGTCGGCCCGGTCGTGGTCGATGCGTTTGCGGGTGTCGAAATCGAACCCACAGTGGGTGACCCACTTTTTGAAGTGGGTGTCGTCGAAGCGCTTCATGGGCTTGCCGCTGTCGGTCGTCCGCGTCCAGAGCATGTGGGCCTTCGACGGCCGTCCCCGAAAGCTCCCGATTTTCACAGTTCTCTGTGGGCGATGCTCCGATAAAAATCATACTGATGGCTTCCCCCCAACCAGCAATCGAATCGTTACTCGGGTGCCGCTGTCGGTCGATTCGATGTTGACCGTTCCGTTCGAGTGATCGACGATCCATCGAACCAGCCACAGGCCGATTCCGCTGCCGTGTTCGAGTTTGGTCTCGCTATCGGCAGTCAACACGTCGATTTCCTGCTCCGGAATCCCCGGTCCATCGTCCGTGACCGTCAGTTCGACGTAATCACCGTCACGTCGTGCATCGACTTCGATCACCGGCGCGTGCGTCGGGTGGTGTTCGCAGGCGTTCTCGACGATATTTTCGATCGCCACTGGCAACGCGCCGTGTGCTCGAACTCGCGGTAGATCACCGACATCGACCCGTACAGACGCCTCAGGGTACTCTACAGTCGCATCTTCGATGGCAGTCTCGACGACCGACCGAAGCCGGAACTGTAACGAGGAATCGGGGCGCTCGATGATTCGTTCGAGATGGCGTGCCTTCTCGCTGAGGTCGATCATGTGGTCTGCTCGCTCGATGATCGCCTCGACGGACTCACAGTCCTCGCCGTCGCAGTCGAGTTGATCGGCCTCGCCTCTGATGATATTGAGATCGTTCCGGAGATTGTGCCGGAGCACTCGGGCGAATACCTGCTTGATGAGGTCGAGTTCCTCCTCTCGTCGCCGTGACGGCGTCACGTCTCGGACGACGAACAACCGGCCGACCGTGCTATCCTCGGCCGGGCCCGCCCGGTAGCCGGTCGCGTATTCGATCGCCGAGACGTTGAGATCGTAATACCGCGTTTCTCCGTCTCTGGTCAACGAGAGGTCCGTCTCGCTCGAGTCGCGCCCGCCACCATGGGTGACATCCCGATCTGAGTCGGTTCGTTGACACGGTGCTGTACTCTCTGCCAGTCTCGTGGCGAACTCGGGGAAGTTGTCGAAGGTTTTCTCTACGTGGTTGCCGATGTCGTATGTTCCGTCGACAAGTTCGGTGGCCGCTCGGTTCATGTCGATGACGCGGTTCTCGGCATCGAGCGCGATGACGATGTCGTCCATGCTCCCCATCAGCGTCTCCCGCGCAATCGGGACCGTCTGGAGAAACTCCACCCGAATGATCGCCCACAGCAGCGCGAGACTTCCGGCAGCGAGTCCGACCGTGGCGAGATTGAACGCCGGATGGATCACGACCGCCGATTCGAGCACGAAGAAGACGATTCCAAGACTGATCCCGATGATCAGTGCGCCCGTCTGCCATCTGTAGAGCCGGTCCCGAAGATACCGGACGACGAGCAATTCGACGCCGGCGACGGCTAATCCGATCGAAAAAAGCAGATGGACGATAACCAGCGGCCCCGTCTGGGCGGTTACCACACGACCGTCAGGACTGAGCACGAGCTCCGAAAAGACGGCCTGATGAATCGGATTACTCAGAATGACAGCGGCGTCGATGATGACGAATCCAATGAGGCCAATGACAACGAGCGGATGCTGGAATTCTGTCCGGTCGGTGTACTCGACGCCGGTGTAAAAGGCTCCCGCTGCGATCGTTGCGCCGAGTGGCCACCGGAGATAATAGAGGAACTCCGTGAGTATCGGGACTCCAAGCAGGGTCGCGATGCCCGCAGAGGCAGAGTACACCGCCGCCGTGAGGGTCATGATGAACACCGGGAGCGCTGCTGGTCGGGACCGGTAGCGCCACAGCGCAGCGGCGACGGTGGCCGGGACTGTCGCAAAGGCGAGTTCGAGCACGGACGCTGCGACAGTCACCTCCGTCATATTCAACTGAAAGATCATCGCTGAGAAACTTCAGCGTTCGGACGATTCTCACGGCGCGTCCGCGCGCAGGACCGGGATTTAATTCGGTCCGTTCCGATACCCGTGGTATGGCTGCAATCGAGGTCGCGGGGTTGCGCAAGGAGTACGGCGACGTGGTGGCGTTGGATGGACTCGACCTCACCGTCGAGAGCGGAGAGCTCTACGGGCTACTCGGCCCGAACGGGTCAGGCAAGACGACCACGATCGAAATTCTGACCGGCCAGCGGACGCCCACCGAGGGGACAGTCAGCGTCCTCGGTACCGATCCCGTCGCCGATCCGATCGACGTCCGCCGTTCGATCGGCATTCTCCCCGAGCGCGAGGATCCGCCGAGCTTTCTCACCCCGCGGGAGTATCTCGAATTCGTCGGCGACGTGCGCTCGCTGTCGAACGTCGACGACAGAATCGAGATGTGGGCCGACACCTTCGATTTCCGCGGGATTCTCGACACGCTGAACTCTGACCTCTCGGAGGGCGAACGCCAGCGCGTGATGCTCGCGCAGGTGTTCATCCACGAGCCGGATCTTGCCTTCATCGACGAACCGCTGGTCAATCTCGATCCGCTGATGCAGGCCGAGGTGAAACGAGAGCTTCGCCGCTACTGCGAGGACGGCAACACGCTCTTTCTCTCGACGCATTTCGTCGAAGTCGCCGAGCAACTCTGCACGGAAGTCGGCATCATCGCGGACGGCCGGCTCCGCACCCAGCGCGCTCCCGAAACCATGGACGATGGGCTGCTCAGCACCTACGAGTCGGAAGTGACCGAGGAGGTGCCCACGCCGTGAGCCGAACCGTCGGCGAACGAGGGGTGACTGCGAGATGACCCGAACGAGCCGGCTGTTCTCCCGGATGCTGCTCGAAGAGTACCGCCTCCACGCGGAGTTGTTCGGCCGGGATCGATTTCTCGTCTTCCCGGTCGTGACCGCACTGCTCGCCGGCGGCGGACTCTATCTGTTCTCGCTGACGGGGAGTTCGATCGAAACCATCATCGCCGGCCTGCACGCGCTGGTCTTCTTCTTCGGGCTGCAGGTCGGCACTATCGGGCTGGTCGGCCGGGATGCCCTCCGGGACGTGCTCGGCGACGTGACGCTTCTGGTCTTCTCGGCCCGAACGCTGCCCGTCTCGCGCCGGCGGCTGCTCGCCGTGTTTATCTGGAAAGACATCGTCTACTATCTGGTCTTCTTCCTAACGCCGGTCGTCGTCGGCTTCGTCCCTGTCGGACTCACGGGCGGGCTCTCGGTTCCGACCGTCGGGCTGCTCTGGGTGACCGTCGCCGCCACGTTCGCGCTGGGAACCGGCGGGAGTCTTGCGCTCGCGGGGATCGGTACCCGAAGCAAACTCGGCCTCGTCGCCGTCGTCGCAGCAGCCGTGGCCGGCATCGTCCTCGACCCGACGACCATGGTGGGGCTGACGCCCTACGCAGTCTTCGTCGACCCCGGTCTCGACACTGCCGCGGGGAGTCTGGTCGTCCTCGCCGTCGTCATCGTTGCCGGCCCATTAGTGTTCCAGCCCTCGTCTGCCCGGTCGCTTCGCCGGACCGACCCGGATCGGTTCCGCCGTCTGCGCTCGCTGACCGACGTTCACACCGCTCGCTCGCTGCTCGAAGTGAGTCGATCCAGCGGCTCTATCTGGAAGGTGGGTGTCTCGCTGGGCGTGCTGTTCGGGGTTGCATTCCTGTTGCTCGACCGCCTCGCTGTCGCGACAGCGCTCGACCCCTCCGGCGGAATCGCCTTCGGGACGCTGCTCGGACTGGGCACGTTCACCACCTACAACTGGGTGACACAGGTCGACGATCCCGACGAGTACCTCCGCTATCCTGACGGACTGACGGCCGTCTTCCGGGGCAAACTCGCCGCATTCTACATCTGTTCGCTTCCGTTCGCGCTCGGCTTTCTCGCCCTCGGCGCGCTCCGCTACCCGCCGACGGATCTGCTGGTCGGCGTCGCCGTCTTCCCGCTGGTCGCGCTGTACGTCTTCGGGTTGACGGCGTACCTGACGGGCTTTTCGGCCAACGAACTGCTCTTCGATACCGCACTCTTTGCGGTCTACGGGGCTGGGCTGGCGCTGGTCTCGGTCCCGCTTCTGGTGGCGGCGCTGGCCTACGGCACGGCGCCGCTGCAGTCGACTGCGGTAGCGCTCGGCGTCGCCGTCGTCGCCGCCGCTTTCGGTGCTGTTCTCGCCACCCGAACGCCCGGGCGCTGGCACGACCGCCTCCGCTCCGAGTAGGCTGCTCAGACGAGCAGCGTGTTCAGCGCGTCCGGGACGACCAGCACGTCGCTGTCGGGGTCGATTGCTTCTGCGACGCGGTCGCTTGCAGACAGCAGACAGTCTTCGACCAGATCCGGACACCCGCTGTTCGTGACCCACACGTCGTGCTCACGCAACGCCCGCGCCAACACGAAGGCCCGCTGTGTCCCCGGTTCGTAGCCCGAACGGAGGTCGTCGTACAGTGCCGTTGCACTCTCCGCCGCCGAGAGTTTGTCGTAAAAGCGCTGCTCGCCGCGGCCCTCGCCGGCTCCCTCGGGCAATCGCGCCGGAAGCACGACCCGCCCACCGTCTCGGAGCGGGTTATTCGCACCGAGGACGACGTAGGTGGCCGCGCGACTCGCCTGATAGAGATTCGCGTCTTTGGGTGCGCCGATGCCCGCGACGACAGCGTCGTACTCCTCGGATATCTCGACGGACAGCGCTTCCCTCGCCGTTGCCGCGAGTGATTCGACAACGTTCCGTGGCTCCCCGGCCGCGACACCCGTGATTCCCGCGGGGCCGTGGGTGACGTTCAGACAGAAATCTACACCGAGCGCGTCGCCGGCGTCGTCGACGAACGCCCGGAATGGATTGTGGTCGATTCGACCAAGTCGCACGCCGTCGCGGGCGAGCATCTCCGGGCCGTGGCTGTATCTGATCTGTGCCTCCCCGCCCGCGCCGATCACCGCGGTCTTCGCCCCGCCGGAGAAGCCCGCGTACTGGTGGGGTTCGACCATCCCCGTCGAGCAGACGAGATCTGCCTCTGCGACCGGTTCGAATATCTCGATCGGACAGTCCTCGACTGTCCCCACAGTTCGAGTTCGATCCGGATCGTGGTTGACCGTCAGATCGGCGTGCTCACCCAGCGCCGCCTCGATTTCCTCGTCGGTCATCGGCCGGTGGAGTCCGAGTCCGATCACGACTGTCACCTGCTCGCGGTCGACTCCTCCCCGGTCGAGTTCCGCCAGCAGCACGTCGAGCAGGATATCGTCGGGCGTCGCGCGGGTCACGTCGGTAACGACGATTGCGACCTGATCGTCGGGAGTGACGCGCTCCGCCAGCGGTCGCCCGAGTGGATCGGCCATTTCCCCGCGAGCCTGCGCCCCGACATCGATTTCGTCACCGCCCTCGGGCACTGCTGTCGTCACTGCACACGAAGGTAATTCGATAGATATCGTCTCCCGACCCAGCGGTACGTCGACCATGAAACATTCTGGACTCGGGACGATCAAAACGGTTCGGATGGATTGCAGCCGCCGACGAAAACAGCGTCAGTCAGTCGCGACTTTCGTCGTTATCTGGTGGACGCGGTGGCCGTTCTCTCGACATTCTTCGAGTGCGAGTTTGGCGCGGTAGCCGGCGTCGTGGGCGGTCAGGCCGCGGCCGACGCCAACCTGCATCTCGATGTCGGCCCGTTTGCGGACGGCATCGCGTGCGTCGTCGAAGACATCTTCTGAGAGTCGCGGACAGACTGCAATGATGTTGTCCCCGCCGACGAAGCGGGCGATGCTGTCGTGTTCGCTCTGCATGTACTCGGCGAGTTCGAGCGTGGCGCGGCGGACATCAAGCGTCGTCCGTGCGGCGTTGACGCTGTCGGTGTAGGTCCCGGTCACGTCGACGATATCGAAGTGAGCGATGGTCACCTCTCCCTCGGCGGGGTCGACAGTTCCGTCGGTCGCCAGAATCTCCGTTCTGTTCGGGTCCTGTGCGCTGCCGGCGTCCTGTAGCACTTCGGTCGCTTTCCCGAGCGCTTCGAGCGGCGTCGACGCGGCCCCGATGCCGATACTCGCGGTGATCGGATACTGGTTGCGGACGTGTTCCTGGAACCGTTCGTGCGTCCGGCGGTCGATGCCGTTGGTCACGCCGATGATGTTGTCGAACCGGTCGAAAAACGCATAGCCGTCTTCCCGGCCCACGAAATCCGCAAAATCAGCGTAGAGGTGGGCCTGCAAGGACTGCAGATCAGTCTCCCGCCGTGGCGACGGCGTCACCGTCCACGGACCGTAATTGTCCAGCTGAACGAGCGAAAGCTGGACCGTCTCGTTTGTTCTCGTCACAACCCAGTCTTAGGCTTGGCGCATATAAAGCAACAGGAATTCCATCTGTGATTTCCGTCTCAAAAACGTGATGAACTACTCGATCAGTGGTCTCGTCGCGTTCAGGCTGACCGCACAGACGGTCAGGACGGCAGTGCCCATCACGAACAGCGGGTTCAACAGCCCCGCGATTCCCAGCGGGATGGTCACGGCGTTGAACAGCAACCCGAGCACGGTATTCTGGCGCAACCGCTTACGCGCACCCGCCGCGAGGTCGAACGCCGTCTCGACACTCGACAGATCATCCCCCAGTGCGGTGATGTCCGCGGCCTCGGAGGCCAATGCCGTCCCACCACCTAGTGAGATGCCGAGGTCGGCCGCGGCCAGCGCGGGGCCGTCGTTCGTTCCATCACCGACCATCGTGACGTGGTCCTCCTGCTGGAGTCGACGGATCGTCGCCGTCTTGCCCGTGGGCGGGACGCCAGCGAAGACGTGTTCGACCGCGGGATGGTCGCCGAAGAGACTTGCCGCCGCGGCGTCGTCACCGGTCAGGACGACGGTCCGGATATCCCGGTCGGCGAGTCGTTCGAGAATGTGCTCCCACTGCTCGCGGGGGTCGTCCCCGAGCACGACGACCCCTTCCGCTCGCCCCTCCCGACCGATCACGACCGGGAGGTTACCGGCCTCGCGGTGGGCGATGGCCTGGTTTTCGATCTCTTCCGAGACTGCCCACTCGCGCTCTGCGAACAGTGCCAGATTGCCGACTAACAGCCGTTCGCCCCCGACCGTCCCCTCGATACCCGTATCGTAGCTTTGCACGTCCGTGACGCGGTTTGTCGAGGGCTCCGCTGTCGATTCACCGCTCTCTCGTCGGCTGGTTCCGCCATCCGGTCGCTTCTCCGTGCCAAACTCGACGGACGAACTGATCGCCTTGCCAGCCGGATGGGCGGCGTGCTGTTCGAGTTCGGCGGCCTTCGCCAGCGCGTCGTCGGCCACGTCGGTCGCTAGCATGTTCATCTCGCCCGTCGTCAGCGTCCCGGTCTTGTCGAAGACGACGGTGTCGGTCTCGCGCAATCGCTCGAAGACAGTCTCGTCGAAGACGATGATCCCGTGGCTGATGGCAGCCTCGATACTCCGGGCGACCGACAACGGCGTCGAGAGACCCAGCCCCCACGGATTGGCGATGAAAAGCACGCCCAGCACGGCGAGGATGGCACCGATGACGCTGCGATTCAACCAAAATCCGACGACGCCGACGGCGACTGCGAGGACGAGCAACACCGGAATTACCCGCGCGGCGAGTCGGTCGCTCCAGCGCTGGATCCCGTGTGTCGAACTTTGCAGATCCCAGACGGAGGTCGTCAGCGCATCGAGGCTGCTCGTCGGTGGATCGCCGACCTGGATCGTCGCGCCGTCGTCGGTGACGATCGAACCGCCGATCAGTCGGTCGCCGGCCTCCTTCCGAACTGGGAGGGATTCGCCGGTGACGACCGCCTCGTCGACCGTACAGGTGTCGGATTCGAGGATGCCGTCGACGGGGACGCGGTCGCCTTCGCGGACAAGCAGGCGGTCGTTCGGTTCCAGGTCGGAGATATCCACCTCGGTCGTTGTCCCGTCGTCCTCGTAGCGATTAGCTTCGGTCACTTGCGAGACAGTCAACTCCGTCAGGAGATTGACGGCGCGCTGTTTGGTCAGTGACTCGTAGTAGATGATCGCGACGACGACGGCAGAGATCAGGATGGTCAGATCGAAGTAGATATTGAGGTTGCTCGTGAGGAAGGCAATCGTGCCGTAGACGTACGCGCTGGTGATCGTAATCGCAACCAGCAGGTCGAGGTTCGGTTGGCGCATGACGATACTCACGTATGCGCCCCGGAGCAGCGGCAAGCCAGTGAAGAAGAGGACGACGCCGGTGATGATCATGAAAATCGGCAGGACCATCAGCGCGTCACCGGGGCCTGCCCCGCCCGAAAAGAAGGCGAGGTCGCCGGTTCCGAGCAGTTCGATGAGGTGGACCGGATAGACGACGGTCACGTACGGGAGCATCATGAATATCCCGAAGAGCACCCCCGCCGCGTACCGAAAGCCGAGCATGTCGTCCATCTGGCGGTCGTCCCAGCGCCGGTTGTGTTGATCGGCGACGGTCACCAGATCATCCCGGGGCACGACGCTGTAGCCGACCGTCGTCAGTTCGTCTTCGAGTTCTTCGATGCTGATGCGTTCTGGTTCGTACTCGATTCTGATCGTCTCAGTCACGTAACTTGCGGCAGCATCGCGTACCCCGTCGCAGTTGGTCGCCCGCCGTTCGAGAAAGGCCTCGCAGGTCGCACAGTGCATCCCGTCGATGTGGAGATACACCTGTTCGGTCGCTGAGTCGTCTCCGTCTGTACTCCGGTCGGTCGCCTGAGCGTCCGCTGGCCCTGAATCAGCCGTACCGAGGGTCTGATCGACCTGTCGACAGCCCGGCGAGCAATACGGCTGGTCGTCTCCCGCTGGCGAGTCAACCGGCTCGTTACAGAGCCGACAGCGTGCTGGATCGTCGCTCATGTCTGTCCCGCTTGCCACAGTCGGATCCGTCCCGATGGTTGGTAGTTGATAGCACGGACAAATAAATTGTCGGCGTCCCGTCTCTATTCACTCGTGTCCGGGATAATCCCGCTCGAAGCGCGCTTCGAGTTCGTCGGTGTCGAACTCGACGATCACCGGCCGACCGTGCGGGCAGGCGTAGGGATTGGTACAGTCGTCCAGCGAAGAGAGCAGGTCTACCATCGAGCCATCGGTCAACGAGGTGTTGCCGGTGATCGAGGGATAGCAGGCCAGATCTGCGATAAGTTCCTCAGCCGCGGCCTCGACGGTCGCCGCCGCGGCCGCGTCGCCGCCGACGAGGTCGTCGAGCACGTCCCGGATCAGTTCCGGATCGGCCGACTCGGCCACCAGCGAGGGGACGGTCGTCACCTCCACAGTTCGGTCGTCGACCAGCGAGGCTCGAAAGCCGAGCGACGCTAGCGCGTCCTCGTGGGAGGCGAACAACTCCGCTTCCCTCGCGGTGAGTTCGACCGCAACGGGTTCGGCCAGCGCCTGCGTGGTCACCTCGCCGGTCAGTGACTCCCGGAGGCGTTCGTAGTTGATCCGCTCGTCGGCAGCGTGCTGGTCGATCAACACCATTCCCTCGGCCGTCTCCGCGACGATGTAGGTGTCTCGGAGTTGACCCAGGACGCGCATCGAGGGCAGCAAGTCGAACTCCTTTTCGGGAGACTCCGAGTCGGCACCGAGTCGGGCCTGTTCGTCCCCGCCGCTGAACTTCCGCGACGATGACCCGGGAGTTCGGTCGCGTGTCGTCGCTTCGCTCTCGGAAGTTGTCTCTCCGTCCGTCGAACTCGCCGCTTCACGTCCGGAACTCGACTCACTCGCTCGTTGGGTATTGGTTTCTGCACTCTCGGTGTGAGTGGCTGTTCCCGGCACTGTCGGTCGCTCGGCCTCAGTCGAAGTCTCGCCTCGCCGTACTCGTTCGGATCCACCGCCTGTGGATGCCGCCGTACTGTCGGCTGTGTTGGACCGCTCCGGATCGCTCGATTCGGGCCCATCGACCGATTTCTCGTCAATTCCGTCCGATTCTGCCGTCCGGCCGTCCAGACTCGCCTGTTTCCGGTCGGTAGATTCCGGCGCGACTGCCGTTTCGTCGGGAGCAGATTTCCCCCGCGGGGCCGAACTGCGGAGCAGCCCTTCCCGAAGGAGGGCAGATTCGACGGCCGATTCGATCTGTTCGCTGACGGCCTCCTCCGCGGCGAATCGGATGTCGAGTTTCCGCGGGTGGACGTTCACGTCGACGCTGGCCGGATCGAGTTCGAGGAAGACGACCGCGAAGGGGTACCGATCCGGGCCGAGTTGCGAGCCGTAGGCCTCGAAGACGGCGTCTCGGACGGTGTTGGCGGTCACGTACCGGCCGTTGACAAAGGTCGAACAGTAGTCCCGGCTCGCGCGGTTGGTTTCGGGATGGCTGACCAACCCTGAGATGCCGTCGAGCGGGCCGTCCCCCTCTGTATCGGCGTCGTTGATTTCGATCATCGCCTCGGCGACTTCCCGGCCGTAGACCGATAGAACGGTCTCCTGCAGGTCGCCGGTGCCGTTGGTGGCGAAGGTTTCCCGGCCGTTGTGTTCGAGCGTCACAGCCACGTCCGGATTGGCCAGCGCGTAGTTCGTCACGATCCGGTTGACGTGATCGAACTCCGTGGACTCCTGTTTGAGATACTTCCGCCGGGCGGGCACGTTGTAGAACAGATCGTCGAGTTCGACCGTCGTTCCCTCGGGACACCCAGCCGGCGAGACGTTCGTAATCTCGCCGCCCTCGACGGTGAGTTCGGTCCCCTGGGACCCGCCGCGGGGCCGTGAAGTGATCGTCATCCGCGAGACGGCCCCGATGGCGTGCAGGGCCTCGCCCCGGAAGCCGAGCGTTCCCACGCCGGATTCGAGATCGTCGATATCGCCGATTTTGCTCGTCGTATGTTCCTGTACTGCTTGCCGGAGTGCCGACTCCGACATTCCGATCCCGTCGTCGCTCACCCGGATCGATTCCGTGCCACCCGCCTCGACGGCGACGGTCACCCGTGAGGCGTCGGCATCGATGGCGTTTTCGATCAGTTCCTTGACCGCGGAGGCCGGGCGCTCGACGACCTCGCCGGCCGCGATTCGCTCGACCGTTCGGGAATCGAGTTCGGTGATCTGCTGGCTCATCGGCTGGTTAGCGTCGATTGGTGGGGAACTGACTTCAGACTGCCGGCTGGCTCTCATCGCTGCGAACAGTCGGCCTTTTCACCGTGGACGGCTGAGATACTGACATGACAATTTCGGACGGAGACGACGTGATCATCGAGTACGTCGGCCGACTCGAAGACGGAACATTGTTCGACACTTCGGATCGCGGCCTCGCCGAGGAGACAGGCCTCGCGTCGGAACACCCCGACCGTGCGTACGAACCGCTGACGGTCAACGTCGGTGAGGGTACCGTCATCGAAGGTCTCGAAGAGGCGCTTCGGGGCCTGGAGGAAGGCGACTCGACCGCCGTCCGAATCCCGCCGGAGAAAGCCTACGGGCCGTACAAAGACTCCCGTGTCGCCGAGTACGACCGCGATGCCTTCGAGGACATGATGGGCGATCGCACCCTCGAAATCGGCTTCGAGGTCGAAGCCAAAGACTCCGGGCTCCCGGGGCAGGTGACCGAGATCAAAGACGACTTCGTCGTGGTCGATTTCAACCACGAACTCGCGGGCGAGACCCTCGAATTCGAGATCGAAGTCATCGACGTGTCCTAACTGTCGAACTCGTCGAGTCGGGCGTTGATCCCCGTCCGCACGTCTCGGATGCGGGTCCCGTCGAGATCCAGTCCCAACCTTCGAACGGCGGCCGTTCCGACACGTTCGCTCGACTCTGGCGGCGCGTAGACACCCATCCGCCACTGGTCGCGCTGGGCCTGTTCGAGTGCCGTCACCAGTGTGGACTGCTCGGCGAGAGTTCGAACCTCACCGTTGACGAGCACGCGCGAGGAGGACTCTTTCATCGTCGGCTTTGCCGGTACGTCGAGAACCACGTCCGCCCGGTCGACGTTCGCTTCGTCGGCAATCTCGCGCTCGAAGGCACGAATCTCCTCGTGATCCGCGCTGAGCAGGTCTCCGGGGACCGAATCGAGTTCGGTCCACAGCGCCCGCTTGAACAACTCCCGGCGATCCAGTCGTCTGACGATCCGCTCCGTCTCGGAACACGCTCTGAGTGTCGAGATGAGATCGTAATCGTCCATCCGCCGGAGTCGTTCGGCGTCGGTCACGTCAGTTTCGAGCACGCGCTCGACGCCGCGGCGCAACATTGCCTTGGCGATGCGGGCGACGTGGTGTTTGTAGACGGTCGGGTTCATCAGCGCCCGAGCAAGGAGGAGACTCTCGGCGCTCTGGACGTTGTTCTCGTCGAGGACGAGGTCGCCGTCGACGAGGCGTAACTCCCGGATGAGTCGCTCGTGATCGATCGTACCGTAGGGAACGCCAGTGTGGTGGGCGTCCCGGACGAGGTAATCCATCCGGTCGACATCGAGTTCGCCGGAGACGAGTTGGCCGAGTTCACCCTCTCCGGAGATCAGATCGGCGATACGGTCGGGATTCAGGCCGTGTTCTGTGAGCGTCTGCGCGACGGGGCCGGATTCGATCAGGTCGTGGACCTCGTCGTGGTACTTGCCGGTGTGGCGATAGAGCACCCCCTCGATGTTGTGGCTGTACGGACAGTGTCCGATATCGTGAAGCAGGGCCGCGCTACGGACGCGTTCGGCCTGTTTGCCCTCGATACCGAGGTGATCGAGCGCGCGGTCGGCCAGATGATAGACGCCGAGGCTGTGTTCGAAGCGAGTGTGATTCGCGGAGGGGTAGACCAGATCGACCGTCCCGAGTTGGCCGATTCGTCGGAGTCGCTGGACTGGCGGCGTATCCAGCAACTCCTCGGCCACGCCGTGAATCTCGATGTGATCGTGGACACTGTCCTTGATCGTCGCCATACCCGGACTACTTCCCCCTTGGTGAAAAGGCTCAGTACTTTTCGCGGGGCTGTCGGACCGCTTCGAGAACCTCGTACAGATCATCTTCGGTCGCGTCCCCGTTTCTGATCACGTTCCTCGGATCGCGGCCGTACTCCTCGACGATTCGGACTGCCCGGTCCGGCCGGTACCCGCGGTCATAGGCGAGCCACGCCGACAAGACCTGCCCCGTCCGGCAGAGCCCCGTGAGTCCGTGGACGACAGTCGCCTCGTCTGCTGCTTTGCCCGCTTCGAGGAAGGGAAGAATCTCCCCGTTCAGTTGCTCGGGTTCGGCGAGTCTGTTCGTCGGAATTGATGCGTGTAACGTTCGGTCGGGGCCGAACTCCTCACGATAGACGCCAACGTTCGCCCGCTCTGCTTCGTTTTCGCTGGCCGCGAGCAGACAACAGACGCGCTCGATTCCCGCCGACTGCACATCTTCGACCCACTCGTAGATGCAGGTTTCGTGGTCCGCCGCGGCGTGCCACCCCGGCGCACACGAACCGTAGACATACTCTTCGCCTGGTGCCGCGGGACCAAGTCGATGGGCGTCCTGAAGGAGGGCTTGTGTATTCCCCATCGTTGGACACCTAGTAGTGCGCTCACTTCAGTCTGTGTGTGCAGTTCTCAGGGCTGAGAACTCAACTCTGAGAGCTCACGCTCTGGGATCCGATCACTCCGGTCAGACAGTCGATTCCCTCTCTGTCGGATCGCCTGCAAATTCTGAACGATGGAAATGAACGGCCCGGGTGAAAGGGGAAACTGTTACCTATCAGGCCCGAGATGATGACAAGCGTATGAGTGACGAATCGGTCCTACTCGACATCGAAGACGGCATCGCAACTATCACGCTTAACGAACCGGATCGGCGCAACGCGCTCTCGCAATCCATCGAATCGGGGATGCTCGACGCGCTGGACGAAATCGACGACAGTGACGCCAGCGTCGTCGTCATCGAGGGTAGCGGCGGGTCGTTCTGTGCAGGCGGTGACATCGACCGGATGCTCGAAGGGCTCACGGGAGACATTCCGCTCGACGACCGCGCCAAGGAACTCGAAGAGGGGACGCCCGAAACACTGACGCGAATCTACGAATACCACCTCCCGACGATCGCCAAAATCGACGGTCCTGCCGTCGGTGCCGGCGGGAATCTCGCAATCGCCTGTGACATCCAGGTCGCCAGCGACGACGCTAGTTTCGGCTTCGTCTTCCGTCAGGTTGGCCTGAGTGTCGACGCGGGAACATCTTTCCTCCTGCCGCGACTCGTCGGTCTGAACGTCGCCAAAGAACTCGTCTTCACGGGCGACATCTTCGGCGCCGAGCGCGCCAAAGAGATCGGACTGGTCAACCACGTCTACGACTCCGAGGAAATCGACGAGAAGGTCGACGAACTCGCCGCGAAAATCGCCTCGGGCCCGGACGTGGCTTTCCGACACACCAAACGCCTACTCAACGAAGGCTTCGAGAAATCCATCGAACAGGCGATGACCGACGAAGCCGTCGCACAGGGTATCGTCTTCCAGACCGACGACCACCACGAGGGCGTCGAGGCCTTCATGGAGGGTCGTGACCCCGAGTTCCAGGGCGAATAACTCACTTCAACCGGAGTTCCGGTTTCGGTTTCAGCGAGCGCTCGACCGCCCAGTGGTCGAGTCGCTGCCCATTACCGCTGAATACAGACAGCGAATCGGCAGCGGCCTGTACGCGGACGGAATCGCCGACCGACGGCGGTGAGTCGGTCCCTTCTACGACGACGGAATCGCCGCGGTCGAGTTCGACGGTCACGTCGTATCGCCGTCCGAGGTCGTCGACCGACTCCACACGGCCGGGCAACGACACGGCCGCTCTATCGTCCTCCTGTGGGCTGATCGTGAGGTCCCGCGGTCGCAGTTGACAGATAACCGCATCGGGGACGCCTCCCGCCTTTTCGATACTGATCCGTCGCATCTCGGCTCCGAGTTCGACCGCGGGCGTGTGTCGGCCCGTCACCTCGGCGGTGATCGTGTTCGACCGGCCCAGAAACTCCGCGACGAATCGATTCGGCGGCCGTTCGTACAGTTCGCGGGGCTCCCCGACGGCGGAGACGGTCCCGCCGTTCATCACCACGAGCCGATCGGCAAGCGCCATCGCTTCCTCCTGGTCGTGGGTGACGAACAGCGTCGTCACGCCCGTCTCCGACTGAATCCGCGCGATTTCGTCCTGTAACTGTTTGCGGAGCCGTCGGTCCAGTGCCGACAGCGGTTCGTCGAGCAAGAGCAGATCCGGTTCTGGCGCGAGCGCGCGGGCGAGTTCGACCCGCCGTTTCTGCCCGCCGCTCAGGTTGCCGGGCGAGGCGTCGGCCTGCTCCCCGAGTGCGACCAACGTCAGGTACTCCTGGACTCGCTGCTCGCGCTGGTCAGCCTCGATTCCTGCCGGCCTTAGCCCGTAGGCGACGTTTTCGGCGACGGTCATATGCGGGAACAGCGTCGGCTCCTGAAAGACGAGTCCCACGTCTCGGCTCTCGGGTGGACTCTCGGTCACGTCCGCACCGCGGAGACGAACTTCACCCTCCGACGGCTGGAGATGGCCCGCAATCGCCTGTACGAGTGTGGTCTTCCCGCAGCCACTCGGGCCGAGCAGGGCAACCAGTTCACCCTGTTCGACACCGAATGAGATATCTTCGACGGCCGGGTCATCGTCGTCGTACCGGTGTGAGAGAGCATCGAGTTCGAGGATCATCTGTCGATCACCGTTGGAACGCGTCCGAGTCGCTGGATGCTCGCCACGACGAGCAACGTGATCGCGAGTAGCGCGAGCGCGAGTGGAATGATTTCGTCGATGCCGCCGGTGATGAACTCCACCCACAGGCGGGTGGGCATCGTTCGGGGATTGTACGCGACCATCATCGTCGCGCCGAACTCCCCGATAGCCCGGGCGAAGGTCAGGACGACGCCAGCGACGATTGCCCCGCGAGCCATCGGTAGCGAGACGTTCCAGAAGGTCCGCAGTGGGCCGTACCCCAGCGAGCGCGAGGCTCGTTCGAGCCGTTCGTCGATGGCACCGAAGCCCGCCCGTGCGGTGATGATGACGAACGGAGCGGCGACGAACACCTGTGCGAGAATCACGCCGAGCAGGCTGTTGGTGAGCGCAATTCCCACCGTTTCGGCGGCCGATCCCAGCGGCGTGAACTGGCCGACGGCGGTCAACAACATCGCACCGCCGACGACCGGCGGCAACACCAGCGGCAGGATGACCACTGCCTCGACGACTCGCTTGCCGGGAAACGAGCGCCGCGCGAGCACGTACGCGAGCGGGACGCCAAAGACCGTCGCGATGGCCGTCGAGACTGGAGCCGTGAGCAGTGAGTTGCGGATCGCTTCCTGCGTCCCCGGCGTCGACAGTCCCGCCAGTACGTTCGCGGTCCCGGTCCGGGAGAGGAAGGCGACGAACGGGAGCAGGAAGTAGACGAGCAACACACCGCCGAGCACGGCGGGGACGAGCAGTTCCCGGCCGGATTCGCCGGAGCCGAGTCGACCGACGTAACTCATACGGTGATCCCCTCCGGAGTCGACCCGCGTACGGCCGGCAGCGGGTCGTTGACGGTTAGTCCGGCGTCGCTCAGCATCTGGGGATTGTCCGCGAGAAATTGGACAAGATCCCGACCGAGTTCTGGTGAATCTGCCTCCGAGTGAACCGTGGCATTGTACAGAATCGGGCGGCCCTCGATCGTATGGTTCTCCTCGTCAGTGGTGTAGGAAACTGTCCCGTAGTGGCTCGCCAGCGATGGCTCCGCGAAGTTGTACGCCGGGGGGAATTCGTAAAACGGAACATCGTGGTCGATGGCCATATTCCGGTAGACGATCGCTGCCGCGCTGGATCCCGTCTCGATGCCGGCCATGATCTGTGGCTCTTCGGGCTCTCTGTACGCCGAGTCGAGCATCTTCTCGCGGAAACCGTCGAGACCGTGTTCGCGCTCGGCCAACTCGAACGCCTGTACCGCGCGGTAGCCGAGCGGATCCAGATCCGGATCGGCAATTGCCAGTTCCCCGTCGTCGAGTTCACTCAGTAGATCGTACCACTGCTCCGTGCCGGCGTCGAGTGCCGACCCGACATCGGTCTCGGTGCTGTACCCGATACCTAGCGAATTGGTCGCAAATTCTACGTCCCAGTCGGGCGAAAGTCGCTCTCGCAGCAGCGTCGCGTCGGCACTGACGATTACGTCCGGGAGTGCCGTCTGGTCTTTGACCATCCGGATGAGCGCGTTCGTCCCGAAGTACTCGCCACGCAGGTCGGCCCCCGTCTCAGACTCGAAGGCTGGGCCGACGTGGTCCTCGAAGGTCGTCGCCAGACTTCCCGCCGAGAGTACGTGTACGGATTCACCGCCGACGCCCAGACAACCAGCCACGCCTGCACCGACGACAGCCCCCGCAGTCGCAAGCACGTCCCGCCGACTCCGGGCCGACCTGTTGACCTCGATGGGACTCTCCATCACGGTAACATTCCGTCGCGTCGTATAAAAAACCAGTATCGATTACCGACCCCTTGGAACGCAGGGCTGGCATCCCTCGATCAGCGTCTACTCGTTCTCTTCGTCCGCTGGTGCATCTTCGTCCGTCGTTGACTCTGGTGTCTCTTCTGCCGTGGTTGCGTCCTCGGCATCGGTCTCCCCGTCGGTCTGTTCGGCTGCGTCCTCGCCAGCATCTTCAGCCGGTTCGGTATCCTCGTCTTCGGCCGATTCGACTGCTTGTTCGTCCGATTCGGTGGAGACTGGCCCGTCTCCGATCACCGCACCGAGTGCGGCCTCGAACTCCTGGCGGGTGGCAAAATACTGCTTGTCGACGTCGTCGAGCAAATCGCCGAGTTCCCGTGGGCCTTCGGGGGTCCGGATCACGGTGTCCCCCTCGCGTTCGCGGACCACGCTCTGTTCGATCCCCCACATGAGGCGTGCCGTGACGCGGGCGAGCGGTGCTCCCTCGACGGCCCGCTCGGTCCCGAGCGTCACCGCTGGCTCTTCGCTGTCCTCGTCGTCTGTCATATCCGACAGTTCAGGTGCACAGCGATTATGACTTTCGGCTCGTGTTCGTCTGACGGCCGTCTGACGGGTAGTTTTGTAGGTGCTCAAACAACACGAGGATATGACCAGCCTCTCGGACGTTTACGAGGGCGGCATCAACACCGTCGCCGACCCCCGCCAGCGCCGCCTCGGGATGGCGCTGTTCGCTGTGGGCGCGGCGATGGTCGTCGGGTCGATTCCGATTGCGACGACCGACCTGTCGACAGTGTTCGGACTCGATGTGTACGCCGCCCGGGAGGTCGCTGGCGTCCTCGCCGGCCTCGGTATCCCCGCTGTCTTCGTCGGCCTGTTCGTCGTCCTCCCAGCCAGTGATCGTGCCCGCGCCGCCGCGGCAGTGGGCGCGAGTCTGGCTATCCTCGGCGTGTTGCTCTTCCAGCAGGCCTACCCCTACCGCTGGTTGGCCAACGACCCGCAGGTTGCGCTGGCGACGACGGCCATCTACGCCTTCGGGACGCTGCTGACGCTGTGGGCGCTGTTCATCAGCGTCGCGACGTTCAACCGCCGCATCGACCCCGGCGGAACCGCCCGAATCGCAATCACCGAGGAAGGAAACGTCCGCGTCATCTCCTCTGGCGGTTCAGAGGGCGGCGCTGGCAGCGTCGGTCTGTTCGGCCGCGAGCCAGACGGCTCCGTGCCGACACAGACCAACGCAACCGATGGCGGGACGACCCCCGAACCGGCCAGCGACGGGAGTGGTGCCGTCACTGACGACGCGCTCGTTGACGACGAGATTTTCGAGGCGACTCAACAGCGTGGGATGCCCGACGAGTACTGTGGCAACTGCAAGCACTTCAAATACGTCCGGCTGGACGGCGAACTCGTTCCATACTGCGGGCTCCACGAGGATCTGATGGACGACATGGACGCTTGCGAGCAGTGGGAAGAGAATGCGTGACCCGGATCGCAAAAAACCAGTCTTTTATATGATCTCCGTGGCATATCCGGTGACATGGAATTCTGTGACGAATGCGGCTCTATGATGAAAACCGAGAACGGCTCGTGGGTCTGCGGTAGCTGTGGCTACGAGAAGGTCCGCGACGAGAACAAAGAAGAAGGAATGGTCACCACGTCGGGTCAAGAAGAGACCGAAGTCGTCGACGTGAGCGATGTCGAGGACCAGGGCCGGCCGACGACGACCGCGCAGTGTCCCGAGTGTGACAACGACCAGGCCTACTGGTACATGCAGCAGATCCGTGCGGCCGACGAGAGCGAGACGCGGTTTTTCGTCTGTACCGAGTGTGAACACAAGTGGCGGGAAGACGACCACTGACTGTTGAATGACGACAGACGGGCCGGAGCTACCAGTTCCCGAAACGATGCTCGACGAGAAAGGCTTTGCCCTCGCCGAGCGTCGCACGGAGACGCTGTTCGAGTTGGCTGCGGTCCGCATCGAGGGAATCACACGACGGCACGAAGACGACCACTCACGTGAGGCGCTGCGGGACGCCACCGGCGGAGCAATCGATCATCCAGTTCGATTTTTGGCGGTCACACAACTGCAGTTCAAACCCGCCTTGCCGCCCGGCGTCTCGCTGTCGATGTTCGCCTCGACCATTCGCTCTGAGGCCCGCTCGTCGTTCGAGTCACAACTCGAAGACCGGGGCCTGACGAACGTCGAACGCGGGTCGTCGAACCGGCTTCGACTCGACGGCGGCAGCCGTGTTCGGGTCCGAGAGTTCACCGCGGAGGATCCACTGCCGGACGCGGACGGACACTCGCTCGAACTCGAATTCCGGCTGGCTGTACTCACTCACCGCGGAACGGCGCTAGTCGTCACGGCCGGGTTCCCGGTCGCTGCGCTCGCCGACCAGTTCGATCTGCCGAACCCGCCTGCTCCGCTCACCAGAACGGCCGAAGAATACGACTCGGCGTTCACCGACCTTCTCGACGGGATCTATGCAGAACTGACCGATTAGACCGGATTCCGCGCGAAGGTCAGATAGCCGGTGTGGCCGACGCCGGCCGTCGACGGTCGCGTACCGCGGTCGCCGACATCCATCTCTCGCTGGATCGTCTCTAAACTCTCGACTTCTTCGAGTCCCGCCTCCCGGGCAGTCTCGACAACCTCGCTGGTCGCCTCGACGAACGGCGAGTACACCGCGAGAAATCCGCCGGGCGCGAGCAGTTCGGGCGCGCGCGCGACAACTGTCGGCGCGTCCGCCGTATCGAGCGTCACTAAGTCGAACGCTGATCCGGTCAACTCGTCGATTTCTTCGGTCACGTCGCCGGCCCGAACTTCGACCGCGTCGGCGACGGAGCCGAGTTCCATGTTCTCGCGGGCAACCTCGGCAAACTCCGGGTCCTGTTCGTAGCTGAGGACCTCAGCGCCGGCCCGTCCGAGTGATGCGGCCAGCACGCCCGTTCCCGTCCCGGCGTCGAGGACGTGGTCGCCCTGTTTGACCCCCGTGTGGCCCATGACGAGACCGATATCTCGGGGCATCATCGGTGCGCCGGTCCGCTCGAAGTGATGAAAGAGATCAGGACCGCGGAGTTCCCGGGCGACGAACTCTGTCCCGAGATGTGTCTCGACGGTCTCACCGGCCGCAACGCCCTCGGGAACTTCGAGAATCCCGAGATCGGATTCGAGTGTCTCGCCCGGTTCGAGCAGGTACTCTCGGCCCTCGCCGACGAAGAGATACGCCACTCTTACTCCGAGAGGTGCTCGATTGCGTCAAGCGGCATTCCGTCGGTCGCTTCGAGCGCTTCTCGGGCCTCGTCTTCGCTCACACCGGCACGGTCTGCGACCGTCTCGATGTCTTCCTGTGGGATCTCGTCGTCGTCAGATCCTGCGTCGGCATCTCCCGAGGAGAGTTCGCTGGCCTCCTCCGTCCGGGGACTGCCGACGATGTTGTACGTCTCCTGGCCCTGTGCGTCCATCTTCTGGACATCGGGACTGTCGAAGACGAGTGTCTCGTCGGCTGTTTTGATGATCACTTCTTCGGCATCGAGTTCGTCGATGTCGATGCCCATCTGTTTCATCATCTGCTGCATCTTGCGTGAGTCGAGTCCGCCGCCGCCTCCTCCAAACATACCTCCCTCTTCTCACCACGCAATAAAAAGATCTGCGTTGCTGACTCGCTGTCCTGCCGTCGAAAAAATCGCGTCGGATGGTGGCGCTCCTGCGGTTAGGTCATGCCCTTGTCCTGCAGCTCGCGGGCGATGATGTTCTTCTGGATCTCGGTGGTGCCCTCGTAGATCTGGGTGATCTTCGCGTCGCGGTAGAACCGCTCGACGTCGAAGTCGTCGACGTAGCCGGCACCGCCGTGGATCTGCAGCGCCTCGTTGGCCACATCGACGGCCACGCGGGAGCCGTACTCTTTGGCCATCGACGCCAGCTGAGTGAGGTTCGTGTCGGCGTCGTTCTCGACAGCCCACGCGGACTTGTGCGTCAGCAGGCGTGCGGCCTCGATTTTGGTGAACATATCCGAGAGCTTGTGCTGGATAGCCTGGAACTCGCCGATCGGCTGACCGAACTGCTCGCGCTCGTCGGCGTACTCCAGTGCGCGCTCTGCGGCACCGCGGGCGATACCGACACCCTGTGCGGCGACACCGGTCCGCGTCTCGTCGAAGAACTGCATCTGCTGGAGGAAGCCAGCGCCGCGGGTGCCGACGAGATTCTCTTCGGGCACGCGCACGTCGTCGAAGATGAGTTCGGCCGTGTCGGAGGCACGAATCCCCATCTTGCCGGTGATTTTGTCGGCATCGAAGCCGTCGCGGTCGGTCTCGATGATTATCTGGGAGAAGCCGTTGTATCGGCCGGCGGCGTCGGGGTCGGTCTCACAGAGCGCAACGACGAAGTCGGCGACAGTTCCGTTGGTGATCCACATCTTGTTGCCGTTGATGACGAACTCGTCGCCGTCTTTCTCGGCAGTCGTCGAGATCGAAGAAACGTCAGAGCCAGCGTGGGGTTCGCTGATTGCCGCGCCAGAAATCTTCTCACCGCGAGCGACGGGTTCGAGGTACTCTTCTTTCTGTTCCTCGGTCCCGAACTCCATGATGTTCTCCGTTCCGAAGGATGTCGACATCACGCAGAGTGCGATACCGGGGTCGGCAGCAAATAGCTCCTCGGCGATCATCATGTTCTCTGTCGTCGAGTAGCCCGCACCACCGTATTCCACGGGGATCTGAGAGCCGGTCAGGCCCATCTTGACCGCCTCGTCGACAACATCGTGAGGATACTTCTCCTCGCGGTCGTACTCCGAAGCGTTCGGCTTGATCTCGTTCTCAGCGAACTTCCGCACCTCTTCCCGGATCTGTTTTTGCTCTTCGGTAAGTCCAAACTCCATACCCCCCCATTCGTTCTGAAGTATATAGATGTTGTGTCACAATCGCACGTTTCCAGCAGCCATCTTGCTACCGCTCTGCAATGACTGTTGCAACGACGACCAAGTGAATGACACCGCCGCCGGCCGCAAGGACCTGCCCGAGCGTCGTGACCACTGGGAGGCCGCCGAGAGTCCCACCGACCTCGACGAGCAACCCGCCACCGAGAAGTCCGAGCGCGAGATAGGCCGTCGGGTCGTCGACCAGTGGCTGGGAACTCACGCCGGGCGGGTAGAACTGGTAGCTGACGCCGACGATCGTGAGTCCGAGCAGTCCGAGGAGGTTGAGGCGTGCGTGCGCGGCGACTCTCGCGGCCGTGACGCCGTCAAACGCGAATAGCAGACCGATCACCACAGCCAACAGGCCTGCGCCGGCAGCGGCGACGACGCCGTACAGACCGACTCGTCGCCGACCTGAACGCGTGAACAGCAGTCCGATTGCCACAGCGTAGCCGGTCACCGCCGTCGCTTGTAATACCGCTCCGACGACGAACAGTCCGCCGGCCGGGAGTGAGAACGCGATCACCGCCGGGCCGACCGCGCCGGCTGTGAGTACGACAAGCGCGAGCGGGCGCTCGACGCTTGTGACGAAAAACCGCGGAAGCAATCGGAAGCCGATTGTAAAGATCAACAACAGCCCACCGCCCGCGGCGAGTAGGTGGGCGGTTCGCGGCGGATAGCCGTCGAACACCGTCGGGAGGCCCGTCTCGGCGGCGAGCAATCCGTAGGAGCCGACCAGCAGATACCCCAGCACGACGGGAAGAAACCGGTTCGCAGTCCGGTCGAGCGCCTCCCGGTGTCCGGAGGCGTCGCCGGTTCCCGTCTCGGAGCCCAAGGGGTTGTCACGGATCGTCGCGCCGATGGTTCCGACGAAAAGCAAAACAGCGAGTAGCCACGTCGCTGCGCCTGCAATCCGGAGCGTCGGCGTCGCGGTTTCGATACCGACGGCGAGCAACGCTGGTCCGAGGCCCGCGGTGAGGAGATGGACCGGCATCAGTCGGGTCGTCGCGAGCGAACGGTCGAAGTAACTCGGCACCAGCGAGTACCCCTTCCCGAAGACGGTCCCGAAGACGAAGCCAAGTAAGCCGATCACCACCTCTGTCCGGTGGCTGACACCGGCGAGGACGGCGATTTGCCAGACGGCGAACCAGCCGGCTCCGGCGAGGACGAACCGTCGCGCCCAGCGGGAGATCCGCTCTGCAGTAGTCACGGCCGAATCCGACGACTGCCGACCTGTTCAGTCTTCCCCCGGACATCTTCCCCGGGGAGTCAGGCAGCCCTCTTCGCCAGGTGTCACTTCTTCGGCCGTCGCGCTCTCTCCGTCGTGGGTGGTCTTGCGCTCGCGAATTTGCGCCGCGTGAACGGTCTCGGTGGCGTCGTCGATGATGATAGCTTCGCCGGTTTGAGTCGGCATCTGCTCCTCGATGGATTCGTTCATGTACGTCGGCTGAGCGAGTTTCAGCGCATCGACATCGGACTGTGCAGTCAGTCGATGGGCGAGGAGAATATCCGACTGTGACACCCCGACATCGGAGACTGCACCCGGCCGCTGTGTTGCCAGCACAGTGCTCACACCGGGCGCGCGTCCGCGGGTGAGAATCGTCTCCAGTGCGGACTGTGCCACCCCCTGAAAAAAGGTGTGCGCTTCGTCGACCAACAGCCATGGCACACGTTTGATTGCCTCGTTGACTCGGGCCTGATACAGCGACTCGGCGACAGCGCGAGCCACGGCATTCATCGGCTCGTCTGCCAGCCCCGACAGGTCGAGAACGGATACCTCCGGGCCTGCCAACCGCTGGGCATCCAGCCCCTGCGCTGCGTCGAAGATGCCCCAGCGCTCGGCCATCCCGAGGTGGTTGATCGCCGCGCGCCTGTCCGCTCTGTCGGCGTCTGTCTCTCGGATCTGCTCGCGCATTCCATCGAGCGTGGACGCTCGTTGTGCGGCCTGCCAGATCAGCGCGCCGGCAGCATCAGTCGGGGAGAAACCGATCAGTGCACACCACGACCGCGGGTCCAGCGAATCCGGTGTGACTGTCGGTCGAGTCCAGAAATCCGCGGGTATGTCGGTAGCGGTCTCCTGCCCGAATCCCTCGAATGCGCCCATCGGATCGAGGACAACGGGGGCGATGGCGTCGGTTCTGGCGAGTTCTTCGGCGACGACACCGAGCGTGTAGGACTTGCCGTAGCCGCGTTTGCCCACGATCAGCATCGCGTGTGGGCTGTTCAGATCGAGATACAGCGATGCGCCCCGACTGCCGTCGAGGGCACGGTAGGTGCCGAGTTCTCCGACCGGTTTCGGGCCGAGTTCCTCACGGCCGCGTCCGATGATGAAAGGCACGGCCTGGTGTGGCTCCCGTTCGTTTATAAATCTCCGGTAACCGGAGAGACAGAAACGACTCAGACCTTGATGTGATCGGCGATATCCTCGCGGATGATCGAATCACAGTAGACACAGCGGACGCCGTCGTCGAGCACCTCGAACTGTGTGCCGATGGGTTCGTTTTCGTTCGTGATGCAGTGGGTGTTCGGGCATTCGAGGACACCGGTGACTTCGTCGGGGCGCTCGACGCGGTGTTTCTCGACGACATCGTAGCCGCGGATGATGTTGATCGTCGCGGCGGGAGCGATCAGCGAGAGCACGTCCAGTTCCGACTGGCTCAACTCTCGATCCTCGACTTTGACCACGTCCTTTTGGCCGAGTCGGTCCGACGGGACGTTCATTCCGATGGAGACGGCCTCGCCGCGGGTGCCGTCGATGCCGAGAATCGCGAGGACGTTCAGTGCCTGTCCGCCGGTGATGTGATCGATCACAGTGCCGTTTTCGATTTTGCTGACGCGGAGTTCCTGTTCGGTCATTGTTCACCTCCGAGCAGAAGATCGAGCAGTGCCATCCGCACCGGGACGCCGTTGTGGGCCTGCTCGAAGTACGTCGCGTACTCGGTGTCGTCGATGTCGTGGGCGATTTCGTCGACGCGGGGCAACGGATGCATCACCGTCAGCGAGTCCTGCGCGGCTTCCAGCGTCTCCGAATCAATCTGGTACTCGCCGGCCACCTCGCGGTACTCGCTTTCGTCGGGGAATCGCTCCTTCTGAATACGCGTCACGTACAGCACGTCGAGCGACGGGAGAATCTCTTCCAGTTCGGTGTGCTCTTTGATCGACGAACCCTGTTCGTGGAGGTCGTAGCGGACGTTGCGGGGCAGTTTCAGGCTCTCCGGGCTGATGAAATGCTGACGAGTCTCGAAGTTCGTCAGCGCGTAGGCCAGCGAGTGGACCGTCCGGCCGTATTTCAGATCGCCCATGATACCGATCGTGAGGTCGTCGAGACCGGCGTTTTCCTGGATCGTATAGAGATCGAGCAGTGTCTGTGTCGGGTGCTGGCCGGCCCCGTCGCCGCCGTTGATCAGCGGTACATCGACGAACTCGCTGGCCATCTGTGCCGATCCCTCGCTCGGATGACGAAGCACGATCGCATCGGCGTACCCTTCGACGACTCGGACCGTGTCGGCCAGGCTCTCGCCTTTCTGGACGCTGGAGGAATCGACCGGCCCCATGTCGACGATGTCGCCCCCGAGGCGTTTGATCGCCGCGGAGAAACTCATTTTCGTCCGGGTGCTCGGCTCGAAGAACATCAGGCCGAGCAGCGCTCCGTCGTGGCGGTCGGCGACGGCCGCGGGGTCGGCCGCGATCTCGCTCGCGCGGTCCAGTACCGCTTCGATATCGCCCCGTGAGAGCTGTTTGGCACTCGTAATGTGGTCGTGACGCATCGGTCGGATTGGGGACCCGGACCCTCTTGAATCCCCCGAACCGTTCTGACCGACACTCCTCCAGCGGACCGATGGCGTCTGAGTCCCCCGTTTTCTCTGTCGACAATCGCCCAGAACGCTCTTATAATTACGATGCCTACGTGTTATTCCCAGATGAGCAGAGGTTCGTACGATTTCTGGCTGCTCGATCTCGACGGGACGCTGATCGATGTCGAGCAGCAGTATATTTACGACGTGATGAACACCGTCGGACAGCGGTTCGGTGTCAGTTTCAGCGAGTGGGAGGCGGAGATGCTGTGGTACGGCCCCAGCCAGTCCCGAGCGACGATCATGGACCGCCACGACATCGATCCCCAGCCGTTCTGGGATACCTTCCACGAGGTCGAACAGCCCCAGGTTCGCGCGTCTGCGTCACATCTCTATCCCGACACGGAGCAGTTCGTCCAATCGATCGATCGGCCGCTCGGGGTCGTTACCCACTGTCAGGAGTACCTTACCGGGCCGGTGCTCGACCAACTCGACATCCGCGACTGGTTCGACACGGTCGTCTGCTGTTCGGACGAAACCGGCTGGAAACCCGATCCGACGCCGGTCGAACTCGCGATGGACGACCTCGGCGTCGACGGCGGCCGCGGCGCACTCGTCGGTGACGATCCCAGCGATGTCGGTGCCGCGTGGAACGCCGGCCTCACCGGGATCCACATCGAGCGCCGGGATCCCGACCGCGTCGGACAGTGTGTTCGCGGCGACCAGCGAATTCGCTCGTTGACCGAGTTAGACGCCTAAGTCGGCTCCAGACCGCTCTCAGTACTTCTGCTCGCTCGACGGAATATCCAGCGCGTCGTAGAAGGAGCTATCGACACGATTGCGCCGCGAGAGCCAGTTTTCGTAGGTCCCTCGGTCCTCGGGATAACTCGCATACACCTCTTCGTACGAGCGGACGTACTCACGCGTCTCGATAACGCCCGTGACAGACTCGTACAGTTCCTCTTTGGTCACGCCGAGTTGCTCGAAAGTTCCGGAGCGATACTCCGAGATAAGGTTTTTCAGGATGCCGGCGCCGACTAGCGCCTTGGACGTGAGGTCGGCGACGTTCGTCTCTGTGCCGACGATATCCCGGATCTCGTCTTCGGGAAGCAGCGCCGCGACGGCTCGGAGAATGTTCACGTCGATGGTGCTGCCCGCGACATTGTAGGCGTCCCGGGAGGCGAGCATCGCCGCTTCGCCGTGTTCCCGGTAGAGCCAGCGGTTGTGCTCCCAGAGGCCGTACTCCGTGAGATCACTATCCTCGACTGCTTGGGCGGCCGCGCGGCCAGCCGAGTACCCCGAGAAGGCCGCGCCGCGGATTCCCTTGCCCGTAATCGGATGGGTCGTTCCGGCAGCGCCGCCGGCGGCGAGATAACCGGGCGCGACCATCGAGTCCAGCGGTCGGCGCAGAGCGATCGCGGCCCCGAGTTTGTCCTCCTTGTCGAACATCTCGGCGACGTTTGCGCCCTGATACTCGGGGCGGTTCTGAATATCTTTTTTCAGTCGATCAACCAGCGGAATCGGCTCTTTGTTCATCTGGAAACCGAGGCCGACGTTGATCTCAGTCGGCGACCGGGGGAAATACCAGATGTAGCCCATCTCTTCGAGTGGTTTGCCGACGATGGCGTTCTCGTACTCGACGGGTTCTGGCGTCTCGATGATCTCCCGGTAGGCCGACCCGAAGTGGGTGTAGTGGGGTTGCTCGAAGGTTGGCGTCCCGGGCGTATCGAGTGCCTCGAAGTCGATCATCTCCTGAATGATCGACTGTGCGCCGGCGGTGTCGATCAGGACATCGGCTTCGTAGGTGACTGGTTCGCCCTCTCGAATCGCTTCGACGCCGGTGACACGACCGTTCTGGGTCACGTCGTTGACGACCGTATCGTAGTGCTGGTCGACACCGAAGTCGGCGGTCTGCTCCAGCAGACGCTGGCCGAACTCGTAGCGGTCGATGACGTTGCTGTTGTCCTCGTAGGGGAGCACCTTCCGCACGCCGAGTTCCTCGTCACGCCACTCGATCTGATCGATATTGCCGTTGATCAGCACGTCCTCGTCGTCCGCAATCGCGTCCATATCGATCGGACCGGGGTACTTTTTCGAATTTCGGGGCGCTTTCATCGCGTCCCCGCAGGCGATATACCCGCCCTGCTCGCGTGGCTTCCGTTCGAGCTGGACGACATCTGCACCATCGGCCGCCGCGGTTGCCGCTGCGAACGAGCCCGCGACGCCACCACCAACGACGATTATCTCGTATGTTTCGCTCGCCATGACCTGTTACCCTCTCTATGGAAATTGCGAATGTAACTCTTTGGGGTTTCAGTCGCGTCTCTGGCCCGGTCGCTTTTGTCGCCGCGCCGAATATTTCCGCTATGAGCAGTCGAATTCACCCGGATGTCGAGGTGACCGCCGAACGGATCGCCTCGATGGAGACGCGGGGGGCAGCGGCCATCGCCGGAGCGGCCGCGGAGGCGCTGGCCAGTCAGGCGGCAGATAGCGAGGCCGAGACGCCCGACGCGTTCCGTCGCGAACTGCGCACCGCGGCCCGACGACTCGTCGATACCCGTCCGACCGCAGTCAGCCTCCCCAACGCAGTCCGCTACATCTTCGAGCGTATCGAGGGCGATACTGTCACAGAACTCCGCCGGAGTACGGTGGCCGGCGCAGAGGCATTTCAGACACAACTGGAAACCGCACAGGACGACCTCGGCGCAATCGGTGCGAACCGACTCCGAGACGGCGATACTATCCTCACACACTGCCATTCGACGGACGCGCTGGCCTGTGTCGAGGCGGCCCGCGAACAGGGGAAATCGCTCTCGGCCATCGTCAAGGAGACTCGCCCACGCAAGCAGGGCCACATTACGGCCAAACGCCTCCGGGAACTCGACGTGCCGGTGACGCTGATCGTCGACGGGGCTGCGGGAAGATATCTCGACGACGCCGATCACGTCCTCGTCGGGGCGGACTCGATTACCGCCGACGGCTCTGTCGTCAACAAGATTGGGACTCGCTCGCTCGCCGTTAACGCGCGCGAACGCGACACGGCAATCGTCGTCGCCTCACAGACGCTGAAACTCGATCCGGCGACGCTATCCGGCCACACTGTCGAAATCGAGCGCCGCGACGAATCAGAAGTGATCGGCGACGAGGAACGCGAAGAAATGGGCGATATCGACGTGGCGAATCCGGCTTTCGATGTAACGCCGCCACGGTACGTCGACGCTATCGTGACCGAGCGCGGTCAGTTCCCGCCCGAGAGTATCGTCACGCTCATGCGCGAACTGTTCGGCGAGGGCCACGAGACGCCGTGGACGGAGCAATGAACCGGGTCGTCTGCGCCGGCCACGTCAACTGGGATGTGACGCTGCACGTCGACGCGCTCCCGGATCCCGACGGCGAGGCGGCGATCACTCACCAGTCACAGGCCGGCGGCGGCAGTGCCTCGAACACAGCGTGTGCGCTGGCGGGACTCGGCGTCGAGGTTCCGCTGCTCGGCAGCATCGGTTCCGACCGCTACGGCACGCTGGTCACCGAAGAACTCCAGACCGTTGGCGTCGACTGCGATCCACTCGTCTCCGTCAGCGGCGAGACCACGGTCAAGTACATCGTCGTGGACGACGACGGGGAGGTGTTCGTGCTCGCAAACGAGGGCGTCAACGAGGCCTACGAGGCCGACGATCTCCCGACCGAGACGCTCGCCGAGGCTGACCGACTCCATCTCACGAGTCAGGATCCCGCGACAGCGATGGATCTCCAGCAGCGTGCCAAACGGCGGTCGATTCCCGTGAGCTTCGATCCGGGCCGTAGACTCGGTTCGCGCGCGTTTGGAGACCTCATTCAGGATGTCGACCTGCTCTTTCTCAACGAACGCGAGGCCGACGAGGTGGTGGATCTGCTCGAGGGTCGACAGTCACCGACCGTAATCAAACGCGGGGATGGTGGTGCAGTCTTTCGAGATGAATCCCGGACAATCAGCCACGAGGGATTCGACGTGACCGCGCGGGACACGGCCGGTGCTGGCGATGCGTTCGCGGCGGGCTTTCTCGCAGCGAGGCTTCGCGGCCGCTCAGTTCGGGAGGCGCTCGCGACCGCAAACAGTTGCGGTGCGCTCGCAGTTCAGTCAAGCGGTGCGCGCGTCGACCTCTCCTGGGCGGCGGTCGAACGCTACTGCCAGACCCACTGATCAGAACTCTGGGAGTCGTGTGGCGAGTTGGTCGAACTGCTGGCGAAACCGGACCTCGGCACGACCCTGTGCCAGTTCGCCTGCCTCTGCGAAGGCGGCCTCGAATCCGAGCATCCGCCACAGAAGTGTCGCGAAGTAGTAGACAGCTCGTCGGTCGTCGAAGCCCTCCGGCGGGTCGAAATCCAGATACTCGCGGTACCCATCGTACAACTGTTCACGCAGCAGATCTCGTGTCTCGGCGTTCTGAAAGGCGGGATCGATGAATAGAAACTCTGTTCGGGCGATGTGATACTCGGCGTCGGCCGCCAGTGCGAACTGCCAGTCGAGGACGGCCGTAATCGGATCCGCGTCGTCGGCGTCGAACAGCATATTCGCCGGCCGGAAATCGTCGTGGACGAGTCGTGGCGGGCCGGTACTCTCGATACAGTCGACGGATTGGTCCAGATACGCCCGCGCGTCCTCCTGTAAATCGGTGAAGGGGGTGTCTGCCAACCGATCGATGTACGATTCGACCAGGTCGGTGAAAAATGCCTGCCAGTCCCAGGAAAATTCGTCGACGATCAGCCGTTCGTCGTCGTCGTTCAGCGCGAGGCGACCGAAGCCCTCGAATCCGACGTTGGCGTGCATGTCTCCCAGCGTTCGTCCCGCGTGTTCGATCACTCGCTGGCGCGTTTGTCGGTCGAGTTCCCCCATGGACTCCGCGAGGTTGTCCCCGCGGATCCGTTCGGTGACGAAGTACGGATCGATATCGAGGTCGGGGTTCTGCTCGAAGACGAGAATCCGCGGGACGGGCACGTCGGTCCGGTCGGCGACGTACTCGTGGAGGTACGGTTCGAGCGCGAAATCGGGATCTCCAGCCTGAAACTTGATGACGACTTCGTAGTTCTCGCCGCCGACGGTCAGCGTGACCATGAACACTTCCCCTTGATGACCGGCGGTCGGCCGCTCGAAGGAGAACGAATCGTAATCTGGGCCGGATTCGTCGAGGACTGCTTCAATATCACGCTCGGGACTCGACACAGCACCCGGTTCGGTGTACCCGACAAAAAACCTATCTGTCTGCCCTCGTGGTTCGCAACTCTCCCTCGATACGACTACCGCGGCGTCCCAGTCCCCCATTTGTCGACTGCCGTCGCCAGTTCCGGGCAGTCGGCACCGGCGGCTTCGAGACTGCGTCCTTCGACTCCGGCTTCGACGGCCGCTCGGAGCGCGCGCGCACCGGCACGAGTCCCGTCGGGGTGGCCGTGAATCCCGCCGCCGGCCTGTACCATGATCTCGGTTCCGAGCCGGTCGAGTAGTTCGGGCACCAGCCCCGGATGCAACCCTCCCGATGCGACCGGGAGCACATCCCGAAGGCCGTGGCAATCGCCCCGCAGCCACTCGTTGATTCCGACGGTGTCCTCGTTTTCGAGTTTCCCGAGATCTGCCGTTCCCGTATGGATGTGATCGACCCCACAGAGGCGGGCGATCTGTGCGATGACACGCATCGAGACGCCGTGGGAGGGCACGCGGTCGAAGGCGGCGTGCATCGCCCGGTGGGCGTGGATCGCGAGGTCGTGGTGTTCACACCGCTGGCGTACTTGCTGGACCGCCGCCCAGCCGGTCGTCACGACATCGACCATGACGAACTCACAGCCGTGTTCGGCGGCCATATCGACCCGCTCGAGCATCTCTGCGCCGGGCGCGGTGACGTTCAGCAAGTAACTCTTCGATTCGCCGGTCTCGCTTTCAGCGTCGTCGCGGCGCGCGAGACTCTCGATCAAGCGGTCCTCGAAGGGGTTGAACGACTGATCGGTGAGGTTTTCGTCGTCTTTCAACAGGTCGACGCCGCCGACCCACGCCTCGTAGCCCACCTCGGCGTGCTGATCGGTCGATAGCCCGACCTTCGGCTTCGGGACCGTCGCGAGCGCCGGGCGATCACCGGCGTCGAGAAGTTCCGATCTAACCGCGCTCCCGTACTGCGGGCCGGGAAACTCCTCGACGATGGGAGCGGGCCACTCACAGTCCAGCAGTCGAATCCGGTCGACAGCCTTCATCCCCATGATATTCCCGGCGATACAGGAGAGAATCTGTGGCATGCTTCCCGGCTCGAACAGTGCCTCTGGATAGGCGACCTCGATTTCTCCACGGTCTTCGTCGATGTGATACGCGACCGCGGAGAGATCCGTAATCGAGCCGTCGACAGTGAGTTCGGCCCACGTGCCGTTCGAGCTCTCGCTGGCCACCCGACCCGCGGCATCCGCCCAGCTCATATCTGCGGCCGGTTCGATCGAAAACCGACAACAGAGGTCCGACTCGTGCGGTTCGTACTCCCTGTCGAGGAAGTCTTCGTAACTGATCCCCATACCGACTCTTCGGGGGAAGGGCCAATAAAATGGGCCGCCGTTCAGGACGGCCAGTATCTGAGGAGGACGGCGGCGTCGGTCGTCTCCGCTCGCCAGACGAGCCAGATCTGTGTCTCGGGATCGACGGTCTCCTCACTCGTGAATTCGTCGCCTGCTTCGACCGGCCCCTCCCACGATTCGCGCTGAACGCTCCCATCGTGAACGTACCGTACGCCAAGATCCTCAACGGCATCGCCGCCATCGTGGGTGATCTGCACCTGGTCCGCAGACTCGTCCGTCCCGAATACGGCCCGCGGGGTCGGCGTCCTGCCCAGTTCTCCCGGAGGAATCCGGTTGAAGAGGTTCTGATATCCCGGCACCGGCAGCGCTGTGTTGAGCATGGCCTGATCGGGAAGTTCATCCAGCGTTGCGCGGGCACTGAGTGTCGCCTCGCTGGTCGAAAGTTCCCAGCGGTCCGTCGGAACTGTGTCTGTCTCTGAAGCCTCGAAGGCCGCTTCGAGTCGATTCTGCGATATCAGCCCCGATTCCAGATACGTGATCGCCCGCTGTAGTGCCGGATTCGATTCTATGGTCGCACTGAGTCCGCCGCCGACCACGCCATCGATTACGTCGTCGAATGCTGCCGTTCCGGTATCGGCCCCCTGTGGGATCAACGCGTATCCCGTGCCCGCCCGGATCGGTCCATCGTCGAGTTGCTGGACGGTATCGGCAAAGGCCGGTGCAGTGTTGGCAATTGGTGCGTCGGTACGTTCGAGTTGATCTAATTCGAGCGCAAGTGCTTCTCTGGCTGCTTCCTCGTTCGTGTCGTATCTGTCCGTCCGTCCTGTTACCTCTGATCGACTGACGATTATCACTCGTCCGTCCCGAAGTGCCCACGTCTCGAATCCTCTGCCCTCTTTCGTCTCTGCCAGATACCGCTCCCAGGAATCGTCGGACGAGATAGACTGGTACCCGTCTACCGAGTCGAGCCAGTCGACAAATGGCTCGGCGTCGAACTCCCCTGTGGCGTGGATTGTCTGTCCGCTTGGAATTGGCTCGGCGAGTGCTCCGCCACTCGATAGTGCGGCGTAGTTGCTCCCGGTAACGCGGTTAAACTCTGCTATCGGGATCTCAATGTTCTCCTCGGTGGCGCTGAGGAATTGCCCACCCAACAATGGTACTGTCTCGACTGGATCTAGCCTCTCCCGAATCTCTGCGAGACGGTACTGATAGCCGCTGAAAAACGCTGGAGGGATCTGAAACGACGGGTCAGCAACTCCGGTGAGCAGTTCGTCGTCTGTGTCTAATCCTGCAGGCGGGAATATGTCCGGTCCCGGCTCTTCGGAGTCCTCTGACGAGGGTAGTATACCGGAACAGCCAGCAAGTCCGAAAAAAGCGGCGCTCCCACCGACCCCGGTGAGAAATCTGCGTCGATTCATTATTCGCTTGCTTTACAGCAGTTTCGTAATAAACTCTTGTGGCCCGAGCAACCGATCTGATAATTGGATCCGAACAGCGTGTCGATCGTGATTATTCACCGACCAAATCCGCTGCAGTGTCCGCTAACTCCCGGTAGATTGCTGCTCACTTTCCCGCATCTCCTTTCGAGCGCCCTGCTCGACATCCTTCTCCGTGATTTCCAGACTCGTCCCGTCCGGTAACTCGTACTCGCCCGGGTAAGAAACGGTCACGTTGTACGTTCCGTTCTCTGTCGCCGTTGTGCGACGGTTGTACGTGAAGGACCCTCCTGAGACTTCGACATCCGTCTTCACAACAACTGAAGTTCCCGGCTCTGCCGTTCCGTTGATCGTTGCACCCGGAACCGGGCGGTAGACGAGCTGTGATCGGTCCTCGGTCGCATGAACCAGTCGGAAATGTGCAACACCGTCGATCGCCTGCGTTGCACTGCCGTAGGTGAGGACTAGCTGGCCGTACGTCGTCAACTCAGCGGTTTGGTAGTTGTCTATCGAACCGCCCCGGTTTTCGACGACGACATAACCGACCCGATTCTCGAACTGGCCGTACCATTCATCGGGATCCTCGCTGTTCAAAAAGTCTTCGTGGGTTGACCGAGCGTAGCCGTAGGATTTCCCCCGTTCTCCGTCTGAGGCGATGTAGTTGTACATTCTGTTTCGCCCCCACGTACTCAGGACGTACTCCTCGCTATCGCGGTCTTCGAGATCGTTTTCGATCCAAGCCGCGGCCTCGTACTCGCCATCTTCGATCGCCAGCGGTCCGACTGCACTCGGGATCGCAATAATAGCTAATGTCAGGATGACCACGAGGGAAAACGAAATATAGAGTCCTTTGTTGATGTTTTGAAACCCACCAACTGGTCGGGCGCGAATCCGCGGTCGATCCCCGAAGCAGGCGAGTGGCTTGACGAGCCCCCGATTAGTGAGTAATCCGACAACACCGACAGCAGTGAATACCGCTGCAAACGGAGAGAACTCAGCCAAAAACCGCGCCTGAATTATCGATAATCCGAGGAACGCCCAGGCGTAGCTGACGAGGACGAGCCATCGAGGATCGTGATCTTCGACGCACTGCCAACTCACGTATGCGAGCGCAGGAACAGCGAAGAAGACGAACCAGCCGTACGGATGGACCGGGCCAAACGGGATGTTGAAATTTGCAGAGATCAGCGGCAGGGTCTCGACAGCACCCTCGCGACCTAACAGCGATCCAGTGAACCGCTCACTGTACCGCGAAAATATCTCTGGAGCGATGGCCTGGAGACCGACGAAACTGGCAACGCCGACCCCCACGACACCGCCGAGAACCACTCTCGGGTCAGGATAGAAACGACTCGCGGCTTCCGCAGCCAGCGCAACCCCCAGTGCACCCACTAAAACGACAACCGGGGCATAGACCACTGCAGCCTCCTGCCAGCCGGCACTCGAATGGATCTGATGGGTGAGAACTCCCGCGAGTGCGAGCCCGCTCATAACAGGAAGACTCGCGAGCAGCGGTGACTCTTCGGTCCGAACTTCGGATGCTGGCAACAGTACGGCGTAGAATCCAACGCCGATCAACAACAACGGGGAACCGTTCCAGGATAGCATCGCTGCTGCACAGGCGATTCCAAAAACGACGCTTCCGATCAACGTCTGGTAACTGGTGAGATGGTCGCGAACCGACTCAGCCGCTGCTAGATTGCGAGCGACCAACACCAACGAGGCGGCCATAACCGCCAGCCAGAGGTAATCGAAGGGGTGGTGATCGAAAAATCCGATTCCGGAGTACAGCGCGTGTGACGGCATCACCGCGAAAAACAGCACCGATAGTACCGTAATCCGCTCGTCGTTTGTTACAACCAGTGCGATCCAGGCGGTCAACAGGCCAACAACGAGTGACGACACGACCGGGAACCAGGCGACGACGAATCCGCTTGCGTCGGCACCACCTGCGAGACTCATCAGCCACCACCCGAGGACGTGAGTCAGTGGTTCACCGGTCGCTTGTCCGCCCAGAACCTCAGCGATTTCCGAGAACGCGAACAGATCTGGAGACGCTGCGAGTAGTTCCTCTGACGTAATCCGGTAGTAGTACGGGTCGTTCCCGACCGCGACCACGCGACCGTCACGGAAGACGCTCTGATAGTTGATTATTCGGACGAGAAACAGCAGAAGAAATCCGACCGCGACGCTGCCGTAGAACCCGGTATTCGCTTCCTGAACCCGCTGTCGAATACCGTCGACGATTTCGCTCGATTCTTCTTCGCTGTCGGTCGGCTCCGTGTCGGCTGAAAGATCCATCTGCAACGCCGCCCGTGTCGCTTCGCGGTCGACGAGTCGGTAGCCACCGCCGGCCTCTTCGACAAATTCTCTCGAGACGAGATAGCCAAAATTCCCGGAATCGCAGTCGAGGTCGTCGAACGCCCACGGTCCCTCTTCGTCGAGTTCGACGATGGTTTCGAGGGTGTCCTCGATTTCCGGACGTTCCTGAAGACACTGTACGGTGGCCTCTCTCATACAGAGGCAGAACCAAGCGGGATCAAAAAAGTTGCTGATCTGGGTCTCTTCTAATTATTCACTGTACCACGCAAAAATTAAAAAAAGATGATTCCCTGGCCGGATCAGAGAGTACGGCCCAGTTACAGCTCGACAGTATTTTTATCTTGCAGAGTGCTTGGAACTTCTAACGCCACTTCTCGCCCTGCACCGTCCTGCGTCGTAAGTGTCAGGGTTGCGGATTCACCGGAGAGCAACTTGTCACCAGTGTCTGCATCGGTGGTAGTGACCGTGATCTGATATCGGTCTGAATCAGCGGTGATGACATTGTCATCAGTGTCCGCTTTGATGGCCGTAACCGCGAACGTCCCATCGCTGTTCTCAGTTGCTTGGTCACTATCTGCTGAGATCAAGTTTGCGAACCCATTATCTCCGATGTACTCGATACTAACCTCGTCTAGGTCAACGTTGTCGGATCCGGGCGTCCGCGTCAATTGAATCTTCGCATCGGTGATTCCAGCGTTTCCAGACGTATCGACAGTTCCACTAGCCCCAACAATCTCAAGATTGTTCGAAACCTGATCCGTACTTTCTTGTCCAGTCGATTCGGCTTGGGTTTGCAGGAACCCAGCAGTATTGATCAGCACACCTGCCGCGATGGCGGCGACCAGTACCAGCGCAATGAACACGATGAGTGTTCCGATACCAACCTGACCGCGTTCGTTAGTTAGTTTTTCTTTCATGATTATCTCGTCTGCGCTCCGTGTGGCAGACTTATCTCACTCTTTCGCATCACTCCATATAAGCGATATCCCCGAATTATCGCGTATGAAAACGTCCACCGTTACTCTCTCAGTCCTGAGAATGGCAGATTGCGGCTCAAATAAACTTCATAGGGCTCTTTCGGCAAGATCGCGTCTCTGTTCTACGCGTCGTAGGTCACGATGCTGTACATCACGAACAGCAAACCAAGCGTAAAGAGTCCGCTTTGCACCATCAACAACCAGCGGGCATTCTCGAAGCCATAGAGGAACGCAGAGAACAACGTCGCTGCTGACCCGGCAACGGTGATGGCGAATCCCAGCGAGAGATAGATCATCGAACTTCGCGAAGTCTCCACGTACGCGCGGAGGCCCATCCCAGACATCGCTAACCCGGAGACGATAAACACTGCCGAACTCAACGCATAGACGAATTCGATTGCTGTGGGCACAGTACAACTCCCTATGTGGGGCCCCTAATTAAACTCTCTTTCTCGAATTCAGGATCTGATAACGAGCTAAGAGGAACGCCCGAAACTGCTAGCTCCTGTCACCAGTTCGAGGTAGCCCAGAGCGTTCTCAGCCATCGTATCCGATATTTGACTGTTGTTCTCTCACTCGATGGTGACCTTCTCGGGTAGTCATCTAACAGGTGTCTCAGCGGACAACAATTTTGTAGAGAATAGATCTCGGCCGTATCTGAATACTCCGCTACCCTTCCGACAGTGTTCGCCAGGCTTCGTCGAGGGTGTTCGTCACTTCGGTCCGTTCTTCGATGTCGACAGTCAATTCTTCGTCGAAGTCAATGGTTACTTCGTCGACGTTTCGGCGGTAGACTTTGATCCGTCGGCGGTCGTCCGAGAGGATGTTGTCGTGCAGTTCGAGGAGGTTGTGTTCGGTCAACTCGTCGATGCGACGGTAACACGTTGCGATGGGAATCTCGAGTTCGTCGCTGAGCTCCTGGGCCGACCGGGGCTCGTCGGTCGCATCCAGAATCTCTGCACTGTATTTGTTCCCTAACGTTTGTAGCAAGTCCACTGAAGACATCGGTTATCAGAATTTAAATTTCGATAATCAATAAAGCTACCGGCCGAGAACGGCGTTTTCTGCCTCTGAAAACACCTAGGCTTCAAACGCTATAATCACTCTGTTAAACGGCTCATTGACCCATTTCATATCGTAATAACAGCCGCAACCTGTCAGAGGGGCGACTCGTCTTCACTCATCATCGAGAACGCACTGGCGTTCTGGTGGACCGTGATGCCACCCTCGGAGATCTCCATCGGGAAGATGTCAGTGTTGATGTTTTTCTTGCGCATCTTGGCAACCCAGGCGTACCGGTTGACTCCGGAGTCCGTCGGCGTCTGAATCAGATATATGTTGCCGTCGGTCAGGAAGTTTTCGAGGCTGATGTCTGTCTCGGGGAAGACCGTCCCCTGCTCGTTGGTCATTAGTGTCGTCAGACCGTTTTCGGCGAGGATGTCGGTGAACTTCAGTAGATAAGTTCGCTGTTCACGCTCTGTCTCGAAAAAGAGTTTGAACATCGTCAGCGAGTCCAACACCAGTCGCTCGTAGTTGTCGTCGCCAAGTTCGTTGAGTAGCAGTTCCAGCGAAGAACTGAAATCGTTCTCTCGCAGGAGAACCTGCTTGTCGTAGATGGTGATGTTCCCGTCCTCTACGTGTTGGGCCCAGTTGTCCAGTCCAATTGACTCCGCCGCCTGTCGAAGGTCTTCCGTATTCTCCTCGAACGAGAGGAAGATGCCTTTCTCCCCGAACTGTTCGATCCCGTTGTAGATGTACTGCAGGCCGAGGATACTTTTTCCTGCACCCGGATTCCCACTGACGAGCGTCGTCGAGTTGTTCACGATACCGCCGTTCAAAATATCGTCCAGTCCGTCGATTCCGGTTTTGGTAAGTTCGATCATGCCTACGAGTGCACCCTCTGGGGATCGACCCAGATAACGAAATCACCTTCTCCCTGTTTGATAACTCCTTTGATCGACTCTTTGTCTTCGGCGGGAGACTGGTCGACGTTGTCGTAATCGACCTGGACGACCTGTTTCACTTCGTCGACCAGCCAGCCCGCTGCCCCGGCGTTGTCGGTGATCTCGGGATCGTAGACGATGATCCGCTCCGAATCACGACCCTCTTCGTCGATATCGAAGACGATCTTCGGATTGACGATCGATGTCGTCCGGCCGCGGAGGTCCATCACGCCTTCGACGTGGTCCGGGGAGTTGGGGACCTTCGTCAACTCACCCACGTCGACGATTTCTGTTACGTAGTCGATGCTCACACAGTACGTTTCTTCCCCTAACTCGAATTCGAGGACTTGTCCATTTGTCTCTGTCATCACGGAACCCTCCCTGCATACTGCAGGTCATCTGACGGCAAGATTCGAACCGAATCCGGCACCGTCATCTGGTTGTCTACTCGTAGTGACTTCTCGGCCGGACTTAAATCTGCCCTCTGGTCTATCATATTTGATTACGCGGGCGGAGTCTTTATTTGCGGAGTGCGCACAGTACCAGACGAGAATGCTGTCGATCCTCGTACAGCGGCCGTCCCGGTGTCGGGTGAGCGGTCGATGACCAGAGCGGTCATTGCCGACGACTCTCATTTCATGCGGAGTGTGATCTCCGACATTCTCGACGACGGGGGAATTGAGGTCGTCGCGCAGGCTCGCAACGGCCGGGAAGCCGTCGAGGCTGTCCGGGAACACAGTCCCGATGTCGTCACGATGGATGTCGAGATGCCGGAGATGAACGGAATCGAGGCTGTCGAGCAGATCATGGACGAGCAACCGACTCCAGTGCTCATGCTGTCGGCACACACGGACGAGAACGCCGACGTCACGTTTCAGGCACTGGACAAAGGGGCTGTGGACTTCTTCACGAAACCCGGCGGTGAGGTGTCGATGGAGATGTCCCGACTCGAAGACCAGCTCGTCGACATGGTCTCGTCGGTTGCTGAGGCCGGCGTCGGCAGCAGTCAGGAACACGAGAGCAAATCTGCCACGCAGACGGCCCCGGCGGACCGAACCAACGACCGATCCGGCAGCCAGTACGCCGAGCATCCGACGCTTTTGATCGGGTCCTCGACCGGTGGACCGAAGATGGTCGAACAGGTCTTGGCCCAACTACCGCTGGACGCGGACTTTCGGGTGTTGATCGTCCAGCACATGCCGGAGGGGTTCACCGGCCGGTTCGCTGACCGCATCGACTCCCGCAGCGACTACGACGTGAGCGAAGCCGAAGACGGCGACCGGATCGGCGGCGGAGAAGTTCTCGTCGCACCCGGTGGCAGCCACATGGTGGTCTCAAACTACCACGCCGGACGGCTCCGCGTCAAACTGACTGAAGATCCGCCCGTCAACAGTGTCCGTCCCGCCGTGGACATGACTATGTCCAGCGCGGCAGAGGTGATCGACGGTCCGATGGTGGGCGTCATCCTCACCGGAATGGGTGAAGACGGCGCTGCCGGGATCAAATCCGTCAAGGCAGTCGACGGGGCAACCATCGCACAGAACGAGGAGACATCAGCGGTGTTCGGCATGCCGAAACGCGCAATCGAAACGGGGTACGTCGACGACGTGCTATCGATCGGGGATATTCCCGACGGGATCCTGAACGCAATCGAACGCGACAAACAAGAGGTGAACTAACTATGGACGATCAGTATCTGGATGCATTCATCCGCGAGAGTGAGGAAGAAATCACGAAACTGAACAATTCGCTGCTGGAACTGGAATCCGATCCCGAGAATCGGGAGGCGATGGACCAGATCTTCCGGACAGCACACACACTGAAGGGCAACTTCGGTGCGATGGGTTTCGAGGACGCCTCGAACCTCGCGCACGCGATGGAGGATCTCTTGGACGAGATGCGCGAAGGCAACATGTCGGTCACGCCCGACGTGATGGATCTCATCTTCCAGGGTGTCGACGAGATCGAAGCCATCGTGGGGCAGATCGAAGAGCAGGGAGAATCCCAGATGGACACCGCCGACACAGTCACGCAACTCCGGAACGTCCTCGAAAACGGACCCGATGCGGCGGGCCAACCAGTGGACGGTCAAACAACGGAACCCTCGACAGAGGATACCGGTAGCTCCGACAGCAGCGACCTCAACGTCGACAGCAATCTCGATACTGTCGATATCGACGAGGGCGAGGTAGAAGATCAACTAGCCTATGTCGAAGTCGATCTCGGCGATACCGATATGCCGGGCGTCGACGCGATGTTCGCGATGGAATCCGTCGAAGAAGTGTTCGACATTCTGGCGACCGACCCCGACAGGAGCGATATCGAGGATGGCGAGTACGAGGACACCTTCGGACTCTTCTTAGAAACTGACGATCTGGGTCGGGTCGACGCCGAACTCGACAGCGTCGGTCAGATCGACGAGGTGGCGGTCGAAGACGTGACTGACGACCTCTTCGGAGGTGGCTCCACAGCTGGCGGATCTGGAGACAGTGGCGGTGGAGGTGACGAGGACGAACACTCTGTCGACGAGATCAAGTCTGTCCGAGTCGATGTCGACCAACTCGACGATCTGCACGGACTGGTCGAACAACTGGTCACCTCCCGGATCAAACTCCGGCGGGCGGTCGAAGACGAGAACATGGATTCCGCGGAGGAGACGCTGAACGAACTCGACAAGATCACCGGCAGCCTCCAGAACACGGTGATGGACATGCGGTTGATCCCGCTGAAGAAAGTCGTCGGCAAGTTCCCCCGGATGGTTCGGGATCTCTCCCGCGAACTCGGCAAAGAGGTCAACTTCGAGATCGAAGGCGAAGAGATCGAACTCGACCGGACGATCCTCACCGAGATTTCCGACCCGCTGATGCACATCATCCGGAACTCGCTTGATCACGGGGTCGAGGCCCCCGAAACCCGTGTCGAGAAGGGCAAACCCCGGCAAGGGAACGTCACCCTCCGGGCCTCCCGTGAACGAGACCACGTCGTCATTCAGGTCGAAGACGACGGTGCCGGCCTCGATGTCGATGGAATCAAGAAGACCGCTATCGAGAACAACGTTCGCTCGGCCGAGGAACTGGAGATGATGGACAACTCCGAGATTTACGATCTGGTCTTCCATCCTGGTTTCTCGACGACCGACGAGGTAACCGATACGAGTGGCCGCGGCGTCGGAATGGATGTCGTCCACGACACCGTCACGCGTCTGGATGGCTCCGTCGACGTGGACAGCACGCCCGGCGAGGGGACGACAGTCTCGCTGCGCCTGCCGGTGACGATGGCCATCGTCAAAGTTCTGTTCGTACAGGTCGGCGACGAGGAGTACGGCGTGCCGATCAAAAACGTCGACGAGATCACTCGAACCGACGAGATTCAGCAGGTCAACGGCCGGGAGGTCATCAAGCACAACGACGAGATCTATCCGATCGTCGACCTCGGAGAGACGTTCAACGTCCCCGAGCGAGCGGCGACCGACGGCGGCACGGAGGGCGGCCAAATGCTCGTCCGCATCCGTGAGTCCGAGCGTCAGATCGCTCTGCGGTGTGATGCAGTCAACGCCCAGGAGGAAGTCGTGGTCAAACCACTGGAAGGAATCCTCAGCGGGACGCCCGGGCTGTCGGGAACGGCTGTCCTCGGCGATGGAAACATCGTCCACATCCTCGACGTGGTGACGCTATGAGCACACAGGACGACCGATTTACCGATCTGCTGGAGTACATCGAGCGCGAACTCGATTTCGAGTCCGGGTTCTACAACGACTCGTATCTCGACCGACGGATCACCGCCCGGATGCGCCGCACGGATACCGAGGAGTACGACGCCTACCAGCGGTTGCTCGCTCGCGACGACGAAGAGAAAGAGGCGCTGCTCGACTCGCTGTCGATCAACGTGACGGGCTTTTTCAGAAACCCCGACGCGTGGGAGAAACTGCGGCCAGTTCTCCGTGAGTTGACCGAGAACAACCACCGGGTTCGAATCTGGTCGGCCCCCTGTGCTGACGGCCGCGAGCCGTATTCGATCGCGATGCTCGCACTCGACGACAGCGAGATCAACGAGCGACGGATCGAGATTACGGCGACCGATATCAACCCGGATATTCTCGAAGAGGCCCAAGCGGGTGTCTACGAGACCTCACAGACCAGCGATATCGCGGAGGAACTCGAACCGCTGGACGATTACGAGCTGTATATCGAACAGGACGGCAACCGATTTCAGGTCAAAGACCGGGTCAAAGACCTTGTCACGTTCGAGCAACACGACCTCATTCGAGGCGAGGAGAAGACCGACTTCGATCTCGTGCTCTGTCGGAACCTGTTGATCTATATCGATTCCTCGTTCAAAGTGCCGATCTTCGAGACTATCCGTGGTTCGCTGCGCGAGGATGGCTATCTCATGATCGGGATGACCGAAACCTTGCCGACCGAGTGCCGTGACGACTTCGAACCGGTGTACAAACAACAGCGGATCTACCGACGTAGCTAATGTCGCTTTTCGAGCACGAACGAGCCGGAAACGCCCAGGAGATCATCAGGGCGCTACACAACTCCCAGAGCGGTGAAGTGCGCAAGCGGGCCGCCGAGATTCTTGGGCGGATGGACGACCACGACGACCGCGGCGATATTATCACTGCGCTCGTGCGAGCGGTGCAGGAAGACGAGTCAGACGCGGTCGTCGCCGCTGCGATCGACGCGCTGGACGAACTCGGCCAGGAGGCCCTGGAGGAACTCATCACGAGCATGGCCGACCTCGATATCGGCGAGGACGCCGCAGACTGGGTGAAGACCAAAGCCTTCGTCCGGGCGCTCGGCGCGGAACTACCCGAGTTGCGGATGGCCGCCGCGAACGCCATCGGCGAACTGGAGGTCCCCGATGCCGTCCCGAAGGTGGTCGATCGGTTCGAGGATCCAGATCCGCGAGTTCGGGCTCGAGCAGCGCGAGCGTGCAGAAATATCGGCGACGCACGCGCCACGGAGCCGCTGACAGGGCTGCTCTCCGACCCGAAAGCCGCGGTCCGTGTCGAGGCCGCCGAGGCACTGGGTCGGATCGGTAACCGTCAGGCGTTGCAGGCGCTGTTGCAGTTGTACGACGACGAAGACGAGCGCGTCCGCCGGATCGCGGTGCGCGGGTTCGGCCAGTTCCGCAACGACCGCCCAGTCGAATATCTCGCCGAGGCGTTGACCGACGAGTCCGCTCCGGTCCGCCGGACGGCCGTCTTCTCGCTGATCGAACTGCTCTCGAACGTGCCGACCGAGCAGAGCCACCAGATCCGTGAGACGGTCGTCGAACAACTCTCCGAAAGCGAGGACAACTCAGTTATCGATCCGCTGGTCGAAATCCTCAACGCGGGAACGAAGTCGGCCCAGCGACGAAACACGGCGTGGCTTCTGGGGCGGGTGATGGAAAGCGACGAGAACCGCGCAGCCATCGACGCGCTGACTGACACTCTGAAGGAGGGCGGCAAGATGACCAAACAGTTCGCAGCGACGAGTCTCGCCGAAGTCGGCGGGACCTACACGGAAGAACAACTCCTTCAGCTCGCCAAAGACGATAATCAGGACAGCGACGCGCGGGCACAGGCGGTGTTCGCGCTCGGCAAAATTGGTGACGAGGATACCGCCGAAGATATCGAACGGTTACTCGACAGTACAGAAGACGAACAGGTGCGACAGCGTGCCTTCTCGGCGCTGTCGAAACTCGGCGGTCACGCACAACCCGGACAGGGATGATCATGTACCCGGAGACAGATGCACAGCCCGAACAATTAATGAGACCCTGCGTCCAACTCACAGATAGGATCGACAGCGATGAGTGATGGCGAGAGCACACTTGCTGACCAGCAAGGGAAGTTTACGCAGGTTGTCAAAGACGGGAACAAAGTTCCGGATGTCGAGTGGATACCGGGCCGAATCCTGCTCAGTGACAAGCGAATCGTCCTCGCCAGCAATCAGGGCAAACGGACGATTCCCCTCTCGAAAGTCTCGACGATCAAAACGAGAGACGACGCGAGCCAGCCGTTCGCAAACGTGTCGAGTTATCTTTCCCTGCAGGTCGGCAACGACGTGACCCTCGTTGCGCCGAAGGACCACGAGGAGTTCGAACACGAACTGTACAGTGCTGTCCTCGACGGCGAGGTCGTCATCACGAAACACCCGGCGGTCAAAGGCGGCGTCATCCAGGACACGGAGTGGCAGAAAGGCCGGATGGCCGTCGACGAAGACCAGATCGGCCTCGCGCTGGCCGACGGTCAATTTGTCGAGGTCGAAGTCGACGACGTGGGCGACCTCTCGCGCAACCGCGGCGAGGTACTCGACAAGGAACGTCTCTTTATCGAGGTCGAACACACCGTCGGCAATGCGGCCGTCGAGACGCACATCTCGGGCAAACAGCGCAAGGTGAACATTCTTGCCGGACTGCTCGGCAGCAATCAGGCACGAGACCCCGAGAATGTCGAACTCTCCGAGCGCGAACAGGAGGTCTTGATGGCGCTGTACTCCGGCGTCTCACCGTTCCAGATCCCGCAGTTCGTCGGGATGGACGTGGAGACGGTCGAACAGATCTACGATCAACTCATCGAGCAGGGGATTCTCGAAGTCGAACGCGAACGTCGCGAAGTCGAACTGAAAGCCCGCGGCCGCAACGTCGCCAGCGAGGCGATGGGCCAAGAGTGAGCTAGACGTTCACTTCTTCGAGGTGGCGGTTGACGACGATCTGCCCTTTCGGCGTGAGTCGCGTGCCGCTTGCAGTATCGACGACGAGTTCTTTCTCTTCCAGTCTGTTGAGCACCATCGTCACGTTCGATGGATCGATCTCGACGATTCCTGCCAGTGAGACGCCTTCCTGTCCGCCCCCGGAGTAAATCGCGGTGAGAATCTCCTTCTCGTCGGCGGTGATCTCGACATCTTTCAGTTCGTTCATCAACTCGGTGTATTCGAGTCTGAGATACCGCCCGAGAATCGTCATCTCCCGGGGGGTGTTCATCGCGGCCATCGTCACCATCGCCTCCCCGGATGGCATGTGCTGCAACTCCAGGACTGGCTGGCTGCTGCCGTTGATGTCCCGGTTCGTTCGACTGAATTTCGTCACCGTCGCCAGTTCGATCTCGACAGTGTTGTCGTTCGTTTTGAACCGGACCGACTGCGGGCGCAAAAAGAGCCGACAGGGGGCGAAGGACTCGTCGGTCACGCGGCCGCCGACCCGTGCCGGATGTTTGATCGACATGCGCGTGCCGTTGAGAATCGCCTTGAACAGGACCGTGGCGAATTTCTGGATCGTCGAATCCTCTGCCTCGACGACGGCCTTGTGCCGTTGGCCCTTCAATTCGAAGGCAAGCGTGACCGTCGACTCGAAAAAGCCCTGAATCTCGTCGGGGACGTGCCCGACGGCGACGTCGATCACCGAGTGCAGCGGGATCGTCAATCTGTCGCTACTGTCGACTGCTAGCACCAGTCGTTTCTCGCTCAGAAGCACTCGGCCTTTCGCGGGCTCCGCACGGGTTGCGACGCTCGAATCAAACTGCGCGACGAAATCCGCGATGATCGATTCCGACATGGCTCTGACAGTCCGCGCGGATCACGGAATTGTCAGAGAGAACGCCGCGGGTGATCAAAAGGTTGACGGAGGGGCAACTGCCCGCTATTCACCCAGTGAATCGGCGATATCCGACAGCGACGAGTCCGGCTTCTCGATGGGCTCGTAGACTGTTCGCTCGCCGGGTACCCTGAGCCCGTACGCGTATCCCTCTGTGAGCACGTCGAGGACGAGCGTACTTCCCGGTCCGAAGCCGGCGTCGTCGAGCCATTCGCCGAGAAGATCTGTCCCCTCTCCCGTTCGGGCGAGCCGTTTGTTGGCGTATCCGGCCCGAATAGCGCGCTCGCCGCCGAGCGTCGAGACGACTTCGGCGTGGGTCTTCTGCCCGTCGACAACCAGCCGGACAAAATCGTTCTCCGCACAGTCCAGTTCGGCGGGAAGCACGAGCTGGGGTCGGCCGGTCGATCCAACCGCGGAGAGTTCGACGCGGTGAGAATCGACGGCCGGATGATCCGACGGAATCGCGTCGGTCACTGCCTTACTCCTCGTCGGTGAGAAGCTCTTCGACGTCGCCGCTGCCCTGCTCGACGATTTTGGCGTTGATCTGTCGCGTCGCGTCACTGACTTCGCGCCCGCGGACGGTCACGCGTTTGCGCTCGCCGTCTTTCTCGGGGTTGAAGCCGGTGCCACCGGTGAGCAGGATTGCCTTGAGACTCTCGCCCTTGACGTCGTCGCGCATCGGTCGGCCGGCGTCGTCGGAGCCGCCGGTTAGTTCGAGCGTGAACCCGTCGAGTCCGACGGCACTGCCGTCGACTTCCTCGCCGAGCTCTCGCCCGATGAATCGGTTCGCGTCTTGGTCTGATACGTCCACCTGATACGTGTGTCCCGTCTCCGGGTCGGAAACGGCGACGGTAAATTCGGCCATACTTCTACGCAGTAAACCCCCAATAAAAAGCCCGTCGAAGTTTCTTCCCGATGACTGCCGACCCAGCGGCGTTTGCTCGGGTGGCCTTATCACAGCCTGGGCCGTAGTCCGGGTATGCTCACGATCGACCTCGAGGAGTTCATGTTCGAGTTGAAAGACGGAACGGTCAAGCACGTCGGTGCCTCGAACAACGCCGCGACCGCCAAACTGTACGATATCGAAACCACGGAAATCCGGGAGTTCGGCGATCAACTGAAACTCGCCTGTGCGGACGACAGCGGTAACGAAATTGAATTAGCACTGGACTCCGACACTGCCCGAGAGATCGCCGATAGCGTCGAAGACCTCGCTGGAGAGTAATCTCCTTCGGAGTAAGAATTCCACCAATGTTGAGCAGTCACATGGGAGAAGCTATCACCAGTCGTGAGAGTTCCGAGCCGGTACGTTTAAGCAGACATCGCCACCGGATACAGGTATGAGCGAGAACGGGAACCGGCCGCTCGATGTGCTGGAGACATCAGTCGGCGAGACGGTCACAGTACAACTCAAAGACGGCGAAGTCTACGAAGGGACGCTTGCTGGCTACGACCAGCACATGAATCTCGTCGTCGAAGAGAGCGAAGACACAACGATTATACGCGGGGATAACGTCGTGTCTATACGTCCATGACGACTGGAACGTCAAGCCAGGGAAAGAAGAACACGACCACACACGTGAAATGTCGACGATGCGGTGAGAAGTCTTACCACGTGAAAAAGAAGGTGTGTGCCTCGTGTGGCTTCGGTAAATCGGCAAAGCGCCGTGACTACTCCTGGGAAACGAAAGCTGGCGAATAAAATGCACGAAAAGTGCGGCGTTGTTGGTGTCTCGCTAACGGATAGAGAGGCCGCGCGTCCGCTCTACTACTCTTTGTATGCGCTGCAGCATCGCGGCCAAGAATCCGCTGGAATCGTCACACACGACGGCTTCCAGCAACACGAACACGTCGAGATGGGTCTCGTCGGCGACGCCTTCGGCCCCGAGGATCTCGACACGCTAAACGGTGCCAACGGGATCGGTCACGTTCGGTATCCGACCGCCGGCGGGGTAAACACCTGCTGTGCACAGCCGTTTTCAGTGTCGTTCAAAAGCGGGTCGCTGGGACTTGCCCACAACGGCAACCTCGTCAACGCCGACGAGGTCCGTGAGGAACTGGCCGAACTCGGCCACGCCTTCACTTCCAACGGTGACACCGAGGTCATCGCCCACGATCTGGCGCGAAATCTCCTCGAAGAGGATCTCGTCCGTGCCGTCAAATCGACGATGAGCCGGATTCACGGCTCGTATTCGCTGACGATCATGCACGACGAGACTGTTCTCGGTGTTCGCGATCCGCAGGGTAACCGACCACTCTGTATCGGCGAACTCGACGACGGTTACGTCCTCGCCTCGGAGTCGGCGGCCATCGATACCCTCGACGGCGAGTTGATCCGAGACGTAAAGCCAGGTGAACTGATCGTCCTCCATCCGGACGGCTCGGGATTCGATAGCTATCGACTGTTTGAGGAGTCACAGACGGCCCATTGCTTTTTCGAGCACGTCTACTTCGCGCGTCCCGACTCCGTGATCGACGAGGAACTCGTCTACGAGGTCCGGCGGGATCTGGGTCGTGCGCTCTGGGAGGAATCTGGTGTCGAGACCGATGTCGTGATGCCGGTTCCCGACTCGGGGCGATCATTTGCCTCGGGCTATGCGGAGGCGGCGGCCGAAGACGGTGCCGATACCGAGTTCGCGGAGGGACTGATGAAAAACCGCTACGTCGGGCGGACGTTCATCATGCCGACACAGGACGAGCGCGAGCGGGCGGTCAGGCTGAAGCTCAACCCAATCAAATCGACCATCGAGGGACGAAGCGTGACGCTGATCGACGACTCCATCGTCCGCGGAACCACCTCAACGCAGTTGATCGAACTGCTCCGTGACGCCGGAGCGGAAGAGGTACACGTTCGGATCGGTTCGCCGGAGATCGTCGCCCCGTGTTATCTCGGGATCGACATGGCGAGTCGCGACGAACTGATCGCAGCAGACAGGAGTCCCGAAGAGGTCCGCGAAGAGATCGGTGCGGACAGCCTCTCTTATCTCTCGATCGAAGCGATCACCAACTCCTTGGGGAAAGACTACGACGATCTCTGTCTGGGCTGTGTCACCGGCGAGTATCCCTACGATGTCGAGGGCGAACAGACCGATCGAGAGGTCTCCCGTCCGACCATCGACAGCCCGTCGAGTGCAGACGACTGATCGGGCGCATCGATTTTCGGTTGTCGATTGTTTCGGCGAGTTACTCTCGAACTGACCGCTCAGTCTCGACTGTTTCGATCGGGAGTTCGAGTCGGAATGTTGTGGGGTTGTCCGGCCGTTCGAGCGTGATCTGACCGTCGTATCGGTCGACGATCAGCGATGCAAAATAGAGGCCGAGACCATCGCCGTCGCTTCCGGAGCCGCGAGTGTTCGGCTCGAACGGTCGGTCGAGTTCGACGCCCGGGCCGCCGTCGTGAACCTCGACGGAGACCGTCTCGGCGGCCGTCGTCACAGAGACCGAGACGTCGCCGTCGCCGTGGATGGCACTGTTCTCGAAGAGTTCGGCGAAGGCGAGATGCAGCAGTTCGTCGGCTCGAACCAACGCTTCGACCGAATCGATACCCGAGACAGAAAGCTCCGGCTCCGAGTCCGCGGCTACCATTTGGCCGTGGTGGAGCGCGGTTGCCAGCTCGTACTCGCTGGGGTCAGCGGCGTGGGTCAGAATCTCGACCAGAGTTTCGACGCGGTCGACGGTTTCCTCCATGTGTTCGGAGTGAGCGAGAATCGACTCGGTTCCATCGTCGGTTTCGATCTTGCCCGCAGCGAGGAGTTCGGCCCGACCACTGATCGCCGAAAGATCGTTCAGAATCTGGTGTCGCAAGATGCCGTTGAGCGAAGAGAGCGTCTCCTGCTGTTCGTCGAGGAACTCCCGGCGGGCCTGTTCCCGACTCGCTCGGGTGACCAGTCCACGGACCCGAACGTCATAATAGCCGATCACCGCACCGAACAGCGCGCCCGCGGCGAGTACGGAAAGGAAGACAAACATTGCCTCGAAGGCCGAGCTAATTGTTGGGACGACGACACTCGCCCACGCGGTGAGCGCCGCGAGCACGAGTACGCCGAGGCTCATCCATCCCAGGACCAGTCCCATCTGATTGAATTCGCGGACGGTGAGGGCGATGCGAGCCCCAGCGGCGATCAACAGCAGGGAAAACACCACCAATCCGACCGACTGCAGGAGCTCTTCGTCGTCGAGTTGGCCGTCGAGCAACGTCGCTGCGACGCCGACGGCGAGTATCAGCGTTCCGAGGAGGCTGATCGTGTACCGCCAGTAATCACCGACGAGCAGATCACGGAGTCGACCGGCCATTCGACTGACGGTAGCGGGCCGGCTATGTTAAGCGTACTCCCCTATTCTCCTTCCACGAGTTCCAGATCCAGAAATTGCTCGACAGCCGCGACGACGCTGCCGCCGAGGTTGGCCTGGATCGCCCGTCCCTGTTCGAGCGCGAGCAGGTCTCCTTCGTCAATGCCGAGTTCGTCGGCGAGTTCGCCGAGTTGATAGCCGGCCTCCTGTCGGGCTTCGGTTACCAGATCGTCGTATCCGGAAACAAGGTAGGGAAGCTGGTCGTCCTCGTAATCTGCGCCGCTCTCCCAGTGGGAGGCGTCAGCCTTCGCGGCGTCGTGGACCTTTGCAGTGTTCTGTGCGGCTCGTTTCTTCCGATTGTCTGATCGCTCGGTATCCGTCGACTGGGTGGCGTTGTCGTCGTGTTGGGCACAGTCGCTACAGACTTCGAGTTCGGCACCCGCGACGTTGACCGATTGGGTCTCGACGCCTGCGGCCCCACAGAGTTCACAGCTCTCGCCGGAACCGCCACCACCGCTACCGGTCGAGTACTTGGCCATGGGGGCGCTAGCACATTGCCGATATATAACTCTTAGTTCCTCGTTGTCGTCGCTGACTCTGTGGACGGTCCGTACTGGCTGCTCGTCGCCGAAAATCAGTCTGTATTACACTACTGGCCGCCGATTCCTGGCTCTGGAGCGAACATATGGGGGAGTACTTGAGTGACCGTGGCACTGTGTAGTAACTACTATTTACCCGCACGCCAAGGCCCTGATATGGCTCAATCGTACGATCGAGGCACCGTCGAGAGTTTCGGACGGTGGCTGGAGTTCAAACCCGGGATGTGGGCCTGGATACTCCACAAACTAACCGGGTGGATACTCGTCGGCTACCTGTTCACACACATCGCCGTGTTGAGTACGGCGACGCAATCACCGGATATGTACACGACGACGCTGCAGGGGCTCGAAGAACTGCTCATCGTCCGGTTCCTCGAAATCGGACTGCTGACCGTTGCGGTGTTTCACATCCTCAACGGGATTCGACTCCTGTTCGTCGACCTGGGGATCGGACTCAACCGACAGGATGTCAGTTTTTACGTATCACTCATCATGACTGCACTGATCACGCTGGCTAGCCTGCCAACGTTCCTCGGGGGTGTGCTGTAATGGCTGAACACTATTCCTCGTTCCAGCGCGGGAACTGGCGATGGTTCGTCCAGCGCATCACGGCGGTGTTCCTCATCGGGGCACTCGCTTTCCACTTCATCACGCTGCATTTCGTCAATCACGCAGCGGAGATTACCTTCGCCGGGACTGAGGCGCGAATGGGCCAGATCGGCTACTTCTCGCTGATGGTCACGTTCCTCGTCGCAGGGGCATTCCACGGCGTCAACGGCGTCTACAACGCCCTCGTCAATATGGGGCTGAGTGGGGCCCAGAAGAAGGTAGTCGGCGCAATCCTTACGATTGCGACGCTCCTACTGATCGCACAGGGACTGCGCGTTGCTGTCGCAATGAGCGGCATGTTCTAACAATGAGCACGGAAATTCAACAGGAAACCGAGACTGCCGAGGAACAGACAGCCGAACAGATCCGTGAAGAGGTTGCAGAGGATCTCTCGGAGAAACGCCGCGAACAGATCCAAGAAGATCTCGAAAGTGCCGAGAAGACGGTTCAACTGAAGATCTTCCGCTACGACCCCGAAATCGAGGGCAAAGAGGAACCGCGCTTCGACTCCTTCACGGTTCCGTTCCACCGCGGGATGACTGTCCTCGACGCGCTGATTTATGCACGGGATCGATACGACTCGTCGCTGACCTTCCGACATTCCTGCCGGCAGGCGGTCTGTGGCTCGGACGCACTCTTTGTCAACGGCCAGCAGCGACTGGGTTGTAAGACCCAGATGGGTGATCTCGAACACCCCGTTCGGATCGAACCGCTTCCGCATCAGGATGTCGTGAAAGATCTGGTCGTCGACATGGAGCACTTCTACGACCAGATGCACGCCGTCGAGCCGTACTTCGACCCCGACGAACTACCGGACGGCGAACTCGAAGAGCAGTACCAGACGCCGGAGAACCGCGAGAAAGTCAAACTTTCGACGCGGTGTATCTGGTGTGGTGCCTGCATGTCCTCCTGTAACATCGCGGCCGGGGATAACGAGTATCTCGGCCCCGCAGCGATCAACAAGGCCTACCGCTTCGCGATGGACGAGCGGGAAGGATCGGACCGCAAACAAGAGCGACTTCGGATTATCGAACAGGAACACGGTGTCTGGCGCTGTCAGACCCAGTTCTCTTGTACCGAAGTCTGCCCCAAAGACATTCCACTGACGGAACATATTCAGGCACTGAAACGCGAATCGATCAAGAACAACTTGAAGTTCTGGTAGACCAATATACCACAGATTCAACCCACCCATGTACAAACACGACGTCATCGTGGTCGGCGCGGGCGGCGCCGGCCTCAGGGCAGCAATCGCGGCACACGAAGAGGGCGCAGACGTTGCGCTCGTGAGCAAACTCCACCCGGTGCGCAGTCACACCGGTGCAGCAGAGGGCGGTATCAACGCCGCGCTCCACCCCGAGGACTCCTGGGAACTTCACGCATACGATACGATGAAGGGCTCGGACTACCTCGGCGACGCGCCTGCCATCGACACCTTCGCCAAGCAGGCACCTGACGAGGTCATCCAGCTCGAACACTGGGGGATGCCCTTCTCGCGTGAGGAAGACGGCACCGTCTCCCAGCGACCGTTCGGCGGCCTCTCACACCCGCGAACAACCTACGCCGGTGCCGAGACGGGTCACCACCTCCTGCACACGATGTACGAGCAGGTGGTCAAACGAGGCATCGAGGTCTACGACGAGTGGTACGTGTCCCGACTCGCTGTCACCGATCACGACCGTCCAGAGGATCGGGAGTGTTACGGCGCTGTCGGCTACGATATCAAGACCGGCGAAATCGACGGCTTCTACGCCCGTGACGGCGTCATCCTCGCGACCGGTGGGAACGGACAGGCCTTCGATCACACCACCAACGCCATCGCCAACACCGGTGACGGGCAGGCACTGGCCTACCGCGCCGGCGCGCCGATGGAGGACATGGAGTTCGTCCAGTTCCACCCGACGACGCTTCCGTCGACTGGCGTCCTGATCTCCGAGGGTGTCCGCGGTGAGGGTGGGATCCTCTACAACGAAGACGAAGAGCGGTTCATGTTCGAGTACGGCTACGCGAACAACGAGGGCGAACTCGCCTCCCGTGACGTGGTTTCCCGGGCGGAACTCACCGAGGTCAACGAGGGCCGCGGAATCGACGACGAGTACGTCCACCTCGACATGCGCCACCTCGGCGAGGAGCGCATCCTCGACCGACTCGAAAACATCCTCCACCTCGCGGAGGACTTCGAGGGAACCGACGGACTGGATAACCCGATGCCGGTCAAACCCGGCCAGCACTACCAGATGGGTGGTATCGAGGTCAACGAGAACGGCCAGACCTGCATCGACGGACTCTACGCCGCCGGCGAGTGTGCCTGTGTGAGCATGCACGGCTCGAACCGCCTCGGCGGCAACGCCCTGCCGGAACTGCTGGTCTTCGGTTCCCGCGCCGGCCAGCACGCCGCTGGCGGCGACCTCGGCGAGCCCGAAATCCCGACCGGCCCCTCGGCCGAGAGCGAGGACGGCGAAGTCGACACGCCGGTCGAACCGGGCAGTGTCGGCGATCAGTCCGATCCGGTCGTCGCAGACGGCGGTGCGGTTGCGACGCCGGAGGAACTGCTCGAAGAGGCTATCGGTAAAGAGCGCGAGCGCGTCGATACGATGCTTGACCGCGACGGCGTCAACCACGCGGAGATCCGTGAGAAAGTCCAGAAGACAATGACGGAGAATGTCAACGTCTTCCGCGAGAAGTCAAACATCAAGGAGGCTCTCAAGGATATCCGAGAGGCCCGCGAGCAGTACCAGCACGTCGGCGTCGCTGACAAGTCTCGCACCTACAACACGGATCTCATTCACACCATCGAGACCCGCAACGTCATCGACAACGCCGAAGCTATCGCACTCGGCGCGCTCGCCCGTAATGAGTTCCGTGGTGCCCACTGGCGCAAAGAGCACCAGGAGCGTCGCGACGACGAGTGGCTCAAACACACGATGCTCTCTTGGAACAACGGATCGCCGAACCTCTACTACAAGCCCGTGATCCTCGAAGGTCACGAGCAGACCTACGAGCCAAAGAACCGCTCGTACTAAGCGGCCCCCTCCCTTTCTCAGGCTGACCGACAAGTAATTACGAGTGCCGTCCGAGGGTTCGACAAACGGCATGTACGTCGAGTTTCACCATCAGAGTGAGATCTTTCATCGGACACTGCAGGAGACGGATCACGTGGAAGTGGTGATCAGGAATCTCTCGACTGGCCCCGAAACGCCGTTACAGGTCATCGCGGCGGTGACAGGAGACGGCTGTGGGACCTTTCACTCCATGGTCACCGACGACCCGTCCGTCGACGAACTCAAACTGCTGGAAGACGGTGATCTCCGTCGATTGTACTGGATGCGGGCCGTTCCAGGAACGATCGATCAACGCGCCTACGAGGCCGCTGTCGACTCCGGTGGTGTCTATCTCCAGTCACGCTGGGCCGGCAACGGCTGGTACACCACGATGAACTACCCGGATCAGGAATCCTTTCAGGACTATCAGCGACGGATCGACGAGGCCGGCATGCAGATCGAACCGACCGTCGTCCGGGTCGGCCGATATCTCATCTCCGGCGGTGCCTTCGATCTGACGGAGAAACAGGAGGCGGTCCTGCTGGAAGCCATCGAGGGCGGCTTCTTCGACATTCCGCGCGGATCGACACTCGGCGATATCGCGGACCGGCTCGCGATCAGTGAACAGGCGGCATCGGAGCGACTGCGCAGGGCGATGGGGTCGCTCGCGCGAGCGGCGGTGACCAACGCCGCTGAAGAGCCGATCACCGTCGACGACTGAGTGCTGACCAGGACAGCGGGGTGATTTCTTAAATGTGATGGCGCCGTAGAGGGCAGCATGGCTTCGGAGCCGTCGTTTACGATTCCCGCTCGCCCGAAGCGACGGTACCCCTACAGCGGCGGCGTCGAGTACGACGGACAGACGATTTTTCAACTTATTCCACCGGAAGACTGCCAGAACGACGAACTGGCGACCGAACTGGAGACCCTTCTCGCCGAGGGACCGTATCGGTACGGCGATTTCTACAACCTCCCGATGGCGCTGTATCTCGTCCGCGACGAGGAGACTGGTGACGTGTTTCGAGCGTCGGTGCGTAGTGGTCGAATCCGTCTGCACGTTCTTCCCGAGACTGACTCGGCAGGGCTCAGGCGACTGTACGACCGATTGGTCGATCGGACCGGCCGCAGCTATCGCGTTCGGTGCGAAACTTCAGAGTGAGGGCAACCACCGGCATTTTAAGATGCTCTCGGCCCGACGAGTAGATATGAAAATTTACACCGGCCGTGGTGACGACGGACTGACCGACCTGCGGAACATGGAGCGGGTCTCGAAGGCGAGTGCGCGCATCGAGGCCTACGGCAGCGTCGACGAGGTGAACGCGCTTGTGGGAAAAGTCCGCCCGACGGGTCACGACGATATCGACGAGCAACTGCGCGAAATCCAGAATCACCTCCACATCGTCCAGGCTGACTTCGCGAATCCCGACCCAGACGAGGACGACCCGTCGGTCCGTGAGGAACATATCGACGCTGTCGAAGAGATGATCGACGCCTACGACGACGAACTCGACCCGCTGGAGTCGTTCATCCTCCCCGGCGGCTCAGACCCTGGCGCACGACTCCACCACGCCCGTGCCGTCTGTCGACGGGCGGAGCGACGAGCCGTCACCTTCGCGGCCGAGGAATCCGGCGTGAACGACGACGCTGTCGTCTATCTCAATCGACTCTCGGATACGCTCTTTACCCTCGCCCGCGTCGTCAATCAGCGCGAAGGCGTCCCCGAGGAGAACCCCACGTACTGAGCGGACCGCCCACAAGAGATATATTTACTGTTCACTTAAGTTATAATATGAACAAGCACTTCGAAGATACGAAATACTACGTCAAACGCGCGGGCGAAACGGCAAAGAAAGGTCTCGCAGAAGAGTTGGAGCCGGTACAGGAGCGACTCCAGGAGCTTCGAGACGAAGACGAGGAGCCGGAACCGGGCCGCGTCGAAAAACTCCGAGAGGATCTGAAAGGATTCCAGGAACGGGCCGAGGGTGAAGCCAAAGAAGCGCTGGGTGAGGCCCGCGAACGCCTCGACAAGGTTCGCGAGAAGCCAGCCGAGTAATCGGCCCCGCCGCGCCTGACACAACGCTCTTTTATCGACCGTACGGAGTGGTGGTGATGACTGATCTGCGGTATCTTCCCGACGCGGACGACGTTACCAGCTTCGAGGCAACAGTCACGGAAGCGACTGAGGAGTACATCGTCCTCGACGGAACGTACTTCTATCCCGAGGGTGGTGGACAGCCACCGGATCACGGCACGATCGAGTGGGACGGCGGCAGCGCGTCGATTGACGACGTTCGGAAAGACCACGGAGACGTTCGGCACGGTGTCGCGTCGATGGACGGCGACCCGCCGGCAGCGGGGACCACAGTCGAGGGACGGATCGACGAACAGCGCCGCGAAAATCTCTCGCGGATGCACACCGCCCAACACGTCGTCTCTCGGGTTGTTCTCGACGAGTTCGACGCCACTACTGCGGGCAATCAGGTCTATGCCGACCGCTCGCGGATCGACTTCGAGCCAGCGTCGTTCGACTCGGCCGACCTCGACCGGATCGAAGAACTGAGCAACGCAGCCATCGACGCCGACTACGGCGTGATCAAAGAACAGCGCCCCCGGGAGACCGTCGAGGCCAACGTCGACGAGGGGCGGGCACTGCTCGATATGATCCCCGATCACGTCGACCCGTTGCGCGTCGTCGCAATCGAGGAGTTCGATATGTGTCCCTGCGGCGGCACGCACGCCGACAGTCTGGGTGAACTCGGCGGTATCGAAATCCTCGACTGCATCTCGAAGGGTGCGGATGTCGAGCGGATCGAATTCACGCTCGCGTCTGTCGACTCACCTGACGAGCGGGAAGACAATTCTTAAGTCGGGCGCAGAGATAGTATCGGTTGCGCGGGTTGGTGATCTAGCCCGGTTATGATACCTCCTTCACACGGAGGACGTCGGCGGTTCGAATCCGCCCCAACCCACTTCTCCCGAACACAACGCCGAGCGATAGCGAGGCGTGTGTGAGTGGGAAGTGGAACGGGCGGATTCGAATCAAGAAAGGCGCGCGCAACGAAGTGAGCACGTCTTTCTCCGGTTCGAATCCGCCGAGCGAGGGAACCTCACTCGAATCTGTGCTCGCAAACTCGCACAGACGCCGGAAGAACGAGTTCTTCCGAGCCCTCGCTCACTTCGTTCGCGAGGACGCCCCAACCCATCCCGTTTCCTCATTCGTCGCAAGGAGACGAGAAGATTCTCCGAAATCACATCCGTGAGTACTTTTATCTCGCACTGCAGACTCCTGAATAGCTGAATGCCCGCAGTTGATATCACAGACCTGTCGCCGCTGGCCTGGCGGCTTCTCCGAGTCGCAGCCGGATACGAACAGCGGACTGTCGAAAAAGAGATTGACGGAATCCTGCAGGCGCACGTCTCCATGCTCGAATCTGGAACGCGCTCGCTCTCCCAGCCTCGAAGACAGGAAATCTTCGATCTCTACGCCGCCGAACTGACCGACGAACAGATCCATGCCCTCGCAACGCATTTCTGAGCGAGTTCGACAACGCCATCCGCTAACAAGATTTTCGTAAATATTAATTATACAGTTCCGCTACCGGCGTGTATCAATGATACAGGCAGGTCTCACACAAGCACAACGACGGTTGGTACTGTTCACAGCAGCGATCGTTGGCACGGCAGTGGTCGCTGCGTTGCCCTCGCCCGAGGGGCTGTCGATCAGGGGACAATACGCAATGGCAACGATGTTCTTTGCCGGGTTCCTGTGGGTGACTGGGGCGCTCCCGCTTGCGGTGACAGCGGTATCGATTCCGTTCGTGTTGACCGCGCTGGGCGTGTACGCGAACCTCGATATGGCACTGCGAGGATTCGCCGATCACCTCATTTTCCTGTTCATCGCTGGCTTCATGCTCGCGAATGCACTGCAGAAGTACGATATCGACCGTCGGATCGCGCTGTGGCTGATGTCGAAGATGGGCACGTCGCCGCGGCGTCTCGTCGCTGCGGTGATGGTCGCGACTGCCGGGCTCTCGATGTGGGTCTCGAACACGGCGACGGCCGCCATGATGACACCGATTGCGCTGGGCGTTCTCTCCCAGGTCGTCGGTCGTGAGAACGTCTCCGCCGCCGCGGTGGATCCGAATACGGATCTCGACTCCGACATCGCTGCCGATGGGAGCGCCGAAATCGGCGCCGTCGACGAGTCGTTCACGAACCTCCAGATTTCGATGCTCCTCGGCACAGCCTACGCCGCCAGTATCGGTGGTGTCGGGACACTCATCGGGACGCCGCCGAACGCAATCCTCGCCGCTCAACTCAACGAGATTCTCGGTTACGAAATCGGGTTCGCCCAGTGGCTGCTGATCGGCCTGCCGATCGTCGTCGTGACGCTTCCACTCGCGTGGTATCTGCTCACCTATCGGATCTATCCGCCAGAGATCTCCAATGTCGAAGCCGCTCGGGAGGAAGCGCAGCGCTATCTCGAAGAAGAGGGAACGCTGAGTACGCGCGGCAAACGCGTCGCGTACATCTTCGTCGCGACGGCTGCGCTGTGGGTAATCGGTGGATTGGGTGAACTACTCGCCCCGTATCTCCCCGCGGTCTGGGCGACGACGATTTTCGGTGGCGAGGGACTGACGGTGTTCGGCGTCGAGGGCCATCAAGGGATGCTCTACTACGTGATGGTCGGGCTGGCGGCGATTCCCGCGCTCGTGCTCGCGGATACGATGGAGTGGGACGAACTGGCCGATATCGACTGGGGGACGATTCTGCTGTTCGGCGGCGGCATCGCGCTCGCCAACGCCTTGGCGACGACGGGAGCGACCAACTGGATCGCCGACTCCGTGTTCACTTCGCTGACTGGCGCCCCAATCGTCCTCGTGGTCGCAGTGATCGTTCTCCTCGTCATCTTCCTCACAGAGATGACCTCGAACACGGCGACTGCGACCATCATTATCCCGATCCTCATCAGTATCGGCGGCGTCTTCGCCACGACGCTCGGCCTCGCAGACGTATCGGCAGCGGTGTTCCTCTCGGTATCGGGGGCTGTCGCTGCGAGCTTCGCGTTCGCGCTTCCGGTTGCGACACCACCGAATGCAATTGTCTTCGGCTCTGGCTATCTCAAACAGCGACACATGATGAAAGCTGGTGTCATCCTGAACATCGTGATGACTGCAGTGCTGACCGGCCTCATCTGGCTGCTGTTTCGGTTCGTCTGGCCGGTCGTGCTCTGGTGAGTCACTGCCGTCGGTTTTCGATCCGTCTCGCGTGTCTCGTCCTGCTGGGAGGAATTGGCCGGGTTCCAATAGCGTAACTATTACCAAGTGACAAGTACACAAAACCTTTTGAGAAACAATTTAAAATATGAGGACATGTCATCTGATGGTCCGGGAAATAGACAGCGTGACCGGAGCGATCAGCGGGCAAATCAACCACGGGGTGGGCAGCCATCCAACCAATCCCGTGGTGGGCAGCAGCCGAGGGGTGCCCAGCAACAGCCTCGGCAGTCTCGCCAGCCCCAGCGGGGGCCGTCCCGCGGACAGCAACAGAACACGTCCAGTGTCGACTTCAGCACACTCCCGTGGATCTCGGGTGCGATCAACGGCGTGGCCTACTTCATCAGTTCCTATCTCGTTCTTGGGTTGATCTTCATCGGCGATTTCTTCTACTCACTGGGCGATACCTTCGAGCCGAACGCGGACTTTTTCATCTACGGCGTCGGGTGGAAGATCTACGACAGCTATCTCGTGGCTGTGCCAGAAAATTTCAGCGTGTTGAGCGAGGAGTTTCTCGTGCCGTCGATCGCGTATACGCTGCTGGCAGGATTCTTCCTGTTTCTCGCCGGGCGCTCGGTCGCCCGCACGAACGGGACCTTCGAGACGCCAAACGTCCAAATGGCACTCTACGGGGCGACGGTGGCGGTGGGATACGCCATCGCAGCAGCTATCGGCGCGATTGCACTCGAACACAACGGCACCAGCCCGGATCTGATCGAGTCAATCGTGTTGATCGGTCTCGTCTTCCCGGCGGTATTCGGCGGACTGGGCGGCTATCTCGCAAAACGCTAGCGGACCGGACTTGCCGTTTCGAGTTCAGATCACTCTTGATCGGGAACTAACAGGACCGGCACCGGGGCGGATCGGATCACCTTCGTGCTCACACCGCCCAACACGTACCGACTGAAATCTGTCTCTCCGCGGGTCCCTAGAACGATAAGATCGATATCGTGTTCGGTAACGTACGTGTGTAGTTCCCGGTAGGGCCGCCCGTAGGCGACGGCTGAGGTCACTGACTCGATGCCGCCCTCCCTGGCGGTTGCCGCCGCAGTATCGAGAATCTCCGTTGCCTGCGCTTCGAGTTTGTCGCTGGCGACCGTCGACCGCACGTCGAGACCGAGTGTAGTAGTCTCGACAACCGTCAGCAGGTGCAACCCCGCTCCGATCGCGTCGCCAAGTGCGGTCGCCTCTTCGAGTGCCAGGTCTGCACATCGACTGCCGTCCGTCGGAAGCAGGAGGTCGGACGGCGGATAGACGAACTCACCGCCCTCGCTCGGGGTCACGGTGAGAACAGGGATCGACGCCGTACTGACGACACGTTCGGTCACGCTTCCGAGCAAGTGCCGTTTGAGTCCGTCTCGTCCGTGCGTCGGCATGACGATCAGATCGATGTCGTATTCGTCGGCGTATTCGACGATCATATCGGCGGGGGCTCCTTGCTGCACGTCAGTCACGACAGAAACATCGGCCGCCTCCGCTCGTTCTTCCAACTCGTCGACGTACTGTTTGCCCTCCTCTTCGAGAACGTCGACGACGCTACCCCCGACGTTGGTCGTACTGACAACCGACGAATCCGCCACGTGCAACAGGTGAACCGTCACGTCGTGAGCGGAGGCAATCGAGAGCGCGTACTCGAAGGCTGCGGCGGCCGTCTCGCTCCCGTCTGTCGGAAAGAGGATCCGATCGTACATACCGTATCATTCGACAACATGTGTTAAATATCTCCTGCTGGTGTCAGTGCCGGCCACGGATCGGTGGTTACTCCGCCGTATCAGTAGATCGCTGTTGTTGCAATCCGGGCGGCAGCCCCATGTTTTTGAGGCCGATCCGTTCCTGAATCTCGAAGGCGTATAGCCGGAGTTGTCCTGCACTCCCTGCTCGCTCGAAAAGGTCGAGATGCCACGCGTTATCCAGCGCGGCGTCATTCTCGCGGATCTCGTCTGCCGAGAGTTCGGTGATCTCGCCCCGCAAGAGGACACTCTCCCAGAAAAACACCGAATCTGCGCTGTAGGCGAGAAAGGTAGCTAACTCCGCACGCTCGCTCAGTTCGACTTTCGTGCTCTCTCCTCCGACGAAGAAACTGAAATAGAGGCAGTCCCCACCGTCGAATCCGAACGACATCGGAATCAGATACGGCGCGCTTTCGGTTGGAAGACCCAACACGCCCACTCCCTGGTTCGTGAGGAAATCGCCGATCTCTCCGTCGGTCATTTCCTCCAATCCGTACTCTTGTAATGTTTCAATAGTCATCTCTCTAGAGATACATCAGGATTTCCAATAAGTGGGGCGGGGCTACAGCGGCAACAGCGCGCAAGCCACGGCATTACCGGTGGGTCGCTGCCGATTTGGCCTGCGCCTCGCCCAACCGAATCGTCTCGGCTCCGATCTGTGCGTCCTCGCGGATGGTTCCCTCGATACGCACGTCTCCTGCGCCGACGTCGAAATCGCCTTCGACGAGACCGCTCTCGGTGAGATAGATTGATCCCGCTCCCGTCGAGACGGTGCCTTGCACCGTCCCCGCAATCCGGATATTCCCGGCCGCCGCCTCGAAGTCACCCTCGACGACGCCACCGTTTCTGACGACAATATTGCCAGCTACCCCCGACACGTCGCCGGTAACGGTCCCCTCGATGATGATCACGCCGTACACGCCACTGACATCTGAGACACTCTCTCCGGATTCGATGACAGTCGAGTCGCCGACACCTGACTGTGCAGCACCGACACCGGGAACGATACTCACGACGACCACCGCAATCAGCACCGTGAGCACCCTTCGCTGTGTCGATTCCACTGACATATCTCCCCTACACAGAACTTTCAAATAAGATCATGGACAGCCCAGACAACAGAATCTCACCCGTGATCGGGCACCGACGAAGCCAGGCGATACCGATCTGTCCGGCGCTGTCCTACGCCTCGGCCCGTGTCGTGAATTCGTCGGGCACCAGTCGATAGAATCGGAACGTGACCTCACGGAGCGGTGCCTCGAAGATATCCACTAGCGGGATGTCCACCCGGTCGAGTCCTTCCAGCGTCTCGATTTCGATCCCTTCGCTTTCGACGTGTTCGAGTTGCCCCCTCGCAACGACGCTCCACCACCCCTCGTCTGTCTCGTCGTACGTGACAAACGAGACGTGGCCGGTATCGAGATCTGACCTCGATGACTCCGCACCGACAGCCAGCCGGAAATAGAACGTCTCTGTCGTGGCGTCGTAGCCGTACGACACCGGCACCGAGTGTGGCGGCTCTTCACCCGTCGCGAGTGAGAGCACGCCCGTCCCCCCGTTTTTCAGAAACTCGTCACGCTGCTCTGTTGTCAGTTGGACTGGGCTCTCCTGGGACATACGTAATATGACGGCTGGACTGCTGATAAACCTACATTGCTGTTACGAGACTGATGAAAAATCGATTGATCGTGTATGCTCCGGGAGCGACGGGTAGTGTTCACCCCGGGAGAACAATGTTGATGACGGCGACGACCAACCCAGCCAGTGCCATCCGGATCGCCGCGACGTACCACCGCTGGTCGGAGATCGAACGCAGATACGCTTCGAAGACTCCGAGATTTCCGATGTCGAGAGCGCCAGAACCCACCGCGGTTTCGGTCATGCCTAGGATCGTCCGCTCGCAAGGGTGTGGAATAGGCGAGCTCCCCGTGGTCCCGCTGGATATGGGTATCGTCCGGATCCGTGAGCACGCTTATCGATCCGGAGAACTTCCGTTCTCGTCTCGGCGCGCTCGATCGCCCTCGGCGTGGCCGACTGGGGACTGGTAGGCGTCGTCCTGAGTGTTCCCCTCCCGCTGTATCTGCTGACGGCAGTCGGCGTCAAGAGATTCCGTCCGCAGTAATGCGACGTTTCTCGACACTCACCGGATGGTTGTCACCGGAACGGGTGATCGCCTGAACACCGTTTCGGCAACGTTACCGACGAACAGACGATCGGCGAGGCTGCCACTGTGGCTCCCGATCACGACAGTGTCGTAATCCTCGGCACGGTTGAGAATTGCTCGCGCCGGACGACCGACTGCAACGACTGTGTCGAGGTCGGCGTCGTACTCTGCCGCCAGTTCCCGGGCGCGGTCGTGAACCTTCTTCGCGCGTTCGTTCGCTGCCTCCTCGAAGTCCTCTTCGAGGGCGAGTCCAACCGCGTTGCCCATCATCCCCGACGGCTCGCCGACGATTGTGAGAACCGTGATCTCCGCATTCGGGTAGTTTTCGAGGGCGAATTCGAGGGCGTGTTCGGCCATCTCTGAGCCGTCCATCGGGACGAGCACTCGTGAGATCATACCCTCCGTAGACGACCCAGGTCAATAAGTTATCGAGGCCGCTCCGATACCGAGTGCCGATGTCCCGTAGGACCTCTTCGAGGGCCTAGCGCATTTGGTGATGTCTCACATAGGTTCACCATGGGGACCCACGTACTCGTGCCGATAGACGGCTCACGGCAATCCTGGAACGCGCTGGATCATGCAGTCACGCGGTACAGCGGCGAGCGCCTCGCTCCATGCCGTCGATCCAGTCGAAGGGATCTACGGGGACTCCGAAGACAGGTACTACGACCAGGAGGCCCATCAGCGTGCAATCGAGAGAGGCCAACGACTCGGCGAGCAAGCCAGAAATCGAGGCCGATCGCTGCTTTCGCATCGCGGGCGATTTCGATCGCTCGCTCGGGGAGATCGGCAGTCCCGTCGGCGACACTCCCGCCCAGCGAGACGTTCGTGGGCCACTCGCCCGCTTTCGCGCTTCGGTTCATCGATCCAATCACGCGGTTGGGCAAACCACGACGCGGCGAGTGACTCGAAAAAGGGGCGTTCTCGATTACTTGCGCTTGACGTCGTCAAGCATCAGTTTGCGGAGGACGTCACCGTAGGCGGGGCGGGTGATGAGGACACCGATGAGGACGCCGACGATGGTGACGATAGCGAAGCCACGGAGATCACCGAGGCTGAGTACCGCGAGTGGGCTCATGGCGATGATCGTCGTCCCGGCGGCCATGCCGATGATCCAGAAGGCCTTGCGGAACCGACTCTGGAATATGCGTCCAGTCTTCACCTCGTCGCGCCGTTGTAAGATCTCGTCAGCCATGATTATCAGGTCGTCTAATCCTGTCCCGATGACTGCGATGAAGCCGGCGATGTGAGAGAGATCCAGCGCCATCCCGATCGCAGCGGCGAAGCCGAGCAACAGGAACACCTCACTGGCCGCGGTGACCAGCATCGGCACGGCGACTCGAACGTCGCGGTAGAAGATGTACACCACGAGGCTCACCGACAGCCACGCGAGGAAGGCCGTCAGCAGTGCGAGCGGCTTGAACACCTGTGCAGTGCTCGGTGAGATGAAGCTGCTGGATTCGATGCTGAGCGTGGTCGGCAGCGCACCTGCCCGGAGGTCGATCTCCAGGGCACGCGCCTCGTCCATCGAGCCGGTTGTAATGCGGTACCCACCGTCGAAGTTGCCGGCTTCGAGATTAGACGCGAACTCCGCTGTGAGTCCCGCACCGCTGGTGATGTTTCCGTCGACGACCGTAATCAGGCAGTACTGATCCGGATTGGGCTGTTCGCCCTCGTCCAGCCCGGGACACTGCTGGCCGGGACTCGCGTCGGTGAATCCGGACTCGACCATCCGCTCCTGGAATCGCTCGGCAGCGTCGTCGGTCAACTGGATCGAAACGTACGGTAGCTCACTCGTCTCGTCTGCCGGAGAGGCGCCGGGGATCCGAAGCAAGTCGTTCTCCTCGAGCAGCACTTCTGTCTCCGGTGCCGTCGCGTTTTCAGTCCCGTTCGGGCTTGCGAGCAGGATCTGTACGCGACCCGGCTCACCGATCAGCTCTTCGACCTGTGTCCGGTCGGCACCCGGCACCTCGACGACGATGAAGTACTCGCCGCTGGCGGACTGGGTCGTCGTTACACTCGATCCGCCGAGACCGGTTTCGTCGATCCGTCGTTCGAGCACTTCGACCGCCTGTTCGCGAGATGTCTCGGTTACTCCGGCCCGAACGTCGTTTTCGTTCGCCTCGACACCGGCCTCGTTGAGGGCAGCGACGAACTCAGATTTGGGGACCTGTTCGGTAGTTCTGTACAACTCGATCGCATCGAGTTGTGGTCGGACGCGCACGTCGATTGGTTCGACATCGTATTCTCCCTCCAGTTCACTCACGACCGTCGACTGGATCTCGCTGCCACTGCCCCTCTCGAACTGCACGTCTTCGGCGGCCTGTCCGTCGAGTTGGCCGCGAACACGCGTCCCGCCTGCCAGATCGAGTCCGTACTGCAGGTTCGTCGGATCGCTGAACTGCTGTGTCTGGTTGGCGGAGGTGTCCTCACCAGCGCCGGCTCCGATCGGCCCGAACAGCGCGATTGCGGCCAGCGCACAGAGGACGACCAGCATCAGGATCCGCCAGTTGTCTCGAACGTCGATCATGCGCTACCACCGTCCGTGTACCAGCGAAGGAGACTCATATTGAGCAAGTACGTGTTCACGAGATCTGCACACAATCCGAACACGAGGATGAGTGCGACCTCGCCGAGTAACGGGATCGCGAAGATACGGGCCACGATCGCCATCGTGGTCATCGCCGCAATCGAGGTCAGCGTCATCGAAATCCCAGTCCGCATCGCAGCGTATGCGTTCTCGTAGAAACCGCCACGCCGCCGGAGGACGTGGTTATTCAACAGAATATCTGAGTCGACGCTGTAACCGATAATCATGAGTAGTGCGGCGACTGCGCCGAGTGTCAGGTCGATTCCGAAAATGTTCATCAGTGCAACCGGGATTACGATATCTGAAAACGCCGAGAGGACGACTGCTATACTCGGAATGAACGTCCGGAACATGAGCGCTACGAGGATACTCATGCCGGTAAACGCGATGACTACACCGATCAGGGCCTGGCCTTGAGTGTCCCCACCAAACGAGGCTGATCGCTGCTCTGCTCGTTGGACGACCCCTTCACCGTCGCCATACTCCTCATTGAGAGTCTGCTCGATGGCTTCGGCCTCCTCACCGGTCGCCTGTGTCTGGACAAGGTAGCTGTTTCCGTCCACACCGATGGATTGGACGCTCTCGATGTCGTGCTCTGAGAGGACCTGTTCGATCTCGTCGGTCGAGGTATCGTCCGCGACAAATTCGATTTCTGTACCCCCGGTAAACTCGAAGCCCAGCGAGACTGGTGTTCCTGTCAACACGTACGCGCTGGCGATAATCGCAAGAGAAATGCCGAGGATTACGAGTGGAATGACCGCCAGTTGGCGGTCAGTGTACTCCTCGTAAGGGGCTCGCTCGACGTCGATACGTCCCATAGGCTTGCTTCCGAGGTGGGGTTGAATAAGCCTTTTTATACAATTGTTTCGTCGTCTTGCCGTTTGGACTACCGGTAGGGCGGTTCTGCCGACGAATTAGGACGACGATTCGAGCGCCCGACCGAGTGCGACAGCCGTCGCCTCGTCGAACCAGTCGGTGACAAATTGACAGCCGACCGGATCGCCGGCTTCGCCACAGGGGACCGACAGTGCCGGATGGCCAGTCAGGTTGAACGGACTCGTGCAGGCAATCGTTTCGAGTAGATCCGCATCCGTTTCGACCGATCCGTACTCGGGAGCGGTGATCGGTGTCGTCGGAAGGACGAGCGCATCGTAGCTGTCGAGTCGCTCGTCGACGGTATCCCTGAACTGCTGGCGGGTGTTCTGTGCGGCGACGTAGCCGGCGCTGTCGTCGCCTGCTGCGAGTGCACGTCCGATGACCAGCCGCGCCCTGACGTTCTCGCCAAGTTCGTCGGCGTCCATCGTCGCCATCGCCTCGCGCCACCCCTCGCTGTACCCCGTGCCGACCCCGATGTCCTGGCCGGCCTGTGCGGCGAGCGTCGTGAACTCGGCGGCAGTCACCGCGGCGTTGACCAGCGGTTGTGTGTTGAATCCTGGCAGCGACACCGCTTCGACGGTCACGCCGGCGGCTTCGAGACGGTCGGTCGCGTGCTCGATGGCATCTGCAACCTCGTCGTCGGCCCGGCCCTGTGCTTCTTCGACGAGACCAACGCGGAGCCCGTCGGCGTCGCGTCCCAGTCCGTCGGTCGGCGCTGGTGTCGGGACGCCGTCGGTCGATGGATCTCGGCTGTCGGGGCCGTTAATCGCCTCCAATACTGTGGCTGCCGCCTCCACGTCGGGAGCGAGCGGACCGATGTGATCGAGCGAACTCGCCAGATCGGCGAAACCAAACCGTGGTACTGTCCGGAAGGTCGGTTTGAACCCAACGATACCACAGAACGATGCCGGAATGCGGATCGAACCGCCTGTGTCGGTCCCGAGCGCGGCGTCGACTAGCCCGGCCGCGACTGCTGCGCCACTCCCACTGGAGGAGCCGCCCGGCACCCCCTCTGCGTTGGGGTTCGTGACTGGCCCGTGTGCGCAGGTCTCACTCGTCGTGAAGTACGCGAACTCGTCCATGTTGGTCGTCCCGGCGAGGTTTGCCCCGCTTTCGAGCAGGCGGTTGGTGACGGCGGCGTGATACGACGGCTCGAAGTCGATGGCCCCGGAGCCGCAGGTCATTGGCACGCCCGCGACTGCGATGTTGTCCTTGACTGCAACGTCCCTGCCCGCGAGCGACCCCGAGTCCGCGCCCGCAAGCGTACACCGATAGAGAAAGGCGTTGTATTCGTCAGTTCCTTCGGTCACGTCTTCGGCAGGTGTGGACTCGAAGGCTGTCGCCGTGAGACTGCTCAGTAATGCCTCGGTATTCTCGATTTCAGTCCGGTACGCGTCGCGCTCCTCGTCTGTGAGTGTCAGTCCGTAGGTCTCGGCGGCGGCATCGATTGCATCCCCGATTCCCCGTTCTGCCGTGTCATCTGCTGGCATACTACGGACTGGGGAGATAACGATGGTAAGCGTTTCCCCAAAGTCAGGGCAGATATCGAATGCTGATGATACCTTCGTCCTCGTCGGTCCGGATCTCGACCCGGTCGACGCCCACGTCGACGGCGTTTTTGTACGGCTTCTCGTCGTCGTCGAGCGAGTCCGCCGTGCGCTGTACATCTTCCGACGCAATCTTGAGGATGTGAATCTCCCCGTCCCCTTCGCGCTCGATTGCGATCACTTCGTCTTCGTCCATCTGATCGGCGACTTCCATCACCTGTGTCGTCGGTGGTTCCGGACTGGTCTCGACCTCGATGGTGTAGTGGTCGTGTAGGTCCTTGATGATATAGGAGACTTCCATCGGTGGCTGTGCGATCAGGTCTGCCTTGATGATGTCGTGAGCCTCGAAACCCGGGTTTTCGATGAGGGTGTTGATCTCTGCCGTGTCGATGTCGTGCAGTGTCACGGCCTTCTCCTCGGCGAATTTGACGTAGTACGTCCCCGATTTGGTCTCGGGCTCCTCCGGCTTTTCTGCCATCGGACCAGTGAGTCCAGTCGAGTCATCATCGTCGCTGTCCCCGGCCTCCCCGGGCTTGACTGGACTCGGGTTGCTGTCCGGGTCGTCGTACATTCCCGCGATTGGATCGTCCTCGTGATCTCGGCCACCCGCTGACTCGTCACTATCCGTTTCGTCGACTGCCCCGTCGTCGTCCTCCTGAGACATACCGCAAAGTAGGTCACGGGCGTTCTTTGGGGTTTCGACTTCCACAATGGGGCTGTCCAGTCGGAGCCGTGAACCATTTAGGAGTGCCTGACGGAGAGCCAATATGCAGATTGATATCGGCAATATTCTGAGCGATGTCGTCGCTGACGGACTCGACAGGGCGGAACTTGAGGCTATCGACGAGGATGTCGAGCGTGCCCACGAACGGATCGAACGCGGCCGTGCCGACGAGGAGTTCGGCTATGCATCGCTGAATCTCCCGACTGCGACCGATCCCGAGGAGATCCAGACCGCCGTCGACCCGCTGGCCGACAGCGATGCCGTCCTCACCGTCGGCATCGGTGGCAGTGCGCTCGGCGCAGCGACGATTTCCGAAGCCCTCGGTCCGAGCGACACTGCTCACCACGTCCTCGACAACGTCGATCCGGCCCACATCGAGACGACACTGGCCGAACTGGATCTCTCACGGACTGCTGTCAACGTGGTCTCACGATCCGGGACGACGGCTGAGACGCTGGCGAATTTCCTGATCGTCCGCGATGCGATGGACGAGGCGGGTGTCGACTGGACCGAGCGGACCATCGTCACGACCGGCGAGGAGGGACCGCTGCGTGATCTCGCCGACGGCCACGGCCTCCCCTCGCTCCGGGTTCCCGAAGGTGTTCCGGGTCGGTTCTCGGCGCTGTCGGCTGTCGGGCTGGTACCGGCGGCGATCCGCGGCCACGATATCGAGGGGCTGCTGGCTGGCGGGCAGCGGGCCGCCGACTCGCTGGCTCCCTCGCTGTTCGACTGTTCGGCCTACGCGTACGGCGCGATAGCGTACGCCCTCGATCAGCAGGGCTACTCGACGAACGTGATGATGCCCTACGCCGAAGGCCTCGAAGCGTTCGCGGAGTGGTTCGCACAACTGTGGGCCGAGAGTCTCGGCAAAGACGGCGGCGGACAGACGCCGGTTCGCGCACTCGGCGCGACTGACCAGCACTCCCAACTGCAACTGTACAGGGCTGGCCCAAAAAATAAACTCGTCACGCTGCTGCGAGTGACCGATCAACCGGACAGAGCGATCCCCGAGACGGGAATTCCGGATCTCGCGTATCTGGGCGGGAAGGATCTCGGCGATCTGCTCGATGCGGAGTTCGAGGCGACGGAGGCGAGTCTGGCCGCCGCGGACTGTCCGAACGTCCGGCTCGAACTCGACGGATCCGACGCCGAAGCCGTCGGTGCGCTGCTGTACGAGATGGAGGCGGCCTGTATCCTCGCCGGCGAACTGTACGATGTTGAGACGTTCACCCAGCCGGCCGTCGAGTGGGGCAAACGAGCCGCTCGCGGACTGCTCGGCGGCGGCGAGTTCGAGGAAGCCGATGCGGTCGCCTCGAAAGAACGCCTCCAGATCGAGTAGCTGCAATCACAGCGGATTTGAACGAGTAACGCTTAGGACGTACAATGGCAGACGACTCCGGTGGCCTCGGTTCCGCACGGATGCCCGATGGTCGCCCGCTTTTCGAGATCGGCGATCGAGAGCACCGCCGGATCGGCATCATCCACTCGATTCTGCTCGTCCTCGGCGCGTTCATCGTCGCCGGACTATTCGTCAGCATCGGTAACGGGATGATCGACGCTGCCGGCCTGAATTCCGCCTCGCCGCCGGCACAGATCGCGGAGACCGCGACGAATTTCGTCGGGTTACTCGCGGCCCCGCTCGCGTACCTCGCCTGGCGTGACGACTGGTCGCTGGTGGGCGCTGCCAGCCCGACGATTCGGGATCTGGCTACCATCGCCGTCGGTGCCGTCGTCTTGATCGCCTTTATGATCGGCGCTGAACAGTTCGTCTCCTGGCTCGGCTTCAAGCCGGCAGAGAACGCCGCCGTCGAGAGCGGCCGCGAGAATCCGGAGCTGTTCCTGTACTATATCCCGGTGGTAATACTCCTGAACTCACCTGCCGAAGAACTGCTCTTTCGTGGAGTCGTTCAGGGGCTGCTCCGGCGCGCGTACGGCGTCGTCCCTGGAATTCTCGGGGCAGCCGCAGTATTCGGACTGGTTCACTACTCTGCGCTGGTCGCCACCGGAAGCGCCAGTGCGTACATTATCATCGCGCTCGGTTCGGGAATCATCCTCGGCGTGCTCTACGAGTACACCGAAAACATTCTCGTCCCGATCGTCGTTCACGCAATCTGGAACTGCTTGGTCTATCTGTCGCTGTATCTCGAAACGACCGGCGGGCTCTGACTCTCGATCGGACGCCCGTCTGACGAGCCTTTAATATCATGCGTGATATTGGCATACGTATGCCGACTTCCTACAGCGTCGTATTATCAGACGACCACGCCAGAGAGATCCGTCACCTGGCTCGGGAGAACAATCTCAGGGAGACGGAAGTTCTCCAGCAACTCGTCGACCTCGGGTTGGCGGAACTGGACGACAGCATCCGATCTGACCGGGTCCGGTAAGTCGTTCAGGCGGGATTTTTCCGTGAGAGCCCGCTGCCACAGATCGGACACCGGTCGTGGTTTTCGTCGAACTCGCGGCCACAGCCCTGACACTGGTAGGTCCAGCTTCGCTGTTCGTCGATGCCTTCGCGGGCGATTACTTCGACGGTGACGTTGAGTTTCTCGGCGACGTTTTGCATCGCGTAGTCGTCGGTGACGAGGGTTCCGTCGAGTTCGAAAGCCGCGGCGATCAGCCGGATGTCGGTGCGGGAGAGTTCGTCGTAATCGCCGGTTTCGCGGGCTGCCCGTTCGATCTGATCGACGGTTTCGGCATCGGGGATGTGCATGTGCATTCCCGAGCCTTCGAGTGCATCGAATCGGTAGGCGCTCTCATCTTCGAGTTCTTCTCTGACGAGCGGAATCGAGGCAATCTGTTCGTCGGTGTGATACTCGTTGATAAAAGCTGATGAATCGAGAATGTACATTCCTTACCGCTGGATGATCATGTGGTCTTTGACCGCCTGCACACGATTGACGGGAATCAGAAGTCGTCCCTGCTGGTCGGACTCGAAACCGTCGCCGCCGGTGTAGTTTTCGTCGGGGTTGATGACCAGATTCGTGAGTCGTCCCGAATCGAGATCCATCGTGATGTTGTACAACATACCGAGTTCGGCCCCATCCGAACCCATAACCGCTTTTCCGGAGAGGTTCTCGGCGAGTATCTCTGGCATATCATACCCTATTGATTGCCCCACATTTAAAATTACACATGGGTTCGTACCCGGAGTCGCGTCGACTGGCTCCACCCGAGTCGCCCAGCCACGGCATTGATTACGACCCCGCCCTAATTGTCGTCCATGCCAAAAACTCTGGAAGTTGTCTGCACGGACGACGAGTGCGAGATGGACATGTTCGAACTGCACTACACCTACGACATGCCCGACAGCGTCGGTGTAAGTGATTTCGTCTGTCCGTACTGCCAGCAAACCGACTGCCTCTCGGAGGTGGAGCTGTAATGCGGGGCGTGGGCGAGTCGGTCGGGTCCGCCGTCTTCGGGACTCTCGGCCGGGTCATGGCCCGCACGCAGGAAAAACGCGGGCTCCCGGTCGATCTATTGGAAAGCGACGACGCTTTCCTGGCGATTTTCGACGCGCCGGGCGCACACAGCAGTGACGTACAGGTCCGCTTCGAGGACGGGGCAGTTTCCGTCCAACTCGACCGGTTCCGCTCCGCACAGGAGGAATACGAGATGACCTATCCCGGCCGCGGCCTCGCGCTCAACGGTGAAGCGACGCTTCCGGAGGATGCGACTGTCGACCCCACTGCCGGGACGGCGGTACTCAAAGACGACGGCACGCTGCACGTCCGCCTCCCGAAAGCCGAGGAGGAAACCGAGCACGGACCCTCCGATATCGAAGCCGAAACAGATTCGACCGACGACGCGAGCGAGTCAGCCGAGGATGACGCCGAGTAGTTCCGTTCGGTTCTGTTTTGGTCAGGGTGGGTTTCCGGGATAAGGACTAAACAGCATGCTAGCTAACAGTGGTAGTATGCCAGAGGCATACATTGTCGATGCGGTTCGGACACCGTTCGGGAAGGATGGCGGAATATTCAGTGACACACACCCGCAGGATCTCGCTGCGGAACCGCTGCTCGCGCTCGAAGAGCGAAACGGCTTCGAGGGGAGTGAAGACATCGAAGACGTAGTCTACGGTTGTGTCTCGCCGACCGACGAGCAGGGACTGAACATCGGCCGCGTCGCGCCGATGGTCGCCGGGTGGGACGACGACGTACCGGGCGTTCAGCTCAACCGGATGTGTGGCTCCGGCCAGCAGGCGATCAATTTTGCCGCCGGGCAGGTCCGCGGTGGTATGCAGGATGTCGTCGTCGCGGGCGGCGTCGAGCACATGACTCGCGTCCCGATGGGCAGCGACAATCCGGCGCAGAATCCTGATCTCGACGGGCAGGCACTGACGGACACGTACTTCCAGTACTTCGACGAACTGACGACACAGGGCGAGGGTGCCGAGCGTATCGCCGAGCAGTGGGGTTTCAGCCGCGAGGAAGTTGACGAAATCGCCGCCGATTCACAGAAGCGCTGGGCCGACGCCGCGGAGGAGGGTGCCTACGACGATCAGGTCGTTCCGGTCGAGACAGAACTCGACGGCGAGGCGGTCACTGTCGAGGAGGACGAACATCCCCGGCCGGGAACGGATATGGACACGCTCTCGAACCTCCCGCTGGTCTTCAGAGAGGAAGGCGACGGTGTGATCCATCCCGGCAACTCCTCGGGTATCGTCGACGGCTCGGCGGCGACGCTGATCGCTTCCGGGGAGGCCTGTGAAGAACACGGCTGGGAACCGAAAGCACGGATCGTCGACTCGAAAGTCGTCGGCGTCGATCCGCTGACGATGCTCAAGGGTCCGATTCCTGCCACGCAGGAACTGCTCGAAGAGAACGACATGACCGTCGACGATATCGACCGTTTCGAGGTCAACGAGGCCTTCGCCTCCGTCCTCACGGCGTGGCTCGAAGAAACCGGCGCGAGTTGGGAGAAGACCAACGTCTGGGGCGGCGCAATCGCCCACGGCCACCCGCTCGGCGCGACCGGCGCGGCACTGCTAGGCAAACTGCCGTACCAACTCGAAGAGTGCGACGGCCAGTACGGCCTCTGTGCGATGTGTATCGGCTTCGGACAGGGCATCGCGACGATCATCGAACGCGTCGAGTAACAGGATTCCAACCGCCTCTTTCTGTGGTCGCACGTCCCTCACGGGTAGTATTCGGATTATCCGGCCAGTGCACCGCCAATAGCGCCCCCGAGAGCGCTTTCGAACGCTGCGAACATCGAGACGAAGACGATGATGAGGAAGGTTCCAACGCCGAGAACGCTGCCAACAGCGCCCACGACGGGACCCAGACTGAGTCCGACAATCGTGACGACCAACCAGACGATGATTGCGACGAAAATGCCGCCCAAGCTTCCTGCGAGGAGACCATGCCAGAAACCGCGGAATAGACCGCCGCCGGCGAGATAGCCCGCCACTACTCCGCCGATGACCGCTGCGAGCAACTGACCGAGCCCCGGAATGACGAGGCCGACAGTCCCCAGCAGGATGATCGATACGAATCCGACCGTGACGGCACGCCAGTCAGTCACGGCTCTCACCCCGACTCGTCGCCTGTCGGCGCAGTTTTTGAGAGCCATGCGTCTGTTCGCGGTTGAATCGACCAGTAATTGGCATACCGCCACTAGGATCAGCAGTCGGTTAGTTATCTCATGATTACTTCTCAGAACGAGCCTATTCTCGGAGAACGCCCCACTCTCGTCAGGAAACCGACGGCGTGTCGTGGAGGAACGTCTGAACCTCGACTGCGCGACCGTCGGGATCCTCGAGGAAAAACTGGTAGATATCGAACTCGTCGTTCGTTTCCGGCGGGCCGCGAGCGCGTCCGTCGAGTCGGCCGTAGAGATCATCGACCGTCTCCCGGTCCTCGACGACGATGGTCACGATGCCCTCGGTTTCGGACTCGGAAGCGTCACAGAATCCGACGAGAAGATTCTCTCGTTTGAGGATCGTACAGCCCCCGTCCTGTTCGAGCCACTCCCCGAATCCGAGGTCGGCGGTGTACAAATCGACAATCGCCTCGCGCTGGTCCGTTCGGAAGAAGACGATTCCAGCCATCTCGGGTCAGTCGAGTCGGTCGGTATCGATGGTCACGCCCGGCGGCGTGACGATCAGAAATCCCCGGAAGTGAACGAGGTTGCCGCCGCCCTCGCTGACTTCGCGGGCAAATTCCGAGCCGAGTTCGTTCAGATCGCCCTCGACGTTGAGCACGAGCACCGCACCGTCATCGACGAGGCCGACCCACTCCTCGCCGGGTGTCGTGCCGTCGAGTACGCCGAGTACGATCCGGCCGCCGCCGTCCGGGCCCTCTTTTTCACCGAGTTGGTCCTCGACAGACTGCAGATCGAGACCGTCGAAATCTCCCATGTGCGATACTATCGGGCTGTTAGCAAAAATCCACTGGCTGGTCGTCAGATTGTCTTCTGCCTCCTGGTTCCGTAGACCCATCTACAGGATTGTTGTCTCAATCGTAGAACCGGCTGAATACGCTGGAATGTAGGCGTGCGTACTGAGCGCCAGCATTCGCGCGAGCAAAGAGAGACGCGAGCGGAGCGAGCGTCTCTAAAGGCGAACGGCGGAGCCGTGAGCCAAGCGAGCGCGATTCACCGGAAGACGCTTTGCGTCATCCGAGCCCTCGGTCGTTCGCGCTACTCACTCCCGAGGACACCGGACGCGCCGCTGGCGCGTCCGGCTTTTTTACCCATGTTTTTCGAGGGGCCCTTCCTCGCTCGCTTCGCTCGCTGCGGGAGGGCCCCTCGAAAAACATGGGAAAACAACGTTTTTGCGGGTCGGTTGGGAAGAGACGCGTATGAAACTGACTTCGCCAGGCGTGACTGTCGGTGTCGTCGGCGGCGGCCAACTCGGCCGAATGCTCGGGGAGGCTGGCTCGCCGCTCGGGATCGAACTGCTCGTCTCCGATCCCACGCCGGAGTCGCCAGCCTCGCTTGTCGCCCGCGATCAGGTCGTCGGCGCCTTCGACGACGAGGAGACGCTGTACGAACTCGGCGAGCGGGCAGATTATCTCACCTTCGAGATCGAACTTGCCGATCCGGACGTGCTCGAAGCCGTCGAAGATGAAACTGGGACGCCGGTCCATCCGCGCCCGGAGACGCTGCGGATGATTCAGGACAAACTCGTCCAGAAAGAGGCGCTTCAGGAGGCAGGGATTCCGGTCCCAGCATTCAAGGCCGTCGATTCGGCCGCAGAACTGCGAGAGACACTCGACGAACTGGGCTATCCGGCGATGCTCAAAGCGCGCGAGGGTGGCTACGATGGCCGCGGCAACATCCTCGTCGAATCCTCCGAGGAGGTCGAGGAGGCCTTCGATGCGATCCAGGGTCCGGCGATGGTCGAGGAGTTCGTCGACTACGACCGCGAACTCGCGGTCATCGGCTGCAAGGGCGACGGTGAGACGGATACCTTCCCCGTGACGGAGACGATTCACCGCGAGGAAATCCTCCGCGAGACTGTCTCGCCGCCGCGGACAGACGAGGAGACCCGCGAGCGCGCTCGCGAAGTCGCAACAGACATTCTCGATGTGATGGAGGGGCGTGGTGTCTACGGTATCGAGTTGTTCGAGCGTGCGGACGGGAAGATTCTGCTGAACGAAATCGCCCCGCGGCCGCACAACTCGGGCCACTGGACCATCGAGGGTTGTCACACCTCCCAGTTCGAGCAACACCTTCGGGCCGTGACAGGCCTGCCGCTGGGATCAACCGACCGGCGGGAGCCGACTGCACTCGCCAACATTCTCGGCGATGTCGACCAGCGACAGGAGGCAGAACTCTCCGGGGTCGAGGATACGCTCCAAACCGATACCGTCTCCTTACACTGGTACGGCAAGCGGGAAGTGTACAACCTCAGAAAGATGGGTCACATCACCTCGGTCGGGTCGGAGTCCGAAAGCGTTCTGAGTCTCGTCCGCGAAGTCCGCGAGTGGCTCACGTTCCGGGAGTAGTCGGTCACGGATTCGGTCTACGTGTTCCGCCCCTCTCCGACTATTACCCGTTCCGGGTCGGTTTCTCTCACGAACGGATCGTTAATTTGCTCGAACTCCGCGTCGAGTGGTGCGTTCTCAGGCAGTGATGGGTGGATAGCTCGTTCCGGTCAGCATACAGACACCAGTACTGCGGCAGTGGCTATTTTTCCCAGTACTCACCCCGAAGAGGACAGCAGCGACTCGGTCACGTCAGCGTACACTCTTGCGGTGAGGTTGACTAGATGGAGGCCAACGACGGTGAGAACGATGCCGATCAGTGAGACGAGGAGTGCTTCTGGCAGGGTGTTGATCACGAGTTGCTGTTCGTTGACAGTGACGACCCCGAGATCGATCGATCCCTGGAAGTTGAAAAACTGGACTCCGTCAATCCGGTAGATGGCTGGTGCAGTCAGGAAGCTAACCGAGAGTGCAAACCACATTACGAGAGCGATAAACAGCGCGTTCCCTGTGACAAAAGAGACGAACGCCAAGATCAACAGCAGATAATTCGTTGGGTCGGTTGCGGCCTGCTTGAGGTACGGGACCATCGGTGTCTCATTCGGGTCGACCGTCGACCACGAGACATCCCGCCCGAGCACCCGCCGTAAGAGAGTGGCCTCGACGACGCCGACATAGCCTGCCACTGCGAGGACACCAGCAAGAATCGGAATTCCGACGAGCAGTGGCACGAGCGACACGCCCAGTGCAAGCCCGGTCACAAACACGGTAAGATACGCGATTCCCAGTGGAAACCGGAGCAAGAGATACAGCAGATTCTTGTACGTCTGCGAATCGACTGCGACGCCCAGTGTCCGGGTGAGCAGCGATTGTTTGGTTCGACTTGTGCTGGAATTTTGCATATGGATTGACAGGATCTCCGGGGTCTAATAATAGACACCACAGTTGCGTAGCGCGAAACACCTGGGCGTTCCGAATCGTCTGTTCGGATCCGAACCGAGCACACTGAGAGCGACTGCGTGAGGTGGCGGGCGCGTCTGTCGCGGTGTCGCAGTGAAACTGACGCGGTTCCTGTACCGAGGCCCGTTAGTGTCACAGTCATCTCACTGTGTGTGAGAAGCGTCTCACACATCGAAGCAAAACGGCCACGTTCAGGGTACGAGCAGCGCGTGATCAGATGTCACGAAACTACCCAACCACTCTGTGACTGGCTACACCCTCGTTGTACTGTCTGCGCGTCAGTCCTCGATGCGGAGGGTGATACTGGTTCCGCCCTCACCAGCGTCGTACTGGATTGTGCCATCTATTTCGTCGACCACCATGGTGACGATCCAGAGGCCGAGGCCACTCCCGTGATTGAGGACATCTTCATATCCGCGTTCAAGGACGGTCACCTCGTTGTTCGGAATGCCGGGGCCGTTGTCGTCGATCTTGATCACCACGCTGTCGGCGTTGTCTTCGAGTGAGACTCGAACCTCGGCGTCGTCGTCTGGATTGTGTTCGGCAGCGTTCTCGACGAGATTTTCGAGTGCGTGTGTGATGTCGGGGGTCACAGAAAGCGAGCACGATGGTGGACAGTCGACCGTGAAGGTGGTCTCGGGATAGAGTTGTTCGTACTTGGCAACGATCTCGGTGATGAGATCTGACAGCTCCACCGGCGTCGTCCGGCCGCGATGCTCCACAATCTCTTTCATGACGCGTGCTTTGTCGCTAATTGAGAGCAGATCATCAGCGGCAGCAGCGGCAACACGCGCCCGACTCTGTGTTTCACCATCGAGTTGGTCGACCAACTCCCGATTGTTCGCCTTGATGACGTCGACCTTATTGCGAATGTTGTGTCTGAGCGCGCGGGCGAGAATCTGGTTAAGCAGGTCAAAGTTCTCTTGTTGTCGCCGCCGGGTCGTCAGATCACGAGCAGTTACCGCGAGTCCCTGGCTATCACCGAACGAATCGAGTGGTTCGGCGTACAGTCGGTAGATCCGGTCCTCGCCGTCGTCGGTGAGTGTGACCTCTGTTTCGCTCTTCACGGGATCCTCCAGTGGCAAGACAGTTACAACCGCCTCCGGAAGCACGGTGTCGGCGTTGCGACCGGAGGTGAGGTCCTCGAAGGTCGCACTCGCCGACGCGTTGAAATCTACGACCTTCTGTTCCGGGTTCAGCACGATCACCGGGGCAGTGATTCCGTCGATCACGTCGGACATATCGACCGGCGTGTATCCGAAGAGATCGTAACGGTACAGACCGACCACATAAGAGACACCGACTCCTGTCACGGCCAGCGCAGGGTAATCGACGCCAGAAACAGCGTGTGGGATCGACGACTCGAACACTTCGGTGAGGATTGCGCCGGACGTTGCAAGGAAGATGAGCACGATCTGCCATCCCTGTACGTAGTTCGCGGTCAGCAGCTTGTACAGAATCAACCCAGAGCCGATAGCAAATGCGGCCAGTCCGAACACTTCGACGACCTCGGAGGGTAAGGTATCGGTCCACGTGACGAAGACAAACGGGTCGTCGATTATTCTCGGGTTCGTGCTCGTACGGACTGCAATCGGCGGAAACGATTCCACGGCGAGCATAGCCACTGCCATCCCGCCCAGCGGGTATGCGACCATCCGGCTGGTGAGTATCTCACGGTAGCCAGCGTAGACCGCAGCAAAGTAAAACCAGACGAGCGTCATCAGCACCTGGAAGAACTGCTCGATCAGGTGTAATTGCCACGCGAGTGAGACTGGGCCGACGATTCTGAGGAGGACGGTTGCGTTCCATGCAACGGTGACTGCGAGGAACACGAACAACGCCCGCGCGGCGTACTGGTCTCGTCTACGGTATGTCCAGACAGCACTCCCGATGCCGAGGACAAACGAGAGACTGAACACGAGTACGTGCCAGAAAAACACGCTACCGGATTGGGGGAGCATGACGTGGTGGAGGGGTCAACGGCAGTACGTATGATCGTATCTGCTGCTATCACATAATACTTAATTACCGAATGATTCCCGAAAGTCCAGTATTGCCACGACTGGCTACATCTTCCGCGATGAGGAATCTACTGTGGTTGACGGCCAGAACGGTGTTTTCCGGACACACTCCGTCTGGAACTGACCACACTAAGACACGTCACAAGGCCGGCCAGCCACAGTACAATGGCAAAAACGACAATTCCAGTTTCGTATAATGCTATCCCAACTCCAACGTCGGCAACTGCCAATGCCATCGGATACAGCCAAGACACGCTTTCTGAGACAGTCATCGGTACGAATCCAGGTCGACAACTGTGTCGGCGTCGACGGTCATCCACTCAGTGGGCGGTATGGTGTCGTCCGCGTCTCGACTACTGACGAAGGTGATTGTTCCGGTGTCGGCGTCGGTTACTACTTCGATATCACCAGCGTGGCCCGGAAAGGTGCGTATCGTGGACATCGTACTTACAACTCTGTCCCCACTTACAGTGTAAGCTCGTGCTAGGCATCACGAATCGTCTCTATATCGTGTCTAGCTATCCAGACAGGCAATGGGGCTGCTCGAATACCATTGCCCCTTGTCAGCAAATTTCTTGTACGGTAATTCTGACAGCCTTTCGATAAGCAGCGGATCCTGCCAGTTATCTAGTGGCCAGTATTGCTCAGCGATTCCAATCCATCACTCCCTCTCCTAATCAAATAGACGTTAGTTTCCGTCGAGCAAGTCGTCGATCGTCTCCGATACGTCCCCGTCCTGCTGAATATCGAAGGTTTCGCTCAGGCCGGCCGCTTCGATGGCGTCTTCGAGTTCCCATCGCGTCACTCCGCTCTGTTTTGCGGCCTCGTGAAGGCTGGCGTCGGTGAGTGCGAAGATGCCAACGGCTGTCGCGATGTCATCATCCACGTCGTCTCCCGCCCGATTTACGCCCATGTCTCCTCATAACAGTACCGGCCGGTATGTATTTTGCCCATACGCGAGGATTTTGTCAGACTCGACTGCACGCATATTTCGGCGACGGACGGAGTGTCGCCCTCGTGTCTGTCCCCGTCCTATCAAGTAGACGAGAAAAACAATTTTGCGACTGGGAAGCGACCCCATCTGTATGACAACGACCGGGAGTCTGCCGGGTGAGTCCGATCTGGTGCAAGTGTTAGACAGGGACGGATCCGTCCGTGACGACGCGACCGTACCGGACCTCTCCGAGGAGCAACTCGTCGAGATGTACGAGCAGATGAAATTCGCCCGGCATCTCGACGAGCGGGCGGTGACGCTGCACCGGCAGGGACGGATCGGGACCTATCCGCCGCTCGCCGGCCAGGAGGCCGCACAGGTTGCCTCCACCCACGCGCTCGCTGACGACGACTGGATCTCCTATCAGTATCGCGAACACGGTGCCGCTGGGGTCCGCGGGATGTCCTACGAGTATCTCCTCTACTGGATGGGGTACGAGGAGGGCAACGGCCACCTGGCAGACGACTACATCTTCCCGATGAACATCTCTATCGGGAGCCAACTCCCGCACGCCACGGGGATGGCGTGGGCCTCGAAACTCAAAGGCGACGACAACGTCGTCATGTGCCACTTTGGAGAGGGCTCGACCTCGGAAGGCGATTTCCATGAGGGGCTGAACTTCGCGGGCGTCTACGACGTGCCGGCGATTTTCTTCTGTAATAACAACCAGTACGCTATCTCTATCGGCCGGGAAAACCAGACAGCCAGCGCGACCATCGCTCAGAAAGCCCACGCCTACGGGTTCGAGGGGAAACGCGTCGACGGGATGGATCCGCTGGCAGTGTACGCAGTGACCAAAGAAGCCGCCGAGAAAGCCCGCGACCCCAACGCTGAGCCGCCGGAAGATATCGGTCGCGCGGGCCGTCCGTCGCTGATCGAGGCGGTGATGTATCGACTCGGCGCACACACCACTGTCGACGACCCGGATGCCTACCGGGAAGAGGAAGAAGTCGAGCGCTGGCGTGAGTTCGATCCGATCACACGCTACGAAACCTTCCTCCGTGATCGCGACCTGATCGACGACGAGCAGATCGAATCGATCGAGGAGGAGGTTGGAGATGAGGTGGCGGCGATGATCGACGAGGCCGAAGCGGCCGAACCGGACCCGATGGCGATGTTCGACCGTCCGTACGAGACGCCGACCCCGCGCGTGCAGGAACAGAAGGAGTATCTGGCTGATCTTCGCGAGCGCCACGGCGACGACGCGCTGACCCGAGACGAATAAGTTAGAGTTCGATCCGCTCGACGATCTGATCCTCGTTGTCGTCGTGAGAGTTGATCGCGACGATCCGCAGATACTCTTCGAGCCCGGAGTCTTCGACTTTCGCCTTGAGCAGATTGTCCACCTGGAAGACGCCCGCGGCGTTGGTCATGGCGATTTCGACGAGCACGGTCGGTCCGGACACGTCACGAAGCATGACTCGCTCGATGGCCTGGCTGGAGACGGTGTTGATTCCCCGTCCCCCCTGTTCGTAGGGTTGGCGTGAGCGACCGCGCTCCATATCCAGAGCGTCCGAGACGCGGACGACGCCGGCTTCGAGCGTCAGCGGGTCCTCTTCGGTGTGATGGCAGATGATCGCGTGCAGAACCTCGCCTTTCATCCGGACGCGGTCACCCAGATCGTAGAACTCCTCCAGGATGCGGTCGAGCATATCGGCCGCCAGCGGAATCGAGTAGTAGGGATGGTCGTCGCGGTGGACGACGTGTCCGATGTCGTGCAGCGTCGCCGCCAGCGCGATAATGACCGGTTCGTCGGCCTCGTCGAGACCCTGCTCGCGCGCGCCATTGAACTCGACACCGCCGCGTTTGAGCAGTTCGTACAGCGAGAGCGCGCGGTTGCGGACGATTTCGATGTGTTTGGGCCCGTGATCGTTGTACTGCTTGCGGGCGACGGGATTGACGTTTTGGGCTTCGAGGTAGACTTCGATCTCCTCGTCAGATTCGATGAACGCGAGAACCTCGTTGAGTCGTTCGTCGGGGAAAGCGTGGTCGCGGTCGGGGTCGTACCGTCGTATTTCCTCACCACCTTCCATCGAACTCTCTATGTCGCTGTCACTGTCGATTTCCCGACTTAGTTCGTCGACTCGCTGGTCAGTGCTGTCGGACGGGTCGCTGTCACGCGTCTCGGGGTTGTCAGTCATGCCCGGACCTACGACAGCCGATCAAAAAAGACCGCGGGTGAACGGGATTAGTTTGCTGCGGCCGCTGCGGCCTCTTCCACTTCGTCGTAATCGGGTTCCAGACCGGGATTGTCGCCGACCCACGCGTAGGTGACCGTCCCGGACCCGTCGATGACGAAGACTGCCCGCTGGGCGAGTTCGTCGATGCCGTACTGGTCGAAGCCAGTCACGATATCGTACTGTTCGATGACCTCTCGGTTCGCGTCGCTGATGAGGTCGAATTCGAGTCCAAGTTTGTCACGGAACTCGTTGAGCGTAAACGGCGAGTCGACGCTGACGCCGTACAGCGTCGCGCCAGTGTCCGTGAGTTCTGTCAGTCGATCCTGGAACGTATTCATTTCGTGGCTGCAGACGCTGGTGAACGCGCCGGGGAAGAAGGCGAGGACGACTGGGCCGTCCTCGAGTGCCTCCGAGAGATCGAACGTTTCGATGTCGCCGTTTGCGAGCGATGCCGTGAATTCTGGTGCCTTGTCACCTTCGGAAACCATATAATCCCGTTCGGAGCGGACTTTCATCATGGTTTGGATTGTGGTTACTGGCCAGGTAGGGAGTTGATACTCTCCCAACACCCTGTTACGAGCAAAAAGACTATAATCGGCACTCGGTAAGACACAAATAGAAATGGCTACGACACTCGTGCCCCTCTTCGGGCCGATCCCCGGCGGAATGGAGATGTTCGTCATTCTCCTGATCGCAGTCCTACTGTTCGGTGCAAACAAGATCCCGAAACTCGCCCGCTCGACTGGGCAAGCGATGGGAGAATTCCAGAAGGGCCGCCAGCAGGTTGAACAGGAACTCGAAGAAATGGAAGAGTCGATGGACCCCGAAGCCGACGTTGCTCCGGAAGACGACTCGACGGTCGACCTCGACGAGGAGGACCCTGACGAAGACTTCGAACTCGACGACGAAACCCAGAGTTCGAGCTAACACCGGCCATTTTCTGTCTCCGCTTCGTCCTTCGAGAACCCTCTCTACAGCCCTCGAAGCAGTAATAAAAAAGCGCTATTCGTCCGGCTCGAATTCGAGTGAGACGGAGTTGATGCAGTACCGCTTGCCGGTCGGGTCCGGCCCGTCGTCGAAGATGTGTCCGAGATGGCCGCCGCAGTTCGCACAGACGGCCTCTGTCCGGCGCATCCCGTGGCTCGTGTCGACATCTGTCTCGATGTTGCCTTCCTGGTAGGCATCGTAAAAACTCGGCCATCCGGAGCCAGAATCGTACTTTTGCTCGGAGTGGAACAGTTCGGCACCGCACCCGCTACAGTGGAAGGTCCCAGCCTCTTTGGTATCGAGCAGTTCGCCGCTGAACCGCGGTTCGGTCCCCGCTTCCCGGAGAATGTCGTACTCCTCGTCGGTCAGAATCTCACGCCATTCGTCCTCGGACTGTGGCACGTCCTCTTGCTGACTCATAATCACTCGTTGGGGCTGGATACGTATAAATTCGGTCTGTCTCCCACATTCGCTTACCCCTGAATTTCGACAACACGTATAAAGACCCGCACCTGTCCGTCCCAACCGTTAGGGACAAGCCCGGTGATGTATCGGTGGAATGCAAATTACGGGTGTCACCCAACATCACGTCAGCCATCCACTCGACGGCGCCTTCGAGCCGACGTGGATTCCGGGCTACGCACAGCACTCCCACGAGGCCGAAGTGTTCGAGGTGGAGACTGACGCCGGAATTACGGGCGTGACGGCAAGTCCGAGTTTCGCGGGCGGGCTGGAGTACGAGACGCCGCTCAGCCTGTTCTTACAGGGGGAGGATCCGCACGATATCGAGTCGATTATGGACAAACTGGCAGGTGTCGACCTCGTCGGCCCGCGGCCGTGGCACATCGAACTCGCGCTGTGGGACATCATCGGCAAAGATGCCGGCAAGCCGGTCTACGAACTACTCGGTGGATCGGCCGAGTCCATTCCCGCGTACGCGAGTACGGGGCAGATTCTCCCTGCCGACGAGCGAATCGACCGCATCGAGACCCGCCTCGACGACGGATTCGAGGCCGTCAAACTGCGAATCACCGACCCCTCTGAGGTCGACATCGTCCGGGAAGTCCGGGAGGCCTTTCCCGACCTGACGCTGATGGTCGACGCCAACAAGGGCTGGGCGGTGAGGGTCATGGAGGAGGAGGAGACGTGGACGGTCAAGGAGGCTGCCGCGGTCGCCCGAGAACTGGAAGATATCGGCGGTATCGAGTGGTTCGAGGAGCCCTTGCCTCGCCACGACTACGACGGCTACGCTCGCCTCCGGGAGATGACCGACGTTCCGATTGCCGGCGGAGAGTTCAACGGCAACCCCGGTGAACTGCATCAGTTCCTCGACCGCGAGGCACTGGACGTGCTCCAGCCAGACGCGGCGCTCGTGACGGGGATCAAACGCGCCGTCGAGGTTGCCGGCCGTGCCCGCGAGGAGGGAGTCAGATTCGTCCCACACACCTGGACCAACGCCATCGGCTTCGCGGCGAACCTGCACGTGATGGCCGCCGTCGATGCCGCCTGGTGTGAGTTCCCCCACGACGCGCCGTGGACGCCCGAGGCGTGGGCCGCGGTGATCGAAGAGCCCTTTACGGTCTCAGATGGACTGGTCCGGCCGCGGGACAGACCCGGACTGGGCGTCGAACTCGACCGGGACGTGATCTCAGCATAACTCGACAAGTGACCGAGGAAAACACAGAACCAATGCAAGAGCGATACTACGACGATAGCTACGAGGTGGCACAGTCGGTCCGAGAACGACACCGAGAGGCGGCCGAGGAATCACTCCCACGCGAGGAGTACGGCCTACTGATCGACAGCGAGTGGGTCGACTCCGAGGGGGGTTCCGAAGGCGTTGCAATCGATCCAACGACTGGCGAGGAACTTGCGACGGTCCAGGTCGGCACGAGTGCAGACGTGGATCGGGCAGTCGAGGCCGCCCAGAGCGCGCTCGGTGGCGCGTGGGGCCAACTCTCACCGAAACAGCGAGGCGAGAAACTCGACGAAATCGCGGACCGACTCGAAGAGATGCAGACCGAACTGGCGAAGTTGGAGAGTCTGGAGGCGGGCAAGCCCAACATGCACTCTCGCTTTGTCGACGTGGAAATCGTCGTCGAGCAGTTCAGACACTTCGCAGCAATCGCCCGCACGGCCGACGCCGGTCGCGTCGTCCCGACGGAAGATCAGAAACACACGGTGACCAAACGGGAACCGTACGGCGTCGTCGGTGCAATCTCTGCGTGGAACTTCCCCGCGATGTTCGTCGCCTGGAAACTCGGGCCTGCGCTGGCGGCGGGCAACGCCGTCGTCTTCAAGCCCGCCTCGAAGGCGGTGCTCTCCTCGCTGGTGATCGCGCGCGTCTGCGACCGGGTCCTTCCGTCCGGAACCGTGAACGTCGTCACCGGGCCGGGAAGCGAGGTCGGGACGGCGATTTCAGAACACGAAGGGATCAGTAAGGTCACTCTGACCGGGTCGAAGTTCGCAGGCGTCCAGACACTGAAGGGTGCGGCCGAGACCATCACACCCGTCTCTGTCGAACTCGGCGGCAAGAGCCCGAACATCGTCTTCCCCGACGCCGACCTCGACAAGGCCATCGAGGGGACGATGGTGAGCATCTTCTTCAACTCCGGCCAGCAGTGTACCGCCGGGTCACGGCTGTTCCTCCACGAAGATATCCGCGAGGAGTTTCTCGACCGACTGAACGATCGCATCGCCGACTTGCAGGTGGGCGACCCACTCTCCCCGCGGACTGACATCGGTCCGATGATCGACCACGAACACGCCCGAGAAGTCCGGGAGTACATCTCGGGAGCCATCGACGAAGGCGCGACGGTACGGGTCGGCAACGAGAGCGACGAGAGCGACGCAGGCGGCGCGGACAGCGACACCGCGGGCGCACCCTTCGTCCACCCCACCGTCGTCACGGATATCGATGACGACGACGCCATCTCCTGTGAGGAGGTCTTCGGCCCCGTGCTGTCGGTGTTCGAGTTCGAAGAACGCGAGGAAGTGATCGAGCGGGCCAACGATACCCAATTTGGCCTCGCCTCGGGTGTCTGGACCGAGGATCTGGAGACGGCCCACGCCGTCGCGAACGAACTCGAAGCCGGCACGGTCTGGGTGAACACCTACAACGACCTGCTCGACCCAGCCCCCCACGGTGGGTTCAAAGAGAGCGGAATGGGTCGCGAACTCGCCGAGGAAGCCCTGCAGGACTACTCACAGGTCAAGACGGTGAAGATGAACTTCGGAGGGGTGCCCAAGTTCTGAAGACGGCTGCCGTTGGTCGTCTGAAACTCCCGGACAGCAGCGGCACTCTCAATTCCTGACAGAATTGTGAGGTAATTTTTTACGTGTGGAGGGCAAGGGGGTAGATATGGATGCAGTAGTATTCCAAGGCGTGGGAGAACCGCTCCAGCTAGAGCAAGTCGACCGGCCAGATTGTGGGCCGGAGGAAGTCGTGGTCGAGACAGAAGCCTGTGGGATCTGCCGGAGTGACTGGCACGCCTGGCAGGGTGACTGGGACTGGATCGGACTCGTTCCCCAGCCAGGACTGATCTTCGGTCACGAACCGGTCGGCCGCGTCGTCGAAGTCGGCGAGAACGTCACACGATTCTCCGAGGGAGACCGCGTGACGAACCCGTTCAACCTCAGTGACGGGACCTGTCCGTACTGCCGGGCCGGGAAAGCCAATATCTGTGAGTCGTCGGTCCCGATGGGCTTTGTCGGCTTCCAGAAGGGTGCCTTCGCCGAGGAGTACTCGGTGCGCAACGCCGACCAGAATCTCGTCGAAGTGCCAGAGGATATCGCCGCACACAAAATTGCCGGACTCGGCTGTCGGTTCGCGACGGCTTTCCACGGCGTGAGCAAGCGCGTCGACATCGAGCCCGGTGACTGGGTCGCCGTCCACGGCTGTGGCGGCGTCGGCATGTCCGCGGTCCACACCGCCAACGCGCTCGGTGGCAACGTCATCGCCGTCGACATCATCGACGAGAAACTGGAGATGGCCGAGGAACTCGGGGCCGTCGAATCGATCAACTCGAACGAGGTCGAAGATGTCCCGCAGGCGGTCAAATCGTTCACCGAGGGTAGCCGCGGCGTGCAGGTCTCTGTCGAGGCGCTGGGCATCGCAGAGACGATCCAGAACTCGGTCAACTGTCTCGCGAAAGGCGGCCAGCACCTCCAGGCTGGGCTCACGACCTCCGAGGAAGAAGGTGAAGTCTCGCTGCCGGTCGACAACATCGTCTGGGACGAGCGGGACTTCCACGGCACCTACGGGATGCCACCGCACGAGTACGACGAGATCTTCCGCATGATGGACAGCGGTAAGATCGAACCGGGCAAGATCGTCTCCGAGACCTGCGGACTCGGCGACGTGCCGGACGTGATGGAGCGTCTCGGTGAGTTCGACACGATGGGCATCCCGGTCTGCACCGAATTCTAATCACTGAGTATAAACTTAACACGACTGCGAACAAAATTGGCTGCAAACCATGTCATTCAAACTTCCAAGCGGGGCAGACGAGTGGGTGGACGAGTATATGAACAAACTCAACGAATCGGACCAGTACTCTCACGCGGGTGAGGGGTGGGGTGTCGGATTCAACGGCGATTTCCTCTTCGAGATTCAGCCCGACGGCACCTACGACGGTGACCCAGTCTACATGTATCTCGAACTGCAGGACGGCGGTTGTCACGACGCCTACGTGACCGACGACCCCGACGGCGAGGATTACGGCTTCGCCTTCCGCGGCGGCTACGAGAAGTGGAAACAGCTCACGAACGGTGAAATCGACCCCGTGGAGGGGATGATGGACGGGACCTTCGAACTCGACGGCGACATGCAGAAGGTCATGCAGTACAGTCAGGCGGCGATCGTCATGACCGAGACTGCCGGCGAAATCGACACCGAGTTCGAGTACTGAGTCCACAGCGTTATTTTCGTGCCGGCCACAATGGGTGACAATGAGAGCCGTCGAGCTTCATCTCCTGCCCGAGGACGGATCTTTCCCCGGCATCGATACGACATTTGCGACGCTCGGGGCGGTCTCCCGGGAGGCGGTCATGAATCTCGGCTGGCACAGTGACGGTTCGTATACGCTGCTCTATCGACTCACAGTCACCGACTTCGAGCCGCTCGAAACGGCAATCGAGGACAACGAGGATATCCGCCAGTACGAACTGATCGTCGAAGACGAGACGAACGTCTATGCCTTTTTGCACGTTTCCGAACACGAGATTCTCAGCGAATTGCTGGCGATCACCGAAGAACACGCACTGCTGCTCGAACCGCCCTTCCGATTCACCGAGCGCGGCGTCCGGGTGACCGTCGCCGGTGAACAGGCAGCACTACAGGAGGCTTTCGACGAAGTGAGCGACCGCATCGCTGTCGATGTCGAGTGGATGGGCGGCTACTCACCCGACCGGACGGACACGCTCGGGCGATTGACTCATCGCCAGCGCGAGGCACTCTCGACCGCCCACGAACTCGGTTACTACGAGACACCCCGCGAGGTCTCGTTCGAGGAGGTCGCAGCGGAACTCGACTGTGCGTCGAGCACGGCGAACGAACTGCTCCGCCGCGCGGAATCGAAGATCATCGATTCGATCCTCGCGGAGTGATTGCCGTAAATCTGCTTTGGCAGATCTGTGATGAGCGTAAACGTATGACTGTGAATTAGTTACCAATAGCGAAAATTCAGCCGGTGTAGCCGGTAGAATTTTTACTCCGACCGGTAAAATGGGTGTGTATGGCAGACAGCGAACGGACGGGAGCGGAGTTGTTCGTCGAGACGCTGGAGCAGTACGGCGTTACCCATCTTTTCGGGAATCCGGGAACGACGGAGCTCCCCATCGTCCACGCGACGGAGGACAGCGACATCGAGTATATCCTCGGCTTGCACGAGGACATCGCCACGGGGATGGCGGGGGGATACGCGAGTACGCGGCGGTACCACGCTCACCACGAGGACGAACCCATCGGCGAAAGTGACGTGTTGCCGCTCGGCGTGGCCAATCTTCATCTCTCGGCCGGACTGGCGCACGGACTCGGCAACGTCTACGCGGCGTCTGTCGCCGGCGCGCCGGTCCTCATTACCGCCGGCATCCACAGCACTGATTTCCGCCACGAGGAGCCCATCCTGCACGGTGACCTCGTCGAGATGATCGACCAGTTCACGAAGTGGTCCGACGAGGTTCGCTCTGTCGAGGCACTGCCGACGATGCTCCGCCGGGCAGTCCGGACAGCGCTGACGCCACCCACAGGACCGGTCTTTCTAGCGCTTCCGCTGGATCAGATGCTCGCGGAGACGACGGCCGAACCCGAGCGACTCGGAACGATTCCGGACGGCGGCCGCGGCGACCCTGGCCAGGTCGCGCGGGCGGCGGATCTTCTCTCGGAAGGTACGGATATCGCCATGGTGCTCGGCGACGGCGTCGCCCGCTCGGGCCGGGATGCCGTCGAAGATGCCATCGCGCTCGCGGAGGCGGTCGGTGCGCGCGTCCACGGCGAAATCCTCGCCTGCGAGGTCAACTTCCCGACCGATCACGACCAGTGGGTTTCGTTCGTCCCGCCGAACGAGGATCTCGCTCGGACGCTGATGAGTGCCGACGTTCTGCTGCAGGTCGGCTGTTCGACGAACACGACGCTGACTCGCCACGAGAACGATCTGATCCCGTCGGAGACGACCTGCATCGACATCAGCGACGACGCCTGGCAGATCGGCAAAAACCAGCCCGCGGACGCTGCCGTCATCGGTGATCCGGGCCGTGTCATGTCCGAACTCGCCGATATCCTCGCACAGGATCTCTCGGAGTCGACCCGCGAGCAACGCCTGGAATCCGTCGCCGCTCGCCGGGAGTTCGTCGGCGCGAAGATGGAAGGCATGGGCGAAGGTGAGGCCACTGACGATCCGCGAGCCTCGAAGGCGGACTTGGTCGATGCGATGGAGGATGTCGCTGAGGACGCCTTCATCGTCGACGAAGGTGTCACATCGAAATACGCGATGTTGACCCGCTGGAGTCTCGAAGCCGATCAGTACATCTCGAACAAGGGCGGCGGACTCGGCTACGGCCTGCCGGCGTCGGTCGGTGCGGCTGTCGCCGAGAGTCTCCAAGACGAGCCCCGAGATGTCGTCGGCTTCATCGGCGACGGCTCGTATCTCTACTATCCGCAGTCCATCTACTCGGCGGTGCGCCACGATCTGGACCTGACGGTTGTGGTTCCGGACAACCGCAACTACCGGATTCTCAAGGACAACACGCTGGACATCATGGGCGGCGACGAAGACGACTACGACTGGGTTGGAATGGATTTCGACCCGCCGGTCGATCTCCCGAAAAACGCCGAGAGTCACGGGGCGCGCGGCCACCTCGTCGAATCGCCAGCGGACATTGCCTCGTCGTTCGCCGACGCGCTGGATCGTGAGGGTACCGACGTGCTCGACGTGCTCGTCCACGACTGAACTCTCAAGTCAGTTGCCGCCCCGGACCACGTGTCCGTACTTGAGCAGCGCAACGAACACTGCGCCCCCGACGGCGTTGCCGACCGTCGCCAGCGCGAGAAAAACGAGATAATCCAACGGCGTGACTGACGTGGACATGATCAGTCCAAACAGCACTTCGACGTTACCCGCGATCGAGTGCGGGAGATGCAGCAGGCCGATAGTTCCGGTGACGATCAACACGATAATCAGCCGACTGGTCGTCTCCTGGGCCGCTGTGATCAACCAGGCCAGCAGCCCCATCAGCCATCCTGCGAAGACACCGCCGACGAACAGCCACTCGGGTTCGTGTGAGACCAGTTTGTTCGCGATGGTTCCGAACGCCTCCGGCGAGACGACGCCGAGACCCGGCATCAACACGACGACCAGCAGTGTGAATATGAACCCACCGACGATGTTGCCGACGTACACCACGCCCCAGAGTCTGGAGAGTTGCTGTGCGGAGGCCTGACCGTCGAGGACGGGAATCACGGCGAGAGTCGTGTGTTCTGTGAACAGTTCCGACCGTCCGAGGATCACGAACATGAATCCGATCGAGTAGACACTCGCGAGCAGAAGTTCAGTGCCAAGATCACCGTAGCCGCCATCGGAGAGCGTCAATATGACTGCCATCATGAGTGGCCCGAAGCCGATATCAAGCCCCGCTGAAAATCCGGATAGCGCCAGCCCAGACCACTCGCGGTTCATCTCGTGAACGCCACTCTCGATTAGTGAGGCGAGCACGTTCTGAGATGTCATCTGCTCCGTAGAGTCGGTATCCTCTTGCTCCGGCTCACTCACTGGAACTCACACTCGTTTGTCAGCTACCGCGGCCACACATATCTGTGTTTGTTCGGTTTGCCGCGAATCGCCTCTGGAGTGGCACCGGCGAGAGATGTCACTCGCTCGGAGTCAAAAATAAAATCTCGAAAAGTGGTCGGAAATCGGTCGGCGTTAGCCGAACATCTTCCGCATCATCGGGTGCATCTCCATCAACTGCTCCTCGGCGATTTCCTCGTAGAGCTTGTAGGTGATGGACACTGTCAGCAGGAGTCCAGTCCCGGTCACACCGCCGATGGTGCCGAGCATGTTCGCCATCACGGCGAGGAAGCCGACGAGCGCACCGCCGATGACGGTCACCTGCGGGATGTACTGTTCGAGCACGCGCTCGATACTCCGGGTGTTCTGCCGGAATCCGGGGATCTGCATCCCGGAGCCGTGGATCTGCTTGGCCGTCGCCTCGGGGCCCATGTCAGTGGTCTTCACCCAGAAGATGGCGAAGATTGCACCGCCGACGATCATGATCGTCAGATCGATCCCCACGCGAATGAGGATCTCCCAGGCCTCGTTCTGTCCACCGAAGCCGGCGAACCACATCCAGTCCTGTGGGGACTGGATCGGCGAGAGGAAGTAGAACAGCCCTTCCTGTGGTTGGCCCTGATCGCTGTAGGTGCCCAGCCACGCGGGCATCCCGGTCCACTGGCCGTTCAGAATGCGCCCGAGGAACTGAACGTTCATCTGGAGTGCTCGAACGAGGATCATCGGCAGGACACTCGCGTAGATGAGCTTGACCGGGTATCGACCCCGTGCGCCCTTGACCCGCGTATTCGAGAGGGGGATCTCGACGCGAACGCTTTCCGCGTAGACGACGATGGCGAAGATTGCGAAGGTGGTAAACATCGCCAGCAGCCCGACCCGGAACTGTCCACCGGGGCCGAGCAGGACATCCTGCAACCCTGCTGGTGTGAGCAGGCTCCCCGAAAGCTCTCGCTCGCCGAAGATCACGCGAATCCAGGTCGCGATGATCCCGTCGTTGACCGTTCCGGGGAGTTCACTGAATCCGAGCAGGCCACCGATCATCCGCTGGCTCACACCAGCGATAATGAACAGCCCGATCCCGGATCCGACGCCCCACTTGCTGACGATTTCGTCCATGAACAGGATGAGGATACCGCCGATGAACACCTGCACGAAGATCAGAAACTGCAGTGTCCCCGGGCTCACGCCGATCGACCGAGCGACCGGACCCGCTGGCTGCAGGAAACCTGCATACACCATCGGGAGCGCGGTGAGCGCCGTCATGATGACGACGAGCAGTTTCTGCAGGCCCTGATAGAGGACCTGATCTCGTGGGTTATTCTGGGTATCGAGTCCCAGCAAGTCGGCACCGCCGAGCAGTTGCAGGACGATGCTCGCCGTGACGATCGGTCCAATTCCGACGTGCATTAGCGAGCCCTGCGATCCGGCCAGAATCGACCGGAAACGACCGAAGGCATCTGACGATGCGCCCAGCCCGAACAGCGACACGTTCGTCAGGAAAAAGTACAGCACCAGGATTCCTGCCGTCCAGCCGAGTTTGCGGCGGAACGGGACGTGTCCTTCCGGACGGCGGACTGCGGGCATCCGCGTAAGTACCGGTTCGGCGGTATCCTTCCAGCTCATATTATTCCTCGTCTGTCGATTCGTCGTCGTCGACCGGGTTTAGTGCTTCGGTCTCGCCACCGGCGGCCTCGATTTTCTCGACGGCACCGTCCGAGAAATCATCCGCGATGACGGAGAGTTCGTTCCGAACCTGCCCAGCACCGAGTACTTTCACTCGGTCTGCCGTGTCTGCGTCGTCGACGATTTCTCGCGCGTCGATCTCGTAGCCACCGTCGGTCTCCTCTGCGAGGCCCTCCGCTGCGAGCAGCGGGGCGTCCTCGTCGAGTTCGCGCACGTCGACGGTCACGACCGTGTCCTGCGCTTTCTCCGGCCGGGTGAAACCCGAGCCTTCCTCGCCGAGTGGCGGGTGGTTGTGGTGCTCGTGTTTGTCACGTCCTGCCGCGCCGCGGCCGCCACGGTGACCGGCACCGCGTCGGTTCTTCTGGGAACCGCCGCCGTGGGTCCGGGAGCCGCGCTGTCGTCGTTTTTTGCTTGTCATTATCGCATCGCCTCCAGTAGTGCATCGAGATCGTCCGTCTCGTGAGGACCGATCTGTCCGCCCGTCTTGACCGGCCGTTTGACGCCCTCGTGGCCGCCCCGCGGTGGGTGCAGCCGCAGCGTCGGCGAGAGGCCGGCATCTTGCAGAGTCGTTTCTTCGGCGATCAGTGCCTCGGCGAGCGCCGAGATACTGTCGTATTCCGTGTTCTCGGCGATCCACTCGTCGTCGATGTCGCCCTCGCCCGCTGCGGGCTCGGCTCGGCTCTCGATCAGGAGTTCGACCGTCTCCTGGCTCGGCTCGCCGTGGGCAACGTAGTCGTTGACCTTCGCGACCATCCCGTCGTAGGCTGGCTCTTCGGGCACCAGCGTCGCGTGGTTGACCCGACCGAGATTCAGCATGTCGAGGGTGTCTCGGGTGTCCTGATTGATGTTCACTTCACCGCGAAGCTGGACGAGCGCTTTCATTCCTCGACCACCTCACGCTGCTGTTCGCGAACGCGCTGGGGCACCCGCGATTCCGCGGCGTTTTCCAGTGCGTTGTAGGTCGCTTTTGCCAGGTTCACCGTCGTTCGGGTGTTGCCGTGGCTTTTCGTCCAGGCGTCTTCGATACCAGCCAGTTCGAGCACGTGCCGTGGCGTCTCTGCGGCAGCGAGCCCGAGTCCTTTCGGAGCCGGCTTGATTTCGACTTCGACACTGCCGGCCTTGCCCGTCGCGTTCCGGATCAGCGAGTGATCGCCACCCGGCTCGTCCTCCCAGGAACCGCTTCCCAGAGGGATCTTGACCAGGTTCAGCTTGCCGATGTCGATGGCCTTCTGAATCGCTCCGCCGACCTGATCGTCACGACCCTCGGCGTAGCCGATGAGGCCGTTACGGTTGCCGACGACGACGACACAGCGGAACTTGACTCGGCGCCCCGAGTCGGTCATCCGCTGGACCATGTTGATGTCCAGTACTTCGTCTTCCAGATCTGGAACGAGCTGGTCGACGAGCTCTGCTTCCTTCAGTGGCAGGCCGGAGTTCAGCGCCTCCTCCATCGTCTCGATTTCGCCTTCTGCCACCTTCTTGCCAAGTCGGGTCTGTGGGACCCATCCGTCTTCAGCACTCATAGTTCAACCTCATCTTCCAGCAGTGTTTCTCGCAGTTCGTCGAAGTGCTCCGGGAGCTCGGTCGCGTCGAAGTCGCCGCCGTAGAGGCCGTCCTGCTGCTCGGCGTACTCGGCGATGTGTTCCCCACGCGTGCGCGGCCACTCAGCCAGCACGTCGTCGTTGTGCGGGATTTCGAGCCCGGCGTCGATAGCACCTTCCTGTACTGCGAAGACCTTGCTCCCCGGCGTCGGGGAGTTCAGTCCGATATCGAGCACTGCTTCCTCGATACCTGCCTCGACCGCACGCAGGCCGGCGAGTAGACCGGTGAGGTACGCGGCGGGCATGTTGCTCGTCGGTGCCTCCCAGCCGTACTCGGCCAGATCCTGCGAGTGTGCGCTCGCAAGCGTGTTGTCTCCCTGTGGTCCTGTCGTAACCAGCTGCGCCCTGACATGTTTGTTGCTCTTTCGAGCGACCAGTCGTGGCTTGCCGGATTTCAGCAGGCGCAACCGCTGATGGTAATCTGTTCGTGCCTCGCGGCGTCGCCGCATAGGCACGGTGTATCGTGGTCCTGTTGCCATTAGATCTCACCTCTGAGTTCGTTTTCGAGATACCGTTCGAGGTCGGCGACACTGTCGAACTCGCCACCGCCGGCTTTGTCGTACAGGTCGCGATAGGTCGAGCGGTCGATCTCGTCGTCGTCGCGGAGTTCGCGCAGTCGCTTGCGCTGTGCGCGAATCTTCGATGTCCAGTCGTCCTTTTCGTTCTCTCGGGCGCCGGCCTTGCCCTTCCGGGAGCCGGGACCGCTCTGGTGGCCGTACGAGCGTTTCTGCTGGCGCTCGCGGGCCTGTCCGCGGGAGTTGCCTTTCGGCTCTTCTGCGCGGATGGCACCCTCGTCGACCAGTTCACGGATGTCTTCGCGGGTAATCGCCTCCGCGATGTCACCCTGTCGGCTGGGGTCCAGCCAGATCTTGTTCTGCCCGACATCGAGAACGTCCGATGCGAGTCGCTTCTGTGCGCTAAGATCAGTCATTCTACTTCGACCTCCACGTAGGTTGGGTTGAGGACGCGGATGCCCTCGTCTTCTGCGACCTCTTCGATTCGTTCGCGCTTGCGCGCGCCGACCTTCGAGGCGATCCGGACCGCTTCGGTGTCACCGTCGACACCCTCCAGATCGTCCACGTTGTGCACGCGAACTTCCTCGAAGCCGGACGGGTGGCGACCGCGAACCGCTTTCGGCGAGCGGAAGCCCGCCTGTACCTTGTCGCCTTTGCCCTTGATACCGCGACGCTGTTTCGACAGCGTCCCTTTCGGGCGCCGCCAGGAGGTCGGCACTCGTTTCTTCTTGTGGTGGTCCTGTCGGTTGAACTTCGGCGTGCCCACGCGTGACCGCTGCGTGAGAAGCCGCTGCTCGTCGTCGTCGAGGTCAGGCGTCTTGTCGACGAGTCCACGAGGCTGGAGTTCCGTCTCCACGTCTTCTGCTTCCTCGGCTTCCTCGTCTTCGACTTCTGCCTCGACCTCTTCGCTGACGTCGAGGTCGCCGACGTCGGCTTTGATTCGGGCGGCGAGTGCCATCCCGATGCCGTCTACGTCGGCGAGTTCGTCCTGGCTCGCGCCGCGGACCTTGTCGACCGTGCCGTAGCCGGCGTCTTCGAGCGAACCCGCCTTCGAGTCACCGACGCCGCTGATGTCGGTGAGTTCCTCGATTTCGGGCTCGTCCTCGTCGTCTTCGTCGTCTGCGGCTTCGTCTTCGCCGGCGTCGTCGGGTTCGAGTTCTTCGATCTCGGCCTCGACACCGACGCTCACTTCGACCTCGTCGGTCTCGGCTTTCAGCCGGGCAGCCAGTGCCGTCGAGATTCCCTCGACGTCCTGAAGCTGGTCCTGGCTGGCCGCGGCGACGTGTTCGGGCGTCTCGTAGCCCGCGTCACGGAGCGCCTCGGCTTTCTCTTCGTCGACACCGCCGAGTTCAGTAAGTTCGTCTGCCATCAGGCGTCACCTCGATTTGGTTTCTGTGTGATGTAGACGCCGTCCTGGAAGACGCGAACGTCCTTGTCCGTCACACGCGTCAGCTGCTCGATATCGGCTGCTGTCTGTCCGACTGCCTCGATGTCCGGTCCGTTCAGCGTGACGATCTCGCCGTCGATCTCCACGTCGGTGTCCCCGTGAATCGGGGCTTCTCGCGGCGCTTTCTCGCCGAGGAAGTTCTCGATGACGACAGAGCCGTCCTGTACGGCGACGTCCATCGGGAAGTGAGAGTAGAAGATCTCCATCTCGTACTCCCAGCCCTCGGTCACGCCGTGGTACATGTTGCGGACGTGGCTCTCGAAGGTGCCAAGCGTCGACATCGTCTTGGCGTCGTCTCCGTCGCTCGTGATGACGACCTCGCCGTCATCGACGCTGACGTCGATGTCCGGGTACCAGAGGCGTCGGGTGACGCTGCCGTTCGGTCCCTCGACGGTCAACTCGAGATGGTCCATCTCGGCGTCGACCTCGTCTGGAATCTGTAGTGTAGTTTCTGGCATTGTTCAGTAGACGTATGCGATGACCTGACCACCAATTCCCTGCTCTCGGGCCTCGTAGTGGCTCATGATGCCATGCGAGGTGGTGACGATGAGCGTCCCGTAGTCACGGGCCGGGAGGAATCGCTTCTCCCATTTCTCGAACTCGTCGGCACCGGCCGAATAGCGGGGCTTGATGGGGCCACACTCGTTGATTGCTCCTTTCAGTTCGACCTCGAATTTCCCGGCTTTACCGTCGTCGATGCGCTGGAAGCCGTCGATGTAACCGCGATCGTACAGCACCTCCAGTACACTACCGATCTCGTTCGAGGCGGGCGATACGTCCTGTGTGAGATGACCAACGCTACCGCCGTTGTCGATCGCCGACAGCGCGTTGGCAAGTGGGTCGTTTCCTGTCATGAGTACTTCTTGAAGCCCATGCTTCGGGATACTTCGCGGAAGCACTGTCGACAGAGCCAGATGTCGTACTTGCCGACCAGACCCTGCTTGCGGCCACAGCGCTGGCACTCCCGTAGCTGTCCGGTTCGTTTCGCGGCTTGCTCGCCGGTTGCCTCTGCTTCCTGTTCGCTCTCGCTCATGCTGTCTCCTCCATCATTGCTGGACCTCCACGTCGAATGCCTTCTCGACGTATGTGACCGCATCGTCGATGCTGAGCCGGTGCGCCGACGGGATCGAACGCGAGCCCTTGTCGCGCTTTGCGACGCGGTAGCCCGGACGGACCAGATTGACCGTCACGTCCAGCCCGTAGATCCCGATGGTCGGGTCGTACTCCTGGCTCGGGAACTCGGTGTGTTCCTCGATCCCGTAGCTGAAGTTGCCGGTATCGTCGAACTGAGCACGATCGATATCGACCAGTTCGAGCGATTTGTCGAGGAACTCTTCGGCGAGTTCGTCTCGCAGCGTGACCTTCGCACCGATCGGGTCGCCCTCGCGGATGTTGAACTCCGGTTTGGTCGCCTTTGCGGTGGTTCGGACGGACTCCTGGCTGGTGATCTCTTCGAGGATCTCCTCGGCCTGTGCGAGGGGTTCACCACCCTGACCGACGCCCATGTGGACGACGACTTTCTCGACGCGCGGTTCGCGCATCGAGTGGAACTCACTTCCGGTATCCGAACTCATGCGTCATCACCCTGCTCGCGGTTGTCGCCGCTCGCTTCCGGGTCGGAACCCGACCCGCTCACGAAGTTCTCGTCGATCACGACGATGTACTCCTCGATGGTCTCGAAGCCGTCGTCGGACGAGACTGGAGCATCCTCCTGGTCGACGAGGACGTTGTTCTGAGAGCTACCCGGCGTGACCTGAATCTCGTCGACTGCGCCGATCTGTCCGGCGTGTGCGCCGTTGACGGCGGTCACGAGCGCGCCCTCTTCGTACTCGAAGTGGGCGACAATCTCGTCGTCCTCGTTGGCGATGACGATCGAATCGTCGACGCTGTACGGACTGCCTTCCTCGACGAGCAGGGTGTGCCCGTCGTGGAGGGTCAACTGAACGTCCCCGCCTGGGACATTCGCCTTCTTGACGATCTTGCCGAGTTTACTCTGTGCCGATTCCTCGTCGATCGGGGTCAGCGAGAGCCGGCCACCCTCGTCGGGGAACACGCGGTAGTACTCCTCGCGTTCCTCGAAGGCGACGATGTCGAACATCCCGACTGGACGCTCCTCGTCGCTGATGATCTTCCCGTTGATCTCGACGTTACCTTCGTTCAGTGCGTATCGTGCTTCCTTGCGGCTGTCGGCGTAGCCGAGCACGTCCCGCAGAATGATGAGCAGGGGAACCCCCGACTCACCGTGGGGCCCGGCGTCGGCCTTGACCGTGAAGGTCTCCTCCTTTCGCTCGACGGGCCAGCTCTTTGGGACTGAGAGCCGCTTCTGATGTTTCGTCATTCGTTATCCTCCTCCGTAGCTTCGAGGCGCTCCTCTCGCAGTTCGTCCGAGAGGTCGAGTTCGACCACGCGAAGGTTACTCGCGTCGACTGGTCGTGGGACCTCTTCGCCGTCGGCCGTTTCGAGGGTTACGTCCTCGACGTGGACGGCGGCGTCTTTGAGGTCGACGTTGACGACTTCGCCCTGCTCGCCCGCGTCGTCGCCACGGAGCACCTCGACGGTGTCCCCGGCGTTGACTCGGACCGAGCGGGTGTCGTACTCCTCGCGGAGATCCTCCGACAGCGTCGCCTTGACCTGCTCGTGACGTTCGTGCAACGGAGCGCGTCGCGTTGCCGTTCGCTGTTTGTGTGGTTGTTCGCTCATATCTATACGATCATTGTCGCTGTGGAGGCGATCGACCCGAACCGCTCTGCGACTTCCCGGGCGATCGGCCCCTTGATCTCTGTTCCGCGTGGCTCCTCGTTGTCGTCGATGATGACGGCGGCGTTGTCCTCGAACTGCAGGCGGGTGCCGTCCGGCCGGCGGATCGATTTCCGCTGGCGGATGACGACCGCTTCGAGCACCTGCCGTCGCATCTCCGGCGTCCCTTTCGTGACCGAGACGGTGATCTTGTCACCGATGCCGGCCTTGGGATGTCGGTTGATCGTGCCGGAATAGCCGTGGGTGCTGATGACTTTGAGTTCGCGTGCGCCCGTGTTGTCGGCGCAGTTGATCAGCGAACCCTTCTCCAGGCCCTGGGTTACGTCTGCTTTCAGGGCCTCCATCAGGCATCACCCTCGGTTACTTCGACGACGACGTGTGATTTCGTCTTCGAGAGCGGGCGGGTTTCTGCAATTCTGACGGTCGCACCTTCAGAAACGGGTCGCAGGACCTCCGGCACGTGTGCCGGGATCCGCGAGCGTCGTTTCATCAGGCGGTCGTACTTGGGAACCTGCACGTCGTATTCCCGTTCGACGACAACCGTCTTCTCCATGTCCGTCGAGACGACCTCGCCTTCGAGGACTTGGCCTCGAACGGGGAGATCGCCGAAGAACGGACATGTCTCGTACTCGTACTCCTCTGGATTCTCTGGTTCTGGTGGTGTGTCTACGTCTAATCCTATCGCCATTTCGAGTCACCTCGATGTTCTGTGCGCCGTGCTGGTCGTGCCACGAGCCGAGTCCCCTCGGTCGCGACGACCTCGCCCGATGGCAACGTCCACACGAACTCCGCAGCCGCTTTCGGCACCTGCCGGACACGACCCTCGGACTCGATGCCCAGCGTCTGTGTCGTTTCGGTGACGCACTCGCCGCTAATCCCGACGAGATCCGGATTCGACGCCGACCGGATCTCGACGGAGAGGCCGACGAGTTCGTGTCGTGGGAGCGTTGTCGGGCGTACTGGCATTATTCGTTCACTTCGGGCGTGTCCTCGCCCTCGAAGTCGCCTTCTTCTGTCTGGATCGTCTTGATCCGGGCGATTGCCTTCCGCAGTTCCTTGATCCGACCCGGATTCTCCGGCTGTGCACCGGCGGCTTTCGCTGACACGGCGTTCAGCAGTTCCGTCTCCAGATCTTCCAGCTCTGCCTGTCGTTCGGTCGGGGTCATGTCACGGATCTCGACTGGATGCAGGACGGTCATTCGTCATCACCCTCCTCGTCCATTTCGTCCATGAGCTCTTCCGCTTCGGCCTCGGTATCCTCGTCGAGTTCCTCCTCGACGTCGGCTTCGAGGTCTTCGAGTTCGTCCTCGACGTCTGCCTCGTCCGGCAGGTCGGGATCGTCGAACTCCTCTGCGGCTTCCTCGACAACTTCTTCCTCGACGTCTGGCTCGCTGTCCGCATCCGACGGCGTCTCGGTCTCGGACTCCTCACCGTCTTCGGCTTCACCCTCCTCGGGTTCGCCGGCGAGCAGTTCTTCGACGCCCTCGCCCTCTTCGACGACGTAGTCTTCGATCTCCTGGTCCTCGTAGACCTCGAAGTCGTCGGGCAGTTCCGCACCCGGCGGGATGATCTTGACCTGCACCCCGATGGTGCCGAGTTGGACGACGGCCGTTCCGATGCCGTGGTCGACGATCTCCTCTGCGGGTTCGCCGTTGTGCTTGATGTAGCCACGGTTGAACTTCTCCACGCGTGAGCGTGCGCCCGTGACTTTGCCTGAAAGGACGATCTCTGCACCGAGTGCGCCGGCTTCCATGATCCGGTCGATGGTCGTGTGACCGGCTTTGCGGAAGTACCAACCGCGTTCGAGTGCGTTCGCGAGTCGGTCTGCGACGATCCGGGCGTTCAGGTCAGGTTCTTCGACCTCCTGAACGTCGACCTGCGGATCTTCGAGTCCGAAGTCCTCTTCGAGCGTGGTGGTGATCTTCCGGATGTTCTTCCCGCCTTTGCCGATGACCATTCCTGGCTTCTCGGCTTTGAGCACGATCTGTGTGCCCATCGGCGTCTTCGCGATCTCCATCCCGCCGTAGCCGGCGCGACCGAGTTCGTCCTGGAAGAACTCGTCGATCTGGGTGCGCTGAAGCCCGTTCTCGATGAACTGGAGTTCGTCAGCCATTATTCATCACCCTCCTCCTCGACGTCTTCGAGGATGAGTTCGACATCGACTTCCGGTGTGTTCCACGGGCTGGCCCGCCCCATCGCTCGGGGCTGGCGACCCTCTGCTTCGCCGACCTTGTGGGCGGCGACGTGCATGATCTCCATGTTTTCGCCCTCGAATCCCTGGTACTCGGCGTTACCGATCGCGTTGTCCAGCAGATCGAGGAAGGCCTTGCTCGCTTTCTCGGGGTATCGACCGGCGTCCCAGCCGTCGACATCCTTCCGGTGACCGACGCCCGAGTTGTGCTGCTTGAAGGGCACCGACCGCTCCTCCTCGACGACAGCCTCGAGATACTCGATTGCGTCGGTTGCGGTCATCCCCTTGATCTCACGGGCGATGGCCTTACTGTGCTTGTGGCTTACGTGCCGCTCCCGGAGCATCGCTTTCGCCGTCGTGTCCGGGTCGGCCTCGACTGAGTAGCTGATTCCCATGATTTATTTGAGGGGTACGAACTTCGAGGAGCGTGTCGCTCCGATGCCGGCCTGTCCGTGTTCGACCGACGTTCGGGTGAGCTGGAACTCGCCCAGGTAGTGCCCGAGCATCTCCGGCTCGACTTTCACTCGCTCGAAGGCTTGTCCGTTGTGGACCGCGAAGGTCAGCCCGACCATCTCCGGGACGATCGGCATGTCCCGCAGGTGTGTGCGGATCGGGTTGTTCGCGGTCTCCTCCTCGCCGGCCTCGCGGGCCTCTTCGAGGAGCTGTTCTTTCTCGTAGGACAGGCCGCGTGTGATACTTCGCCGCTGGCGTGCGGGCAGCAGTTCCGCGACTTCCTCGAGACTCAGTTCCTGCAACTCGTCAAGCGTGTGACCACGGTAGGTAAACTCGCCTTCGTGGCCGATCTGATAGTCAGAACTCATTCGTTTTCACCTCGGGTGAAACTCATGAGGTCGTCGCGCGCTGTGCGTGCGACGGAACTCATCGTTCTCCACCTCGTCCGGTACGTTTCGAGGAGATGTCCCCGACCTTCCGCCCCGGCGGGGCGTCACGCGAGATACTCTTCGGCTTGCCGGGGTGCTGGCGGCCACCGCCACCGAATGGGTGGTCGACGGCGTTCATCGCGACGCCACGCACCCGGGGCCAGACGGTCCCGCGGGATTTGACTTTGTGGTACTTCTTCCCGGCCTTGAGGACGGGTTTCTCCGTTCGGCCACCACCTGCGACGACACCGATTGTCGCCCGGCACTGTGGGTCGAGTCGCTTGACCTCGTCGCTCGGCAACTGCACGACCGCGACGTTGCGGTCGTGGGTCATCAGCGTCGCGTTGACACCCGACGCGCGGGCGAACTTCCCGCCGTCGCCAGGGTTGGCCTCGACGTTACAGACCGGCACGCCTTCCGGAATCTCCGCGAGCGGAAGGGTGTTGCCTGCTTCGATTGTCGCCGAGACACCGATCTGGATCTCGTCGCCGACCGCGATGCCTTCCGGTGCGAGCACCAGTCGGCGGTCGCCATCGTCGAACTGCACGTCCGCGATCGGTGCGCTCCGCGCGGGGTCGTGCTCGATGTCCAGCACTTCACCGGAGACGATATCTTTGTCTTCGAGTTTCCGGTGATCCATGCTCGCTTTGTAGCGATGGGAGGGGGCTCGGAACGTCGAGCCACCGCGTCCACGTCGCTGTCCGCGAATTCGTCGTCCCATTCTTAGAACACCCCAATTCGTGACGCGACTTCCTGCGCGTCGTAGTCGTCTGAGAGTGTCAGTTCTGCCTTTTTGTCGCCTTTCGGCGTGATCATGGTATTGATGTCCGTCACTTCGAGGTCGAACTGCTGTTCGACCTCACTCTTGATCTGGTCTTTCTCTGCGTCGGTGTGGCAGATGAAGACCATCTTGTTGTCGAAGTCCATCTTGTCGACGGTCTTCTCCGTGACGTGTGGATGTTTGATGGCGTCCATCATCGGTCAGCCACCTCCTCGACTGCGCTTTCGGTCCAGACAGTGAGTCGACCGGGGTGCGTTCCCGGCGCGAGATCCTCTGCGTTCAGTTCGTCGGCGGTCGTCACGTCCGAACCCGCGAGGTTGCGGGCCGCTCGTGACGGTTCCTCGCTGGTAACAAAGAGGACCGATGTCGGTCGCGTGTACTTGCGGCCACGCGCCGAGCCCTGTCCGGCCTTGATCTTGGTCTCGTCGGCCCGCTCGATGTCGGCCGAAAGGCCGAGTTCCTCGAGCATGGCGACGGCTTCCTGTGTCTTGTAGACTTCCTCGAACTCGTCGGAGACGACGACCGGCAGTTCGACATCCTCGTCGAACTCGTGGCCGCGCTCTGCGACGACTTCGGGATCGGCGGTTGCGGCGATTGCCGAGCGGACCGCTTTCTGTCGCTCCTTGTCGTTGATGTCGAGCGAGCGGTCCTTTTCGGCTTTCGGCGGGTGCGCTGGTCGACCGCCCACCGTCTGTGGGACGCGTCGGCCCTTGCCACCCTCTCGCGGGACGTGTGCCATCCCGCGGCCGCTACCGAACGATTCGGCGGGCGTCCGCATGCCCGCGTACTCGTCGGCACCGTAGTCCTGTTTGCGATTCGCCTGTGCAGCGAGGACGGCCTTCTTGATGAGATCCGGCCGGTACTCGCTCTCGAACACGTCGGGGAGGTCGACCTCTCCGTCCGTGTCGCCCTCGGTTGTGCGTACTGGTACCTGCATAATTTATCCCTGATTCGATGCTGTCGAGACGTACCGAACCTCTGGATCGAGGCGCGGTTGGTCGTTCGGGCGTACTGCGGGGCGCAGGCGGACGAGTCGTTTGTCCGGACCGGGCACCGATCCCTTGACCAAGGCGTACTCGTTGTCGACCTCGCCGTAGTCGATGAATCCGCCCTCGACGGTCGGATCCTCGTCGTCGCCGAGATCGATGAGACGCTTGTTGAGTTCGGTGCGCTGGTGGTACCCCGTCTGTCCCTGCTGGGGGACCGTCGAGCGAACACGGGACGGGTTCCACGGACCGAGGTTACCGATCCGTCGTCGCCAGCCCTGCCGGGCGTGTTTGCCCTTCCGCTTCTGGACGCCCCAGCGTTTGACGGGACCCTGCGTCCCTTTGCCTTTGGTGATGGCCGCCACGTCGGCGTACTCGCCGGCGCGGAACACGTCGTTGACCGAGTACTCCTCGCCGTCGAGGAGGTCGAGACCGAACTCGACGCGGTCTTCGAGTGAGCCGCCACCGACGCGATTCTCCATCACGTCAGGCTCTTTTTTGGGCACGCCGTCGACGTCGTCGGGGACGGTGTACGTGATCGCACGCACGTCGCCGAGTCGACCGTCTTCGAGTGCCTCGTGAATCTGTTCCTCCGAAGCGCCGCCCTCTTCGGGCACGTCGAGTGCCCGCTCGAGGTCTGGGTGGAAATCGTCGGCCCAGACTTCGGTGAGCGGTCGCTTCCCGTACGGTGTGTCTTCGTAGGCTCGAAGCGCAGCAACCCGCATCGGTGGCGTCTCGACGACGGTCACCGGCACTGTCTCCTCCATCCCCTGTCGCGGGGAGTCGGGTTCGTCGTTGATCATCACGACGTGGGTCATGCCGGCTTTGTAGCCGGCGAATCCCTGCAGTGCGGGCTGGCCGTCGTCGTCTGGCCAGCTATTGAAGCGAGGCGTCTCGCTGGACGCTCGCTTGCGCGGGCTGAAGCCCATCGAACCTTTTCGTGGTCGTTCTGGTTGTGGCATGGTGTTAGTCCATGAGGTTCAGGCAGGCAAGTGTCGCAAACACCGCTTCTTCGGTGCGGACGACCTGACTGCCCTGGTTCGGAACCGTATTCAGCCAGAGGTCGAACCCTCCAGTCTCTTTGAAGCCGTCTTCGCGAACGTCCTCTGGTCGGCACCCGATGATTTCGGGGAGACCCCGTTCGGGTGCGCCAAAGGCGACTGTGTAGTCGTGCTCGCCAGCGTCCGCGCCTGCGGACTCGGTGGCGAGTTCGTCCAATCGGTCGGTGCTCAGAACCTCACCGTGCCGCGAGGCGGCGATGGTGAGTCCAGCGTCCGACCGTGATACTGCCGCGTCGAGGTCCGGAGCGTCGACGGTCAGGCCATCTGGCCTACCGACGATCTTGGCTCGGACCGGCTCTCGCGAAGAGACGTCGATGGTGACGCGCTCTCCCTCCGTGAGATCCATCTCGTCGGGGATGGGGAGAGAGATCGGGTGTTGCAGTCCGCAATTGACCCGGACGCGCCCATCGGATACGGCCTTCGTCACGATTCCCTGTCTTAACGACCCCGAATCGGTAGATCCGGAGCCGGTCTGTGAGAGCGAGCGGAGCGGCGGCAGAACGCCCGCGTACGCTAGTTCGTCCCGCGTATCCCAGAGCTCCTTTCGGAGATCCGGGGGCGTTGCGGCGTACTTGAGTACGGTTTCGACGAACCCGTCGTCGTATTTTCGTTCGCCCTCGGGATCGGGGTAGACCGACAAGCGGTCCACACGGAAGACCGTGGCCGCGCGGGCCACGTAACCGATTTTGCGAGTTGCCTCGCGTTTGTCTTCGGCTTCCCGGGCGAGCGACGACGGCACGAGTACGCTGACTGTCATGCCGTAACGCTTCCACGTCGCGCCACTAGACTGTAGCGATTACTCCCGCACGCTAACTTAAAAAGCCCCCGTTTCGTTTGCGGGCTGAGAGGCGTTCACATGCGGTTTTCGGCGGGTCTATCGCCGATTTTGTTCGGCTTACTCGTGGGGAATGGTCACACAGTGTTTCCAAGCGAGAACCACTGGAAAATAATCATGCAATCGTGTTCGGGAACAGTACGTATGGACGACATTCTACTCGGGGTGCTCAAGGGCGGGGAGGTCGTCGTCGACTTTGTCGGGGAGATCTATCAGAAGATCCGCGGAGGCGACGAGGACGAAAGTGAGGACGAGAAGTCCGATTCTACGGAGTGATCACTCGTAGCCGATCTCCGCATCGAGTTCGATCTCGCTGGGGACGAAGGTTGCAGTCGCCCGCGCCAACTGATTGCCGTCGTCGTCTTCGACGACGGATTCGGCGATGTACTGGCCAGGGTGTTCGTGCAAGACTTCGCCGCGAGCATGCATCGTCCCTTCCGAGATGGGTCGCGTCAGATAGAGGTTCATCTGCGTCGTCAGCACGAACACGTCCTCAACCAGCGAGTTCGCCGCGAAGAAGGCAGCGTCGTCTAGCGCCTTGAAGTAGGCCGTCCCGTGGACTGCACCGCCGGGGTGATAGAGTTTTTCCGAGACTGGTAGATCGAGCGTCGCTTCTCCCTCGGAGATGGTCAACTCCGGGTCGAAGAAGTCGTTGATCGGCGCGTGGTCGTGATACATCCGTTCGAGTTTGCGGTAGTGTTCTGACATCGGTAATCTGGTTGGCGTTCGACGGGGGCGGTAGTAAGCGCTGGGGGTTGGCGAATCGAAATCCCCGTGCTGAAACTCACCGGCGAAGCGATAGCGAGTGTGATGGGGCTGAACGATCAGATGACTGGCACACAATTTCCCCCCGGTTTCGACCGGCCCACAGCCACTACTGCCTGTCCGGCCACGGGACGGTCACTGTCCGATCGGTGGCGAACAGCCCAAACAGTGCAAATAGCCCGAACAGTGCGGGTTCGTTCGTCACGATGCCGAACACACCCAGTATGCCAAAAACGCCGAGTCGATTTACGTTCAGTTCTGTCATGGTTGCCAATCGAGATTGTCTCCCGAGACTGCGCTGTAGTCCGCGTGCAGTCTGCTGTTCTGCTGTGATCTTTCTGGTAAACTGTATATATCAGTTACACCCCAATATTGCGCACATTTATACGCTCCGAGTTAATGAGCCACGTAGCAATGGGAACGAATCGGTACGGTATGGCGGATTTTGGGGATGGTGGACTGAACTCCGAACTCGATTTAGCTGCACTCGTTTCAGAGATCGGCCTCGACGACGCTGATATCCAGTGGCGCAAGGAGTTCATCGGGTTCGACGAACGTGACGCCCAGCGGCTGAGCACCTACGAGGAGACATTCGAGAACAACGCAGATCAGATCGCGGAGGACTTCTACGAACACTTGACGGCCTACGATGAGACCACCGAAGTGATCGGTCGCTCTCCGAAGTCGGTCGAGCAGCTAAAACGGACTCAGTCTGCGTATTTCGTTACGCTCGCCCGCGGCGAGTACGGACGCGATTACTTCCAGAACAGAGCCAGAATCGGCAAGTTACACGATCTGTTGGATATGCCGATGAAGCAGTATCTCGGCCAGTATGTGGTGTACTTCGAGATGTTGCTTCCGCTCGTCGGGTCACGACTCGGCGACGCACTTACCGAACGCCTGGCTGCCACCGCAGACTCGCCAGCGTCCGATCGGGGACTTCCGGACGATTTCGAGGCCATCATCGACGACGAAATCGAGTCGGCAATGGACGATCTCCTTTCGATGTTGCGGATCACCAATCTCGATATGCAGATTGTCGTCGACACCTACATGCACTCCTACAACGAGAACCTCCGCGACGAAATCGCACAGCAGGAGGAGATCAGACACAACGTCGAAGCAGCCGTCGAGGAGGCCGATGCAACCGCCGAAGAAGTGGCGGCCCGGACTGAGGGGGTCGTCGACCTCGCGGAGGCGCAGGCCGATTCGATGGAAGACGCATCGAGAGAGGTTGCAGACATGTCGGCTACGATCGAAGAGATCGCCTCGACGGCCCAGCAAGTCGCAGCGACGAGCCAACAGGCGGAGCAACTGGCCGAAGAGGGGCGCGAGTCGGCAACGACGGCAATCGAACTCATGGAGCGCGTCGACGACTCGACTGCCGAGGTCACCGCCGACGTGGATCGACTCGAATCCCGGATCGACGAAATCGACGAGATTGTCGACGTGATCGACGACATCGCCGATCAGACGAACATGCTCGCGCTGAACGCCTCGATCGAAGCCGCTCGTGCCGGCGAGGCCGGCGATGGATTCGCCGTCGTCGCGGAGGAAGTCAAGTCGCTGGCTGAGCAGTCCCAGCAGCGAGCGAGTGAAATCGAAGAGATGGTCGAGCAGATCAAATCCGATACGAACAGTGCCGTGGCGAGTCTGGAAGAGACGACCCGACAGGTCGATCAGGGAATCGAGCAGGTGACAGAGTCGATGGAGACACTCAGAGATATCGCCGAGGCCATTCAGGAGACGAACCGCGGCATCCAGGAAGTCTCGAGCGCTACCGACGACCAGGCGGGAAGTGCAGAGACGGTCGCGTCGATGATCGACGAACTGCTTACACAGGCCGACGAGGTCGCAGACGAAGTCGACCAGATCGCGACAGCGAACGAACGGCAGGCGGACCGCGTGTCAGAGATCAGCCAGACCGTCGACCGCCTCGGAAACGAGTGATCGACAGAACGATCGGACAATTCCGGCGTAGCGTCAGGGAGCCAAAGACGGATCTGTAAGGTGGTTGTTTCCATCGTGGAACTGGCCGACTGCGCTGGGACGTGGACCTGCGTAATGGCCGGCGGTTATCCTACCTGATCTGAAATATATTCTACGTACCGTGCAAGATACATAGCGCAAGTCTTGCACGACCGTTCGGTTTGTTCACAAGCAGGTGTCGCCCCCTGATGTCAGCCGCTATACCCAGCGCCTCGGGTACGTCACCGCACCTGAACCGACTTCCAGAACTCCTGGGAAGGCGAAGCCCCCGTCGGTCACGTCACGCGTTCACTGCAAACGAACATCGTCTGTGTTCTGTCTGTTTACACCGGCTTGAAGACGTGGATCGGCCAGTCCTCTTCGTAGGAGAGTTGGAACTCCGGGTCGATGCCAATCGCCTCGGGATCGCAGACCTGCAACTCCACGCGATCACCAATAGACACCTCTTCGAGCGGCGCCTCAACGCGGCCGGACAGCCGTGCCGACGAATCGAGTTCGATGACAGCGACGGTAATCGGTGCCAGATCGGCGAACGCTGACGGGGGCCGATTGACCGAGGTGTACGAGATCACTTCGCCGGTTCGGGGCTGTTCCTCGAGGGTGACTGCTCGGCTGCCGCAGTTGTAACAGGCCGGCCGGGGCGGGAGCATGTGTTCGTCACACTCCGTACACTGGGCGGCTACCAACTGGCCGTCCGCCAGGTCGGCGAAGAAGCCGGGCAGCGTGAACGGCGAGTCGGCGGTGATGTCGTCCGGTGCGAGCGGTCCCGTGGTGGTAGCGTCTGTGTCTTGCATTGGTGAATTACGTTTTTCGGTCATTGTGCTGTCAGGACGGTTGCGACAGTGTGGGCGTCGGCAACGCCGCCTTCGTTAATAAGCAGGGCCGTGTCGGCGTCGGCCACCTGGCGGTCCTGGGCACGGTCTGTAAGCTGTTCGTAGGCTTCGACCGCCTGAAGTATCCCGGTCGCACCGATGGGGTGTCCGCGGGCTTTTAGCCCACCGCTCGTGTTGATCTCGACGTCGGTCCAGCCCGCCGATCGATCTTCCGGCGCTTCGACGGTTTCGATGCCGTGTCCCTTGGGCGCGAATTCCGCTGCCTCAGCCAGCAGCGCTTCACAGACGGTGAAGGCATCGTGGACTTCTGCGATGTCGATGTCAGAAGCGGTGACGCCGGCGTCCTCGTAGGCGGTCGTGGCAGCGACATTCGCCCCCTCGACGTAGGTGAGATCCCGTTCGGCGACAGCAAGGTTGTTGGCCGCCGAGCCGACACCCGCTATCCGGACCGAATCCTCGCGGTCCAGCAGAGCATCCGCCACCTCGTCGTTCGCGACGACAACGGCCGCGGCGCCGTCGGTGACCGGCGCACAATCGTACAGCTTCAGCGGTGGGGCGACGTCGTCAGCGTCCATCACCGTCTCGAGGTCGACCGCCTGTTGGAACATCGCCCGTGGATTGTCAGCTGCGTTCCGATGGTTCTTGACGGCAATCCGGGCCAAGTCCTCCTCAGTTGCGTCGGTTTCGTGGAGGTACCGCCGCGCCAACAGCGCGTACGTGGCGGGCGCCGTAATTCCAGACCGTTGTTCGAGTGCTCGCTCGAAGGCGGCGCCCAAGGCGTTCGTCGCGCCCTCAGTGCCGCCGGCGGTCATCTTCTCGACGCCGCAGGCCAGTACCGCGTCGTGGACGCCAGCCCGGACGTCCCTGACAGCGTTTTTGAGCGCGAGCGCGCCGGCAGCCGCACACGCCTCAACACGCTCTGCGGGAACGTTCCGCAGGCCAGCCCATTCGGCCATGAGCGTTCCCTGCATGATCTGATTCTCGTACCGTTCGGACTGGGCACCAACGTACAGCCCGTCGACGACCTCCGCCGGGTCGGGCAACTCCGCGAACGCCTCCGCTACAGCTCGTGAGAACAGGTCGCGGCCGGGCAGGTCCGTCTTCCCCAGTGGGGAGGCACCGACTGCGATAAGATTGGCTGTGGACATCCTCTATCAGTTGTCAACTACTGATGTTAAGCGTTTGGTGAGAAGCAGTCAGATGGCGACTCTGGTCGGCGCAACCACTGATTCAGACGATGCAGTAAGTAAATGTATATGTGACTGGTCTCCATCGTTAAGTTCGAATTGCCGGGATGAGTCGGTCGTAATCTTTTCATCAACAAAAGATTCACCAGGCAAATCATCAACATCTTCTCCGAGGCTGGCTGTGTGTTCACCAGTATTTATTGTATCACCAATTTTTCAGCTTCGTGGTTATTCCAGGCTTCTCCGTCATAATCGCCTATAAAACCCGCCAATGCGCTATCACCCAGCGCAGAGCATAGTAGTCTTTAGAGATGGTTATTCACTTTTGAAATCGAAAGTTGCTCAAGAGCAGCATCGATCGCTGTCGTCAACTCGTTGAGGTTGTGGAGGCTGCGCCTTCGATGGCTGGCGGCGTCGTTATCCTAGGGACTGCGGGGCTCTGTGCAATGAGATGAAGTGGTGAGGTGGCTCGGCGTGTTGCCATCTTTGATACCTTGAATTGTCTAACCGTGTTTGCACTTCTCGTCCATACCCTGAGTGCTAACTACATGCTCTGTATCTTGCACGGCACTTTTGATGAATTCCTGACAACCAGTACATCTCATTGGTCGCTGTTTCACTTGTACTAATCAATGGGGTGGTGACAGAATCTGGACAGGATCTGTCCCATGCCACTGTAGTAGACAGGAAACTCGATTTCTCTACCAGAGAGTCTCACTGTGGATTTATACCGGTGGGCATAAACATCGTCTCTATGCCCTCCAGAAAGACAATTGGCGCAGCACCACTCATAACGGGAATCATTCTTGCGGTCCAATCGGCACAGGCGACCGTCCAAAGCGGACTCTCGCTTTGGTCAGCTTCCGGCGTTGTCGGCGGTTGTGCTGCTATTTTCGTTGGTCTCGGTACATTACTTGAATGGGGGAGATTTGATCAGAAACCTTCTGATAGCAGTCCGGCCACATTTGCAGTTCTTGGGGTTGCTATCGTCGCAATCATCGCTGGAGCAATCGTTGCTGTGCTGTAGATTCAGTCGTTACGAAGCCAGCAATGCAGTCTCAGCGGAAGAAGCAGTGATGTGGTGAATACCATTGTCCTCCAGAGAGATGGGAGCAGATCACCAGGCTGTGATGGCCGGTCTTATTGCGATCAGTGCGGTCATCGTCGCAACACTCGGTTCAGTCAGTACGTCTGCAAATTGAACAATCTAGTATATGATATCTCACGTGTGTTATTGCAGACTGTGCAGGATGTAACGCGCATAATCAGTACGGGGACCGATTCGATTCTCAAGAAAAGTGAACGAAATACCAGTTGTCGTCATACTGAGCAAGTGCGTTAGGTCTATTGTTCTCGTCCGTGAGTTGACTACGGAGATCACTGAATGCGTCCGAATATGGTCGACACTCCGTGTATGTCCTTTCGATTGCTTGTGTGATGATGTCTCGCTGTTGGCTCGTGAGAGAATCGAGGGTAGTACCGCGTTCCCTGCGGATATATCTGGAAAATTCCTCTGGTGATTCAGCTACAAGTTCCGTAGAGATTGTTGTGCTCGTAATCTCGACCGCTCGTTGCTCATCGAAGTCCAATCGTAACAATACATCGTTCCAGCGGAGATAGAGGTTGTCCGTCTCAGGGACAAATATCGATCGGTCCCGCTGCTCCTCATTTTCGTACGCGAACACCGCCGAGAACGAATAATGCGGTGCGTGAAGGAGATGTGGATCCCCGACAGCACTGAGGAGCGATTCACGGTCGTGAGCCGGGAGATCAGTAAATGAGTGGATCCGGGTGGTGTTCGGAAGCGTTGATTCATCGACACCGATGTCGGCCGAGTAGTCGTACCCCGCCGTCTCCGTCGCGTCGAAATCAGTCGTTTTGACGTGATAGAAGTCCGCAGATTCTGTGACGACGTATCTTTTCGTCGGGTGCAGCGAGTAATAGCTCCGAGACGTAGACTCACCAGTCTCTGACTCGAGTGCGTGAGTCACGAGAGCCTGTGAGGCGTAAGGTAGCGATTCGAGATAGGTACTGAACTCATTTTGACCGTGAGCCGCCGTTACCTGTTGTAAGGAAAAGTGGGTGCTGTCGGGGCACGAGTCCGATTGCCCATCACGGCCCAGCATTCGGAGACACCCAGCAGTCGGGAGGCTCGTGACCCCAATAACTGCCAGAACCGTTCGGCGTTTCATACGAGTGTGTACCGGATACTCTGATAAGTCCCTATTGTACGGTCAAATACCCGCTTGACACCTGCCAACGACACTGGCCCCAGCTGCCACTGACTCCGTTCTACACTCCTTGAAACGAATGCGTTTTGCTGATCCCACGCTCGCTAGCCAATAGTTTCTCAAATGACCTGTCTGATGGCCGTTGCAACGGCATGTTCAGTTTGCGAACGGAAGTGAGTCTTTCGTGGACTGGACGGCGATCCGACTGAGCATATGAACTGGCCCACGTTTGGGGAGGCTCTTGGCCACGTCAAGTGTGCCAGGCGAGTCGCTGCCCGTCCGTGAGAACGTCCACTCCGATTCTGTCTCGAACCGCTCAAGCGCACCTCTGACACGTTCTTGGACAGCACTCGGCTCGACGGTCTGGTATTCACCGTGGTCCAGCAAGATGGCGCCGTCAACGATGACCGTCTCCACATCTGCCGGTGCGGCGTGGCCAACGAGGTGCCCGGACACGTTCGTCGAGGGAGTGAATTTCGGGGCATCCCACCTGAGGACAATCAGGTCTGCTCGCTTACCGGGTTCCAGACTGCCGATTTCGTCGCCGACGCCGAGGGCTCGCGCACTCTCAATTGTCAACATCCGCAGCAGTTCCACGGAGTCGAACTGGTTGGCACCTTTCTTCAGGTTGGCCGCGAGCCGCGCTTGCCTCGCCTCGCCGAACATACTGTAGGAGTCGTGCCAGTAGTGGTCGTCAATGCCCAATCCGACATCTACACCTGCCGCGCGCAGCTCCGGGACCGGCGTCCACTGCATATCCGGGTCAACATTCCAGTGACAGAAGATGGACGGACAGTGAGCGACTGACACGCCCGCCTCGGCGGTTCGTTCGATGTCTTCCTCGTCCGCGACGCGGTAGTGTGCGCCCACGAGGCGGTCGTTCAATAGCCCCACTTCGTCGAGCAGGTTCAGTGAATCCTCGCCACCGCTTGAGCGCGCTACTGTATTGCTCTGCTCTAATTCCAGAAGGTGCGTATGGACCATGATGTCTGGATACTCTGCCGCAAGATCCGCACACTGCTCCCACAGATCTCCGGTGACCGACCAATCGTCGTGCGGACAGAGCGTCGCCCGGATACGGTCATCGTAGCTTCCGTGGTACTGCTCGGTAAACGACCGGAATCGGTCGATCTGTTCCTCAACGGGGTGGTCCCAAAAGAGGTCCGAAATACTTGGGCCAAAGAATCCCCGGAGTCCGGTCTCGGCGTACGCGTCGATACCCGCTCGTGGCCGAGCGTCCATCGAATTTACTGTCGTCACGCCGCCGCGAAGGAAGTTGAGTGCGGCTAACTCCATGCCTGACTCTATGAGATAGTCGAGATCGCCAGTCCAGAAGTCGTCGTACAGCGCGGTCATCCGGGTCATCATCTCCGTGAGTTCCATGTCGCTGAACGCCCCGAACAACGCCGTCATCTCCAGATGCGTGTGCGCGTTCACCAGCCCCGGCATCACGAGTTTCCCGTCACCGTTGATAACACAGTCAGCGTCACAGGTCGGATCTTCGTCGCGCGTGCACCGCACCTCGGTAATCACGTTGTCATGGACTACCACCGTCCCGTTCTCGAAAATTCTGTTGTCCCCGTCAACCGTCACTACCACTGCGTCGTGGATTACGACGTCCGCTTCGTCTGCCGATCTGTCGGCACCGACAGAAGAGCTTTGATCGGTTGGCGCTGTCATATCTTGATTTACGCTTGTCGAGCGGTATATGTGATGGAAGAGTATTTCAGGACCTGAAACAGGGTGGTATGTCTGTCTAGCATCTCGACATTGGTCCGGGTTCTTGACCGGACCAATGGTATCACGGATTATCTGAGAGTGCTGCTGAATCTACTCTCTGTATCTTGCACGGGACTTCTAATGAATTCTTAATAGGAAGTACAACTCCATCGGTCACAACACGGCCTATACCGAGCGATTCGGGAGGCCAAAAGATGGGTGTCTGAACTCGTCTCTAAGTTCGTTCAGCTTAGCAACTGGAGAAGCCACCGTCGACGACGAGTGCTTCACCGGTGATCCAGTCCGCCTCGTCGGAGGCGAGAAAGAGCATCGCGTTGGCGATATCTTCGGGTTTGCCCAGCCGTTTGAGGGGGTACTCCTCGGACATCTCGTTTTTCGTGTACTCCCACTCCTCTTCGCTGAGACTGCGCCGCGGCATCGAGGTGTCGGTGATGCCGGGACAGACCGCATTGACCCGGACGCCGTGGGGGCCGACTTCTGCCGCCACCGCTCGCGTGAAGTTGACGACCGCCCCCTTCGTGAGTGAGTACGCCGAGAGCATCGGTGCGCCGATGACGCCCGCGAGCGAGGCTGTATTGACGATTGCGCCGCTGCCCTGCTTCTTGAAGTGGCTCATTGCGGCGACGGTCCCGTTCCAGACGCCTTTGATATTCACGTCGATCAACTGATCGCGCTGCTCGTCACCGATGTCCTCGACGTGGATTCGCTCGTGGCTGATGCCCGCGTTGTTGAGTAGGATATCCAGGCCGTACTCCTCGACGGTCGCGCCGATGGACGATTTGAATGCTTCCCGGTCGCGCACGTCGAGTTCGTGAGCGACGCCCTCGCCGCCCAGTTCTTCGACCTGTTCGATGGTCTCCTCTGCACCCTCCAGATCGACATCTGCGGTGACAATCGTCGCGCCCTCCTTCGCGAATCGTTTCGCTGCTGCGCGGCCTAACCCGGAGCCGCCGCCTGTGATAAACGCTGTCTTGTTTTCGAGTCGCATGCCATACCCGCCGGCCGGCACTGATATAAAATACTGGGTCATCCGTAGGAGGACCGCCGGATGAACGGATCTTTCCGCTCGCCGCTCCCAGTCCCCGGTAATGACCGAGCAGCCGGTATCGTGGCGCTCGTACGCGCTGGTCCTCACGGGGACGCTGGTCTACACGTCGCTGATGTTCAGTTGGTTTTCCCTGCCTGCGTATCTCTCGACGATCAACGGAGACGTGGGGCTGTCGGGTACCGAAGCCGGGATGCTCGCCGGCGCGGTGCCGCTGACGTACGTTCCGCTGGCGCTGTTTTCGGGGCTCGCCGTCGACCGGATCGGTCCCGGCCGCAGTCTCGCCGTCGCGCTGGGCTGTATCGGGACGGCACAGATCGCCCGCAGTGCAGCCCCGGGGTTTGTCGGCCTGCTCGTGACGACAATCGCACTCGGCGTCGGGGCGACGCTGGTCACCTTCGGCCTCCCGAAACTCGTCTCGGTGCTTTTCCCGCCCGACGCGACTGGGTTTCCGTCCTCGATCTATCTGGTCGGGGCGTCGACCGGCACCGCCGCAGCCTTCAGCCTCGGCCGGCCGTTGATCGGGCCCGCGCTGGGTGGCTGGCGACCGCTTTTCTTCTGGACCGGCATCGTCGTCCTCGGCTACGCCGTCGTCTGGCTGGTCATCGTCTGGTCGTCGAGACTCGGCAGTGGGGCCGCGAACAGAGCTGACACGGCCGAGCAGCCACCGATGCTCGGGGATCTGAAGACCGTGCTGCGCCACCGAGAGCTCCGGCTGGTCGTCGTCCTCGGGATCACCTACCTGCTCATCATTCACGGCTTGCAGGGCTGGCTCCCGACGATTCTGGAAGCCCGCGGGCTCTCCGCCAGCCGTGCGGGGCAGACGACAACGATGCTCGTCGGGGCGAACGTCGTCGGAATTTTGACCGTCCCTAGCCTCGCGGATCGACTCGACGCCCGCCGAGCCGCCATCGTCGGAGCAAGCGCCATCGCTGGTCTCGGTGTCGTAGGGATCATCGGTGGCGGGCTCACGCCGCTGGTCGTCGCCGGTATCGTCGGGGCAGGACTCGGCGTCGGGGGGCTGTCGCCGATGGTCCGAGCGGTTCCGCCGGCGCTGGAGGGGATCGGCGCTCGGTTGACCGGGACGGCAGTCGGACTCGTCTTCGCAATTGGCGAACTCGGCGGCTTCGCCGGCCCGTTCTTGATCGGGCTGTTCAGAGATGCCACCGGGTCGTTCGTCCCGGGGCTTTCGCTCCTCGCAATTAGCGGTATCGCTGCCGTCCTCGCTGGCGCTCGGCTCGAAACCGTAGGATGAGCGCGCTTGCCGACAGCAGCGTTGCAACAGCCGGCACAACGCTCATTCGGCAGCGGACCCTGTTTTCGGATATGGCGACCCGCTCCGGTGGTGGTGTGGATACCCCGGACCGCGATGATCGGGCAGTCACGACCAGCGATCTCTGGACGGTGCTCGCCGGAATTGTTCTCGGGATGGTTGTTCTCGGCAGCGTGCTGTACGTCGGTGGGGCGAGTCCGCTTGGCCCGCCGGCCGACGATCAGTCGGCGCCGAATACGAGCGACGAGGTGGCCCCGGAACTGAATACGACCCTCGCAGAGCAGCAGATCACCGAGGCGATCAACGACGAGCGGACGGCCCGCGGTATCGAACCAGTCGAACACGAGGATGCTATCGCCGTCGTCGCCCGCAACCACAGCCGAGATATGATCGAGCGGGGGTACTACGCCCACGAATCACCCGAGGGCGAGACGGCCTTCGAGCGAATCGAGGAGGGGCCGGCCTCCTGCGGGACCGTCGGTGAGAACATTGCCGCGACGTGGTGGTACGAACCGTTCGAGACGACCGACGGTGAGCGCAATCGCCACACGACTGTCGAGGAACTGGCCGACGGCCTCGCCGAGCAGTGGCTCAATTCCCAAAGTCACCGCGAGAACATGCTCGACCCGCGCTGGGACCGGACTGGCGTCGGTGTCGCGGTGGCTGACGACGGCGAGGTCCTCGTCACGCAGAACTTCTGTGCGTAGGTGCGCCAGACCCGATGACGCAAGCCGTTTGTTTGCTGGGGCGTTAGTCCCGGGCAGTGACAGACGAACCCGATACAGACAGTTCGGACGGCGACCTCCCGGAATCGGACCCCGCGGGGTCTGACAGCGGGCAGGTCGGGCCTGACGAACAGAACACCGCCGACAGTACGGATGCAGATCTGTTCTACGACGCGCTGGAAGCGGTCGGTCGGCCGGTGCTCACTGCCACCCGGTATGCACAACTCAGGGAGTGTACACAGGACGAGGCAATCGAGGAACTGGACGACCTTGTTGATGCTGGAACGACCGAGCGTCTCGACGTGGCCAGCGATCCCGTGGTCTGGTATCCTGTCGATTGGACGCGGATGACCGACCGCGAGCGAGTGATCCTGTTTCCGGACCGCCGCGAGATCGTGGTCGACCAGCCCGAGCAGTTCACCCGCGCACAGCTCTCGCAGTTCGCGCATCTCGTCGATACCACCGGCTCCGGAGCCTACAAGTACGAAATCAGACAGGAGGACATCTGGCAGGCCCCCTACGAGACGCTGGAGGACCTGCTCGGCACGGTTCGGTCGGTTCTGCCCGAGCGATCCGACGCGCTCGAATCGTGGATTCGCTCACAGTACGAACGCGCAAACAAATTCCTCCTGCGGACCCACGAGGACGGGTACACCGTCTTGGAAGCGGAATCGGCGGATTTGATGGGCAACGTCGCCCGACAGAAACTCGACGACGAACAACTTCGCGCACCCATCTCCGATACCGAGAGCTGGGTCGCCGAGGAGTCTATCGCCGAGGTCAAGCGAATCCTCTACGAGGCGGGCTATCCCGTCCGTGACGAGCGTGATCTGGACAGCGGCGAACGGCTCCCTGTCGAGTTGAATCTCGAACTGCGTTCCTACCAGCAGCAGTGGGTCTCGAACTTCCTCGAAACAGCGTCGGGTGTGCTCGTCGGCCCACCGGGCAGCGGCAAGACCGTCGCCGCGCTGGGTATTCTAAGCGAAATCGAGGGTGAGACGCTGATTCTCGTGCCGGGCCGGGAACTGGCCAGCCAGTGGCGCGACGAGATTCTCGCACGAACGACCCTTGATCCCGAGCAGGTCGGAGAGTATCACGGCGGACAGAAAAAAATTCGACCGGTCACCATCGCCACCTATCGAACGGCGGGCATGGACCGACACCGCCAACTGTTCGACAGCCGCGAGTGGGGGTTGATCATCTACGATGAGGTTCATCACATCTCCGCACCCGTCTATCGCCGCAGTGCCGACCTGCAGACTCGCCACAGACTCGGGCTGTCGTCGAGTCCAGTCCGTGAGGACGACAACGAGAGCGATATCTTCACCCTGATCGGCCCGCCGATTGGAACTGACTGGGACGGCCTGTTCGAGGCCGGCTACGTCGCCGAACCGGAGGTCGAAATCAGGTTCGTTCCGTGGGGCGAGCGCGATCACAGAAATCAGTACGTCAGTTCTGAGGGCCACGAACGCCGCCAACTCGCTGCGACCAATCCCGCGAAACTGACCGAAATCGAGGCGCTGCTGCAGACCCACCCCGACGAGCAGGCGCTGGTGTTCGTCGAGTATCTCGATCAGGGTCAGGCCTATTCGGACGCACTCGATGCCCCCTTCATCAGCGGCGAGATGCCCCACGCCCGCCGTGAACAGTTCTTCGAGCAGTTCCGCAACGGGACGCTGTCGACGCTGATCGTCTCCCGCGTCGGCGACGAAGGGATCGATCTCCCGAGCGCTGCCCTCGCAATCGTCGCCTCCGGACTCGGCGGGTCGCGCCGACAGGGGACCCAGCGCGCCGGCCGGACGATGCGCCCGACCGGCCGCGCGCAGATGTACGTCCTCGCGACACAGGGCACCCGCGAGGAGGAGTTTGCCCGCCGCCGCATGCGCCATCTCGCCGAGAAGGGCGTCCGAGTGACGGAGACGACAGTCGAATCCGGCGGGATCGACGATGTGATAGAGGTCGAGGGTGGATCAGCGGAGCACGACGGCGACTCAGGTGAGGAGTAATATTTGAAGACATCGACCGAGACGAAGTGTGCTGCCGAGCTAGCTCACCCGAGCACGGAGTCACGCAGTGCGAGTGAGAGGGCGACGATGCCGCCGCCGAGACAGACCAGCGCGAGCGTCGCGGTCGGTGAGGTATCGACAGATTCCGGAGTCACCGACAGCAGGCCAAACGCGACGAGACCGGCACACGCACCGACGACGAGCGTTGCACTTGCATGCACTATTTCGACACTTCGAGTCCCTCCGTTGCCGATTTCGCGACCGAGTTCCGTACCGAAGGTTCCGATGTCCCAGACCACCAGACTGGCGACGATTGCGCCAAGGACGACCCACGCTGGGGCACCCTGCACGACGGCACCGACGGCGGCGAGAAAGAGCCCGCCGCTGGCGATCGAAAAGCCGGCTCCTTCGTCGGTGAGATAGCCGAAATAGACCGCGAGCCACGAACTCAGTCCGATCCAGCCCGCCAGTGCGACCAGCACACCCGCGAGTAACACGACGACGGCCATCTCGCCGTAGACAGTGACGATCGGTAGCACCCGGTTCTGCACTTCGAGTGCCAGCGAGGACGGCAGTCGACTCGTCGTCTCGGTGAGCATCCGATCGAACACCTGATCGGCTACCACGGCCGCGATCACCGTCAGTAGACTGCCAGCGACGAGGGGCCCGAGCCACTGACTGGCTCCCGGTTCGGACCACTCCGACCACTGCCGGAGGAGTGAATCGAGCGTGATCCATCCCAGTGTGACGACGACGACGAGAATCAACAGGAGTCTGATCGCTCCGGCGGTCGTAATCGATTGGATTGCCCCGTAGAGCCCGGCTCCGAGGGCTGATTCGATCTGTCCTGCGGGCAGGGTAAACTCGAGGACGAGCGCCGGAACCATCCCCAGTCCCGTTGCACTCACGCCAATCTGCAGCGCCCTGTTGAGGCGTTCGACCGTCCGATAACCGGATCGATTCCCGTCACTGACCAGCAGATCGGCAACGGGGACCTGCCGGACGAAAAGCAGCACCGATACGCCAGCAACCGTGAGGACGAACAGAAACGAGCCGAGGTGCAGTTGTGTCGGTGCCGGCGAGAAAATGACCTGAATCGATTGGGTGAGCACCTGCCCGAACAGACTCTCCGAAGCACCGGGCCGACCACTGAGTGCGACACGGACGAACAGGAATAATCCGACGACGATAGGCGCGCTCGCCGTCGTAAAGGCGATTTTCGTGTACGCCCGAAGCGAGGACTCCTCGAATACGTTCCGCCGCCCGAGCACGAATCCGAACAGGGTGATGGTACACCCGATGACGATACTGAGCCCGCCGAGAATCCGGAGGATAGCGACCGATATCAGCGGCGACCGCGGAACCGGGAACTGTGCTGCAACGAGGATGAGCACCGTTCCGAAAATCCCGCCGATGAAGCCGATTCCCACTGGTATCGTCAGCAGACCGAGGACGAAGCCACGGCCGGGACTGGTCCCGCCGTCGATGGTGAACTCGAAACAGGCGGCCAGACAGAGAATCCCGACGACTCCCATCGCAACCGGGACGTATAGCTGGGTTACCTCCCAAAAGAGAAGCGCGGCCGTGACGATTCCGACCGCAGTGGCGATGAACGAACTCGTTCGAGGTGGTGCCGTTGTTGCTGTCATAGCTGGGATAATGTCTCTCTGAGCGCGTACTCGACAGGGTAGGTGGCTGGCCAGTCAGTCACGGTGGTCTCGGTTCGTTCGAGGGCCTGGATCCTGCGTCGGCGGTGGATGTTGCTGATCCGGTGCCCTGTCGTTGCTGTCCCCGTCACGTCCGGGCTGAGGACGTGACACGGGTTCCCGTGGGCGGACAGCGCCGAAGCACAGTCGTGGGCCCACTCGTCCATGAGAGGAGAGCAGATGACGATCTGTGCTTCGCTGGGGACTCGCGCGCTAATCTGTTCGATCACCGCAGTGTCTGAACGGCTGACCCCCGAAGCGGGCCCGCCGTCGGCCCGTGCACTCGGTATTTGTGGCGGTTCCGGATCGGGTGCGCCGGGATCTGAATCGAGTTCGACCGATCCCGAGTCGACTGTCTCGGCTGCAGTCCGTGTCGCAGTTCGAAAGAGGGCTGTTGCCGCGCCGTCTGGAGCATCTGACCCGATCCACGGCAGGCCCGAGTCCCCAAGTGGCCCGGATTCCCCGTCGAGTCCGACGGCGGTCAGTGTCGTGACGACACCAGCACTGTCGAGAGCTTCGTAGATCCGCTCCGCAGCGTAGACAGCCAGTGCACCACCCGTCGGCTCGCCCTGGCTGTGTTTGACGCGAGCCGAGGGGCGACAGTCCATGACGATCACCGTCCGCGCCGCCCGTTCACGGCGGTACTGGATGGTGACGAACTCGCCGGTTTTGGCGACCTGATGCCAGTTGATCCGGCTCATCGGATCGCCGTGGTGGTACTGTCGCGTCGAGTAAAATTCGAGACCACTGCCACCGGTATCGGTCGCCACACTGCCGGCGTGTTGCAGCGTCGCGTCCGGCAGCGGGGACTTCTCGACCGGAGCCCCACACCGCAGGGTCCGGTCGCCGTCGACCGCAAGCGCACGCTCCTGTACGTCCGTCCCGGCAATCGAGCGGAGTCGACAGACCGGATCGTCGAACTCGAATCGGCCGCGTTCCAGAACGACGGTATACTCGACCTGCATCCGCTCACCCGGCCCGAGCGGCCTGCTCGCCCGTGCGGATCCGTCGACGACTGGACAGGCGTCCGGAACACCGTCGGCGATCCGGAGATCCGGCAGCACCTGTTCACCCGTATTTTCGACCTCGAGGACGACCTGTACCTCCGATCCGGGTCCGGCACCGCTCACCGCGAACTGCCGGCTTGCCGAGAGTTCGAACTCCTCTGGGACCGAAGACACGGAGCCGTACAGCACAAAGACGAGACCGACGACTGCGCCGGCGACGAGCACCAGATTCGCGAGCAGGACGCCGAAACCGAGGCCGACGAGAGCGGCCGCCAGCCCGACATCCCAGCGATCCGTCCCGCTCATTGACCCTGCACCCGCTCGATCACGGCGACGGTTCGTTCGATCCGGCGGCGGCGCTCGCGGCGGGGAAACACGAACAGCCGCACCTGTGCCGCGAAGGGGGGTGAAGGGCCGTCTGTCCCGGCCAGAAACGCCGCCACGAGGCTGTCCGAACACCAGTCTCCCTTCTCGATTGCCGGCCACGCCTGCCGTTCTGCACAGCCGACCGCATCTGCGTAGACTGACACGGCCGTTTGTCGGAGGGACTCGCGAACGGTCGCGAACGACTCACCGCCGTCGTCGATTGCGGTCTGGATCTGTCGATCCAGTTGATCCCCGGCGAGACCCAACTGCTCGGGTTCTGGCTCCGGAGCGAACCTGTCTGCTCCCAGTTCAGACTCGCTCGCGTCGGGTGACCGCAATCCGACGAGGAGATACGCGATCAACCCGCCGCCGGTCACGAGCAACACCTGCGTCGTTCCGGCCGCCTCGACGAACTGGAGTGTCTGTGTCACCGGGCCCACCGTGCCGATCCCCGGCGCGAGGAGCAACCCGATTCCGAACAGGATCGCAGCGATGCCGACGCCGCCGAACACCGGTCGGTGCCAGTTCATCGCTCGCCCTCCTGCTCGATCTGTTCGATGGCCCGCTGAACCCGTTCGAGTCGGTCTGACGCGTTTCGCGACCCGTATTCGACTTCCCTGAACGTATCCCGCAACTCCACGACTGGCTGTTCCGGGAGTCCGTCCTCCTCGATTGCGTGTCTCGCTAGCTCACCCGGCGTCTGGGTCGTCGCCGAGTTCGCACTGATCGAATCGAGAAACCGATTCCAGGCCTCCCGAACTGTCAGTTCTGCGCCCGACCGGGAGTGCTCGGCAGAGCCCCGTGACCGAACGACAGCGGCAATTGCTCCGGTTGTCGCAGCAATCCGCCCGCTCGTGCGACGCCAGAGTTCACTGACGCTCGTCGAACCGGTGAAGACGCCGGCGACCATTACCAGTGCGGTCCAGATCCGCCTGAGCGCACCCGCGACGTAGCGGTTGCCATCGGTAACGAGCGCGACGAATCCCCGACGGAGGCCTGTGACTATCGCCGTCACACCGCCTCGTAACTGTGTACCGACCGCCAGCCAGTCGATTCCGCGACGCCGTAGTGCGTATCCGACCACGCTGACGACGGTAACCAGCCCGACACCGACGCCGAGGGGAAGATACAGCAGTCCGGTGAGGTTTGTCGTCTCCGTCTGCCCGCTTGCCTCGATGGCGATTGTCGTTGCGTGAGTGAACGGCAGCGAAACCTGCGCCGTCCCGTTCGGCCCGGTTACGGCGACTTCCTCGCCGCCGACCAACACGGGCACCCCGGCGGCGGGAACTCCGTCCAATTTCGCAGTGATCGTCGCGGAACCGAACGAATTCGGGCCCAAGACCCCAGTTTCGACTGACATTGTCAACTCCGGTACGGTGATCGTCCGCTGGCCCGAGACCAGTTCGCGCTCTACTTCGACACTGACGTCTCCCGACCTGTCCGGGAGTTCGATCACGAGTTGTCCGCTCTCGTTGGTCCGTCCGACCGTCTCGCCGTCGACGGTAACCACTGCATCGTCGATCACGACATCGTCGATTCGCGCCGTGAGAAGTACCTCGCCGCCGGGGACAGGCTCTCCGTCGATGACAACCGAGGCGGTCCGATCGATCGGATGGGTATCCTGTGGCTGGTCAGTCCCAATCTGTGCCGGTGTTGGCGATGCACTGAGTTTCGTCTGCTGACCAGCCGCGAATGTCGCGGCAGACGGGGCGGCTCCTCCGGGAACCCGGATGCTCTGCGTGCTCGCTGATTCGGTCGTCAAATTGCCGTCGTCGAATTCCCCCTCCTCGGAGCCGAACAGTACGTCTGCCAGCGGATCGGGTGTGGTCCCGTCGCCTTTTCTGATCTCGACGGTGAGCTCCTCGGCATCGGGAACCTCTCCGACGACGCGGCCGAGCGGGTCGGTGATTCCAACCGACTCACCGTTGAATAACACCTCGACGCCACGGACTGGGGTGTCGTCGTACGTGACAGTCAGTTCGACTGCCGTTCCAGGGACTGCTGTTCGGTTGAGCGAGGTCTGGAGGCCTTGCTGCAGTTGCTCACCAGAGTTACCGCCCCCTTCGCCTGGCGTGAACTGTTCGCCGGGACTGCCGGCCTCTCCGATATCGAAGTCTCCTTCGAGATCGTCGAGTGCCTCCTGCTGAGTTTCGAGTCGTTCGTTACCGGGTGTCGGATCGAACCGAACCCAGCCGACCCCCTCGAAGTAGACCTCGACCCACGCGTGGGCGTTCATCCCGCGCACTTCGTAGGTATCCGGTCCGACACGCTGACCCGAAGAATAGCCGACGACGTACCGCGTCGGAATGTCCTGTGAGCGCAACATGACCGCCATCGAGGTGGCGAAGTACTCACAGTAGCCGGCATCCATCTCGAAGATGAACGTATCGGCAATCGAGTTGTCCCGTTCGCCGACATCGAGACTGTACTCCTTCGACGAGCGCAGATACTCCTGAACTGCGGCCGCCTTCTCGTAAGGATCGTCGGCGTTGGCGTCATCGAAGACCGCCGCGGTCTTTGACTCGATCCGGTCGGGGGTCCCGTCCGGTAACTGAGTGTACCGCTGTTCGATCTCAGAGGGGTAGGATTCGTCGGTCGACCGTAGCCGGTCGACATCGGCCTGTGGGGCGAAACTCACGCCCTCGATGGTCGTTCCGGCGTCGAGTGTCGATCCGGGCTGGATCGCCCCGTTATCGGTCACCTGCGGGTCGTCGATCCCGTCGATCAGTGCCGGTCGGTAAGCCGTCGGGACTGCCGAGGCGCGCTGCTTCAGCGTCACCTCGTAATCGATTCGTTCTCCATCGGGTCCGGGGTGATCGATCGATCCCTCGACAGGGTCGGTGTCGGTCGAGCGTTCCCATCCCGACCCGGTGTAGGTGCCGTAGGCGGCCGTCCGCCAGTAGGTCCGCTGGGAACTCTCGACGGTAAAGTGGACCTCCGTGCTCGTCGAGCCGAACGTTTCGCTGTTGAGCCCGATGTCGCCGCCGACACCCGTTCCTGCGCCGGGATTGAGCGCCCCGAGGCTCCCTCCAGCGCCGGAACCAGCCCCCGGATTCGGGTCCGCGCTCTCGCCCGGCAACACTCGTTCGAGCGGACTGCCTGCAAGGCCGTCAACCGCGAAGGCGGGCATCAACAACGTGACCACTATCGTTGCGAGCAGACAGCCGGCAACCAGTCCAACACGAGTCCAGTCGCGTCCGGAGGGATCAGCTGAATCTCCATCCATATGGCGGCAAGTTAGCCCTGGATTCGGTGCCGAGGAAGTTAGATGTATCGTTCGGTACAGTGACCTTTTGAGTCTCGATGTCAGAACAGAAGTATGGAGACACACCTGCGGGCCGGGATTGCCATTTTCAACGCAGGGGCATATCATACGGCCCACGACGCCTGGGAGGAGTACTGGCTCGATCTCGATGCCGACAGCGACGACGAGCGATTTCTCCACGGCCTGATCCAGTACACCGCCGCAGTCTACCACGCCCGAAACGGCAACTGGGGCGGTGCGATCGGCCTCGCTGAGAGTGCCGGGGAGTATCTCGCCGACCTCTCCGACACGTATCGCGGCGTCGATGTCGAGTCGATCCGGCGGTATCTGGCCCGGATCGCCGAGGATCCGGAACTGATCGAACGGCGGCCGCCGCTGGTGCTCACTCACCGTGGCGACGGAATCGACCCAGCAGATCTGGATTTCGAGGCGACAGCCGTGGCGGCGACGGCGATTGCGGAAGACCGCGGTGAGGAAGACCTGCTCGCCAGAGCAGTCGAGTACGCCCGCGAGGATATCGACGGGACGGCCGAACCGCTGCGCGGCGAGACAGACAGCAGGATCCTCCCGCTGGTGTTCGATTACGTGCGCGACCCCGACCACCGCGGGATCATCGCCCAGCGACTGCAACAGCACTGCGACCGCAGACAGGCCAAAGCCGACGATGTCGTCGGACTGTTCGATCCGGCCGAAGACGGTTGATCGCCTGCGACCGTCTGCTACTCTTCGTCGCCCGACAGTGTGTCGACACGAGACGATAGCTTGCTGACGACCTGCTGTTGGGTCTCTGTCTCGCTGGCAATGTCCTCGACCGCACCGGCAACGTCGACGGCCCGGTCGCGGATCCCGTCTATCTCGCTGGCCACCTGGTTCATCGTCTCGGTCTGCTCGTCGTTGGCCGCCGAGACCTGATTGATCCCGGTCGCGACCGTTTCGACCTGCGTCGATAGCTCTTCGAGCGCGTCGATGATCTGTTCGATGCTGTCGCCGACGGTCTCCATCTGGTCGTTGGTCGACTCCGCCGCGGTAGCCGTCTCTCTGGTCTGTGACTGAATATCCTCGACGTGTCCCGCGATTTCGTCGGTGTGCTCCTGGGTCTCTTGTGCGAGCGTTTTCACCTCTTCGGCGACGACGGCAAACCCGTCGCCGGCCTCGTCGGCCCGTGCTGCTTCGATGTTCGCGTTGAGCGCGAGCATCCCCGTCTGATCTGCCACCTCGTCGATGACCTCGACGACTGTCTCGATGTCACCGGCGTAGGTTTCCAGTTCTTCGACTGTCTCGACGAGGGCCTCGCTGGTCTCCTGTACGTCACTGGCGACGACACGCGCGTCTTCGCCGGCGGCCTGTCCACTCTCGACGGCCTCCAGTGCGGTTTTGGCCGCGTCCGCAACTTGGGCGGAGGTATCCGCGACATCGTCGACTGCCGCCGACACGTCGTTCATCTCCTCGGCGGCGGTGTCCAGCGATGCAGCCTGTTGCTGTGCCCGTTCGTCGATGGTGTCGGCCAACTCTGCGGTCGTCTCGATGGAGTCGGCCAACTGGGTGGCTGTCTCGTCGACCTGTCTGGTGATCGTCTCGAAGTTCGCGGCCATCTCGTTGATTTCTGCGGTCAGCGCCAGCAGATCCTGCTCGACGGCGTCGTGTTCGTCCTGGAACTCCGCCCGCGCGGAGAGGTCGCCCCGGCCGATCCGATCCAGCGTATCTGTGACCTCGGTGATCAGGTTCGTCATCGACTGTTCGCGGAGTACCTCCTCGCTGCGATCCCAGACCAGTTCGAGAACGGCGTCCAATTTCCCGCCTTCGCCGAACAGCGGTATCGCCAGAAACTCGATGTGGGTCTCCTCGCCGCTGGTGTCTTTCGTCACGCTCCGATCCCGGTAGACGATCCGGTCGGTGTGTTCGTACTCCCTGTCTGCGCGTTCGATGTCCCAGTGTTCGTCCCCATCGCGTGGATTTTCGACAACCTTGTCCGCCAGGCTGTAGTGTCGTCTGTCGTCTGTGTACGTCGCCGCGGCGATCGTCTCGCGGTTATCTTTGCCGATGAACTCCCGATGTCCGGCATCGAGGTTCAACAGGCTCCGAAGCCCGTCGTTGTACGCCAGAATTACGTCGTCTGAATCGACGAGAAAGGCAGGAAACGGCAACGCTTCGAGTAACTTGTCGGATACGACCCCGCCCGATGCGGGCGCGTCGGTGAACTCCGTAGCCCCGGTTTGCATGTCGGTCAGCACGTCGTTGAGACCTGCACGCAACTGCTGTTCGGCTTGCTTGGCATCTGGCCCGGATAGTCCCTCGAAGGCGGCATCGACGAGCGCATCCATCGTTTGCTCGTAACTCCCTAGAAACGCCGACACGGAAACGCAGCTGTCTCGCTGTTCGCTGGCAGCCGTGGCAATCCGATCGTTGCGGTCACCCTCGCCGGAACCGACCGTCGAGAGAAGTTCCACCTGCCTCTCGACGGCAGCCTCTGGTACGTCTGTGCCATACCGTTCTCTCACCCGTTGTGCATCGATTTCTTCGACCGCTGTTTCGAGGAGAGAGGGCGGTTCCTCCAACCGTTGTCCCCCGTCGGTCCGCCCGCGTGAGTTTGTCTCACCGCTGTTCGCTCGCCCATCGAGCAGTCGATTCAGCGCCCCCATCATCGACACCCCCCTGTGGCCGTTGGCACCCATCCTTGAAGTGTGCCGTATCGATCCGAATTGTACACGCAATCAATTACGGACTAGTTGTATAACTAAGCCGAGGTTAACAATGATAACCTGTGTCAATATATGTAAAGCACGAGTGGAGGGATCTTCGCAGGACGGCTACAGGATAGGGTGGAGTCGGTCGCCCATCGTAACGGAGAAGTTACACTTTCGGGTGAGCGCGGTTGTGCGACTGTGCGGACGAGCATCTCCCAACGACACTCCTTTGCCCGCCATGGTCCAAACCGGTGGTATGGAACAAAAGCGGGAGCTCACCAGCGTCGATTTGGCCGCCCTGACCGGGGAACTATCGGCCTACGAGGGGGCCAAACTCGACAAGGCCTATCTCTACGAGAACGGGCTGATCAGGCTCAAGATGCGACATTTCGACCTCGGGCGCACGGAACTGTTGATCGATACCGGCGAGACGAAACATCTCCGGGTGGCTCCGCCAGAACACGTTCCGCCGGCCCCGGAGCGACCGCCCAACTTCGCGATGATGCTCCGCAACCGCATCGAAGGAGCGGAACTCGCCAGCGTTGAACAGTTCGAGTTCGACCGCATCGTCTCGATCACCTTCGACCGGCCCGATGGCTCAACGACGCTCGTCGCCGAGTTGTTCGGCGACGGTAACCTCGCCGTCCTCGACGAGAACGGCGAAGTTGTCGACTGTCTGAACACCGTTCGGCTCAAATCCCGGACGGTCGTCCCCGGCGCAAAATACGAGTTCCCCGACGCCCGCTTCAACCCGCTTCGCGTGGATTACGACACCTTCGAGGCTCGACTCACCCAATCCGATACCGACATCGTGCGGACGCTCGCCACCCAACTGAATCTCGGCGGCATCTGGGGCGAGGAACTCTGTACCCGCGCTGGCGTCGAGAAGACACTGGACATCGACGACGCCGAGACTCGTCACTACGAGGCTATCTACGAGGAAATCAACCAACTTCGTGAGCGCATCGACAGCAGCGATTTCGACCCACGCGTCTACCGCGAGCGGACCGACGAGGAGGACACGAAGGGCCGGCGGATGGACGTGACGGCGGTGCCGATGGAGGAGTACGCCGACCTCGAACCCGAAATTTTCGAGCAGTTCACCGACGCCCTAGACGATTATTTCACGCACTTCGACGAGGAAGACGACGAAGAGGCGGCGGCGACGCAGGACCGAAACCGTCCCGATTTCGAGGCCGAAATCGAGAAACAACAGCGCATCATCGAACAGCAGCAGGGCGCAATCGAGAACTTCGAGCGGCAGGCCGACACCGAACGAGAGAAGGCTGAACTGCTCTACGCGAACTACGACTTAGCCGACCAGATTCTGACGACCGTTCGGAACGCCCGCGACGAGGGCACCCCGTGGGACGAAATCGAGGCCCGCTTCGAGCAGGGCAAAGAGCAAGGAATCGAGGCGGCAGAGGCGGTCAGATCCGTCGACGGCAGCGAGGGAACGGTAACGGTCAGCATCGACGACCACGACGTGACCCTCCGGGTCAGCGATGGCGTCGAAAAGAACGCCGACCGCCTGTACACCGAAGCCAAGCGCATCGAGGAGAAAAAACAGGGCGCACAGGAGGCCATCGAGAACACACGCGAAGAACTCGAAGCGATCGAGCAACGGCGCGAACAGTGGGAAGCCGAGGATCACGAGACGGACGACGAGGACGAGGAAGACGACGAAGAGGAGGACGTCGACTGGCTGAATCGCTCGTCGGTCCCCGTCCGCAAGTCCGAAAACTGGTACGAGGACTTCCGGTGGTTCCACACCAGCGACGACTTCCTGGTCATCGGCGGCCGAAACGCGGACGAAAACGAGGAAATCGTCAAAAAGTACCTCTCTCGCGGCGATCTGTTCTTCCACACACAGGCCCACGGTGGCCCCGCGACGGTGCTGAAAGCGACCGGGCCGAGCGAGGCCTACGACGACTCGATCGAGATTCCCGACCGCTCGAAGGAGCAGGCCGCCCAATTCGCCGTCTCCTACTCTTCGATCTGGAAAGACAGCCGATTCTCGGCCGACGCCTACATGGTCGATCACGATCAAGTCTCGAAAACGCCAGAGAGCGGAGAGTTTCTGGAGAAAGGTGGCTTCGCGATCCGCGGAGACCGGACCTACTTCGAGGACACACCCGTCGGCGTCGCCGTCGGGATCACCTGCGAACCGGAGACGCGAGTCATCGGCGGGCCGCCCGAACCGATTCGCGAGCGGGCCGAGACTGTCATCGAGGTCGAACCCGGCAAGTACGCCCAGAACGACATCGCCAAACGGCTCTACCGAGAGTTTCGCGAGCGCTTCGCAGACGATTCGTTCGTGCGGAAAGTCGCCAGCCCCGACCTCATTCAGGAGTTCTTGCCGCCGGGCGGCAGCGTGATGCGGGAGTAGTCCAGCTGAGACAACGAATAGATCCCTATCTTCTTACTGTCGGGCGGAATAGGGAGGGGTATGTTCGAGAAGACGACCTGGATTCGACTCCCGCGGAGCGTGGTGGTTGGCCACGGCGTCCTCGGCCAGACTGCGGATGTGGTCGCGGACAGTCATCTGCCCGGCCAGCCGCTGATTGTCACCAGTCCCACGCCCCGGGAAGTCGCGGGCGATCAGGTCATCGACGCGCTGTCGAGCGTTGGTCCCGAACCCGAAGTCATCGTCGTCGAAGAGGCGAGTTTTGACGCCATCGAGGAGGTACTCGCTCGCGCCGAGACGGTCGACCCCGGCTATCTGGTCGGTCTCGGCGGCGGGAAAGCCATCGATATCGCCAAGATGGCTGCCGCCGACCGGGATCTCGGTTTCGTCTCGATTCCGACGGCGGCGAGTCACGACGGTATCGTCTCCGGTCGCGGGTCGGTGCCCGACGGCGACACCCGCCACAGCGTCGCCGCCGAACCGCCAATCGCTGTCATCGCCGACACGGAGATTATCGCACAGGCTCCCTGGCGGCTGACGACCGCCGGCTGTGCCGATATCATCTCGAATTACACCGCAGTCCGGGACTGGCAACTCGCACACCGACTGAAAAACGTGGAGTACTCCGAGTATTCGGGAGCGCTGTCGCAGATGACCGCCGAAATCCTCGTCGAGAACTCCGATTCGATCAGGCAGGGGCTCGAAGAATCTGCGTGGATCGTTGTCAAGGCGCTGGTCTCCTCCGGCGTCGCGATGAGTATCGCCGGTTCGTCGCGGCCGGCCAGCGGTGCGGAGCATCTGTTCAGTCACCAACTCGACCGCCTCGCGCCCGGAACGGCCCTGCACGGCCATCAGGTCGGTATCGGTTCGATCATCACCGCCTACCTGCAGGCCGGCGACCGCGAAGAGTGGCAGGACGTACGGGACGCCTTAGAGAGCATCGGCGCGCCGACGACCGCTGCAGAAATCGGTATCGACGACAAGACGATCATCGAGGCGCTGACCACCGCACACCAGATTCGTGACCGCTATACGATTCTGGGCGACGGAATCAGCGAAGAGGCCGCCCGGGAAGCCGCGAGCGTGACCGGCGTTATCTAACTACGCGTAGACCGGATGGTCGTCGGCGTCGAACTCCCGCCAGACTGCCTCCGACGAAAGGGATCCATCGGTGTACTGCCCCTCGAACAGCACCGCGAGCGTGTACACCGTCTCCCGCTCTCCGTCGTTCCCATCGTGCAGACCGAGGATCGTTACGGCCTCGATGCCCCGAATTTCACAGGAGATGTCTGCCATTTCTGTCACTGTCGTTCGCGCCGCGCGCTCCAGTTCGTCGTCGATGCTCGCTCTCGTCGACGGGAGCACCTGCTTGCCATCTGCATCGACATACAGGACCTCTGCGTCGTCGTTTCGGACCTTCGCGTAGATGTCGACTTCCTCGCAGTCGGATCTATCGCGTTGTTGTTCGTACTCCACTGTCGGGACGGTTACTGTACGCTGGTTGACCGAAAACGAGCCGTACGACTCTTCCAGCGCCGTTAGCTGTGACTCCACGGCACCGCTTGTCTGCTCCACCACTCCCATGACTCCGGTCTTGCACTGCACGCACCTAAACCCAGCCGGACGTTATCACTCAGTAAAACACCTCTTATAAATGAGGAAACGTGAATGACCGGCAACAACGCATAGTACGTTTTTTGACGCTGGGTGACCCACCGAGAACCAATGAGCGAATACGACTACGACGATCTCGGGTTGGTTGCGGGCCTGGAGATTCACCAGCAACTCGATACCGAGACGAAGCTGTTCTGTAACTGTCCGACTCGACTCCGTGAACCCGAGGAGGCGAGACGGACGTTCACGCGGTATCTGCACCCGACCAAAAGCGAACTCGGGGAACTCGATCAGGCAGCCGTCGAGGAGAGCCGCGTCGACCGCGAATTCGAGTATCTCGCCTACGACAGTACCTGTCTCGTCGAGGAAGACGACGAACCGCCGGGCCGGGTCGACCGGGAGGCGACCGAAACCACGCTCGAAATCGCTCAACTCATGGAGATGGAGCCGGTCGATCAGGCTCACGTCATGCGAAAGATCGTCGTCGACGGCTCGAATACCACCGGCTTCCAGCGAACGATGCTCGCCGCGACCGACGGCGTCATCGAGACCGAGGAAGGCGCTGTCGGTATCGAGGACCTCATGCTCGAAGAGGAGAGCGCCCAGCGTGTCGAGGAGACGGAGTCGGGCGTCCGCTACAGCCTCGACCGCCTCGGCATTCCACTCGTGGAGATCGGAACCCGCCCGGATATCTCCTCGCCGGAACAGGCTCGCGACGCCGCCGAACAGATCGGAATGTTGCTGCGCTCAACGGGCAAAGTCAAGCGCGGGCTGGGAACGATCCGCCAGGACGTGAACGTCTCTATCGCGGAGGGTGCACGTGTCGAGATCAAAGGCGTACAGAGTCTCGACGACATCGACGATATCGTTCGCAACGAGGTCGGCCGACAGGTCGAACTGCTGGCTATCGCCGACGAACTCGCCGACCACGAGGGAGGTGTCGGCGAGATTCAGGACGTGTCCGAGGTGTTCGAGGACACCGACAGCGGCGTCATCGGCGGCGCACTCTCCGGCGGCGGGAAAGCGATGGCGGTCCCGCTGTACGGGTTCGACGGATTGGTCGGCCGAGAGATCCTGCCGGACCGACGCCTCGGAACCGAGTTCGCCGATCACGCGAAACGACACGGCGCAGGTGGTATCTTCCACACCGATGAACTGCCTGCCTACGGCGTGACCGAAGCGGAAGTCGAGGCGCTTCGAGAGGCGGTCGGCGCTGGTCCCGAGGACGCCGTTGCTCTCGTCGCGGACGACTCCGAAACTGCCGAACTGGCAATCGAAGCCGTTGCAGACCGAGCAGCACAGGCACTCGACGGTGTGCCCGAGGAGACGCGTGATGCCGAGGAAGAGGGGACGACGCGGTATCTCCGTCCGCTCCCCGGTGCAGCACGGATGTACCCCGAGACGGACGTGCCGCCGGTCGATCTGGACCCGAGCGAGGTCGACCAGCCGGAACTGCTGACCGAGAAAGTCAGCCGCTACGAGGACGAACTGGGCCTGGATCCGGGACTGGCCGAGCAGGTTGCCTACGGCCGCCGGATGCCCCTGTTCGAGCGTGCAGTCGAGATGGGCGTCGATCCGACGCTGGCGGCCGGGACCGTCGAGTCGACGATGACGGAACTGCGTCGTGACGACGTCCCCGTCGAGAACATCACTGACGACCACTTCGAGGAACTGTTCGAACTACTGGTCGCGGACGAACTGGCCAAAGAGGGAGTTCCGGAACTGCTGACCGCGCTGGCAGAGAATCCAGAACTCTCCGCCGCTGATGCCGCCGAACAGGAGGGGCTCGGCAGTGCCGGCAAAGACGAGGTTCGGGAGGCTGTCGTCGAAGTCGTCGAACGGAACACCGATCAGATCGACGCCGAAGGCATGGATGCGTTCTCGGCGCTGATGGGCGAGTGTATGGGTGCGCTTCGCGGCAAGGCAGACGGCGACGTTGTCAGTGACGTGTTGCGCGAAGAGATCCAGAAACGAGCCTGAGTCAGCCGAACAGTCGCTGGAGGAACGACCGGCGGTACGGTTTTTCTGCGAGCAGCACCGAGCAGTCGACCTGATTGACCACGTCCATGTGCAGGGAGTTCGACGCGAGTCGTGAGAGCAATCCCTTCTCAGTCGCGCCCATCAACACGAGCGAGTGCTGCTCGGCTTCGCGGGCGATGGCTTGTTCGACATTCCCGGAGTCGTCGACGATTATATTCGCATCGTCAAGCCCGCGGTCGGTGGCCCACTCCTCAAGGAACTGTTCGCCTTCCTCGCGGTCGGCTTCGCTGTCGACGACGTGCAGTAGCGAAAGCTCCGCACCGACTTCTGTCCGAAGGGCGCGGGCCACCTCCGCGCTGAGATCGGAGTCCGGCCCACCTGCTGTCGCGAGCAACACGTTGGAGAGATCGAGTCCACGGTCTTTCAGGACCAGGAACTCACAGGGCAGCGTCCCGATCAGTTCGTCGATTTTGCTGGCGGACTTGAGCGTCCCCCACGGTTTGTTGTCGTCCCAGGCCATCACGACCTGATCCGGCTGATCTTCGGACACCTGATGGAAAATCTCCCGGAAGGCGTTGTATGAGACCACTGTCGAACTCTCGACGTGGACATCGAAATCGGCTGCCCGTCCACAGAAGTCCTGTAGTTTCCGCTCTGACTCGGTGACGATCCGCTGGCGTTGCCCGGATCCAGCCCGCATCGTCATCCGGTTGGGAACTTGCACGATATGCACCAGATGGACCGAGGCATCCTCTTCCTGACTGGCCAGCGTGTACGCGAAATCAACCAGCGCAGACTCTGTCCGTGGATTCGAGATGGGGACCATAATTCGGCGTCCTTCTCCTCGTTGCACGTCAGTTCCGCCGTGTGTATCCAGTAGCGGGACGTACTGTCGGCCGACGAGGCTTCCGAAAGCCCACTCAGGCATCGACAGCCGACTGAACGTCCGCCCGTCGTCCATCGCGCCGAGGCGACCCTCGCTGGTCTGGTAGTAGTTGACGACCGTCACTAACACGACGCCGCCGATGGTATTACCGAAGAAGACGGGGATAACGAACTCTACCATTCCGACCGCAGCACCGACCTGACCCAGCGAGAGCAAAAAGACCATCTCGGTAAAGGAGACGACGACGTGGTACAGGTTCCCGAGCGGGATACAGAGGAAGGCGAGATAGACGACCACGAGCCGCGAGATCGTATCACGGGAGGCGTATTCGACCCAGACGACGCCGGCGACGATCAGCCCGGCAACTGCGCCTTTGAAAAAGAGGTTCCAGGCTGTTTCGTCGATCCCTTTCTGTCCGAGATACTCGACCATGTGGAACGCATCTGGAGAAAGTACGCCCGTGTGCGCGAGTACGATTGCCCCGATTGCACCGCCAGTAAAGTTGCCCAGCGCGACGATGCCCCAGTTTCGGAACAGTGCGGGGAACGACGCGAGGCGTTCGAGGGTGAGCGCGACCGGCGGCAGCGTGTTCTCGGTGTATAGCTGGTAGCCGCCGATGATGATGTAGATGAAGCCGATCGGATAGAGCAACGCCGAGAGGACCGGGTCGGCATCGGCGAACTCGCCTGTGGGCGAAGTCCTCGCCAAAAGCGATGCGTAGACCAGTAGCGTGATCGTGATCGCGAATCCGCCAGCGACGGCACTGAAGAACAACTCACGGCGACCTTCAGTGATTTCTTCTTCTGCCGCGGCGATGATTCGCTGGAAGATTTCGTCCGAAGAGAACCGATCACGGACGACTGATCCTTCTGAAGGTGCGGCCGGTCGGTCGGGATTCGGCCGAGAGTTGCTCCTCTCAGCACCGGCTTCGGGGGTCCCGTCGTCTGTCGACATCTGTTCGCACGCATATTGCCGCGGAGGCGTTAGTAACCCTTTGGGTTGCGCTTGTCGGGAACTGTCGATCAGGGATCGAGGTCGCTGACGGTGCCGACACCCTTCGACTGGCCTTCCCGGAAGACAAAGCGCTGGCCTTCCTCGACGAGATACGGCCGAAATTTGAACCGGACCGTCGCCGTCCCGCTGTCACCGGGAAGCAGTTGGCCATCTTCCGGGTAGATCGCTGCCGCCTCGCTGACCGTTTCGAGGTGGATCACCGGTTCGTAGCCGTCACCGATCGTGGTCGGGTGGTTGAGCACCATCACTTCCGCCTCGAACTCCCGGATTGGATCCGGATCCGAATCCCGAGGCAGTAGTGCCATCCCACGGTCGATCTCCTCTTCGTCGACGCCTTTGAGTGCGATGCCGACGATTCGACCCGCGGTTGCTTCCTCGACGCGGTGATAGTGCATCTCGATGCTTCGGACCTCCACGTCTCGGAAGGTGCCGTCGGGCATCGGTCCGAGCAGCAGTTCGTCGCCTGCCTCGACGGTGCCGGATCTGATGGTTCCGGAGGCGACTGCACCGACGCCAGTGACGTTGTAGGTTCGATCGATGTACATCTGGAAGGATTCCGATTCGGTGGGCTGGCCCGTTTTCGGCAACTGCTCGAACAGCGTATCCAGCGCGTCGAGTCCCTCCTGTGTCACGGCACTGGTCGTCACGATGGGGACGACTGTCTCGCTGATCTCCTCTATCGCTGCTTCGACGCCGTGTCGCTCGACCCGCAGCGGTGACCGATCCGCATCCCGAAGGAGTCGTTCGACTTCACGTTCGACCTCGGCCAGTCGGTCGTCGTCCACGAGGTCAGCTTTCGTGATTGCCACCATCGTCGGCAACTCCGTCGCGAGCAAGATTCCGAGATGTTCCCGTGTCGTCTTTGTCGGTCCGTCGTCAGCGGCCACCGTGAGCAGCCCATAGTCGAGTTTCTGACCGACGAGCCCCCGGATTGTCGTCCGTAGCCACGGCTCGTGACCGACAGTATCCACGAAGGAGACTAGTCGGTCAGCCTCTTCGACGATCCGCGCCCGGTCGCCCTTGCGATGGGGGTTGTCCATCCGAACGGCCCCCTCGTCGTCGAAGCCGTAGACGCCGTAGGAGAGATCCGCCGAGAGCCCGCGTTCGATTTCGTGGGGGCGAACGTCCAGAAAGCCCCGCGTTCCGCCCTGTCCGTCGTCAGCCTCGCCCGTGACGAGTGATCCAACGAGTGTCGATTTACCGTGATCGACGTGGCCTGCAGTTCCGATGACGATATGTTCGTCGTCTTCCATCACCGGCCCTTCTTCGACCGTCGCCAATCCGACCAGTCTCGTCTCCTCACTGTCTCCTTCTCGCCAGTCGACCCCCCACGTCTCGACATCGGCGATGTGGGCATCGGCCTTCTCGGCGAGCAAAGAGAGCACGTCCATCGATTCGGAGAAGGTCTCCTGGGCGATACCCGAAATCGTTCCGTCATCGCTGACGCCGACGACGTACGTCGCCGTCCCGTCACCGGACAGTACCCGATGTCGTAACTGTGCGACGAGACTGTCGAGCCGGTCATCGGAGAGATGAAGATCCTTCGTGAGCCGTTCTTTGAATTCCACGCTGCCGCCCTCGCGTTCACCGCGCTCGATGACGCGTTCGAGGGGGGCGGGTTGCGGACCCATGCTGTGGGGTTACATGCCACTGTAAATAAGTCTTCTCCGGCCGTGTTACCTGTTCAGGCGTCGACTTACTCGTCGTGAGGGTGACGGAACGTATTTCTCCCCAGGTGCAGAATCCTGTAGCAACGCCCGTATGCCAGTGAGTCGCGGACAGTCAGATACCGTCGGGGTCGTTCTCCTCACTGCGGTAGTCGTTGTCTCGTCCGTGACAGTTGGGGTCTTTCTACTCGGAAATTTCGACGGGAGTGGCGATCAGGAGCCGACTGTGGCTATTTCAAGTGATGTCGAGGGCAGGACGGTGGTAATCGAACATCGTGGCGGTGACAGCTACAATAGCGCCAACGTTCGAGTTCTCGTTCGGCAACAGGACAGCGACGACCGCGGGTACGCCCTTGGGGAGTTTTCACTCACTACCGGCGGTGATGAGCAGACGTTCGTGTCAGGAGATCGCTGGGAGAAGACTATCGACGGGTTGAACGGAGAGTTGCAGGTGCTCGTCGTCGACGAAAACGAAGGCGAAATTCTTCACGAGGCGACGTACGTTGTCGCCGAAGCGGGGATCCGAATCGAGATCGAAGACGAGACATTCGACGTAGAGATGCGTACGGGTGAACAGAGACAGTACACTGTCTTTCAGGTGTTTGAGGACGGCACGACGCGTGATATTACTGAAAATGCAACCGTCCGAGCGGACGGGAATATCAGTGTCGATGAGTCGACGACGACGGTGACAGCAGAAGAGGCTGGAGCAGGGACACTCACGGCTGAAACCGAGGCGTACACCGATAGTATCGACGTAAGCGCTGTCGATACGGATCTCCAGGTGGGTGCAATCGAACTGAACGATCCGGTGACCGAACGTGAGACACTGGCAATCAACGTAACCGTCGAAAACGTCGGCGACGTGGCGACCGATGGGCAAGATCTCACCGTCTCGATCCGCAGAGAGGACGGGAGCGAAGTCGCGACGCGCACGGAAGACGTGACACTGTCACCTGACGATCCACCCGCGGAATATAGCTTCACTTACGAGACCGAAGACGGCGATGCGCCCGAACTAACGATCAACGCCACCACAGCGGACGATCCGGTCGGGAGCCAAACGACAGCCACTGTCGAAGACCGGACGCCAGGCGGGAGTGGCTGGCTCGGGATTCTGGAGAACGAGACGCCAGTCGGAAGCGGTGATTCGTTCGACAGCTATCTCACCTACGAGAATCCCGAGGACGCGGACTGGACAATACTGCTGCGGACCACCGGTGGCGGGACAGAGCCGGATTCGACCGAAATCGAGATCGAACCAGGCGAAAGCCCTACCCCGACCCAACTCGGCTTCCCAGAGCAAGGAACCATCGTCAGCATCACTGACGACCCCCCAGCGGACGAAGAGCCGAGCGAACAACCAGAAGTCACCGTCGAAATTGAAGAGCAGTGAATGCTGACCTCTCTGAGGCGGTCGAAAGGCCGCAGAACATATATAATGGACAACCGTCGAGGTAACACGTATGGTTAGCCGTCGAGGAATCATCTCGAAGATCTGTGCGACGATGATCGGCGGCGGGTTTCTCTCACAGTCTGTAAGTGCAGAGGAGCGGACTGCCTCCGTAACGGTCGAAAACGATGCTCCAGGAGACATCGGTGTCGTCCCGAACGCACCTGGTCTCGATGGCGTGTCCGGGATCGATGCCGGCGTACAGATCGACATTGGAACCAACGGCACCGGCCTGCATCCAGAAGGGCGGACGGTCTTCGAGGACGTGATCGAAGTCTCGAATATGTTCTCCGCAATCGGGGTGACGTTCGGAATTGTCGACGACGGAGCAGGTGTCGGCTCGAACGAGGTGCTGGATCTCAAATATAATGGTGAATCCGCTGTCGTCGATAGTCCGGACGACATTTCGGTCAACGGCATTACGCTTGGCGGAGGAGAAACAGCTACGCTCACGCTGGAAATCGACTACCTGAACAACCCCGGGGGCGGTGATATCGACGGCACTGTCGCTATCACAACAGCAGGTGAAGAGGAACCAATCTTTTGTTTCATTACGACGGCGACGGCAGATTCTCCCGAGACGCTCGACTCTCTGCGCCGGTTCCGGGACGAATCGATGGCCTCGACCGCACTCGGGCGCGGACTGGCGGGGCTGTATTATCGAATCAGTCCACCAGTGGCAGAGACACTCAGCCGACATTCAGAGAGCAGGACGGTACGAGTCGTCAGATGGCTCGTCAACCGATGTGCTCGGCTCTCTGACGCACAGGCACAGACCGACTCGAAGACGAAAAGCGCACTCTTGGGCGTTGTGCTAACTGCGCTGTATATTCTTGGAGTGATGATTGGCGGCGGTGGCCATCTTTGGCTCCGCCTGACCGAGAAAATATAGCGCAACCACGGGCAAACAACTTTTTAACTGCTTGCACGAAAGGGGTGAGTAATGCGGTTTCTATCGGATAACAGAGCGCAGTCAATTCAGGTTGGGGCTGTCCTGTTGTTCGGGATTCTCATCATTCTCCTCTCGACGTGGCAGGCGTTTGTCATACCCGACCAGAACGAGGGAATCGAGTTCAACCACAACGAGGATGTCCAGCAGCAGATGACGGAACTGCGGACGACGGTGAACTCGATGCCGGACTCGGCGACGACGCGCTCGGCGACGGTCGATCTGGGTGTTCGGTATCCCTCGCGAACGATATTCCGGAATCCGCCGCCAGTGAGCGGGACGCTCGAAACCCGCGGAACGACAGAACCGGGAGTCAACATCTCCATCGCGAATGCACAGGCGGCAGACACGGAAGCAGTGGGAACTGGTGATTTCTGGGACGGGACGACGCGGTCGTATTCCAGTGGAGCGATTCAGTATCGGCCTTCCTACAACCAGTACGACAACGCCCCGACGACGATATACGAGCAGAGCGTTCTGTACAACCGTTTTGAGCGCGAGGGAACGCAGTTGCCGATCACCGACCAGACCATCGTGCAGGACGGGCGGTTGTCGCTCGTGGCACTCAATGGCTCTCTGAGCGAAACCCGTGTCGACAGTACGTCAGTCGATCTCGAACCATTGAGTACCCAAACCAGCCAGGTCGAAATCGAACAGACAGGATCGGCCCCGATCACGATCGAGTTTCCGACGCGGATGGCCGAATCACGCTGGCAGGAACTGATTCCATCACAGCACACTGTCACGACTGTCGACGGAGCATTTCCCGATTCGGAGCGTTCGCTACTGCGGATCGAACTGGACGAGAGCCGGGAGACCTACCAGTTGCAACTTGCAAAGGTCGGTGTCGGGACTGGGACAACCGTGCCCGGATCGGCGTATCTCAGCGGTCTTTCAGGAAACGGGACCGAGGTCGAACGTGGCGACTCTGTGGAACTGACGCTCGAAGTCCGTGACGATTTTAATCGGCCGCTAAGCGGGGAAGAGGTATACGCCGACGCAGCCGAGGGGACGATCGATACTAGCGGAACGACGAACAGCAACGGCGAAGTTACCTTCACTTACGAGACCGATTCGACAGTTCCAACGGGGCCGAACGAGATCGATTTCAGTATCGACGGTCCGATCGAGGCCGGGTATGACGACAGTTCGCCAACGAACTTGACGATGGTTGTCGACGTGTTTACGACCACCACGGACAGTGGACAGCAGGCCTACGAGGTCCGCTGGCTGAGTCCGGCCGACGAACCGGGAACCGAAAACTGCGACGAGACCAGTTGTACGCTCAACTACACGGTCGCACAGAGTCTCGACCTCGATATGGAGACGGTGCCGACGGCCGACGGCGTCTCGACCGAGTTCGGGGTCGAAAATCGAAACATCGGGGTTGTCTCCCCAAACGTCGTCCAGACAGACCCAGATGGGACAGCGACGACGACCTTCGAGCCCCAAGCGAACGGAACGGTAAAAGTGTACACGTGGGGTGGTGGCAGCGGTGACGTGATCGACGTGACAGTCGAGAAATTCGGCGTAACACAGGCTGGCGGGCTGAGTAACGCTCGTATTACCGATCTGGTTCCCGCTGCGGGGAGCCAAATGCAGATTGTCGAGTTTACCTTAGAGGAAGAGTTACCCTCGGATGAGACGGTCACTGTGACCCTCGACGAGGCCCAAGGCGAGTCACCGATACAGGTCGATTACGGCAGCGTCAACAAGGTGATTAGCGGGAGCGGAAGTGCCTCGATCAACGCGAACTCTGACACGGCCACACTGACCTACACCGCAGGAGGTTCGGACACAGCAGGGACGACGGTGAAAATCCGTGTCGGCAGTCTTCCAGTCGGATCACTCTCAGATCAGAATAGTCCGTACTCCATCGAGTTTACCCGAAGCGACAGCGGTGACTCGATCACGGATCCGTTTGAGGTTGCACGTGGTAGCGGCGACGCACAACTTCAAGATGTGTCGGTCAGCGATATTGAGACGACGAACAACGAAGATCAGACGATCAGTTTCACCCCGACCACCGACCTCGGTGCAGATGAAATCGTCACCGTGGAGTTGAACGAGCCAGAGCAAGGAAGCGTCGATTACGGTGACGCGTCGGTGTCAACCGTCTCAACTGGCTCAGCGGGTAAAAACAGTAACAACGGTAACGTGTACATCACGTACACGGCGCCCGATACCGGTGTCTCAGCCGGCTCGGTCGTCGATATAACGCTCTCGGGAGTCAGTGCAACTGCACAAGACAGCTACGATGTCGGATTGAGTCGGGCAGACGGCGATACCGCGGTGACGCAGTTCAACGTCACTGATCCGACGTTCCAGCAGCTGCAGGCGGTGGAATCTGCCGGTGTGAACGACGGCAGTCAGCTCACATACACCGTGGAAAACGTTGGATCAAGCCAGGTTACCGTAGAGAACTTTTCGATTGATGCCACCGGTGTTGCGAACAACGTCAGAATCAATAACGGAGACAGCCCCGAACTGTCGATACAGCGCGCAACTCAAAGCGGTGAAGCAAACCGCGCTGGCAACGGTAACGACGATCGCTTCGAGGCTGATGGGAGGACGTACGACTTCGTCGCCGATAGTATCGATGCGACGGGACAGTACGCCGAAATCGCGGCCGACGACGATGACGTGACCGTAGACTTCCGTGGATTCGACGAACAACTGAGCAACGTCCAATTTACAGACCAAGCGAACGCCGACATCACGGTTACACTCGGATTGTCCGACGGACGCGTCCAGACGTACTACTTCGCCGAAGGGTAGTACGAAAAGCTGGGTACCGACGGTCAAAGGGATTCACCTCCAATGAAATAGGAGAAGGTTCGACAATCGACGAACTAATAGTCGACAGAAACTTATAGCTATTCACCGATTTCTCAGGTATGACAGACGTAGGAATCGACGGCATCGAAATCTGGGCAGGCAAACTCGAACTCGACCTCGCGGAGACGTTCGCACCGGCGCAAAACGACGATCCCGGCAAGTACACGAAAGGGCTCGGTCTTTATTCGTCGTCGTTGCCGGATGTCTACGAAGACATCGTAACGATGGCAGCCAACGCCTCGAAGCGACTGCTCGAACGGAAGGATCTCGAACCGCAGGACATCGGCCGGATAGACGTGGCGACGGAGAGTTCCTTCGACAAGTCCAAGCCGATTTCGACGTATGTGGCTGGCTGTCTCGAACAGACCTACGAGGGGGATTTCCACCACGCCAACAAGGGCGAGCGGAAGTTCGCCTGTGTCTCGGGGACGCAGGCGCTCGACGACGCGTACAACTGGATCCGCGCGGGCCGCAACCGCGGCCGGAAAGCGCTGGTCATCGCCACCGATACTGCGCTGTACGCGCGTGACGACCCCGGTGAGGCAACCCAGGGCGCTGGCGCAGTTGCGATGTTGATCGACAAGGATCCCAACGTGGCTGCCCTCGGTGACGCGCAGGGCTTCGGCAGCGCCGACGAGACGGACTTTCTCAAACCCAACCAGCAGTTCCCTAGTGTAGACGGAAAGCGCTCGATGCAGGTCTATCTCGCACGCATGCGCGAGGCGATGATGGACTTCGAGCGGGCGGGCGGGGACACCCATCCGGACAACTTCGCGCTGATTCCGTTCCACACGCCGTTCCCGGGCATGGTTCGGAAGGCCGCAGTGCTCGGCTATCGACACTGTATCCGCGGCACGGAAATCGAGGACGAACTCGCCGAACAGATCGGACGCCAGCCACGGCGTGAAGGGTTCGACGACGAAGAGGCGTACCTCGAAGCAGTCAAAGAGTATACCGAATCCCTCGGTGAGACAGACGAATACGAGGCGTGGTACGCCAAGACCGTCGAACCGACACTCGCGATTTCCGAGGAAGTCGGCAACTGGTACACTGGCTCCGTCCACATCGCCCGCGCCGCGGGCCTCGCCGAAGCCCTCGAAGAGGGTCGAGAGATCACCGGGCGACAGCTACTCGTTGCCTCCTACGGCAGCGGTGCGCAGGCAGAGATCCACGCAGAGACTGTCCAGCCCGACTGGAAGGACGAAATCGAGCAGCTCAACATCCAGGAACAGATCGAGAATCGCGAAATGATCACCTTCGAGGAGTACGAGGCGATCCACGATGTCCACAACCACGACGCCGAGACGGATATGGAACCGCTGACGACGCCGGACGGCGAGTTCGTCTTCGACGGCTGGGGTCGGATGGGCGAGCGGAAGTACACCTACGTCGAGTAGTTAGCATCCGTGCCGAAGGCGCGGTTCACTTCACGCGAGGCCAGCGGCCGAGCGTGAAGGTCGTTTTTCCCCTAGTTTTTGCGACTGAGCCGGTTGCGAGCCAGTGGCTCGCAACCCGAAGGAGTAAAAAGAGGTAGGGTCAGGGCAACTCTTGATGGCGTTCGAGCATCGTCTCTAGCTCGATATCAGTCACCGCCAGCGAGAACCCATCGACACGGGCGAGATCCGCCGCGTGCTCCCAGACAGACTCTTCTTCGATGCCGTGCAGAATGACTGCATGCGGTGTCGGTTTGACGACACGAAGCGCGACGAGCGGCGATTCGCCTCGGGTGACATTGGTGAAGACGAGCGCGCGGTTCGTGCTCTCGCCGTAGAGATTGTAAAACTCGTCACTGGAGAGTTTGCGGATCGCTTCGATGCTGTCGATGATGGTGTGGCCGGCGATTGTGTCGCGGTTACCTCGGACGAGTTCGGTCGCGTCGATCGCTTCGTAGTAGCGGTCCAGCGGAATGTTGGCGGGATACTCCCGCAGATCGAGGACGACAGCGCTGTCGAAGCCAGCAGAGAGCACGCGGGCGTACTGGCGGATGTGTCGGCCGCCGTTGCGCTCGTCGATGGCGATCAGCGCCTCGATAGCACCTCTGATCATGCCGATGCCGGGGTTGTCCCGCCGACCGCTCTCGTAATCCGACACGACCGACGGCGAGACATCAAGTTCGTCGGCCAGACGGGTCTGAGCGACCTCGAAATCAGTTCGCCACTTGCGCAGGGTCGCCCCCGGATCGTCGCTGAGCGTGATCTCTCCGGCCATCTTCTCGGCGAGTCGGTCCCGATCCTCCCGAGCCATATGCTGTCACCGGCAGGGCGTGAAATAAACCTGCCGGATAGGAAGCTACAGGAACGTCTCTGGCCCTGGTAGATGATCCGAAACGGCAGTCGAGTCCGCCGGTTCGGACAGCGACAGTGTCGGAACGGTCCAGACTGGACAGTCGCACATCCGTTCGAGTTCGTCGGGATTGGTCCGTTCGGCGACAGTTGCACCCTCGTACTGGTTGAGGACGACACCGACGACCGGAACATCCCGGTTGCGGAGGGCCTCGACAGTGAGTGCCGTGTGGTTTAGCGTCCCCAGTCCAGACCGGGAGACGACGACCGCCGGCACCGAAAGATCGGCGACCAGATCGACAATTTCACGCTGTGGATCGTTCGAGAGTGGCACCCGTAGCCCGCCCGCGCCCTCGACGATTCCGACCTCGCTGTCTTCGAGTGCTCTTCTGGTATCGTCCAGCAACGACTCGTATTCGATCGGATCATCTGCTCGGCGGGCGGCGACAGCGGGAGCAAGCGGTTCTGGTCTGGATCGGAGGCGCACGCCCGCTGACTCATCGCCGCAGGCCTCGGCGACGTATTCTGCGTCGTCGTCCTCGGGAAAGGCTGTCTGTGCGGGCTTGATCGCTCGGGCATCGTATCCCGACTCACGGAACATTGAGACGAGTCCAGCGGTGATGATGGTTTTCCCGATTCCGGTGTCCGTGCCGACGACGGCCAAAGTCATAGCAGTCCAACCTCCTCGCCGGCGGCCTCGAAGGCGGCCAGACAGTGCTCGATGTCCTGCTCGGTGTGTGTTGCCTGCGGCGCGACTCGAATCCGACTCGTTCCCTCGGGAACCGTCGGCGGGCGGATCGCTGGCGCGACGATGCCGGCCTCTCGAAGCCGCTCGTCGAGAGCGATGGCATCTTCGCGCTCGCCGACCAGCACCGGCAGGATGTGCGTCTCACCGTAGACCTCGTAGCCCACGGATTCGAGCCCGTCCCGCAGGCGCTCGACGTTTGCCCACAGATCCGCACGCTGCTCGGGGGCGAGTTCGAGCGCGCGCTCGGCCGCACTCGCCGCTGGCGGCGCGAGACCCGTCGAGAAGACGAATGAGCGCGCGGCGTTGAGTATCCACTCGATCAGCGTCTCGCTGCCGGCGATGAATCCACCCTGCGCGCCCAGCGCCTTCGAGAGCGTCCCGAGTTGGACCTGCACGCGGTCTTCGAGGCCTAATTCGCCGACCATCCCGCCCTCGTATACGCCCGTGGCGTGGGCCTCGTCGGCCATCACCCACGCGCCGTACTGCTCGGCGATATCGCAGATGTCGGCCAGCGGCGCCACGTCGCCATCCATCGAAAAGACCGAATCGGTAACGACGAGCCACGACTCGCCGGGTGTCACCTCTCGCTCACGCTCGGCCATCGCGTCCGCCAGCGCGCTCGCATCACAGTGGTCGTACACCTCGACATCGGCGTCGGACAGCCTCGCGCCGTCGATGATGCTCGCGTGATTGAGTTCGTCGGAAAAGATCACGTCCGGAGAGAGCGCCGTGAGCGTGCCGACGTTCGCGGCGTAACCAGAGGAAAAGGCGAGTGCTCGCTCTGTGTCTTTCCGCTCGGCCAGCGCTCGCTCCAGCGAGCGATGGGCCGGTGTGTCGCCGACGACGAGACGAGACGCCCCTGCGCCCGCTCCGACTGTTCGTGCGGCGTCTGCTGCCGCCCGGGCGACGCGCTCGTCGCCAGCCAATCCGAGGTAGTTATTCGCCGCGAAAATCGTCTGTTCGTCGCCAAATGTCGGCTTCTCTCCCTTTGGATCCTCGGCGATGCGGCTGGTGGCGGCGACGCTCTCGATCGGCGAGAGATTCCGTCGCAGCCCTTCGGCCTCACGCTCTCGCAGTCGCTTCGCCAGTCCGAACCCGAACCCGGTCTGCAACGACATCTCAGAAGCCGGGCATCAGTTCCGCCGGCCCGAAGACGCCGTACTCGCCGGCACGATTCCGGCGGACACCGGTCTTCAGATACCCCAGCGCCGGGCCGTTGACGTTGGCTTCCATGCTCGTCGCGTCGTCGAGTTCGAAGGTGTTCGTCCCGCGCTCCCCGTCGAAGGTCTGTCCTGTGACGCGAACTGTCGTCGTCGTCGGCTTCTCGTCGGAGCGAACGTCGAGGATACCACCGACGGTTACATCCTCGGCGTCACAGATTCCAGCCCGCTCTAGGAGTACGTCGTCGGCGTGTTCCATGTCGTTAAACTCGATGACGCCGTCGTGTTCGTCGACAATCTCTTCGATCTCCTCGTCAGTGAGGCTGCGCGCGGTCTCGATATCGTAGTCGTCGAGGTGGGCGATGTCCTCTCGGACCGTGCCGCGGTTGTCCTCGTAGCCGGATTTGAGTCCAACGCCCCACCAGATCTCGACTTCTTCAATCTCGACGAACGACTGGGAGGCGAGCGCGGCCGCGCCGGTGAGGAAACCGGGGGTCGCGCCGGCCCCGCAGATGAAGGTGATGCCGCTGTCTTCGAGCATCTCCTCGCGGTCGTCGAGCATCCCGATCACGCGCGAGCGCTTGAGCACGTCCACGAGCACCCCCTCGTAGTCCGCCTCCGCAAATCGCTCGGCAACTCGCGGAATGAAATCGTGTTCGAGGTTCGGCAGGGCGATCAGGACGGCATCGATCATATCCGATTCAGCGATGATGTCGTCGATCGGTGTCTCAGTCGGCGAGGCCTGTGCAGAGGCCACGACGCCCTGCTGTTCGCCGGTCTGCTTGACTGCTGTTGCGCCGCCGTCGGAGGCGATGTTCCCTTCCGTTGCGGCGAGGAGTTCGTCCGCGTCGAGTCCGTCGTGATCGATTGCGACGCCGTCGCGGTCACAGGCCGCGACGGGCGTGAGGTGTTCTTTCGAGTTCGAGTATTCGATTGCGCGTCGTCCGATGCCACCAGTTCCCAGTACCGCAAAGTGTACGTCGTCCATAGTTAGTCGTCGATGTTCGCTGCGTTGCTCGTGGCCGTTCCCGCTGCATTCCCCGGGTTCGGCTCACGGTGTCGGTCCTTCACAGCCTTCGGATCGAAGGCATTCGACGAGCGGTTCGGTTCCAGGCCCGCTCGCTGGATGATATCGATATCATCGCCAGGGTCCTGCCCCTCCGTGGTGAGGTAATCGCCGGTCAGCAGGCCGTCGGCACCCGCCTCGAAAGGCAGGTGCTGATCCTCTGGCGCGAGATTCGCCTCGCGGCCGCCAGTCAACCGGACTCGCACGTCCGGGTGGAGGAAGCGGTAGACAGCGATGGTCTTCATGATCCCCGTCTTGGTGATGTCGGCGTGGTCCTGCTCTCCCATCGGTGTCCCCGCGACCGGATTGAGAATGTTGACCGGCAGCGAGGAGATGCCGATGTCCTGCAGTTCGATGGCGGCGTCTACCCGATCCATCGGTGTTTCGCCCATTCCGAGGATGACGCCGGTACAGAGGTCCATTCCGGCCTCCTTGGCGCGGCGTAGCGTCACGAGTCGATCCTCGAAGTCGTGCGTGTTGACAATCTCGTCGAAGTACCGGCGGGAGGTCTCGATGTTGTGATTGTAGTGGTTGAGGCCAATTTCGGAGAGTTCAGCGGCCTCTTCCTCGGTGAGCAGGCCCAGCGAGGCGTCGGCTTCCACGTCGGTTTCGTCGCGGATCAGCCGGATCGCCTCGCAGATCTCCTCCCACTCGTCGGGGCGGTTCTCTTTCGAGACGCCCTTCTCGGCGACGACGATGCCAAAGCGCTGAGCACCGTCGGCTTCGGCTCGTTTCGCGGCATCGAGGACCTTCTCCGGGCCGAGAAAGTCGTAGGTGTCGATGCCGGTGTCGAAATGAACTGACTGCGCACAGAACCCACAGTCTTCGGCGCAGTTGCCGGCTTTGGCGTTGACGATACTGCACGCGTCGACGGTCCCGTCCGAGAAGTGCTGTCGGACGAGATCCGCGCCGGCGGCGAGTTCCTCGACTGGCTGTGCGTAAAGCGCCAGTCCATCGGTCCGGTCGAGTGTCTCGCCGTCGAGCACTCGCCGCACCGCCTCATCGATCGTTCGGTTTCCCGTCTCGTAAACCACGCTAGCAGTGGCGGTTGACAGGATATTAAAGATGGGGGTTACACCAACTGTGGCCTTCGGAGAGACAGCACCCGTACTGATACCAACTACTAAGAGACGGACTCACATACGCCTACGTATGGATTTTAGCCCTGACCAGACGCACAATCTGATCCGGTCGACCGCGGCCGAGATTGCGGGGGAGTACGGGCCGGCGTACTGGCGCGAGAAGGAGGAAAGCGGCGAGTTCGCCGCCGACTTCTGGGACGAACTGGCTGCTGCGGATTTCCACGGCCTGCTCATTCCCGAGGAGTACGAAGGCGCAGGCATGGGGATGCAGGAGATGGGACTGGCGATGGAGACGCTCTGTGCTGAGGGCTGTGGGATGGCCGGCACTTGGTATCTCGTCCTCACTGGAGGGATGGCTGCATTGGGGATTCGCGACTTCGGCACGCCGGAACAGCGCGAGGCGTATCTGCCCGATATCGCCGCCGGGAACCGGAATTTCTCGATCGGAATCACCGAACCCGAAGCCGGAACGAACACGCTCAACGTTGCCACGCGAGCGGAACGCGACGGCGACGAGTTCGTTCTCAACGGCGAGAAGGCGTGGATCACTTTCTCCGACATCGCCGACAACATCATTCTCGTCACGCGCACGACCCCGAAATCCGAAGTCGAGCGCGGGACCGACGGCATCTCACTGTTCATCGTCGACATGGACGATCCAGGGATCGAAACTTCCCCGATACCGAAACACGGGATCAACTACTCGAACTCCTGTGAGGTCTTTATCGACGACGTGCGGGTGCACGAGGAGAATCTGCTCGGATCAGAAGACGACGGCTGGGAACCGCTGGTCCACATGATCAACCCCGAGCGGATCGGCTTCGCCGCCGCGGGCACGGGAATCGGCAAACTCGCCGCCAACGCCGCCATCGAATACACGAACGACCGCGAAGTCTTTGGCCGGCCCGTCGGCGAACACCAGGGTGTTTCCTTCCCGATCACGAAAGCTTATGCCCAGATGGAAACCGCCTCGGTGATGCGTGAGAAGGCCGCCTGGAAGTTCGACAACGGCGAGGACTGCGCCTACGAGACCAACGTCGCCAAGGCGACCGCCGTCGAGGCGGGTATCGAGGCTGTCAGGCAGTCGATGCAGGCCTTCGGCGGGTGGGGCTACGCCAAAGAGTACGATGTCGAGCGGTGGTGGCGCGAGATCAATCTCACCCGACTCGCCCCCGTGACCCAGCAGATGGCGTACAACCACATCAGCCAGCAACTCGGCTTCCCGAAATCGTACTGATGAAGATTCGTGTCCAACCCGAGACGACCGAACAGGACGCCCAGATCATCGCCAAGGCACTCGCCCAGCATCTCGACGACGATATCGAAGTGTACGCACGCGGCGGCGACGACCCGCTGGCGACGTTCGACCAGCCAGCAGCGACCAACAGCGCAGGTACCGAAACAGACGACGACTTCGGCCCAACAGAACGGGAGCAGCGACTTCGGGAAGAAATCGAAGACATCGAACAGGGCGGCCCCGAAAAGTACCGCGACCGCCTCGAAGAGCAAGGCAAACTGTTCGTCCGTAACCGACTCGACCTCTGGTTCGGGGAAGACGGCATCGCCTTCGAGGACGGCAAGTTCGCGGAGGTCGATTCCGAGGATCGACTGCCGGCGGACGGCTTGCTCACAGGCGCGGCGGAGTTCGAGGGCCGCGATGTCCACTTCATGGCCAACGACTTCTCGGTCAAGGCGGGGTCGATGGCCGAGAAAGGCGTCGAAAAGTTCCTCCGGATGCAACACCGCGCGCTCAAGACTGGCCGACCAGTGCTGTACCTGATGGACTCCTCGGGCGGCCGGATCGACCAGCAGACCGGTTTCTTCGCCAACCGCGAGGGGATCGGGAAATATTATTACAACCACTCGATGCTCTCCGGTCGCGTCCCGCAGATTTGCGTCCTCTACGGCCCCTGTATCGCCGGGGCAGCCTACACCCCCATCTTCGCTGATTTTACTATCATGGTCCGGGACGTGAGTGCGATGGCCATCGCTTCACCGCGGATGGTGAAGATGGTCACCGGCGAGGAAATCGACATGCAGGAACTCGGGGGTGCGGAGATGCACACCAGCGTCTCGGGGAGTGCGGATCTCATCGCCGAAGACGAGGAACACGCCCGCGAACTGGTGGCTCAGTTGATGAGCTATCTGCCGCGTAACAGCGACCACAAACCACCCCACAGCGATCCTGTCGAGCCCGAAAAATCACCAGAAGGGATCGACTCGGTGGTCCCACAGTCACCGAACAAGGGCTACGACATGCACGACGTGATCGAGCGGGTCGTGGATCGGGGCTCAGTGCTCGAACTCCGGCCCGAATACGGCAGCGAGATCATCACTGCCTTCGCGCGAATCGACGGCCGACCGGTCGGCATCGTGGCCAACCAGCCAGCGAAGCGGGCCGGCGCAATCTTCCCCGACGCTGCCCAGAAGGCCGCCCAGTTCATCTGGACCGCCGACGCCTACAACATTCCACTGCTCTACCTCTGCGACACGCCCGGATTCATGGCCGGGTCACAGGTCGAAAAAGAAGGAATTCTCGAACAGGGGAAGCGGATGATCTACGCCACCTCCTCGGCCACAGTCCCGACGCAGTCGGTCATCGTCAGGAAAGCCTACGGCGCGGGCATCTACGCGATGGCTGGTCCGGCCTACCAACCCGAATCCACCATCGCGTTACCCTCGGGGGAAATTGGGATCATGGGCCCCGAAGCGGCGGTCAACGCCGTCTACGCGAACAAACTCGCGGCAATCGACGACCCAGAGGAGCGCGCGCAGAAAGAAGAGGAACTTCGTGAGGAGTACCGCGAAGATATCGACGTACATCGGATGGCAAGCGAAGTCGTCATCGACGAAATTGTGCCACCGAGCACGCTCAGGACCGAACTCACCAACCGCTTCGACTTTTACGAGACTGTCGAGAAAGAACTCCCGGACAAGAAACACGGCACCGTTCTGTGAATGACTTTCGTGAGGTATCGAACATCTCAAGATTAAATCCAGTTGAGTCGGATGAAGTAAACTACTGAGGGTTTTTAGTGTATGATCGTACTCAGATATTGATTTTTGTTGGGTATTCAGGTAATTTCTAGGGGTATCTCTACTGGTTTATCTGTTTGTTCTCTATCTGGCGGTAGGAAGATGCTCAGACAGATCATCATCGTGGGTGGCGGCCGCGTCGGTCGACACAGTGCGGCGAAGCTTACGGACGACGGTTTTATGGTAACGGTTATCGAGAAAGATCCGGCGATGTGCGAGCAGTTTCCAAACCCGCTTGCGGGTCGTGTCATCGAGGGAGACGGGACGGAGTTAGCGACGCTCGAGGAGGCAAACGCGGAGACGGCAGATATCGTTGTTGCCCTGACTGACGATGTCCAAACGAATCTCTCGGTCTGTGAACTGGCCAGCGAGATCGCACCCGATGCCGAGACGCATCTGCGGATCGACGACGACGGACAGGAAGCCTACGCGCATCTCGATCACGTCGATCACATTGTCTACCCGGCGGCGCTGGCCGCACAACGAACGGTCAAACAGATCTCCAAGCCCGTTAGCTAACCTCAGCCGGACTGTTCCCGCTCGGCGATCAACACCCGGGTCCCATTTTCACGCGCGAACACCGACGCCGTTCCGCTGGTCGCTTCAGTCTCGAATTCGAGAGTCCCGAGACTGCTCGATTCGCCGACTGCCGGGATCTGTACCGCGCCGACATTCGTGTCCCCACGGGTGACGTTCAGCACGAACTGGTCTCGGATGACTTCGACGGCGACAGTTTTGTTCGCGATCTGCGCCCGTGCCTCGGCGGGACTCGAACGGAACGTCGGGACCGTTTCGTCGTCGTGGATGAGATCGACGATATACGCTGAACCGCCACCGTCGACGTTCCATCCGTGCCGTCTGACCGTTACCGTTTCGCGCCACCCCATGCCACCGACAGGCACCGTCACCTCCCCGCTGTTTTTCAGGTCGCTTTTGTCGACAGTCGAACTCCAGATGTTTCGTCGTTCGTTGACGATGATGACGCCGCTCTCGTTGGTCCCGAAGCGGCCGTGGGGTGTGTTTTCCGCATAGGTCACCTCGTATCCGTCGATCGAGATGCTCTCCGCGTCCGGGACCGGATCGTCACTCATCTGGATCGCATTCGTGATAACACTTGGCAAGGCGACGACCGCGATAATCAAGCCGAGTGATAACAATAGCAGATCCCGTCGAGAGAGTTGCGATCCGATCCGGGACGGCCCATTCGCTGGGAAGAACGGATAGATGAGCAGAATTAACAGGACGGGAACGATCCCGATGCCGAACACCGGAACGGATCCGCTGCCGATTGTTCCCGACCAGACAGCCCAGAGCAAGACTCCGATTGCACCGATCCAGATCAGCGCGACCAGCCGCATCGTCGGGACCCACGAGATATCCGTCACACGGCCGGGGAGTGACCTCTCTTCGGCCGCGATAGTCGCCGTGATGAGTATCGTCAATCCGAGCACGAAAATGACCCCGACGCCGCGTAACTGGAGGAAGACGTCGTCTTCTGGTGAGTCGGTGAAGACGTATAGCTGCCGGGAGAGGCCGAACAGAAGCGTCGCGAAAAAGATGATCGCCGGGCGTCGCGTCTCGTTTCGCCGGTGCAACAAGTAGAGTGCGAGCATCACCCCGAGCAGGAATCCGAGCAGATGGGCCTGTACGTTGACGCCCCACCAGCCCGGAGGGCCGGAGGAGCCAGCTTCCGCCGTTGCTCTCACCACCGGATCGAGCAGCGTGTTGATGACGATCGCGGTCCCAGTGAATCCGACCATCGCGATGACGGTCAGGAGTGGGAAGTAGACGACGGCGAACCCACCGAATGCGTAGACGGTTCCAGAGAAGCCAAGCGACCAGCCGAAGGCGAACACGGAGGTCGCCAGCGAGACGACGACGACCACTGCCGGAAAGACCACCAATGCCCGAACCCACGGCGTCTCCCATCGTGACTCGGTCTCGACAGGCTGTTCGGTCCCGCTGATCTCGCCCGGGGGCGGGTACTCGTAGTCGGTGTCGGTCCTGGTTGGAGGGTAATGGCCCCAGGCGTACTCGACGAGTGGGGCGAGTACGAGTGTCCCGATCATATTCCCGATCAGATGGGATGGGTTCGCGTGGGCGAACGCCGAGGTGAGCAGCCCCAGCGGATAGTAGTACGACCAACTACGAAAGGGCAGCGTAACCGGCGAGCTCCAGTGTGAGAACCCACTCTGTGCGAACAGATAGAACAGCACGACGCCGGTGATACAGAGCACAGTTCCCCACGGCACACCCAACACGAACCGCTCGGCGAGTCTGTCGTACCAGTGACCGTGGCCCACGAGCAGCCAGAGATAACCGATGGAGACGAGGAGGGCGGTGATGACGCCGATCTGTATCGGCTCGATACCGGCGGGCATACTGACACATCGTCGTCATACCTTGTGAGTGGTTCGGTCCCGGCGATTGTATGCCGGGACGTTTTTTCACCTCGAACACGTTCGTGAAGATATGACACCAGAAGAAGTCGAAACAATCATCGAATCGAATATTCCCGACGCGACTGCCGAAGTCGGTCAACCCCGAGGGGTCGACGACGACGACCACCTCGCTGCGACTGTCGTCTCTCCTGCCTTCGAAGGTAAATCTCTCGTCGAGCAGCACGACATGGTCTACGATGCGCTTGACGACCACATGACGACCGATATCCATGCCGTCGAACTGACGACCAGAACGCCCGAATAAGCCGATTCGGTGGGCCGGTTCTCTTTTCTAGTTCGCGAACGCTTTCGACGGCGGGCGTTCGTCTCCGAGAACCCCAAAGAGTTACATGACGGGGTGTGAACAGGTTGAGTACACATGAGTAATGAGGGAGAATCACATGCTGGTGACCTCACAGCGCCAGAACACACTGATGACGACGAAGCGACTGACGAGGAGCCGGTAGAGTCTGACTCCACGGCCGACGCTGAATCTGAACCATCCGACGAGCCCAGCGAGGAGAGAGACGAGACGGCTGGCGAAGACGAAGGTGAGCAGTCCGCGGAACCTGTGGCCGACGAAGAAGGCGAAGAACCGCCGGAAGACGAGGACGAGGAACTTTCCCGAGAGGAGGAACTCGCGATGCGCGAGCGACGACTGGACGAGCGCGAACGCGGGCTCGATCAGCTTCGGGCCGAACTCGACCAGCACGAATCCGAGCTTTCCGAACGAGAAGACGAACTACAGGAGTTCGAGGAACAGCTCCAGGGCCGGCAGGCCGACCTCGACGAGTGGGAGACGGAACTCGACCAGCGAGCAGCGGAGCTCGACGACAGAGAAGCCGGGATTAAGCAGGAAGAACAGGCCCTCGATCAGCGGGCCAGCGAACTCGACGAGAAAGAGGAGGTTCTCGAACACTACGTCGACGAACGCGTCGCCGAGTCGCTCGACGGGAGAGTCGACCGAATCGAGAAAGTGGTCGGCGAGCGGATTCAGGCGCTGGAAAACGATATCGGCGATACCGTCGAGAATCAGGTCGATGTCGCTCTCCAGAAACAGGATACTGCCGGCAGATTCGGTGTGATCGGTGGCACGCTCATCGGTCTTGGCGGCGTGCTGTTCGTGACACTCGGTGTACTGGCCGCGCTGTCAGGGCAGGTGAGTGCCTACCCGGCGCTCACGCCGGAGGCACCGACGAACATTGCAATCGGTGCCGTGCTGTTCATCATCGGGGCGGGACTCAGTCTGGGCGCTGCGGCTGACCGCCTCTAAATCGGTCCAGTCAGCCGTCACTGCAGAGAAGTCAGTGTCCAACAGTGTGTTCGTCTCCGTTGATAATAAGATTCTACTACTCTGGCCCCCACGAGTTAATACATGACAGTTGTCAGTGTCTCGATGCCGGACGAGTTGCTGGAACGGCTGGATTCTTTCGCCGAGGAACACGGCTACACCGGCCGGAGCGAAGTCGTCAGGGAGGCGTCACGGAACCTCCTGACGGAGTTCGAGGATAAAAAGCTCGAGGACCGTGATCTCATGGGAGTGGTGACGGTGCTGTTCGATTTCGAGTCGACCGATGTCGAACACAAGATGATGCACCTGCGCCACGAGTACGAGCATCTCGTGACCTCTCACGTCCACAACCACGTGGGAAACCACTACTGCATGGAGTTGTTCATTCTGGAGGGGAGTCTGGAGAACATTTCCACGTTCGTCGGGAAAATCCGCGCGACGCAGGATACACTCTCGATCGATTACTCGGTGATGCCGGTCGACCGCATCGGTAGCGTCGTCTGATTGGCCGCTTTCCAACTGGTGGGAGGGAGCGATACATAAAAGCCGAATGGGTCCAAAGCGGTGGATAGAGTAGTACATTATGAGCTACGGACAACAGATGCGACCGCTTCTCGGCGCTCGTCTTCCGACGACGCCGTCGATGGCTGCCGTACTCGCTGGTGATTTGTTCGTCCTGCTCGCCTTCATCGCGACGGGACAGATCTCACACGGTTACCTCCCCTGGGAAGCCCCCGCTCGGACCGTTCTAATCACATTGCCGGTCGTCGTCGGCTGGCTGGTGCTCGCGATTCCGGCAGGGCTGTTCGTCCCCGGGAAACTGGTCAAACTCAAACGAGCGGTGCCAACGGTGATCGTCGTCTGGGTCGGCGCGGCCCTGATCGGCGGATTCATTCGTTCGACGAGTCTCGTTCCGGGATCTGCCCCAGTTTCGTTCCTCCTGGCGAACGTCGTCTTCGGAACCGTCTTTCTCGTTCCGTGGCGGGTGCTGGTCGGCTGGCAACTCGGTCGATGAGCTCCCGGCGGATCGCATATATTAAGTACCGACCTGCGAAAGCACAGGTATGGCAGAGACGACGCAGAGTTCCGATCTCGGCAAAGGGCTCGTGCTAACGTTCGGTATCATCGGGGCACTTGGGGCGATTGCCATGGCAGGCAGTTCGTTCCTCTCCTTCGCGAACCACGACGAGACCATGCAACTGCTCTCGGGGGTCTTTCTGACCGTCGCGCTGCTGGCCTCTGGAATCGCCGTCGCCGCAGTCCACCTCTACGAGTAAGCGCGGCCAGCGACCACTCCCGCAACAGCGGCGAACAACTGCAAATTTAAGACGCTCGCACACGTAGGTTCGTTCAATGACAGAACTCGGTGAGACGGATCGAGAGATCCTCGATTATCTGCGGGAGAGCGTCTCCCGGGGCGAACAGTATATTCGCTCGAAAACCATCGCCAAACAGCTCGGGCTCTCCTCGAAGCAAGTCGGTGCGCGGCTGCCAAAACTCGACGAACAGTCCGACGATGTCGAGATCGAAAAGTGGGGACGCGCCCGGTCGACGACGTGGCGAGTCACTCGCAGCTAGGTGTTTTTATTCGCTTACCCGTAACGGGGAGTATGGTTGTTCGCGCGGAGCGAGTCGTGACGATTCCCGCCTCTCGGGAGCGCGTCTGGGAATTTATCGACGACGCGGAAAAACGAGCACAGCCGATCAGTGTCGTCGAGGACTTCGAGTTACTCGAGAACGGAAACGCGGTCTGGCATGTTTCCCTGCCGATCCCGCTCAGTGATCGGACGATTCGGATCGAGACAGAAGATCAAAACCGCGATCCGCCAGAGTACGTCGAGTTCGTCGGCACCTCCAAAGCCTTCCGCGTGCTCGGTGAACACGAACTAACCGAGGTCGACGGCGTTACTGAACTCCGCAACTCCTTCAGCGTCGATGGCCGCGTCCCCGGCGTCGAGCGATTTTTCAAAAAGAATATCGACGCAGAGCTCGAGAACCTCGAAATCGCTATCAAAGAAAACATAGGGGTCGAAGCTGATAAATAATCTCGGGCCCCGATTCTCAATGCTGATAATGGGGCGGCAGTTACAAACCTTCTGCGAGGGAAGGAGGTAGCATGGGAGCTGCCGAGGAAGACACGACCGTATTGGTCGTGGACGACGAAACAGCCGTCGCAGATGCATACACAGCACAGCTGCAACGTGATTACGAGGTTCGGACGGCCTACGGCGGTGAGGAGGCGCTGGATGCCGTAGACTCTACAGTCGACGTTGTCTTGCTAGACCGCCGGATGCCGGCTATTTCGGGAGATGAAGTCTTAGACGAGATTCGAGAGCGCGACCTCGATTGTCGTGTCATCATGGTAACGGCGGTCGACCCGGATTTCGATATCGTCGATATGCCGTTCGAGAACTATCTCCAGAAGCCAGTCGACAGAGACGACCTCCACACCGCGATCCAGAACCAACTCGCCGCCAGCGAGTACGACGAACAGGTCGACGAGTTCCTCGAACTGAACACGAAGATTGGACTGCTCGAGGAAGAAAAGCCGTCACAGGAACTCGAACAGTCCGAGGATGTCCAGGAGATCAAAGAGCGGGCCGAAGATCTCAAAGAGGACCTCGACGAGACAGTGATGGAGTTCGACGAACCGTCCGAAGCCTTTCAGAACCTCGTTTAATCTTTCAGTTCTGCCAGTGTGATCTGTCGAAGACGATTGCCGACAGTCGTGACGCTAACTCTCGTGCCTCCACTTCGCTGTCTGTATGCAGTTCACCAGATACGGGGCCTGCTTCCCCACCAACGCCTTCCGACTCTGAGATCGGATCTGTTCCTGTTGGATAGCTCTCCGTAGTCCCCGTCGGGTAACTTCGCTGTGCCCGGGTCTGTGCTCGCAGCCGTCTGAGTGCCGACGGCGTGAGTTCCGAACCGAGATGCTGGAGGTCGTACCGGACGATAAATCCTCGTCGCGCGTTGCGGATCCCGACGACCGGTCGATCCTCGGAATCACAGCGCTCCCAGAGCGAGCGCCGCTGTGATCCGGTCTCGTACATCGGGACGTGCTGGGGAGACAGTTGATCCATACACCTAGTTGGTCCGGACCATAATCGATCTGTCGGCTCCTGCAACCCTCACTGGACGGCGTCGGTCGCCTCGGCCATGATCTCCAGGGCTTCTTCGATCGTCTCGATATCCGTCGCATACGAGATGCGTGCGTAACCGTCGCCGTGGTCGCCGAAGGCATCACCGGGAACGACGACGACACCACGGTCGATAACTTCGTCGACCCAGCCGTCGGGGACCTTCGGCATCGCGTAGAAGGCTCCGGAGGGACGAGGACACTCCAGTCCCATCGATTCGAGGCCCTCCAGCAACACGTCACGGCGCTGCTCGAATGCCGAGCGCATCTCTTCGACGACATCCTGTGGTCCATTCAGTGCCGCTTCGGCGGCGTACTGGGCTGGTGCGCTCGCGCAGGCCTGTCCGTACTGGTGGACCCGGAGCATGCGCTCGATTCGCTCGGTCGAAGCGGTGATCCAGCCGAGCCGCCAGCCAGTCATCGAGTAGGCTTTCGAGCAGGCGTTGACGATAGCGACGTTGTCGCTCTCGCTGAACTCGGCGGGCGTGCGGTGTTCGCCCTCGAAAATCTGGTACTCGTAGACCTCGTCGGAGAGGCAGAGCACGTCGTGCTCGTCGGCAATCCGCGCAAACTCCTGCATATCCTCCGGCGACTGGACAGCACCGGTCGGGTTGGCGGGGCTGTTGACGACGAAGGCAGCAGTATCGTCGGTAATCGCCTCTTCGACCATCGCCGGATTAAGGGTGAGATCCTCCCGGAGCGGAACCGGTCGTGGCGTGCCGCCCGCGATGTGTGTCAGTGCCTCGTAGGAGACGAAGCCGGGATCTGGGAAGATGACCTCCTCGCCGGGGTCGACGTGGGCTTCCAGCGCAATGTGTAGGGCTTCGCTCCCGCCAGCAGTGGCGATGATATCTTCCGGATCGACATCGAGGTTGTTGTCACGCGCGTGTTTGTCTGCGATTGCCTCGCGGAGGGATTCGGTTCCCTTGTTCGAGGTGTAGGCATCGGCGTCGCCCGCACGGATCGCTTCGACGGCGGCTTCGCGGGCGTGGTCGGGTGTCGGGAAATCCGGCTGACCGAGACCGAGGTTGATCGCATCCTCGCCGGCGGCCTCGAACACCTCGCGGATGCCGCTGATAGATACCTGTTCGACACGATGTGAGAACGATGGCATACCCTAGTGAGACGACCCCGGCCGCATAACTTTTCATGTCCGAACCGAGCGGATTCTTGTAGCCGGCGGTCGGACCTGGTGGTATGTCTGCGCTCACTCCGTTCGGCGGCATCGTTCCGACCGTCGCGTTCGTCTTCGCCGTCATCTGGGCCGTGATTCTCGTCCACGAACTCGGCCACTACTACGCCGGCCGGCGGATCGTCGGGATTCCGAGCGACGACATCAGACTCGTAGCGCCGTACTTCCCGCGGTACGTGGCGCTGCGAGACGACGAGGAGTGGGTCGCCCCGACCGAGTTGGCCCGCTACCGTTCGGTGTACGAACGGCACGACCCCGAACGGGAACACGAACAGCGATTCGCCGCGGCCGGTGAACTCGTTCAAGCGGGGATCGTCGCACCGGTCGGGACACTGGTCGGACTGGCCGTCGATACCGATCTCGGCCTCATCATCCTCAGCGCCTCTCTGCTGGTCGTCTTCGTCTACGCTGGACTCGATGCCATCGCGACGCTGTACCGTGGGAGACCGTCCGGGGACTACTCCATTCTGTGGCAATCGACACCGAGACTGCCGATCCTGCTCGGACTCGGATTCGCGAGCCTCCACGTCGTCCCACTGCTGATTCTCACCTGAACGCTCGCGGGTCGGCAGCCATTTGATCGTCGGCACCCAACGCAGAGTCATGTCGGCGCTTTCGGGAGTCACGGTGCGGGATCTGGCAATTCACGTCAACGGCGTCCTCGTCGTGTCCGATCTTCACGTCGGTCGTGGCGCGGCCTCGAACGTCGAACTCCCGGTCGGCGAAGGCGATGATATGGTCGAACGATTCGACGCGCTCTGTGCCGAGTTCGAACCCGAGGAAGTCGTCATCGCCGGTGATCTATTGCACTCCTTCGAGTCTGTTCCGGGACCAGTCAGAGAGACACTCGCGGGACTGAACGAGGCCGCCCGGAACGTCGGTGCGCGGATCGTCGTTACACCGGGCAATCACGATACACTGCTAGAGGCCGTCTGGTCGGGGCCGACCGAGGCGGAGTACCGAATCGGCGACACCGTCATCTGTCACGGTCACGTCGAACCGCAGAGCGACGCAGAGCGGTACATCGTCGGCCACGATCACCCGACCATCGAGATCGAGGGGCGGCGTCGTCCCTGCCTGCTCACCGGGGACGGCGTCTACAGAGGCGGGAATCTCGTCATGCTCCCGTCGTTCAACAAACTCGTCCAAGGGGTGTGCATCAACGAGATGTCTGCCGGCGATTTCATGTCCCCACTCGTGACCGACGCCGACGCGCTCGCGCCGACAGTGCGAGACAGCGACGCCGGCGAGACGCTGTCCTTCCCGCCGCTCGGAGAGTTTCGCCATCGGCTCTGAGTCTGTTACTTTCACTTTCACTCCGGGGTTGGCTCGGTTATAGGTATCCCCTCCCCGAACGATCGGGTATGCTCAAAGACCTCTCTCTAACCTGTGACGCCGACGGATGCGACCAGACGCTATCGGACGCGGAGTGTATGCTCGTCTACGAGACGCCCGAAGGCGAGCGTCGGGCCTACGAGTGTTCCTGTGGCTCGGTGACGATCACAGTGGTCAGAGCACAACGGTGATCCGTTGGGTTCAGATGATCTCGAAGGCGACAACTTGCCAGTCACCGTCTTCCACAGCGGTGAGATAGCTATTCTGGACGGTAATTCGGCCGCTCGGCGTTCCGTCTCCGGGACCACTGCCTGATAGCTCGGGGGCCTCGATCTCGTATTTTGCCTTGACGAGCGCGTTTTCTTGCTGGGCGATACTGCTCGCCGTCTCGCCGGAGAGTCGCATCTGCAAGCTTTCGATCTCATCCGAGGAGAGGTCCCGGTCCTCGACGGCTATCGTGTCGAGCTGAAGAGATCCACCGTCGAGATCATCGCCTGCGGTGGGATCGAGGGGGGACTCGCTGTGCAGGAGTTCGGCCATCGCCTCCGGATCGCCGTCTTCGTGTTCGGCTTCGAGATACGCGCGGACGACTGACCGCGGACTCTCGGTGTCGTTGTTCCCGAAACAGCCAGCGACTCCAATAGTGATTGTGCTGGCTGTGGCCGCGATGAATCGTCGTCGCCGCATAGATGACTCGAATGTCGACTGTTCAAAGAACCTGTTGTTTGCTCGGGAGCAATCGGCAAGCGTAAATTTCGGACTCCGATATGAAAAGTATGACAGCAGACGCATGGGTCAGTCTTTTTTCTGGCGGAAAAGACTCCTCGTGGGCGCTCTATCAGGCGCTCGAAGAGGGACTGCCGGTCGAACGATTGCTCACCGTCCACCCGGACGGAGACTCGTATATGTATCACGTCCCCGCGACGGAACTCGCCTCGCTGGCCGCCGAGAGCATCGGAATCGAACTGGTCGACGTGCATCCCGACGAGTTCGGAGCGGAGGAGACGACCGACGCGAGCGCACAGGGCGACGCCGAACTCGCAGTGTTGGAGGACGCTCTTTCTGATCTCGACGAGGAACTTCCAGGGGGAGTCGGTGGCGTCACTGTCGGGGCGGTCGAAAGCGAGTTCCAGAACTCACGTGTGGAGGAAATGAGCAAGCGACTCGGCATCGACACGTTCGCACCGCTGTGGCAGCGCAACCCCAAACAGATCGCCGCAGATATGCTCACCGCTGGCTTCGAGATTACGGTCATCCGCGTCGCCGCGGGCGGCCTCGACGAATCGTGGCTCGGCCGCACCCTCGATGCCGATGCGATGGCCGATCTCGCAGAGCTACAGGAGGAGTACGGAGTTCACCCGCTGGGCGAGGGCGGCGAGTTCGAGACGCTGGTGCAGGACGGGCCGCACATGGACCGGCGCATCGAACTCGACTACGAGACGGAGTTCGACGGCACTCGCGGCACCCTGAAGATCGACGACGCCTGGCTGGTCTGAGTTTTGCGGCCGCCGCTCCGGAATTCGTGTCACAACAAACTTAACTCATCCACAAGTAGAGCACGGTATGATATCGCTTGACGAAGCGGTGACAGCCCGACTCGAATCCCACGGGGAACGGTTCGAGGTACTCGTCGACCCGGACGCTGCCCTGACGATCAAACGCGGCGAATTCGACGGCGATTTGGAGGACGTGATCGCCGCCGAAGATGTCTTCGAGGACGCCTCGCGTGGCGACCGCCCGGCGGAAACTGCCCTCGAGGAAGTTTTCGGCACGACCGATCCGCTGGAGATCATCCCTGAGGTGGTCAAAGACGGTGAGATCCAGGTCACCGCCGAACAGCGCAAGGAGATGAAAGAGAAAAAACATAACAAGCTCATCAACCGGATTGCGCGCAACGCGGTCAACCCCCAGATGGACGACGCGCCCCATCCGCCTGACCGCATCGAGTCCGCACTGGAGGAGACGGACTTCCGGATCGATCCGATGGAGACGGTCGAATCTCAGGTCGACGAGGCGCTCGACGCACTGCGGCCGGTGATCCCGATCCGGTTCGATACCATCACCGTCGCCGCGAACCTCCCCGCGGATTACGCGGGCAGCGGGCAGGCGCAGATCCGCGAGTTCGGCGATCTGCAAAGCGAGGAGTGGCAACCCGACGGCTCGTGGATTGGCATCGTCGAGTTCCCCGCCGGGATGCAAAACGAGTTCTACGATCTGGTCAACGAGGTCTCTAGCGGCGAAGCCGAGACTCAGATAATCAAAGACGAAGACGACCTGGATACACGGTAATCATCCCGGAGCAGATCCCTGTCGCCGTATTCCAGTCACGGACTTTGGGTTTATATGTGATCGAGACGTACGTGTGACCGAGTGACAGGAAATCCAGAGCGAACAGTCATCGCAAAGCGCGTCGACGCGGGGGAAGCCAATACTGACGAGATCACCGAACTCGCGCGTGCCGCGGGCTACGTCGTCGAGGATATCGTCACACAGACCCGCACGGAAGACCCCGCATACCACTTCGGAGAAGGAAAAGTCGAGACCATCGCCGAGCGCGTCCTTCGAACCGACGCGACGGCGGTCCTCGTCGACAACGAACTGGGTCCCTACCAGACCTTCAATATCGGAAATAAACTTCCGAAAGGAGTCCGTGTCATCGACCGCTTCCGGCTCATTCTGGAGATTTTCGCCCAGCGGGCACAGACCCGGAAGGCCCAGCTACAGGTCGAACTCGCCCAACTGCGGTACGAACTGCCGCGCGCGGAGGCGAAGGCGAGTCTGGCAAAACGCGACGAGCGACCCGGTTTCATGGGCCTCGGTGAGTACGACGAGAGTCGCGAACGGGATATCAAGGCCCAGATCGCTCGCATTCGAGAGGAACTCGACCAGATCGAACAGACCGACCAGCACCGCCGCGAACAGCGCCGCGAATCCGGTTTCGATCTGGTCGCGCTGGCCGGCTACACGAACGCGGGGAAATCGACGCTGCTCCGTCGGCTCGCGGCCGATCTCGATGTCGACGAAAACGAGGATCTCCATCCGGACTTGGATACGACCGCGGAGTCTGAGGACCGACTGTTCACCACCCTCGGGACGACCACGCGGCAGGCCGATTTCGACCGACGGGACGTGCTGGTGACCGACACTGTCGGATTCATCTCTGATCTGCCCCACTGGCTCGTCGAGTCGTTCAAGTCGACGCTCGATGCGGTCTACCGGGCGGATCTCGTGTTGCTAGTCGTCGACGTGAGCGAACCGATCGAGGAGATCCGTGAGAAAATCGTCACGAGTCACGACACGCTGTACGAGCGCAATGAAGCGCCGATCGTGACAGTCCTCAACAAATGCGACAAGGTCGAGGAGGCGGAGATTCGCGAGACGAAGGAAGCGCTGTCGGCGCTGGCTCCGAATCCGGTCGTCGTCAGCGCCAAAACCGGACAGAACGTCAGCCACCTCCGCGAGCGGATTCACGAAGAGCTCCCGGATCTCAAACGGGAACGGCTCGTCATGCCCATGACAGACGACACGATGAGCGTCGTCTCGTGGATTCACGACAACGCCCACGTCGAAACCGTCGAGTACGGCAATCAGGTCGTCATGGAGTTCGAGGCGCGGCCGTCGGTCGTCGAGCAGTCCCGGTCGAAGGCACAGCGGCTCATCGAATCTGGAGCGTCCGCCTGAGATCAGACGCCCGCGCGGTCCCGATAGGACGCGTCAGCGATTCCGACTGTCTGGCCGACACCCACGAGAACGATGCCAACGAGCAGTGTCGTCTCGGCTTCGGTGAGTATGCCACCTGCGCCGACGGCAGCGCCGACTGCCGAGAGCGCTGCCGTTGAGAAATAGAGCGTGCGCGCGTCGGGGAGCTCACGGCCCGTATAGGCCAACCCGGCGGCCGGTAGGATCATCCAGCCGACCAGACTCACGCTGAACAGCAGTCGCTCCGTCGACGGGAGGAAGAATCCGGCTAGCCCGGCCAGTGTCACCGGCAACCCGACGACCATCACGAGCCGCCACGCCCGGAACGCACCTTCGGACATCGCGGTCCACCCCGTCACGGCAAAGAATGCGATGAACACCGCCATCACGCCGTGGGCGATGAGCATCCCCTCGGATCCCAGGTGCCCGCGAATACTCGCGGCCGCGGCGAGCCACGCGGCAGGAACGAGCACGACCGGACCGAGATCACGGATCTCAACGAGCATATCCGGCCGTTCACCCACCAGTCCCAAGAGTGTACCGAGAGACAGTGCGAGGGGGTTTTTATGGAAGCGCGGACAAGACGGCCGTATGACAGTTCTGTCAACACAGGACGAAGGGAAAGTACTCATCGATATCGAGGGCGAGGAGATTGGCGTCGTGACGGACGTCGATCCTCACGAGCAGGTCGCGTTCGTCGATCCGGATCCGAGCGTTGCCAACTCGGTTATTCAGGGGCTCGGATTCGGCGACGCCGGCGAGGACGATATCGAGGTCCCGGCCGACAGCGTCGCGACGATCACCGACACTGAACTACGAGTCGCCCGAGATCTGTGAGACCGGCTCGGTTGCTGCTGGCTGCAACGACTAAGTAACTGCTACCGTGGGGTCGAACCTCTAACGTCAGGCGGCATTTGAGGGGCTGCCAGAGCTAGTCTGGATCACCTTTTCGACGCCTATGGAGAACCGTCTCGAAGTCGACGGTCCGTATCGAAGATGAGCGAAGGGTTGGGTCAAGATATCTCCGACCGACGAGAAGAGAACCGGAGCCGTCTTCCGTCCGTGCTCGCTCTGGGGTTCCCGGTCGTCGTTCTGGTCTTCGTCGTCCTGTTCAGTCGACGTAGTAGTACCTAACGTCGTCTTCGATTCGGGACTCGATTTCGCCATTCGCTTCGAGGTGTGCGAGTGCGCTGTAGACCTCCGGAAGGACGTAGTGGAAATCTCGGTCGCCAGCGCGTCGCTGAGCGAGATCCAGCACCGTTATCTCGCCGTCAGCGACGACATCCTTCGCGTCGGCCAGCATCTGCTCGATATTCTCGCGGGAGCGGTCGGCAATGTCTTGAAGCCGGTCGTGTTCGGGCCCGTGACCGGGCAGGACGTGCCGGGGTCCGAGTTCGTCAAGTCGGTCGAGCGCGCCGAAAAAGGCCGGTACAGCATCTTCGACGCCGTCGTCGAGGCCGGTATGGATAATGACCGAGCGGAACGGTTCGAGCAGGATATCTCCCGAAAAGAGCGTCTGTTGGCCGTCGAGTTCGACATCGTAGCAGAGATGATCGGCCTGATGGCCCGGCGTGTGGATGGCGTGGAAGTCGTACTCGCCGACCGAAACCTCGTCGTCGTCTTCGATCCACACGTCGACGGTGTCGGGGTCGAGCAGCGTCCGGTTCCGTTCCAGCGAATTGACCGACTGCTCGACGACCGTATCGAGTATGTCGCCGCGGATCCCTGCGCGCTTGGCGTGGCGTCTGATCGTCGCTCCGAGGTCGTCCGGATCCCGGTTGAGTCTGTCGCGTGCGCCGGCGGGCGCGTACACGGTCGGTGACCCTGCCTCTTGGATGGCAGAAACCTGCCCGATGTGATCGACGTGGGGATGAGTCACCACGAGGTGTTCGATGTCCGACAGCGCACAGTCGGCCTCGGCCAGGCCGGCCTCGAACTCCTCGGCCGCTCCGTCCATACCTGCGTCGACCAGAATCGGCTCCGATCCATCGATCAGGTAGGCGGCGACGTGACCCGGCGGCCAGTCGACCTCGATTTCGATCCGATGGACGGCTGACTGTGAGTGTGAGGAGGTACGAGGGGATTCCATTCCTCCCTCTGTAGTTCCACGACGAATATAAGCGTTCAGAATCGCCGCTCGTCGCACACTCATGCCGAAATCGAACTCGATAGCACCTTAGACACTCGATTCCGGACGCTCTCCGGCGTTCCGTCGCCCGTGTGATGTGGTACACTCCCACAGTAACGGGATCCCCCCAAGTGACAATTATCTGTTAACGGATGAAAACTGGTCCAGAATTTATTTTACAATGGAAGTGTAAGGGTTGAATATGTCGTTTGAACTGTCCGACGAGCACCGAATGATTCGAAAGGCGGTGCGAGAGTTTGGCGAAGAAGAGATCAAGCCCGTCGCCCGTGAGTACGACGAGAACCACACCTACCCCATCGAGATCAGAGAGAAGGCCGCGGAGAACGACTTTGTCGCCCCGAACATTCCGACGGAGTACGGCGGAGCAGGCATGAATACACTTGCGTCGTCTATCGTCACAGAAGAGCTGTGGCGAGCCGATCCGGGTATCGGAAGCGCGGTCGGCAGTGCTGGGTTCGGTTCCAGCATGATCGCGAAGTACGGCAAAGAGTGGATGAAAGAGGAGTGGCTGCCGAAGATCGCGGGCGGAGAGACGGCCTCCTGTTCGATGATCTCCGAGCCAGCACACGGCTCGAACGTCGCTGGTATCGAGACGACCGCGGAGAAGGACGGTGACGAGTACGTCATCGACGGGAACAAGATGTGGATCACCAACGGTACCGTCGCCGATGTCGGTGTCTGCATGACGAAAACCGACCCCGGTGCGGGCCACAAGGGCATCACCGCGTTCCTGGTCGAGATGGACAAAGACGGCGTCCAGACCGACAAAATCGACAACAAGCTCGGGATCCGTGCCTCCGATCTCGCAGAGGTCATCCTCAACGACGTTCGCGTCTCCGAAGAACACATCATCGGCGAGGAAGGCAAAGGATTCTACCAGCTGATGGACTTCTTCGCCTCCGGCCGAACCAGCGTCGCCGCACAGGCTGTCGGCTGCGCTCAGGCCGCTATCGACGCCGCGCTCGACTACGCCAAAGAGCGCGAGCAGGGCGGTCAGAAGATCAGCGAGTATCAGGCGATCCGACACAAACTCGCCGACATGGCAGCAACGAACGAGGCTGCCCGGTCGCTCACCTACCGCGCCGCCTCTCAGGTCGAGGCCGGCAACGAGCAGACCGCGACGAAGTTCGCCAGCATGGCGAAGCTATTCGCCAGTGAGAACGCAGTCGACATCGCCGACGAGGCCATCCAGGTCCACGGTGGTGCCGGCTACGTCTCCGATCATCCCGTCGAACGCTACTACCGGGACGCCCGGATCACCAAGATTTACGAGGGGACCAGCGAGATTCAGAAAAACATCATCTCTGACCAGATTATCTAACGATGGATCACGAACAGTGGTCGGACGGGCAGGATGAGCTGTCAGTGACCGTCGACGGACACGACCTCACCGCCGCTTACCGCGAGTTCGAGGGCGGCGAAGAGCCGCCGGTCATCTTCGTCCATGGCATTCCGACGTGGTCGTATCTCTGGCGGTCGATTGCGCCGGAGATTGCCTCCGACCGCCGCGTGATTGTGCCGGATCTGGTCGGCTACGGCAACTCCTCGATGGAGGACGGCTTCGACCGGTCGATCCGCGCACAGGAGCAGATGCTTGAACAACTGATCGACGAACTCGTCGACGGCGAAGTCGTCCTCGCGGCCCACGATATCGGCGGCGGCGTGGCGCTTCGCTACGCCGCGCACAACTCCGACCGTGTCGCGGGGCTGGTCATGTCCAACGCTGTCTGCTACGATTCCTGGCCTGTCGAGTTCATCAGCGACCTCGGCCTGCCGGAGACCGCAGACGCACCCGTCGAACAGATCGAACAGCAGGTCGGCGGTGCCTTCGAGGCCGGCGTCTACGCCGACGAGGCCGACCCCGAGTTCGTCGAGGGGATGGTCGCGCCGTGGCTGAGCGAGGAGGGCGTGACCTCGCTGTCCCGCTGTGCCGTCTCGACGAACACCAACCACACGACGGAACTCGATTACGACGAGATCGATACCGAACTGCTCTGTCTGTGGGGCGCTGGAGATAGCTTCCAGCCGATCGAGTACGGCGAACGGCTGGTCGAGGATCTCGGCGGCGAGATGGTCGAACTGGAGGCCTACCACTGGGTTCCGGCCGACCGCCCAGAAGAGTACGTCGACCATCTCGAACAGTTCCTGACCGAAACGCTTGGGTAAGATGACTGTGATGGACAAATCATGAACGACGATGATGCCCCCGATTGGGACTTCAAAGAGCGGGATATCCTGATCCTGCGGGAGCTGTCACGCGATCCACAGCTCTCCTCGCGGGATCTGGCACGTATCCTGGAAGAAGACCACGGAATCGACGTCTCGCACGTCACTGTCAGTGAATCGATCCGCGGGATGCGCGAACAGGGCGTCTTCCGGGAAGCGATCATCCCCAACGAGGAGTATTTCATCTTCGGGTTGTTCGAGTTCAAACTCGATCCGACGACCTTCGAGGAGGGCTGGCGGGAGGCGATGGAAGATATTCGAGACGACGAGCACACGATCTTCTACTTCCTCTCGGACGGGGAGTATCAGTGGAAGTCGGTCATGATGTTCCCGGACCGCGAAGCGGAGTCGAAGTGGATCCACGACTTCTACAAAAATCACGGCGAAGTCATCCACAACATCCGCAATTCGGTCGTCCACAACGTCCTCAAGTTCAGAACCGATCCCGAGATTCTCGAAGATCTCTCGGCGACGACTGGCGAATAACGGGTCACTCCCGTTCGTCGCTTATCTCGATTCTCTAAACAGCCGATAGCTCGCCGATCCTTTGACGACCGCCTTCTGTTCGCCGCTCGGCGCTTCTCCGTAGACAGTTACGTCAGTGTATCCCATTGACTCGCCCGCGCGGACAACTTCGGCCTCGACGGTGAGGTCGCTGCGGGCCGGGCGGAGATAGGTCACGTCCAGATCTGTGGTCGTCAGCGCCGGCGCAGTAGGGTCTGCGAAGGTCGTTCGGAGCGCGAATCCGCTCGCTGTATCGACCAACGAGGCAGTTACGCCGCCGTGGATCGTCCCCCGTGATCCCTCGACAATATTCGTCAGTTTCTGGTTGTGCGGCATCGACAGCACGGCCCGCCCTTCCTCGAACTCCGCAACCTCGACACCGAGCCAGGAGAGAAAGTCGTGGTTGTCGATCACCCCCTGTACAGAGTCGATCACATCCTCATCCATCGATGCCCACCTCGAACTGCCGCATGTATCGGATCATCTCTCCCGAACCCACTCTCTCTGGGGACTTAACTCCTCGGCAAATCTGCTTCCGATGTTAATGAGATTTGATAAGCAGGTAACGAAATGTCTATATTGTCAATCACTCTCGATTGTTGTTAAAAATACAGCCAGCACACGATTCAGTCAGGTCCGTTGGCAGCCGGGGGTCGGTCCTGTGTCGAACCGGTTTCGTTTTGGGGCTGGGTCACCTGCCGGCATATAATGGAGCCGATACGCGTGGCAGTGCCCCGGAAGGGGCGACCGCTGGAGGCCGTCCTCGAACGGATCACCCGGAGCGGATTCGAGGAGACTGCTGACGAGATTATCTCGACACTTCGTTACGAGAAGGCAATCACGAAAGGGAAGCGGTCGGATACAGATCACGTCTACGACCGGTTGCAGTCCTACAGCGAACTCTCGTCGCCGGAACAGCCGGAGTATACGCTCTTTCGAGACGCACGCGAGGGCATGCCGCGTCGGATCGTCTTCGATAGCGTCACGGTACCGTTCGGCGAGCAGCGACTCCAGTTGGTCGGCCGGGAAGAACCCCTTCGTGCGCTGCGCAAACACGAGTTCGCGCTGGGATTCGACAGCGCCGACCTCGTTCTCGAAGAGATTGTCTCGCTGGCAGACGACCCGTTGACCAGTCTCCAAGCCGTCAACGAACGGATCAGCCCGGCAGATACGGACGTTCGACTCGTCACGGGGCTCGGCGATACGGTCCATCACACCCTGCTCGCCAAACCGGAGGTGCTCGAGGCCCGCGATCAGCCACTCGACCGCGAGTTCGTTGCTGGCTACGAGGGAAACCTCTGTGTCTCTCCACGCTACGAACGGCTAGTGGAGGCGACGCTCGGCTCGAATGCTGTCGAGGGAATCGAATTTACCTATCCCGAAGAGGGGGAGGAGGAAGAAGCCGCAATCGCGGATTGCGGAGTCGGCGTCTATCTCACAGTTACTGGCTCGACGGCCCGCGAACACGGACTACTCGTCGGGGAGAAACTCTTCCCGAGCGAGACTGTGCTCCTCTCGAACGTCTCCGAAACGGACAGCCACACCGAGCAATTCGTCGAACAGTTCCTCGCGAACAGCGAACTCGAAACGGCGATGCCGACCCCGCAGAGTTGAGTTCAGTCCGCGCCAGCGTGTTTCCCATCGGCCGCTGTCCGTCGCCTGACGGATTCTGTCTCGTCTAGCGTATTTTCTGAAAGTGTCCCGTCGATCTCTGCTAACGTCTGCTCGTAGTCATCCAGCGTGGAGCCGAGCGCCTCTAACTCTGCGTCGATCTGCCGTTTGAGTTCCGTCACGTGTTCCATACCTTACCTACGGGTGGCTCGATACTGTCGTCGTTCCCTCTCCAGTTAGGCCGCCGAACGCAAGACAGTCCTAACTATGAAGGTACGAGGAGGAGCCAGGATCAACCGTCTTTTTTTTGTACATGAGTAAGAACCGTCCGAAAAACCAGTTTCTCGTCCATTGTTTCGTTCTCAATAGAAACGTAGCCGTGAAGATTGTGGTACAGAATTTAATCTATATTAATTTCATTCATGGGTCACCAGTGACAGGGACTGTTCCTATTGCACAACACTCCTAACTGACGACAATATTGTTTGTAGAAAAATCTTTTTTAGGTGTATAGATTTCAACCTAATAGCGATGTTACCCAAACGATTGTCCATGTCGTATCGGAAGCAAGATACCTTCGTCCAATTGTATGCGGAGGGAACCGATGAGTAACACTGCCATCGTCGGCGGCGTTGCCTTCTTTATCGGTATCACGATCATCGTCGGGTTGTGGGCGGCCAAACAGATCGAAGGCGACAGCGTCAATTACATCGTCGCGGGTCGGACGCTGATTTTGCCGCTCGCAGCAGCGACGCTAATGGCGCAGTCGTTGGACGCGAACGCGACGCTGGGGAACACCGATCTGACTTCTGCGTTCGGGTTCTGGGCTGGTGCCGCACTGCCGATTGGGCTGGCCGCCTGTCTGGTTATCTGCGGGCTCTTTTTCGCGAAACCCCTCAACAAGATGCGGCTGATCACCATGCCCGATTTCTTCCGCAAACGGTACGGCCGGACGACCGAAGTACTCGCGTCCGTCGTGACGGTGATGAGTTTCGGTCTTCTGTTGGCTGGCAACCTCGTCGCGATGGGCTTTCTGTTCGAGACGTTCCTGGGCGTCAATTACGCCATTGGCATCCTGTTGATCGGAATCATCATCCTCGCGTACACGCTCGCAGGCGGGCTGTTCGCAGTCGCGTACACCGATGTCATTCAGGCAGGGATCGCGCTGCTCGGCTCTGTCGTCTTGCTCGGCTACGTGGGTATCAACTTCGGGTTCACCATCCCGGCCGGGACAGGGCCGTCGAACATTGGACAGTTGACCAACGTCACCGATCCCACTTCGGGGGCGATGATCAACCTCGCGACGATCACCGCGCTGGCGTTCGGTAACCTCGTCGCGCTGGATTTCAACGAGCGGCTCTACGCCGCCAAGGATCCCGAAACCGCTCGGTTGGCCTGTTTCGCCGCTGCGGCCGGGACGCTCATCATCGGCATTCCGTTCTCGATTGTCGCACTCGGTGCGACGGATATCCTCGCCAGTATCGGTGCCGAAGCAGGCAGTGTACCAGTCCTCTACGCGCTCATTCAGGAGGCACTCCCGGCCTGGCTCGGCGTTCTGGTGATCGTCGGCATCGTCGGTGCCTCGCTGTCGACCGGTGACGGCGCGATTCTCGCGACGTCGTCGGTCATCGCGCGCAACGTGGTCGGTATTCGCTCGGAATCGAACACCGAGGGCCCGGTCAAGCAGGACAAACTCCTGCTGGTGACTCGGATCGTGGCCGTCGGTATGGCGATCCTCGGCTCGCTGATCGCGCTCCGGGACCCACAGACCGGCATGCTGCTCGTCCTAGCGTTCGATCTCAGCCTCGCAGGCGTTGCAGTGCCGTTCGCGTTCGGCCTGTTCTGGTCGAAGTCCACCCGAGAGGCCGCAATCTCTGCCATCCTCGTGGGCGCCACGTCCCGACTGGCGTTTTTCTTCCTCTCGCCGACCACCTACGGCCTCCCGAACAACCTGCTGTACATCGAGAACAGTCTGATCACCCCGGCGTTCGACGGCTTCCCGACGTTCATTAGTCCGCTGCTCGCCATCGGAACGTTCGTCGTCGTTGCGCTGGTTACCTACGAATCCAAAGCCGACAGCGACGTTCCGGCCGAACAGCCGACCGTCTTCGCCGAGGCGAACGACTAACCCCAACCGATCGGTTCCTTTTCTGCGTCGGCCTTGCGAGAGTTGCTTACGACGGTTTTCATCCGGCCAGCGCGATGTCAAGATACAACATGATGATGACACCGGCCATGAGTCCGAGCGTCGCGACCCGCTCGTGGCCGCTCCTGTGAGTCTCAGGAATAATCTCGTCAGAGATGACGAACAACATCGCACCCGCTGCGAACCCCATCGCGTACGGCAAGATCGGTTCGATTGTCGCGACCGCGATGGCTCCTAAAACAGCCAGGGGAATCTCGACGACGCCCGCCCGAATCCCCGCGACGGCGGCGTACAGTCGACGGTCGAGACCGGCGTTGATCGCCGCTACGGAGACCGCCAATCCCTCGGGAATGTTCTGCAGACCGATCGCGAACATCAGCGAGAGTGCGGAGCCGAGTTGTGCCGGATCCCGCCCGGCGGCACCGAATCCGACACCGACGGCCAGCCCCTCGGGCATATTGTGCAGTGTAATGGCCAGAATAAACAGCACGACGCCAGCCAGTCTCTCGTCTGTGACTGGCAGCGTTTCGTCGGGATTCGCCGCATCCGTCCGACGACTGCCAGTCAGCAAATAGTGGGCGTGAGGGACGAGTACGTCCGCCCGATCCAGAAACAGCGCACCGAGTCCGACACCGATCAGTGTCGGAATCGGATTGCCGCCCGAGTACTCTTCGATCCCGGGGATGATGAGGCTGGTAAAGGCCGCTGCGAGCATGACGCCGGCCGCGAATCCAAGCATCCCGTCCAGCGCACGCTCCGAGGGGTTTCGCCAGACGAGCACGAGCGATGCACCGAACAGGTTCATCGTCGCGATGATAATCCCGCCCGCGAGCGCCTGGATGACGGGAGATGTCCCGACGAGACGGACGAATGTGTCCGTAACCTCGACTGTCATGTCTACTGTTCCGAGAACTGAAACGATATAGCTGTGGGTTCTGCCCCGGGTTAGCAGCGGTTACAGATCTCCCACAGACGGGTTCTCATGCTGATCGTCTGGCTCGGCAGGCAGTAAAAACAAAAGAGCGGTTAGCTCAGTCGTCGCTCGGGGCCGGCGTCTTCTGGAGCTCCTCTTTCGGTCGGATGGGGTTCCCTTCTTCGAGGCCGCGATGGGAGAGTGCGAGTCCTTCCATCACCTCGATGCAGAGGCGGTTCGCGAAGCCAGAGGTGATCCCGCCGTTGTACGAACTCGTGTCGCTGGCGTCGTACTGCGGTGCAACCTCGACGACGTCGAATCCGAAGTTGTCGATATCCATCTGCTTGACAATTTGGCGGATCATCGCGAAGGTTTCTCGGGGCATGAGTCCGCCCGGTTCCGGTTCACCCGTCCCCGGGCAGTAGGCCGGGTCCATTACGTCGACGTCGAAGGAGAGCCACACAGCGTCCGTCCCGTCAGTCGCGCGATCGACTGCGTCCTGGGCAATCGAGGACAGGTCGCCGTCCATCACGTCGAAGGAGGTGTACCACTTCATGTCCGCATCCCGCATATCCTCGTAGACATCAGGGCCCGGCCAGTAGCCGCGCGGGCCGATCAGCGTGTAGTTCTCCCCCTCGAAGAGACCGTCGTCGTAGGCCCGTTTTACCCACGCACCGTGGTCGTACTCGAAACCGGTCAGTCCGTCGTCGCCGGTATCTGCGTGACAGTCGAAGTGAATCAGGCCGACATTGTCGTAGTCGTTGGCCTCGGCCCACCCTTTCATGTCGGGGTAGGTGATCGAGTGATCTCCACCGATCACGAGCGGCATCATCCCCTTCTCGGAGATGTTCCGTACCGACTCCTGGATGTTGAGTTGGCTCTGCCGAGTATCGCCCGGCGAGATGGTCGCGTCGCCGGTGTCGACGACGCCGAAGGAATCGAACGGATCGACGCCGGTTTCGATGTTGAAATGCTGGTAGGGCGGCGACGGGACCGTCGAGGCGGCGCGCACCGCTCGTGGCCCGTATCGCGTTCCTGGACGGATCGTCGTCGCCGTGTCCAGCGGCGCACCGAGCACGCCGATGTCCGCGTCGCTGTCTTCTAGTTCCTCCTCCGTCGTCGCCGTCGGGAGTTTCAGAAAGGAGGGAATGCCGCTGAAGATCGGTTCGTTTGCTTCCTTGTGCTTGTCGCCGTAGATATCCTCACCGTTTCTATTGTCTTCCATTGGTATCCTCTTTGTAACTGGTCAAACGTTTTGTGTACTGCCGACATATGTTGTCTCCTTTCGTATCTAATAAGCGCTTCTTAGAATGTGTAATACCGCATCCGGGAGACACAGGTGTCCCAGTTGTTGGGGGTATCGGCCCATACTGTCCAAGGGTCCTAATACAAACAAGCTCGATAGATGAGACAATGCAGCTGAATACGGCAACAAAATCGACACAAGTTGGGCAAATGTGTATCATTTTCGCGCTCGGATAACTGTTTTGAGCACCCGACGCAATCGACCGTGTAGATAGCTCGAATGACGAACGAATGTCGCGCGCACACGGGACGGGTCGGGTATTACGTTCGATGAGAGGTGGCAATCCAGTTCGGTCGAACAGGAAACTCCAGCAGGTCGGTTCCTCGACGCTTGCAGTCACCTTGCCGGTAGACTGGGTTGAAAAGCAGGGGCTGAGCAAAGGCGACGAGGTGGTCGTCCAGCGCGACGAGAGCGGCGGGTCGCTGCTGGTCGTCCCGAACGATCCTCACGAGAACGAACAGAGCGTCGAAATCGACGCCGACGAGTTCAGCCCCGAGCAGTTCAGGCAGGTGTTGCTCACCCAGTACATCCTCGGCCGACACCAGGTAACGGTCACGAGTTCGGATGGACTCTCGAACGAGCAGTTCAACGTCGTCATCGAACTCGAACAGCAGTTGATGGGCTTCGGCGTCGTCGAGCAGACCCAGCAGCGGGTCGTCATTCGGTGTTCGGTCGCAGTGAAGGAGTTCGATATTCGGAATCTGCTCGAACGACTGGCCAGGACGGAGGCGGGGATCCGGGCGGCAGCGGTGTCGGTGGCGCTGGGTGAGCAAGAGACACTGCCAGACCGACAGGAACAACAGCTCTGGCGGCTGTTCTGTCTGTTCCTTCGGCTTGTCTTCACGACCTACCGAAACCCTCGGCTCAACGATGCCGTCGGCATCGACACCGGCTTCCCACTGATCGGCTACCGGTCGGTCGGGACGGACCTCGTCATGATGGCCGGGAGTTCCCGCCAACTCGCCGAATCCGGCAAGCAGACCGGACTCGACCGCCAGCAGCGTGTGGACCTCGCCGACGCTGTCGACGAAGCAGTCACGGCGACGGTCGCAGTCGTCGTCGAACCGACCCACGACGATGTCGAATCAGCCCGGACGATGATCGCCGAGACGCGGACACAATTCGAGGAGACTGCGACGGACACCGGCCCTGAGGGGACCCGGCTCTTGCCCTACTTCCGGACGATTCTTGATCACGCCGAGCGGATGCAAGCAGTCGCTGCTCGGTTGGCCTACCGGGAAGCAGAGACAAAAAACGAAACTGAAGACGAGACGAGGGTCTAGAAGAGGTCTTCGACGTGGTCGGCGACCTCGTTTGGCGTGTCACCGACGGGGACGCCAGCGCTCTCCAGTGCGTTGATCTTGCTCTCGGCCGTTCCGGTTCCGGAACTGGAGACGATTGCACCGGCGTGGCCCATTCGTTTGCCCGGCGGTGCCGTTCGGCCGGCGATGAAGCCGACAACCGGCGTGTCGACGTGTTCGTCGATGTAGGCAGCGGCTTCCTCCTCGTCCTCGCCGCCGATTTCGCCGCACATCACGATGGCGTCGGTGTCGGGGTCGTCCTCGAACAGTTCCAGCGCGCCGATGAAGTCCGTCCCGATGATCGGGTCGCCGCCGATCCCGATTGCGGTCGACTGGCCGAGACCGCGCTCGGTGAGGTTGTCGACGACCTGGTAGGTGAGCGTTCCCGAGCGGGAGACGAGACCGACGTTGCCGGCCTCGAAGATGTTGCCCGGCAGGATGCCGAGTTTGGCGACTCCCGGCGTGATGAGGCCCGGACAGTTCGGCCCGACGAGGTGCGTGTCGGTGTCCTGAAGCTGCCGGTAGACCCGGCTCATGTCCTGGGTCGGAATGCCCTCGGTGATCGCGACGACCAGATCGACCGGCGCGTCCAGCGCCTCGAACAGCGCGTCACCGGCGAAGGCCGGCGGGACGAAGACGACGGCTGCGTTGGCGTCTTCTTCGCGGGCCGCTCCCGCGACGGTGTCGTAGACTGGGACGCCAGCGACTTCCTGTCCGCCGCGGCCGGGCACCGCGCCGGCGACGACGTTGGTTCCGTACTCCATCATCTGTTCGGTGTGGAACTTCCCTTCGCCGCCGGTGATTCCCTGCACGACGACGCGGGTGTCCTCGTCGACGAGGACGCTCATTGTTCCACCTCCTCGGCCGCCTCGACGGCAGCCTGGACGGCGTCTTCGAGTGTCGCTTCGACCTGAACGAGATCTGTGTTGAGAATTTCCATGCCTTCCTCCGCGTTCGTCCCCGCGAGGCGGACGATGACCTGTTTCGGAATGTCGTCGAACTGTTCGAGCGCCTGGTTGATCCCGTTGGCAACCTCGTCACCGCGGGTAATCCCGCCGAAGATATTGAAGACGACGGCGTCGACGTTCTCGTCAGAGAAGACCATATCGAGGGCGTTGGCGACTCGCTCGGCTTTCGCACCGCCACCGATATCGAGGAAGTTCGCGGGCGTACCGCCGTAGTAATCCACGAGATCCAGCGTCGTCATCACCAGTCCCGCACCGTTGCCGATGATGCCGACGTTGCCCGAGAGACGGACGTAATCGAAGCCGTACTCGTTGGCTTTGGCTTCGAGGTCGTCTTCTGCGGCCTCGTCTTCCATCTCGGCCAGATCCTGCTGGCGGAACAGCGCGTCGCCGTCGAGGTTGAAGACCGCGTCGGCGGCGATCACTTCGTTGTCGTCGGTGACCATCAGTGGGTTGATCTCGGCGTCCGCGCCGTCTCGCTCCTCCCAGAGGTCGTACAGCGTCGAGAGGACACTCGCAACGTCCATCGCGATGTCCTGATCAACGCCGGCCTCGTAGACCACCTTTCGCGCTTCGTACTCGTGCAAGCCGAAGGCGGGGTCGATGTGTTCGCGGGCGATTGCGTCGGGGTCTTCCTCGGCGACCTCCTCGATGTTGACACCGCCGCGGGTCGAGACCATCGCGACTGGCTGACCCTCACCGCGATCCATCGTCACGCCGACGTACAGTTCGTTGACGAAGTCGACTGCTTCCTCGACCAGCACGCGGTCGACCGTGTAGCCTTTGAGATCCATCCCCAGAATCTCGTCGGCGGCCTCGCGGGCTTCCTCGTCGTCTTCGACGAGTTTGATCCCGCCGGCTTTGCCACGCCCACCCACGTGGACTTGTGCCTTGATGGCGACGGGGTAGCCGATCTCACCGGCAGCCTCGACGGCCTCGTCTACTGTCCGCGCGAGCGTTGCGTCGGGTGTCGGAATTCCTGCATCGGCGAATACCTCCTTCGCCTGATATTCGTGTAATCGCATCCTAGCCACTTGTTCTCCCGACGCCGTGTTAGTTGTACCGAAACGGATCGCTCCCGACCGTGCAATCGTGGCGATACTGACCGCCTTCTCCCGAATTTGTTCATTATCTTTGCGGACAATAACAGAGATGCCCCCTTCGATGTCTGTGATGGTGACAGGTCCGATAACTGACTTACAGATTCGCGTCACGGGCCGCCGCGTTGAGCGACGTTTCGGCGATATTTCCGCCGTACTCGGCGGTCCGGGTCAGGCTGTCGAGAGTGAGCGCGATCAGGTGACTCTCTGAGATTTCTCGCTCGTGCAGTTCTCGTCCGATCGCGTTGATATCCTCGATCAGTTCGTCTCGCCGGTCCAGTGCCTCGTGAGCCGTTTCAATCTCTCCTTCGTCGATAATCGTGGTTGCGGACTGTTCGACGATGTCACGGGCCGTCGCCCCGGCGGTCACGATTCGATCGGCGAACTCCGTCGGCGGCGGGTTCTCGAACTGTGTCGCGAGATCTGCGATCTTGACTGCGTGGTCGGCGATTCGCTCGAACTGTCTCGCTGTCGTCTGGTAGTCTGACAGCGCCAACTGTTCGAGTTCCAGTTCCTCGGCGTTGACTGGATTCTCCAGCGCGCGCTGGAAGTGACGCACCACCATCGCGTACAGTCTGTCGATCTGGTCGTCTCGCTGTGCAATCTGTTCGGCACGGTCAGTATCTCCCTCGGTGAGTGCCGTGATCGCATCCTCGTGCATCGAGAGCGCCACCTGTTGCATCTGTTTCGTCGACTGCTCGACGGAGACGGTCGTCGAGTTGAGCAGGTTTTTGACCGTGACCTGCGTTTCTGTCGATTTGATGATCTCCAGACCGATCAGTTTCCGTGCCGTCTCTGCGACGACACGACGGGTGTCTTCGAACCCTGTCGGGTCAGTGAACGTCACGCTGTCGAATCCGCTCGTGTAGAACGCGAGGATGATTCGGCGAATCTTCACCGCTGAGTACCCCTTGACGGAGACGGTGGCCTCTTTCAGTTCGTCACTTATGCGGGCCGGCTGGATGACCATCTGCGACCCATCCGGATACAACTGCAGGATATCTCCCGGCTCTACGTCGATGTCGTTTGCCCACGCTTTCGGCAGTGAAACCGTGTAGGTCGACCCGCCTGTGAGCTGTATCTTGCGTTCTTTCATCCCGGCTGATATAACCAACGACGACCTACCGTATTAGTGATTATATGATGTGTACGCACACCACAGTGGGATATATACCAGACACACAGTCTACAGCGAGACGCGTATCACTCTATCCGACTTACGAAAACTACGTTACGAACTGATTGCTATTGAGTGATATATATCACAAATATCTGGATTAGCCCGCATGTAGTCGAACGGTCCGATCTGTCTCGGAGGTACGCCTCTGGTCGGGTCAGTTAACTCCGTACCAATCTGAGCAGTTTATATCAATATTATAAAATGTCTTTATAGGCACTCCGGTAGATGCAGGTGATGACGCAGGACTCAGAGCGTCTGTCTGGGCGAGTATCACGACGCAAATTCCTCATTGGCGGAAGCACAATCGGCGCGACGGCGCTGGCCGGTTGTACCCTCGGGAGCGGTGACGAGTCAGACGGTGGGCCGCAGTCGCTGACCGCTGACGGCTCTTCGACGGTGTACCCGATCACGAACGACGCGGCCTCACTGTGGAACGGTAATCCGCCGGCGGACGACAAAGAGTACTGGGGACCGGGCCAATACGATATCGACACGGGCCAGAACCTCGCCGACTACTGGGGAGGACTCTACGGATTCGAGGCGACCGAGGAACGGAGTGTCCCGCCCTTCCAGACGCAGGTGGCACTCAGCCACTCCGGTACCGGTGTCGAGGCGGTGATCAGTGAGCGTGTCGACATCGGGGATGCGAGTTCGACCGCAGAGTCGATTCTCGGTTCGGATTCCGATGATCTCGACAACATCGTCGACCACGTCGTCGCTGTCGACGGCCAACCAATCGTCGTGAGTCGGGAAATCGCCGATGCAGGCGTCGAACAGGTTACCGGTGACGAACTCCGAGCGATCTACAAAGGAGAGATCACCAACTGGAGCGAAGTCGGCGGTCCCGACAAGGAAATCTTCGCGATCGGCCGTGCGGAGAACTCCGGTACTGACACTGCGTTCCGCTCAAATCTCTACGGCGACCCGGACGAGCCGATTTCGCCGGACACACGACAGGGCCAGAACCAGCAGGTCGCACGCCTCGTCGGCAACAACGACAACGCCATCGCCTACATCGCACTGGCGTTCGTCGAACCCGACGGCGATACGCCGCCGATCGGTCTCGAACTCGACGGCACACTCTACGAGTACGGAACCAACCTCGGCGCGAAGGGCTACCCGCTGAGCCGAGACCTGCACTGTTACACCTGGGAGGACACCGACAAACGGGAGAGTGCCTTCCTCAACATGATCCTCTCGGAGTTCGGCCAGCAGAACTTCGTCGAGCCGAACAACTACTTCAAGCTCCCGCCCGAGCGACGCGAGGAAGAGCGCAGCAAACTGTCCGATCAGGCCTAAGGCGTCCGTCCGGTCCCTCGCTGCCGTTTCGGAACGCAGGCGGGATCATTTTTACCTACACATGAGCAACACACAACATTCGGTCGCGCGCGCGGGCTCGTACATCCGGGAGCGGAAGGACTCGGTGGTGCGAACAGTGACGGAGATGGATCGCGGCAGTCTCTCGCTGTCGGTGGTACAGATCTCGCTGATCACGCTGGCGTTCGGGAGCTTTCTGCTCCAGTCTGACTGGGCGCTGGCCTTTCTGTACGCGTTCGTGGTCGTTACCGGTATCGGGTGGGTCACGAGACAAGGATTGACTGCCAAGCTTCTCACCTTCCAGATGACCGTATTGACGCTGTCGACGCTTGGGTTGATCGCGGTGTTCCTCTTTATGGAAGCCGTTCCGGCGTTCCAGGAGATGGGTGTCGGACACGTCCTCTCCCCGTTCGGATCGAACCAGTGGGGTGTCGCACAGGGACAGTACTCGCTGGTCCCGATGATCGTCGGGACGTTGATAACGACGGCGTTTGCGATGCTCGTCGCGGGACCGTTCGGAATCGCTGGCGCGCTGTTCATCAGCGAGATCGCGCCCGACTGGCTCCGTGAGATCACGAAACCGGCCGTCGAACTGCTGGCCGGGATCCCCTCGATCGTCTACGGATTCATCGGATTCAACCTGATCAACAACTACGTCGGCAACGTATTCGGGCTCAACTACGGCGGCGCGCTGATATCGATCGGTTTCGTCATCGGCTTCATGGCCCTACCGACGGTGATCTCGGTGGCTGAAGACGCGCTGTCGGCCGTCCCCGAATCGATGAAAGACGGGTCGGTGGCGATGGGCGCGACGGACTGGCAGACGATGAAAAGCGTCTCGATCCCCACGGCATTCTCGGGTATCTCCGCGGCGGTCCTGCTCGGTCTCGGGCGGGCAATCGGTGAGACGATGGCCGCGACCGTGATGATCGCTCACGTCCGCCGAATGCCGGGGCCGAACGTCTACGACTTCTTCGACAGCACCGAGACGCTGACCACGCTGATTGCCTCGGGATACGGGAACGCGCCCGCGGGATCGATGTTTCTGAGCACGCTGTTCGCTGCCGGGGTGCTCCTGCTGGTGATCGTCACCGGACTTGGGATCGTCTCACAACTAATTCAACGGCGGATGCAGCGCAAACTGCGAGGCGGACAATGAGCCAACGGTACGAGACACAACTGGTTGACGGCGGTGGAACGACCTACGAACAGTTTGCACTCGGCGTGATTGTGGGATCGTTCGTCGCGTTCGTGGCCGCGGCGGCCACGTTACTCGGCTGGGTGCCCCTCGCCGAACAGATCGGCGGTGTCACCGCAGCCACGTACTTCGGCGTCGCTGTCGTCGGACTCGGCACCGCGACGGCAGCGCTGGGTGGCCTCTCCGCCTGGGGGGCCGCGAACACGACACCCGATCAATCAGCAGGACTCGCGGTCGGGCTCCTCCACGCCGTCCTCTGGACGATGATCGTCGGCCTGGTGCTCGCCAACACACTCGGAATCGGCCTTCTCGGCTGGCTGGTCGCCGTCGGTGCCGGACTTACGACAGGATATCTGACACTCGCGATCCGGGAAGATCTCGGTGCGACGATTCCGACCGCGGCGTTCGTCTGTCTGATCGGGCTCATCTTCGCTACCGGGATCATCTCGCCGGAATGGCGCTGGAATCCCGACGGTTTCATCGCAATGATTCCAGGGACACTCGTCGTCCCGCTGTTGACAATGACAGGGAGCCTCCTCACAGGGTGGGCGAGCGCCTCCGCCTACGAGGGGTTCGGAACCCGTGGGCGACAGAACGGTGCCTTCGTCCTCATCTCGCTGGTCGTGTTGCTGACGCTTTCGGTGCTCGTCTTTCTGGTCGGGTTCGTCTTCCAGCGCGGGATCGGAGTCGTCGTCGAGAACCTCACGCTGAGTGCTGGAACGGTCGTCGTCGTGCTCGGAACGACGCTGTTCGCTTTGCTGCGAGGGACGACTGTGAACCCGGCGCACGCTGACGGGACGGACAAGATACTCGCCTTCGTTAGCCTGACGACGGCCGTCGTGACTGGCATACTCGGCGCGGTCTTTCTGGGCACGATCGGGCTGAACTACACCGTCTCGGGGTACGCCGTGACAGTCGAACCGACGGCGCTCGTCGGTGCGGTACCGGGTCTGCTTGCGGGCGGACTCCTCCTCGGCCTCACTCGTGGGTCGGGTCGGTGGAGTCCGGCGACTGGCCGCGGCCAACAGATCAGACGGGCGTTTCGCGTTGCGTTGCTCGTCGTGATGGCTGTCGCGGTGGTCGAACTGGTCGCCGGACTCGAACTCGCTGTCGGCGGAGTCGCGGCCGTGACAGTAATCCTCGGTGGAGTCGGGATGGCCGGATTAGCGCTCGCGGCACTTCGACCCACCACAGACGAACCCGACGGTGAGACCGCACTGGTCCCAGTCTCCTGGCTCGGCCGGCTTGGACTGGTCGTCTTCGCCGTCGCCTGTCTCCGCGTCTTTCTTACCGGCCATCCGATTGGGGCTGCCGAGGTCGGCATCGTCGGTAACGGTACCATCGACTGGCCGTTTCTCTCCAATCCCTCGCAGGGACTGGGCATCCAGCAGGGGGTGATGCCAGCGATGTTCGGAACGATTTGGATCGTTCTCGGAGCTGTGGTCTTCGCAGTGCCGATGGCGCTCGGCGCGGCTGTCTTCCTGACCGAATACGCCGAAGATAGCCTGTTCACACAGGCCGTCGACATTGCGACCAACGGGCTCTGGAGCACGCCGAGTATCGTCTTCGGGCTGTTCGGACTCGCCTTCCTCGTGCCGCGGCTGGGCGGGAGCCCCTCGGTTCTCGCCTCGCAGCTCGTCCTCGGATTCATGTTGCTCCCGCTGGTGCTCATCACCAGTCGTGAGGCGATGAAAAGCGTTCCCGACGAGTATCGTGACGCAAGCGCGGCACTCGGCGTCTCGAAGTGGCAGACGATCAGAAGCGTGGTCGTCCCGGCCGCGATGCCCGGTGTCATCACCGGTGTCATTCTCGGGGTCGGCCGGATCGCGGGCGAAACTGCACCCCTCCTGTTGGTCCTCAACGGGCCGAACTTCCCGAACTCCGGGCCACAGGTGCTCTCCAGTTTCGTCGTTCGGATCGGGGCACAGCCGCCCTTTATCCACGTCTCAAACCCCGCCTTGCTCGAACGAGCGAGTGCGCTGCCCTACCAACTGTTCGCAGTCATCACGGCCGGCGTCGGTGCGGAAGAGTCGTTCGGCTGGGCAACGGCACTGGTCCTTCTCGGTGTCGTCCTCGGCTTCTTCGCGATGAGCATCGCAACCAGACGCTACTTCAGGAGCAAACTCCACCAATGACAGAATCACTCAGTACCACGACCGAAGACAGTATCGACTCCGAACAACCCTCGTCACCGGAACAGACGACAACCGGAGAGAGCGAGGAACGGACGAAAGCGGAGTGGCGCGAGTACTCCTTTGCCGGCGATCCGGTCCTCTCGGTCGAGGATCTCAACGTCTGGTACGGCGACGACCACGCGCTGAAAGACATCTCAATCGACATTCCCGAACAGAGCGTCACGGCACTCATCGGTCCCTCGGGCTGTGGGAAATCGACGTTCCTTCGCTGCCTCAACCGGATGAACGACCGGATCAAGGAGGCCGAAGTCGACGGCACCGTCGAGTTCAACGACGAGAACATCTATGCGGATGGCGCGAATCTCGTCGAGTTGCGTAAACGCGTCGGGATGGTGTTCCAGCACCCCAACCCCTTCCCGAAATCGATCCGGGAGAACGTGGCCTATGGTCCGCGAAAACACGGCGATCTGAACCGCGGGCTCGTCTCGCGACTGCTCGGCCGCGACGAGAAAGCACAGGAAGACGAACTGGTCGAGGACTGTCTCCGTGATGCCGCGCTATGGGACGAGGTGTCTGATCGCCTCGAAGACAATGCACTGGGCCTCTCGGGCGGCCAGCAACAGCGGCTCTGTATCGCCCGCTGTCTGGCCGTCGACCCGGAGGTTATCCTGATGGACGAGCCAGCCTCTGCACTGGATCCAATCGCAACCTCGAAAATCGAGGATCTGATCGAGGAACTCGCAGAGGAGTATACAGTCGTTATTGTCACCCACAATATGCAGCAGGCCGCGCGGATCTCCGACCAGACGGCAGTCTTCCTGACTGGCGGCGAACTCGTCGAGTACGGCGACACCGAGCAGGTGTTCGAAGATCCAGAGAGTCAGCGCGTCGAGGACTACATCACCGGCAAGTTCGGGTGATCTCGATGGCTGGAGAGGGATATCAACAGTCGCTGACGGCACTGCGCTCGGATGTCTGTTCGATGGGAGAACAGACCGTCGATCAGTTCGAACGCGCACTCGAAAGTCTGGCGACCGGAGACAAACGGCTCGCGAGGGCGGTGATCGAAGGTGACGGCCAACTGAACGAGACGTATCTCTCGCTCGAAGACCAGTGTGTCCACCTGTTCAGCCAGCAGGAGGCCTTCGCCGGTGATCTCCGGTTCATCACCGCTTCGTTCAAGATCATCACTGATCTCGAGCGGATCGGTGATCTCGCGATGAATCTCTCGGAGTACGCGCTGGCAGCGAAACACGAACTCGTTCCCGAAGACTCCGTCGACGAGATTGGGCAGGACGCACTTTCGATGCTCGAACAGAGCCTCTCAGCGTACGAAAGTGAGGATGTCGACCTCGCTCAGCAGGTCGTGGCACGAGATGATCAGATCGACGAACTCTGTCAGACTGCCAGCGAGCGGGTCACCCGTGATCTCATCGAACGTGAGGCCGAAGACGACGGCCCGTGGCGGATCGAGCAACTGTTAGACGATGTGACGCGCGTCCTGATGACGATCCGTGACATTGAGCGCGTCGCCGATCACGCGGTCAACATCGCCGCTCGAACCTACTACATGGTGGAGAACGACCCCAAACTCATCTACTGACATGAAAACACGCAAAATTCAGTCCGTTGGCGGCGGAACTTTCACCGTCTCGATCCCGAAAGAGTGGGCGGACGCACAGGGGATCGCCGCCGGTGACACTGTCGAGCTACATAGACACCTGGATGGCATCTTCGCCATTCAGGCACCCGAGTCCGAACAGACCGCGCCGGCCCACATTACGGTCCATCTCACGCGGGAGGAGACGGCTGCAATCGAACGGACGATCCGGGCAGCATACGCGACGGGGGCGAAAACGGTCCGACTCGAACACTCGGAGCGGTTTACGGCCGAACAGAAGGAACTGCTCGACCGGGTCGCACGGAACCTCACCGGCGTCTCCATCGTCGAGGATTCGGAGACGACGATCACGGTCAAGACGCTCCTCGATACCAGCGAGGTTTCGGTGTCGCAGTCGGTCCGACAGCTCAGATTTGTCGTGCTTTCGATGCACAGAGACGCGACCGCTGCGCTGGCCCAGGGGGACGCGCCGCCGACAGCGGGCGACCGCGACGATCAGGCTGACCGACTCTCGGCGATGATTACTCGGTCGTTCTCGCGGGCGATCCGGCGACTCGACGAAGCCGACGCGCTCGGCGTGCCCCGGGCCGAACTGTTCGAGCTCTGGGAGGCCACCCGGGAACTCGAACGCATCGGCGACCACGCCGAGGCGATCGTAACCACGGGCGCGGCCGCCGGCAACGAGTTCGACCGCGAGACTGTGGCTGAGCTTCGAGCGCTCGCCGAGACGGCCCGAGAGATCGTTTCGGACGCAGTCAGCACGCTCATCGACGACGCGGGTGTCGAGACGGCCCAGCAGGCCCTTGACACTCGCGAGCGAGTTCGTGAAGAGATCTCTGCGGCCAAAAGCCGGCTCGGGTCGGACGCTGGGGACCACTCTCGGGCGGTGCTCGACAGACTTCGCCGAACGGCCGAACACGGCGGCAATATCGCCGAGATCGGTCTCAAGCAGGCAGTCCGAACCGGGGAGTTGACCGCCGTGAGCGGAGCCAGCGACCCCCTGTGAGTACGACCATTCTGAGACTGACAGGAGCGACGACCGCTTACTCGTCGAGTGCCACTTCGATCCCGCGAGCACCGAGATCATCGGCAAAGGCTGTCGAGTCTGTCTCGATCGCCTCGAAGGTGTTGTAATGTATCGGCACGACCAGATCGGGATCCATCGCCTCTGCGAGGTTGGCGGCAGCCTCGCGGTCCATAGTGAACCTTCCGCCAATCGGTGGGAGTAACACGTCCACGTCCAGTCGCTCGTGTCCGGGCAGCACGTCTGTATCGCCGGGCCAGAACAGCCGTGTCCCGTCTACGCTCAGGAGAAATCCACAGCCTCGGCCCTCGGGGTGGATCGGCGTTCCGTCCGCGCGTGTGTGCGGTCCGTCGGGTTCGTTGTACGCAGGGACCGTCCAGATCGGCGTGTCCGCGGCGATCAGTTGCGCTTCCGTCCCGATTTTTTCGAGGTCGTACGCCAGGTCGAGGAGTCGCGGCAGGTTGCGGGAACTCGTGCGGGTGTTGATCCCCTCACAGGCTACGACCGTCCCTCCGTCATCGAGTACGCGGTCGATTCCGTCTGGGTCGTAGTGATGGACGTGACTGAGACAGACGAGATCACCGTCTTCGGGGCGGTAATCGGTCGCCTCGGGATGGGCCCGCCCGCGGTCGGAATCCGGTTCCCACTCGCCGGTCAACACGCCATACCGGCCCGGATCGAGGTAGATCGTTCGCTCGCCCTCGATTCGGACGGTGGCGTAGCCAAGCCACTCGATAGTGAGGTTGTCGTAGCTGACGGTCATATCTCCCGTTTGGGCCGAGCGGTATCTACATGTTCGGCCTCGGCGGCGGACGAAAGTCGTTTGTTCGAGACAGCCAAATCGCGGGGTATGAGTCTCGACGATCTGACCGAAGATATCGAAGGACAGTACGCCGATCTGGGCGAGGAAGTCGACATGGAACTGGACCGGGAGACGCGCAACGAACTGGCGATGCTTTCGGTCGCGCTCGAACCCGACGATACCGACGAACTACTCCGGCGGGCAGTACACATGCTCTTTCAGACCGCCGTCGAGACCGGCAACCTCGATTTCCACCTGCGGAGCCAGTACGACGTGACCTACGACGAGTATCTCTCCGGCATGACATTCGAGGAGATGACCGGCGGACAGTTCCCGCAGCCACAGCAAAACGACGACCGCCGGTACCAGTTCTAAGCCTCAGACCGCCCGAACGCTCTCGGCGAACAACTCGGCACCGAGTCCGATCTCACGCGCTGTTACGTCCAGCGGCGGGAGCAGCCGCATCGTCCGTTTCCCACAGCCCATGATCAGGAATCCCCGCGAGAAAGCTTCTTCCTGGACGGCATCGCGGAGATTCTCACTCTCGAATTCGACGGCCAGCATCAGCCCCTTCCCGCGCACGTCGACGACGCCGTCGAGAGTCGCGTCCCGGAGCAGTTCTTTCATCTGGCGGCCGCGCTCGGCGGCGTTGTCGAGCAGGTCGTACTCCTCGATGGCGTCGATAGTGAACACGCCCTGCGCGGAGGCTATAATATCGCCAGCCCCCCACGTCGATGAGAGACGGCTCTTCTCCTCGGGAAACACTTCTTCTCGGGAGATGGTCGCGCCGACGCGGGCTGATTTCGCGCTCGCGATAACATCTGGCTCGATGGCGTAGTGATCTGACCCCCACCACTCGCCGGTCCGGCCGAGTCCGGACTGCACTTCGTCGACGACCAGCGGAATATCGTACTTTTCGGTGATCGACGCGATTTCGTTCATAAACGCATCCGAGGGGAACCGGTAGCCGCCTTCGCCTTGGATCGGTTCCATCACGAGGGCGGCGACTTCCTCTGGATTGACGTATCCTCCGTCACCGACCATCTTCCGCAGACTCGATGTCTCGTCGAAGAAGAATCCGCAGTCACACGTCTCCGGCGAACAGTTTCGATCCGAGCAGTACGGCATATCCTGCACGCTCGCGATTTCGGGGAACTCTCGGCGATAGATCTCCTTCGATCGGTTGAGCGAGAGTGTTCCGAGAGTGCGGCCGTGGAAGGCACCTTCACAGGTGATAGCGTACTTCCCGTGGGTGTGATCGTAACTGATCTTCAGCGCGTTCTCGACGGCCTCGGCCCCGGAGTTCGAGAGAAAGACCGTATCCATGTCGTACTGGCCGGAAATCGAGGTTAGCCGCTCCATCAGGTCGGCCGGGCCTGGCAAGCCGGCGTCGTCCAGCACCGACGTAGCCGGGAGATAGAAATCCTGTCCGGCGATTTTCAGCGGATCGACCACGTCGAACTCCGCGAGTGGATCGAGAACTTTCGGGTTGTTGTACCCCAGCGGCATCGCCCCCACGTGGCCGGTGAAGTCCATGAGTACGTTGCCGTCCACATCGGTACAGAACGGGCCGATTGCGGGCGCGCTGGGGTCCCAAACGAACTCGTAGACGTAGGTGCTCGGGGCCGCGCGTTCGTGATGAAAATCGACCACTCGCCGCCCGCGCTCACCCGGCAACTCGGTGACCTGAGGCTCCGCAGTCTCTCGATCCATGGCGGATTTTGTGCGGGTGACGGCAAGTAAGTTAGCCTCAGCCCAGCACGAAGTCTTTGAATGTCTTGAAGTACAACCGTGGCGTGCGCGCTCGGGAACCAGTCAGGGCGTCGTCGAGAATCGTCGGCGCACCCTCGCTCACGCCGCTGCCGTGGCCGACACGGATTCTGCTCGGGTCGAAGTAGTCCAGACGGGTCGGCGGGAACAGTCGAAGCATCGGATGAACGCCGAGTTGGCGCTCGTTCGTGTGGAAGTAATCCGTGTTGCCGACGGACTCCGGCACGATGAGTACGCCCGTCTCCTCGTTGAACAGGGCACCCTCCTGCCAGAATGAGTTGTCGACCAGTTTGTGTAGTGTGAATCCGGATTCGTCGAGGGAATTCCCGAACCGCTCGACCGGAGCGCCGATGTCTTCTTCGACGCCGCTCATGAAGGATGGAATCCAGACGGAGACGTCGTGTCGGTTGGCCAGTTTGGCACTATCGCGTTTGTGTCTGTCGAGCAGAATGACGACTCCGGCAACGTCGCCGAACTCTTCGACGAGATCGTCGAGACCGGGCACGTCGATCGGATCGATCAGCCAGACACCGCCGTCGTCGCCCTTGATCGCGTGGCAGGCCCGCTGCATCGCCTCGTCGGGGTGCGGAATCCAGCCCACACCGTCTTCAGATCGATCGATCTCGCGCCACTCCGTTGGCTCTCCTGAACCTTTGATTGACATATGTCTAGTTACTGAACCGCTCAGTACAAAAGACCGTCTATCGACACTGCGGTTCGATCTCTCAATTTATACGTCGATGCTCGTCGAGTCGTCGACGCGGTCGAAGACGACTTCGAGGACGCCGTTGTTGTATGTCGCGCTGGCGGAGTGTTCGTCGACACGGCTCGGAAGCGAGACGCGTTCATCGTAGCGTCGCTCGCCGCCACCGGCTTCGAGGTGGAGGGTCTTACCGTCACACTGCAGATCGATTGCGTCTTTCTCGACGCCCGGAATGTCCGCGACGACGCGGATTTCGTCGTCGTGTTCGTGGATGTCGAAGTGGATGTCGTGACCGCCCTGGTCGCGGTCGCGCCCGCGCTCGGAGTTGTGCTCGAAGTGGACGTTCGCGTTCGGCCCCATCATCTCGTTCATCATCCGTTCGATCTCGTCGAAGAACTCGTCGAAGGGGTCGTCTCGATCGTCGTCTCTCATGAATACCATGTAGGTCCAGACTACTGAAAAGGCTTCGGCAGAATGCGCGTTCTGAGAACGGGACAACACCGACGGCTTTTGTACCGGTGTATCCAAGGTGTCTCTATGAGCGAACCTACAGAACGGATTGCAGTCGCCTGTCCGGCGTGCTCGCCGGAGCGGGAGACTGTCCACGAAATCCTCTCCCCCGGCGGTCAGGCGACGATCCGCTGTACCGAATGTGATCACGTTCACAAAAAACAACTCCCGGAAGAACAGACCCAGACGAAAGATGTCGTCGTCTCCCAAGACGGCGAGTCGTTTTCGGCCTCGACCGAGGCACCGGTCGACGAGACGATCGCAACTGGTGAGGAGTTCCTGCTCGAAACCGACGAGGCGATTCTGACGGTCCGAATCACCAGCCTCGAAATCGACAAGGGACGCACCGAAGAGGCCGCCGTCGAGGATGTCAATACGATCTGGACGCGCGCGGTCGGCAACGTCAAGGTCAACGTGACGGCACACCCGAAATCCGGTGAACACGACGAGACCCGAAGTTTCTCGTTGCAGGTGCCCGGTGATTACGAGTTCGTCGTTGACGAGACCGAAGAACTCGGAGGTGAGGAGTTCACCATCGAGGGGATTTATCTCCGCGACGACGCGACCGGCTACGACCACGAGAAACTGGATTTCGGCGGCGACGCAGCACTGGCGAAAGATATCAAACGACTGTACGTCAGAGACGAGTCGACTACGGCGTGGTCGGCGTGGTAGCATGGCGTACGAGCAGGCCCGCGGCCAACTGATTGCGGATCTCGTCGAGCGGGAATCGCTGAGCGAGCGGACGGCTGAAGCGATGCGCGCAGTCCCACGTCACGAGTTCGTTCCTCCCTCGCGACGTGAGTCGGCCTACGAGGACCGGCCCCTGCCGATCGGCAACGGACAGACCATCAGCGCCCCGCATATGGTTGCGATCATGGTCGATCTGCTCGATCCCGACCCAGGTGACCGCATTCTCGAAATCGGGACTGGCTGTGGCTACCACGCGGCGGTGACCGCCGAACTGGTCGGGCCAGAAAACGTTTTTAGCGTCGAATACCACGAGGATCTCGCGGCACAGGCCCGGGAGACCCTCGACGATCTAGGGTACGGAGCAATCAGTGTCCGATCAGGTGATGGCAAGCAGGGCTGGCCCGAACACGCACCGTACGATGGCGCGTATCTCACCTGTGCTGGCTCGTCGTTCCCGTCGCCGATCGTCGAACAGGTCCGTTCCGGTGGTATCGTCCTGGGACCAATTGCCGACGGTCGCCAGCGGTTGATCCGCGGCGTCGTCGATGAAGACGAACTCGACGAGCGCGAACCGCACGGGTACGTCAGGTTCGTGCCGCTTCAATAGCCGAGCGGTCCATTCATTACTGCTCGGGACAACAGCTATCCATGGACCCTGCGGTACTGCGAGACGATATGGTCGACAGTCTGGTCCACCCCAGCAAGGGATGTGTCCAGAGTGACGATATCGCCGGCGCGATGCGAAGCGTCCCCCGGGATGCCTTCGTCGAGGACGAACGCGCAGCGTACGCCGACCGGGCCTTCGAGCGGTTCGGGACCCGCGTGCTGGCCCCGAGCACGGCTGCCCGCCTGCTCGAAGCTCTCGCTCCCGACTCCGACGATTCGGTGCTCGTCGTCGGTGTCGGCGTCGGCTACACGACGGCTGTGATCGCCGAAATCGTGGGCAGCCGGCAGGTACAGGCCGTCGACATCAACCGCCAACTCGTCTACGAGGCGCGGGACAATCTTTCCGGGGCCGGCTACGCTGAGGTACTCGTCGACTGTCGTGACGGAGCCGACGGCCTCCCGGAGTATGCTCCCTACGACCGAATCCTCCTCGAAGCTGCGGCCGTTCGGCCGCCCGAGGCACTGCTGAACCAGCTAAGCGAGGACGGCCGACTCGTCATGCCGCTCGGCACGGCGACACAGTCGATATCGGTGGTCGACAGCGACGGCGACGTGCAACGGCTGGGGAGTTGTGCGTTCAATCCGATGCTCGTCGAAGGCGAGCAAGCGAACACTGTCGAGCGCAATCGGACCCACCGAGAGGACCGGGAGTTTGCCGAACGTGACGCTCGCCGTCGCAAGGGCTGGGAACTCGATTGGATCGACTGGGACTAACTGGCGATCACCAAGATTCCGGTATTTTCCTGTTTGTCCACGTATTCCCCGTGTGGGGGCTTGATATCGAGTTCGATTCGGCCTTCGTCCTGATTCGGACGGAGCCGTGGCTCGACTGTTAGCTGTGCCACCCCGTCTTCGTTGGTCTCAGCGCGGGCGAGTGCGTCCAACTGTGCGGTGTCACCGCGGGCGATGACCGTCGCCGCTTCGATCGGTTCGCCGTCGGTATCGACGACGGTGACGTTGACTGTCTGATTCCCTTCCTCGACAATGTCTGGCTGTGGATTCGTGTCCAGTTCGGTCTCGTTCAGTGAACTGAAGCCGCCGACGACACTCAACATGACGCCGAGACACGCGACCCCGACGACGAGTGCGATCACCAGACGGATCGGCAAGCCTTCGATTGCTCGTTCGTCCTGCCAGAGAGTGCGATCTGACATACGCGCTCTGGCCCGGGGTTGGTATATAAATCCTCGTCCGATGGTGCAGAAAAGAGTCGATCAGTTCCCTTCGACCAGTCGGCGCAACTGCTCGGGCGGGACCGCACCACGGGCGGCGTGGGCTCCGTACACGAAGGTCGGAACGCCTGTAATCCGCTCTTTCTGTGCGGACTCGAACGCCGCTTCGAGTTCTTCGGCAGTCGAGTCGTCTGACAGAGCCGCAGCGACGATATCGGTCGGGATGCCGGCATCGTCGGCCAGATCTTCGAGCACCTCCTGATCGCCGATATCGCGGCCGTCTTCCCAGAGTGCGTCGAAGACACTCCGGTGGAACTGGCTGAACTGCTCGGGATGTTCTTCCCGGATGCGGTAGGCGACGCGCTGGGCGTCGTAGGAGTCGACATCTTTCATCAGTGGTTCGGCCATCTCCACGCCGTACTCCTCGGCGAGACGTTCCACGTTCTGTTTGGCTTGCTCGTAGTATTCGTCGTCTTTCCCGTTGTCCACGGAGTGATCGATCGTTCCGTCGGGGCGGCGCTGTTGGCTTCGGAGGTCGAAGGGATGCCAGTCTGTCGGGACTGGGTTATCGCGCTGGTCCTGATACTGATCGAGTGACTCGTAGCCGAGATAACAGAACGGGCAGACGTAATCGGCGTATACGAGGACTGAATCGGTAGCCTGTTGGCTCATGGCCTAATTAGACGGTGGATACAAAAAATCCCGTCGCTGTGTAACCTCGGCCGGTCACTCGGCGGCCTGCAGTTCGATTACGAAGACAGCGCCGTCGGATTCCTCGCGGTCCTCGATCCAGATCTCACCGCCGTATCCGGTTACGATCTCACGGACCAGATATAGCCCGATTCCGGTTCCTCCGCTTTCGAGTCCTTTCTCTTCTTTTCCGAACACCGTCTCCTTCTGGGAGTCTGGCACACCGGGGCCGTTGTCGGCTACTCGGATCGTTACAGTTTCGCCGTCGACGTCCGCGGAGACGCTGACTTTGGCTGTCTCCTTGTCGTTGTGCTGGACCGCGTTTTTCAGCAGATTCCTGAAGACGGTCTCCAGCATATCGTCTCCGTGTACCGAGATCCCTTCGAGCGAATCTGAGACGGTGAACTCTGCGTCAGGCTGTGACGACTGAAGTTCGGAGACTTCGCGGTCGACGACGGTTTTCAGTGGAATCGGTTCCAGGTCACTCTCGGACTGGAGGATGACATCAGTGAGATCACGCGCGGTGACGGTCAGTTCGGCGGCCTGCTCGTTGCTCTCCTTGAGCCGTTTCAGATGTTCTTTCCCCTCTTCGTCGAGATGGTCTTCGAGCAGTTCGGCGTACGTCGAGACAACTTGCAGGTCATTGCGGATATCGTGGCGGACGACCTGATTGAGCAGTTCGAGGTCGTCGCGCTGGGATTTGAGTTTCTGCTCGGTCTCCTTGCGTTCGGTGATGTTCCGACTGGTGGTGATGAACCCGTCGATAGGACTGTCTGGATCCGGCATCGTTCCGGTCGTGGCCAGCCAGATCCAGTCTCCCTCTTTCGGTTTGAACCGAAATTCGACTTCCTCGTTGAATTCTTCCTCGTTCGAGAGCGTCTCGAACGCGTCGACGACTCGACCCCGATCATCGGGATGAATATAATCGAGGATATTTTCCCCGAGCAACGCAGTTCGTGACCACCCCTTCACAGGTTTCGAGTTCGGTGACTGGTACAGTACGGTACCGTCGTCGTCGATGATCGAAACCACATCAGAGGTCTCTTCGATAAGCGTCCGGTATTGTTCCGCACTGAGTTCTTCCAGCCCGTTTCTCCCCTCGCTCATGCTACGTATCTGGCAATATGTGCTGGGTAGTTAAGTATCCTGACGGTAGATTGCGCTGTATCGAAATTGCTGTCAGGGAAATCCAGTCAGTAAAAATTCAGGTTTTGGTTGGGCCTCTCTGTGGTCGGAACCACCCTCATCGGAGGGCGCCACATGGATACCGTCTCGGTCGAGCGAACGTTCGATGCCCCGCCGTCGCACGAGGACTCGGCTTCTACGAGCAGGGCATCGTCCAGACCCTGTTCTGGGCGCGACTGCCCGGAGACACGCTGATTATCCTCGGGACGGTGATCTACGCTGCCGATATCGTACGTAAACGGTCTGTCCTCCGAGCGACCGAGTCCGATCCCAGTGCCGAGGATATCGCCGTCGCTGAGGGTGTACTTGACGACGACTGAGCGATGCGTCCGCTCAGTCAGCAAAATTCTCCCGGATAATCAAAACCGAAAGCGGTGCTACAGGCGTTCAACCGGCCAATTCCGGTAGCTTATCACCGTGGGCAACATCAATAAATTATGACGAATTCCTTCCTGGAACGGTTCCAGCCGTTCGGGATCCGGTCGCTGATAACTCACGCGATTATGGCGGTCACGTTGATGGGGGCAATCCTGTCTGCGTTCGTTCTCGAAGGGGAGGTTGGCAGGATCTCTTTCGTCGCCTTTGTGAATTTCACCGCCGGGATGTGGATCTGCCAGTCGATTCACGCCCTCGGTAATCCTCAGTACGAGGGTGTCCTCAGCGTGGTGAGGGGTAATAGTGACTGACGCGATCGATGTTGGGCGACTGGCTCGACTACTGGCGTTGATCGCCTTCGTGACTGCGCTGTTTGTCCTCACCGCTGCGGAGACACTCGACGGTCGGATCCTCCAGATCGGCGTGTTCGCGATCGGAACCATCTCGGCGATCACCGGACTGATCGGCGTGTTGATCGCGGCCGGTGCCGCCTACGACGCCCCCTGAAAATCGCCCTTCGGAACGGGGGTTGACTTTCAGTGTATATATTAACCTATAGTTTGATGTGACGCCAGTTAGATAGTTGCTCTATGCACAAGCCACTGCTGGTAACGGACTTTCTCGACCGTGCACGAGATCACTACAGCGAAGAGGAAGCAGTCGTCGCGACGACGGGGGAACGGTACACGTACGAGGAACTCGGTGAGCGCGCCGACGGATTCGCCGCTGCGCTCCAAGAACGCGGCATCGAGAAGGGGGACCGAGTCGCCGTGCTGGACCCGAACACACACTACCATCTCGAAGCCGCATACGGGTCGATGCAGATCGGTGCCGTCCACACGCCGCTGAACTACCGGCTCACACCGGACGACTTCACGTACATCCTCGAAGACGCTGGCGTGGACGCTGTCTATGCGGACTACGATTTCGCCGAGAAGATCGAGGCCATCCGCGACGAGGTGCCGACGGAGACGTTCATCACAAACGATACGGATGCCGTCGACGGCGACTGGGAGTCGTTCGAGGCGGTCCTCGACGAGAACGATGGCGAGTACGACCGCCCTGATATGACCGAAGACGAGGTCGTCACCATCAACTACACCTCCGGGACGACGGGCGATCCGAAAGGTGTCTGCCGGACACATCGCACAGAGACGCTGCACGCTTACATCATGTCGATCCATCAGGAGATCAGCGATGACGATATCTACCTCTGGACGCTGCCGATGTTCCACGTCAATGGGTGGGGACATATCTACGCCATCACGGGAATGGGCGCGAAACACATCTGTACCCGTGGTGTGGAGGCAGCGGACATCTTCGAGGCAGTCCAGACCGAGGATGTCTCCTACATGTGCGGCGCGCCGACGGTGTTGAACATGCTGATCGATTACTACGAGGCGGAGGATCCGGCGACGACCGGGGCCAACGACGTGCGAATCGCGACCGCGGGCGCTGCGCCGCCGGAGGCGACCATCCGTACAGTCGAAGAAAAGTTCGGTTGGTATCTCAAACACGTCTACGGCGCGACCGAGACGGGACCGCTGATCACCACCTCCGACGCCCGCCGGTACTTCGACGACGACAGCAGCGACCGGTTCGCGGTCAAGAAACGGCAGGGCTTCGGCTATCTCGGCACCGAGATCCGCGTCGTCGACGAGGACGGCAACGACGTGCCACAGGACGACCAGACCATCGGCGAAGTCGTGGTCAAGGGCAATCAGGTCATGGAGAAGTACTGGAACAAGCCCGAGGCCACCGAGGAAGCGTTCAACGACCGCGCGGAGGGGTACTACCACCTCGGCGACCTGGCGGTAGTCGACGAAAACGGGATGATTTCGATCCAGGACCGCAAGAAGGACATCATCATCTCCGGCGGGGAGAACATCTCTAGCATCGAACTGGAGGACACGCTCTTCGAGCACGACGCCGTCAGTGATGTCGCGGTAATCCCCTCGCCGGACGAGGAGTGGGGCGAGACGCCGAAGGCCTTCGTCGTCCCATCGAACGAGGATCCGGAGAATCCACCGGTCTCTGCGACGGAGTTGACCGAGTTCACGCGGGAGAACCTGGCGAACTACAAGACCGTTCGGCGGATCGAGTACGTCGAAGAACTGCCCACGACGGCAACCGGGAAGGTGCAGAAATTCGAACTCCGCGAGCAGGAGTGGGAGGACGAAGACCGGATGGTCGGACAGGGATAATTTCTCCACCCGACTGATTCCGAGCGACAGCAGTTTTTCACAGAATTGTGCTCTGGGAGTTACAACCAGCGCTACCGTCAATATTCGGCCGAATTTAACATATTAACATCTTGGTTTTCATGGGATGCTACTGTATTCATATACAGACATGGGATCCAATCTCACGCGACGACAGCTACTGGGAACGATGGGGACGACAGGTGCACTGGCGCTCGCCGGCTGTGCGGTCGGCGATGATGAGGAGTCTTCGGCGTCGCTGACGATCGGTGTCCTGCAGGACTTCTCGGGACCGCTCCCCGCTTACGGTGCGCAGGGGACCGCCGGGTTCTACAACGGACTCGCACAGAAAGCCGACGACGACCCGCTGCCATCCGACGCCGTCGACGCAGGCGAGTACGAGTACTCCGTCGGTGATACCGACATCGAACTGCTCGTCCGGGACACGCAGTTCAATCCGCAGGAAGCGCAGTCGCTTGCGGAAGACCTGACGACCGAAGACGAGGTCGATCTCCTCTTTGGTGTCGGGAACTCCGGCGGTGCTCAGCGTGTCATCACACAGGTTGTCGACCGGTCTGATGTGCCGTTCATCATGGGCCCGGCCGCGTCGGCGGGACTGACTGCCAACGACGAGACCTGTCGAGAACAGGTATTCAGAGCGAACGAGAACACGGCCATGGACGCTCGAAGTGGTGGTGTCTACATCGCCGAATCGACCGATGTCGACAAGATGGCGCTGTTCGGGGCGGACGATACCTTCGGACAGTCGGTCATCAACAACTACCGGACGGTACTGGAGAATCGGGGGGTCGACATCGTGCTCGAACGGTCGGTGGCCAGCGGGCAGCAGGAGTGGGAAGGGCTGCTCGAAGACGCCGAAAACGAGGGCGCGCAGGGAATGGTCGGCGGGTTCACCGCGTCGACGCTGCCCTTCTTCGCGACCGAGTTCCTCACTGGAGACTACGATCTGCAACTGTTCGGCGGCTTCGCCTCTCGTGTGACGCTCGGAATCGTCGGCGATACACTGAGCGACGTGCTCGGTGACAACTTCACCAACGAGGGGATCGCAAACGCCAACTTCGGACCGTTCACCACGCGCTATCACTGGAACCAGTACGACAACGAGATCAACGACGCCTTCATCGACCGGCACACGAGCACCTACGATGTCGTCCCGGACCTGTTCACCAGCGGAGCCTTCACAGCCGCTTCAGCAGTTGTCCAGGCCGTCGAGGAGGAAGGCGAGGGCTCGCGAGACGCCATCGTCTCGGGCCTGCGCGGGATGACCGTCGAGGAGACGCCGAAAGGCGAGGGCGGGTACACTTTCCAGGAGTACAACAATCAGGCTCAATCGCAGATGACCGTCGCCAACGTCGAAGTGACGCCAGAGGACCAGGGCAACTGGCCAGCGGCCATCCAGCCCGGCGAACCGGTCGAGACGGTCGCGGCCGAGGACGTGACAATCCCGGCGAGCGAAATGAGCTGCGATCTGTCGTAACATGCTCCGGACGACAGATCTCACGAAGCGATTCGGTGGAATCACCGCCACCGACCACGTCAATTTCGAGCTCGGCGAGGAGCTCACGTCGCTGATCGGTCCCAACGGGGCCGGAAAGACGACGTTTTTCAACCTCCTCACCGGCGCGCTCACGCCATCCGACGGCACGGTCGAGTTCAAACAGGATGGCGAGTGGGTCGATATCACCGACGCAAAGCCTCAGGAAACCGCCAAACTGGGGATCCACCGCTCGTTCCAGATCACGAATATCTTCCCGACGAGCACGGTCCTCGAGAACGTCCGTGTGGCGGCCCAAGCCCACGGCCAAAACTCCCTGCGCTTCTGGCGCAACGTCAACGCTTTCGAGGAACACCACGAGGAAGCACACGCAATTTTAGAGCGTGTCGGCCTCGATGGACAGGAGCAGGTCACGGCGGAGAACCTGAGCCACGGCGAGAAGCGCCAACTCGAAGTCGCGATTGCACTGGCGGGTGATCCGGACGTGCTCCTACTCGACGAACCGAACGCCGGCGTCTCGACGGAGAACGTCGGCGATATCAAGGACCTGATCGAGGATGTCGCGACCGATCACGCCGTGCTGCTGGTCGAACACAACATGGACATCGTGATGGATGTCTCGGAGCGTGTGGTCGTGCTCAATCAGGGCGCGGTCATCGCCGACGACAAGCCGGAAAACGTCCGCGGCGATCCGGACGTCCAGGAAGCCTATCTCGGCGGCTACGAAGCCGGTGATCTCGAACAACAGACGACGACGGACGGAGGTGTGGTATGAGCCTGCTCGATGTGTCGGACATCCACACCTACTACGGCGAGAGCCACATCCTCGAAGGCGTTTCGCTGGAAGTCGGGGAGGGTGAAGTTGTCGCGCTGCTCGGCCGCAACGGCGTCGGGAAGACGACGACGATGCGATCGATCCTCCAGCTAACCCCACCGGTCGAGGGGTCGATCACCTTCGACGGCGAGGAGCTTGTGGGCAAGGACACCTACGAGGTCGCGGAGGCGGGAATCGGCTGGATTCCCGAGGAGCGACGAATGTTCGCCCGGCTGAGCGTCGAGGAGAACATCCGCGCAGCAGTGCCGGACGGCGAGGACGTGCCAGAGGCGCTGCAGACGTCCTACGAGACGTTCCCGATTCTCGAAGAACGGTCGGATCAGCGGGCCGGTGATCTCTCCGGCGGCCAACAGCAGATGCTCGCAATCGCTCGCGGCCTCGTCGGCGACAACGATCTACTGCTCGTCGACGAACCCAGCGAGGGGCTGGCCCCACAGATCGTCACAGACGTGGGCCGGGCGCTGATGGACGCCGCCGAAGAGATTCCGATCTTGCTCGTCGAGCAGAAACTCGGTCTCGCGCTCGACCTCGCGGACCGATTTTACGTGATGGATCACGGCCAAATCATCGACGAGGGCAAGACGGACGAGGTTTCCACTGAAGACGAACGACTCAGGAGGTATCTCTCAGCATGATCGAACAACTCGCACTCGACCCGCTGTTCGTCGGCGACCTGTTCGATCTGCTCACGTCGCCCGGCGACTTCAGCGGCGTTCTGGTGGAAGGGCTGGCAAAAGCGAGCCTGTACCTGATGATCGCGAGCGGACTGACGCTGATCTTCGGGTTGATGGACGTGATCAACTTCGCCCACGGCGCATTCACGATGTACGGCGCGTACATCGCGGCGGGGTTGATGCTCGGCCTCGTGACTGCGGGGATGGGCTGGGGAACCGTAATGCTCGTCTTCCTCGGCGTGATCGTGCTCGTATTCGCCATTCTGGCCGCGCTCGGCACTCTCTTCGAGGTGACGCTGGTCAGAAAGCTCTACGAGTATCCGCCGATCTATCAGATCCTGCTCACGTTCGGCATCACGATCACGATGGAGCAGTTCATGCGGATGATCGTCGAGTTCCGCGATATCAACAACGGCCAGTGGAATCTCGACTGGGCCTCGCCACGACGGCAAACCCTTCCGTCGGAACTCGGCGATGGCGGGTTTCTGTTCATCGAATACTCGAATCTCCAACTGTTCGAGATTCTGCTCGGTGTCCTCACCGTCGTCGGAATCTGGGCCTTCCTCAACAAGACCCGATACGGGCTGTTCGTCCGCGCGGGCGTCGAGGACGAAGAGATGGCCAAAGCGCTCGGAGTCAACGTGCAGCGCACCTTCACGGTCGTCTTCGCTATCGGCTCGGGAATCGCCGGCGCGGCGGGGGTCATCCTGATGTGGGACCCGCTCTGGAGCGTGAGCGTTCCGCTGGCACTCGATGTTCTCCTTCCGGCGTTCGTCATCGTGATCGTCGGCGGCCTCGGGTCGTTCAAGGGAACAGTCGTCGCCTCGCTGCTCGTCGGAATGATCGACGCGCTCGGGACGTGGGCCTTTACGACCGGCGTCATCGAGTTCACCGGGGTCGACGAACTGATGATCTTCAGCATCCTCGTGGTCATGCTCATCTTGCGGCCACGTGGACTGTTCGGTGTCGAAGGAATGGGTGATCACGGATGAGTACTGACACAGTCGACGGATTCGAGACGACGGATAGCTGGCCCGTTCAGTACCTGCAGGACCACGCGATTCACGTCGCGGTCGTGCTGGTGTTTCTGGCCTATCCGTTCGTCTACGACATTCTCGTCGATCTGTTCGCACTGACCGCAGAGATGATTCTGCCCGAACCGCGGACGATGCTGATGATCTTCGTTCTCGGGCTGTTCGCGATGTCGTTCGACTTCGTGAGCGGGTACACGGGCTATCTCTCCTTCGGTCACGCAGCCTTCTTCGGGGTCGGCGCGTACATCGTCGTGCTCGGGTACAACGGACAACTCCCGGGTATTCCGGCGGAGTTCCCGTTCCTGGCGTTGATGATCATCGGAGCGATTGTCGCTGCGGTGTTCGCCTTGCTCGTGGGACTGCTGGCGTTCAGGCTCAGCGGTGTCTACTTCGCGATGATCACACTCGGTATCGCGGAGATCATGTACGTCGTCTCCCAGCACTGGGATTACCTGACGCCCGGTACCTCCGATCCGGCGACCGGAACCGCTGCTGGTTCGCCGCCGGAGGTGGCTCCGTTTGAGCCGACAATCGGGATTCCGTTCGTCGATCCCCTCAACGCGAAGGTTCATCCGAGCTTCGGCGATACGTCGATATTCGGCATCGAATTCGGCGAACCGGTGATCGTCGCCTATCTCGCCATCGGCCTGATCGTTCTCCTCAGCTATCTCCTCATGCAGCGGGTCATCCACTCGCCGTTCGGACGGGTGATGATCGCCATCAGGGAAAACGAGGAGCGTGCGAAGGCCATCGGCTACAACGTCTTCTACTACAAGATTGGGGCGTTCATGATCAGCGCCTTCTTCGGTGCCATCGCTGGCGCGTTACTCATCGTGATCGAGGGGACGGCAGCGCCGGACACGACGCTGTTTTTCCTCGTCACCGGCTTCGCGCTAGTCGCGTCGATCATCGGCGGCCTCGGCACGCTGGCCGGGCCGCTGTTTGGCTATCTCTTCCTCGAAAGCGTCAACGAGTTCCTCACCCGCGAGGCCAACGGCGGTGGCCTCCAGCCGTGGTTACAGGAGGTCCTTCCAGGGTCGGTGCTGGACGCGACCATCGGGAGCATCACCGTCGACGAGGCGATGGAGGCGTTCATGACTGGCCACGGCGAGTTCTACGCCGGCATCATCTTCGTCATCTTCGTCCTCTACGTGCCGGTGGGGATGCTGGGGTCGCTTCGCCAGCGCCTCGCGGCGGACACTGTCTCCAAATCCGTCTCCCAGCGGATTGGCCGATTGCGATCGAACGGCAACAACGGGGGCGAACCCGTCGATACCGACCCGGCTGAGGCGGAGGCTGAGCCGGACGAATCCGACTGATCGCTCCGTTTTTACACCGACTCCAGAAATTCTCGCAGGATACTGTTGACTTGCTTGCTGTCTTCGATCATGAACAGATGCGAACCACCGTCGATAGTCTCGAAACGGTTGTTCGGAATCTTCTCGGCCAGAAGCTCGCTGTTCTCGACTGGCAGCACGCGGTCGTCGGTGCCGTGCAGGATAAGCGTCGGCAGATCGATTTCGTGGACTCGCTCGCTCACGTCGAAGTTGACACCGGCCGCACCTTGTGACTCCCGGGCCACCTCACCAGCGTCCTGTTCGAGTCGCCAGTCGATGATCTGCTCGACTGTCTCCGGGTTGTTCTCGACGAATTCCTCGCCAATCGCAGGGGCCATGCGATGACGGATCGTCTCGCGTTCGTCCGCGCCGTCGGGCACGCTGAACATCTGTTCGACAGTCTCGTCGGGAATCGGTAGCGCCTCCTCGCCGCCGTGGGTCGTACAGAGCAGCGATAGCGAGACTGCACGGTCGTAATCGAGTACGTACTGCTGGGCGATCATGCCCCCGAGGCTCGCACCCACGACGTGTGCTTCGTCGACGCCAGCATCCGCAAGGATGGCCTCCAGATCGGCCGCCAACCCCTCGGTCGAGTAGCCGGCGAGTTTCGTGAACAAAAGGAGTCGAAGTGGGCGAGGCAGCCGAGGAATGATCGGCGGCAGGGCGGCCTCAGAGTTGCCGGTTCCGCGATTGTCCGGGAAGAGCAGATCGAACTCCTCGAAGGCCTCTCGCTGCCACTGCCAGGACCAGCGGCCGACCCCCAGCCCCTGAACGAAGACGACCGGTGGACCAGTCGACCCTGCATCGTCGGACTCGTAATACAGCCTCACGCCGTCGCGCTGGACAGTCGGCATAGCACGTTCTGGTTTCGGCCGCTACTAAAATCCACCACCTGCGTTCGTCTGCGAAACCATACTCACTCGCGTTGTCGCGCGGTATCACCGACGGAACCGGCGAGTAATGCCAGGATTTATCACGAACAACCACGATAGATCGCTCAGGGGGGTAAGACAGTGATAGATATCTCGATGGAGATGGAGCAACAGGATTGTCCTTTCATCGACACGACAGCCGAGTACGATGTATCGTTCTCGTCGTTCCAGTGGAACTTTGACGGGGCTGACAGGGAACTCGAGACCCGGATGGTCGTCGAAGGTGACCAACGGGAGGCGCTCGACAACGCCCTACAAGCGCTTCAGGATCACCGGAATATGTACAGCTGTACCCTTCGCAAGCGGATGGGAAAGACAGCACATATCCGGACGACAATCGACGAGACCGACGCGATGGAGACGATCCGAGCACACGACGGCTACGTGACGGGGCCGTTCCACATCGAGGGGGGCTCGGAGACGTGGCACGTCGGTTTCGATTCGACCAACTCAGCGAACAACACGCTGTCGGATCTCGACCGGAATAACGAGTTCACGGTCATCTCACGCCGGCAGACCGCCCTCGCCGAGATGCAGGAACTGATCGAGAAACGCGACGCAGCGATCGAACTGCTCCGGGGGAGCCAGAGTCTGACCGCGACAGAACGGCGGACAGTTGCGACCGCTTTCGAGTCGGGGTACTTCCAGTCACCGCGGGAGACGACACTTTCCGATCTCGCCGAGGAGTTCGACATCTCGAAACCAGGTGTCTCGAAGAATCTCCGGCGCGGTCAGCGCAAGATCACGCGAAGCGTCGCAGGGGCGCTCGAACATCTCGACGACCCGGAGTAATCGGCCGGACTGATCGTCGCTGTCTCGCAGACTGCCGAACCCCGGCGACGAGATCAAGTGGATTGCGACCAACAGAACGACATGCTCACCTGCCCACAGTGCGGCTATCTCCACGGTAGCACCGACGAACGCGGGCGTCCGGCGGGTCGGTACGACGATTCGATCGACCAGACGGCCGCTCAAGAAGATGACGGATCGTTCTACTGTCCACGGTGTAACGAGAAAGTCACGGCCGAGCGCTAGGGTTTGGGCTGTTCGTCGTCAGTCGACGTACCGTTGCCAGGGTCTGACGGATCACTCGATTTGTTGATCTGTTCCGCGGCATTGACGACAGGTGGCTGCGTGTCCTGCTGAACCTGGAAATCTGAGAGTGACTCTCCGGAGTCCGGCACTTTCGATTTCGACCCGAGGCCGACGCCGCTGGTGACGATTGCCTGAATACCTTGCTGGACTGAAAGATCCACTTCGACGACTCGCTCGCGGCTGACGCTGATAACGAACCCACCCATGACCGGGTTCGGTGCCATCGGCATGAACAGTGTTACCATCTCGTCGTGCCCAGTCGCTTCCTCGATATGCTCCGGTGTGTCCGCAGTCACGAAAGCGATGGCGTACGAGTCGTCAGTCGGGTATTCGACGAGTTTCACGTCTTTGAAACTCTGGCTCTGGCTGTCCAGCAGTAACTCACTCATCTCGTTGAAACTCGAATAAATGGGCCCGACGCCGGGGATACTCGTCATGAGGCCGTCGAATGCGTTCTCGACGCGATTGAAGTTCTTCCACTCGAGAGAGATTAGTCCAATAAAAAGAATCAGTCCGATCAGGGTAATCAGTACGACAATCTCGACGGCCCACGTTGGAATATTTGGCAACCCAAAGACCGTCTCGACGACACTGACGAGTGGCTTGAGTCGGCTGAAAATAAAATTCGCGATGAATCCGAGAATGATCAACGTCAGTGCCAGCGGCACTGTCAGAACCACCCCTCGAATGAGTCCGTCCCGGAGTCGACGCCGAAGTCGACTTCTGTTGGAGTCTTTTGGGTTCGTTGTCAGAATAGGCATATCGGGACAACGATACCTGAAGTCGAAAGTATTGCGGTTGTCGAAACGTCGACGACGAGTCCCGATCCTAGAAGCAGATACATTACGAACGTGATTGCACGATGGACTAACGATCAAGTATATCATACAAGTCAGGTAGTGGCCACCCTTTACACATCGGATGACACCACATCACATAACCAATTTTGGGGTAGCGGACCAGTTTAGCTGAGAAATCTGGGAATATTTATATATGTAAGTATGTACCACTCTCGATTTCGGAAGCGAGCGTCTGCTCGATGGAGAGTTCGGCCCGCATTATACCTGAAAAATCAGGAAGTGACCTTTTGATAGTTCTCACCATACACCCATACGTGGTTTGTCATGACTTGGTCAGCTAGCGCGGTAACGAGTACTGTACTGTCAACAGGAGGACTGGGTGTCGGGTACACGCCGGGGGACGAGGCGTTGTTCCTGTGGATTGGAACCGCCGGGATGTTCCTCGGAATGTTGTACTTCATCGCCAAGGGATGGGGCGTCACTGATGCTCGTCAGAAGAAGTTCTACATCGTGACGACCTTCATCGCCGGCATCGCCTTCACTAACTACCTGTCCATGGCGACAGGCTTCGGTGTGATCGATCTGGCGCCGTTTATCGAGGGTACAGAGGAGTTGCCCATCTACTGGGCTCGGTACACCGACTGGATCCTGACGACGCCACTGTTGATCTACGACCTGGCACTGCTGGCTGGGGCCGATAGAGAGACGATTTCGACGCTGGTCGGACTGGACGTGATGATGATCCTGACTGGACTGGTTGCGACGCTGACTATCGCACCTGTCGAGGCACTCGGTGGTGTCGACGGCCACCGTGTCCTCTGGTGGGGCGTCAGCACCGGCTTCTTCGTGGTCCTTCTGTTCTACCTGTTCAGCGGCCTCTCGGACAGAGCCGCACAGCTGGACAGCGAAACGAAGAGCACGTTCAACCTCCTTCGCATCCTGATCGTCGTCCTCTGGTCGGCCTACCCGGTCTGGTGGCTGATCGGCAGCGAAGGACTCGGCGCTGTCAGCCTCTACATCGAGACTGCAGGCTTCATGGTCCTGGATCTGACCGCGAAGGTCGGGTTCGGTATCATCCTGCTTCGGAGCCACAGCGTCCTCGATAGCTCGAAGACCGCGACCGGCGACGCAGCAGCGGCCGACGACTGACGATCCGAAATCCGAGTACGACACACCGGTTGGCGTTTCTTTTTTCGAAGACATCACACGACCAGGTTGCCTTGCGCCGCTGTGAGGCAGTCATAGCCTTTTCGAGGCTTGCGACCAACTGCAGTCTGTGCTGCAACACAATCGGAGGAACGATGGCCGACGGTGAGCGGACTCATATCGAACGCGCGGTCGAGGCGCTCGCAGACCGGCAGTACGAGCGGACTGGTGATGCCTACAGTCGCTCTGGATGGGTGCGTCTGGCGAATCCGCGACCGGACCTGAATCCGTTCGACGCCGACGAGAAGGGCTGGGTCGGTCGCGGACTCCGCTCGCTCGCACTCGCTGGGGTTGCGTATCGGGTGGCTGGTGAGTCAGCGCGCGCGACCCGCCGGAGCGTCGAGGGCGTCGCCGTCTCGAAAGACCTCAGAAACGCCCTGACGGAGCCAGCACAACAGGCCTGCCTGCTCGAATTTGCCGCTGACTTTCAGGTGATCGGCGGGATGGACGGCGCGGACGAGGCATACGAGCGGGCGGCGTCAGCGTATTCGGACGGCGATATCGACTCACCGCAGACCTGGGGGACCACTCCGCTGTTCGAGGCGGCGGCCGATCCGATCAAACAGCTCGCACGGAGCACGGCCAACGGCGAAATCGCGATCAAGTGGGAAGACCTGCACGGCTCGGATCCCGACCAGCCCGGCGCGTTTCTGGCTCACCGCGTTCGATTCAAACGCTCGCGGTTCCCGAGTCTGCTGGAGACGGTCTGCGAGGAGGGGTATCTTGCCGCTTCACGGGGAACGACCGAGTACAACAACGACCAGTACGAGTGTCCAGCCTGCGGAAGTCACGATGTCAACTGGACTGGCGACAGCACGCTCTGTATGCGCTGTTCCAGACAAATGGAACGCAGGTAGACTCACTCGATATCCAGCAGGTCGACCGTTCGCTCACCTGCGCGGACGGTTATCGTCTCCCCCGCATCGAGTTCGTACGGTTCGTCGTCGTCGTCGCGGGTCAATACGGCTCCCGAGGAGCGTTTCGTCGTCAGCACTTCGAGTTCGACGACTGCATCCTCCGTACAGCAGATCATCTCTGGAGTCTCCTGTGGCGTGTGGATGTTGTTGAACGCGATTCCGAATCCTTCGGGGAACGTCTGGCCGGTAATCGCCCTGAAATAGCCCGTCGAACCGAACGGCGTCGCGACGAGGACGCCATCACCGATCAGTTCGGGAAACGCCCAACTGGTCCCTCTGTCCTCGATGCGGGTCGCAAACGTCGTCGCCAGCACGGGCGATTGATGATGTAGACTGATCTCGTTGAGTGCGCGGAATCCGCCGCGGAGTTCTTCGCCCCCATTAAACGCCGTCAGCGTCTGAAAACTCGTCGAGACGACCTCGCCGTCGCCGTCTTCGAGGCTAGTCAGCTTCTCGATCAGCACCTCGACATCGAAGGCGGCCCTGAGACCTTTCGACGTGCCGGCCCGAACCGGGAGAATTGTCGGATCCGAATACATCCGTGCCGCGTACAGAATCGTCCCATCGCCGCCGATTGTGATGATCGTCGCGGACGGGTCGTACTCCTCAAGAACATCGAACCCGTCGGCTCGCAGACGGTCGCGCCAGCGTTGTTCCCGCTCGGGTTCGTTTGCAATCGGAAAGTACTGCACGTATTAAATGGCGATGACGGCCGCGCTCAAGTGTGCTTCGCTGCCACTCCCGAATTCAGTAGAAGGTGTCTCCGGTCTTGGCCTTCTCGACCAGCAGGTCACAGGGCAGCGTCTCGGCGAGTTTGTTCGTGTCTTCGTGTCGGCTCGCCACCTCGGTCAGCTTCTGGAGGATCGTGTCTGCGCCGACCTCGTCGGCTTTCTCGAGTGGCCCTTGCGGCCAGTTGCCGCCCAGTTTCGCGCCCGTGTCGATGTCTTCTGGCGTCGCCACGTCGTTTTGGACCATCTTCGCAGCCTCGTTGACGATGGGCGCCCAGACCAGCAGCGTATCGAAGCCCTGTCCGGCGTCGACCGGAATGTCCGGTTCGTTGTCGTCGCTGTAGTCGTAGTAGCCGGCGTCGGCCTTCTGGCCGTATCGGCCCTTGTCGTAGAGTTGGTGGACAATCGGACAGACCTCCGTGTCGTAGGACATTGGTCGGTCGTCTTCGAGGTGGTCCTGTTCGCCCTCAACCCGGAGTTGAATGCCTCCCGTGTAGTCTGCGAGTTCGAAGGGCCCCATCGGGAACCCTTCCTTGTACTTCATCGCCGAATCGATTTCCTTCATCGAGTGCTCGCCGCGGTAGATCATCCACGCCGGCCCTTCGCCGTAGGGTCTCATTAGTCGGTTGACGATAAAGGAGGGGATATCCATCTTGCAGCGGATTGGCGTCTTGCCGAAAGATTCGACCAGCGCCTCGGCCGTGTCGCCGACTTCCTCGGGCGCGTATTCGGTCATGATGACCTCGACGAGATCCATCAACATCGGCGGGTTGAACCAGTGAGTGCCGACGACCTGCTCCGGTCGGTCGGTGACTTCCGCCAGTCGGGTGATGTTCAGTCCGGAGGTGTTCGTCGAGAGAATCGCTTCCTCCGGCGCAACCTTGTCCAGCGTCTCGAAGATATCCTCTTTGACGCCTTGCTGTTCGACGGCCGCCTCGGTGACGAACTCAGAATCGCCGACGGCGGACTCCTGATCTGTCGTGAACGTGATCCGGTCCATCGCAGCATCTGTCTCCTCTTCGGTCGCCGCGTCGTTGTCGACGGCTTTGCCGTAGGACCACTCGATGTTATCTTCGGCCTCTTCGAGTTGGGACTCGTCGATATCTTGCAGGTACACGTCGTATCCGGCGAGTGCTGCGACCGCGCCGATTCCCCGACCCATCTGTCCAGCGCCGATGACCGTGATCGTCTCGATGTCGTCGATGTCGACTACCATACGCCCCGTTTCGCTCCGGGCCGGGTTAAAAGTGAAGACGTCTATCCGCCGGATTATCTCTCAGGCGTTCTCCCGGACTTCCTCGGGAACCTCTACTTCGACCGGTTCCCCGTAGGAGGTGATCTCTTCAGTGATCGTCATATCGAGCGTCGAGAACTGCTCGAAGTTCTCCAGTTGTAGGTCGAGACTGGTGCTGGCTGGGCGGTATAGCTCTGAGTCCACCCGATACTCTATCGTAAGACCCGTGATCGATTCGGCCGAAATATCTTCTTCATCGCTGGTCGCCGCCCAGAACTCGGTCGCTTCTCCAGACGTCTGTGGATCGATGGTGAACACGTATTCGCCGTCCGTTTGTTCGACGGTCAGGTACTGCCGAGCCACCTCGTCCGAGAATTCGGAGTCGTTCTCGAACTCGTCGCTCGGTCCCCGTTCGTACTCTACTGTCCCGTCGTCTTGATCCTCGATCTTTGCGTATCTCGTCCCGTCGACGATCCACTCTTCGGTCGTTTCCTCGTTGGTCTGCCCGAGCACTTCGGTCGTACCCTCTGTAACCGTGTACTTTGTCTCTTCTTCGTAGTTCGTCCGGATCGTTGCTGATTCCTCGATGGTGACATCGTACTCGCTCCCATCTTGGACGAATACACCGCTTCCGTTCGTTAGTTCTTCCGAGACTCTCGTTCCCTGATCGAAGTCGGCTTCCAGGAACAGGTCAGTCGGCGATTCGTACACCGTGAGTGTCTGTTGGTCGTCACCGACCGAGAGGTCGTATTCACCGGTCTCGTCGAAGGCGTGCGTCAGTGTGACTGTCTCTGTCGCATCCTGGGCGACTGTCACCGACTCGGAGGTGACTGTCTCCCCGTCGGCCTGTAGTTTCGCTTCGTGTGTTCCCTCTTCGCTTCCGGTGTTCTCGACTGTCACTTCGACAGCGACTTCCTCTCCCGTGATGCCGGCCCAACTGAACTGCACATCCTGGCTGAATTCAGCGTCTGCGGCGTCTGTCTCACCGGTGTCGTCGCCAGACCCGCCATCATCGAGCGCCGCACATCCAGATAGCGCGACCATCGCTACAAGCACAATCGCTAAATATCGTCCTCTCATCGGCGCGGAGTTGTATCAAAGGGGACATTAAACTGTTCATCTTATACCTGTCACTGATCACTCACCCCGGAGGACTGCAAGCACCGGCACAACGTATATCGATCCCACGCTGTTAGCGCTGCCATGTTCGGTCGCTGGCTCTCGCTGCTCGCCCTCGGATGCGGTGCAACGCTCGGGTTCGTCGTTTCCTACGCGGTCCCGACGCGGTACAACCGTGGTCCAGAGGCGCGATGGTGGGAACGACTCCGCCGGATCAGTTCCCGACTGTTCGGCCTCATCGACGAAGATGGCGGCCCCCGACCGATCACGGACGGCGAGTACGCCGGGAGACTGGACTGTGACCTCGGCACCGCCGAGTCGCTGCTCTACGAGGAGGGATACATCCGCAACCCGATGTCTCGACTCAAAATACGTGACAGCAAGCCCGAGGATGGGTCGTGGGTCTATCGTGAGTCCCCGCTCGCGACTCGACAGTTGCACCTCATGCTCTTCGAGAACGACGACGGAACGACCGACGTGTACGCCCACGAGGAGCTTTCGAGCGTCCATCCGCTCTGTGGCCCCGCGCATTTCCGTGGGGACGGCCAGTCCGTCCGAGCGGGCGTGAAACGCGCCCGCGAGTGGTTCTCGTTGGATGCCAGCGGAGTCACTACGACACCGCCCGAGGGTTCGTGGGACGAGAACTAGGCCCGATCGAACCGGCCGCGGCGGTACTGCGGCGGCCACTCGATTTCCTCGCCGAGTTCGTGGGCGGCCTGTAGCGGCCAGTACGGGTTGCGGAGCATCTCTCGGCCCAGTGCGACCAGATCGGCCCGTTCGTTCCGAATCAGCGCGTCGGCGTGTTCCGGTTCGGTGATCCCGCCGACAGTCGCGACGGCGATATCCGTCTTCGCTCGGATTTCGTCGGCGTAGGGCACCTGATAGCCGGGGCCAGTGCTCGGAATCTGCTGGTCCGGGTGGATCCCGCCGCCGGAGACGTCGATCAGATCTGCACCGATTTCATCCAGCAAGTCGGCGAGTTCGACAGATTGCTCGATGTCCCACGACTGGCGGTCGGGCAGCCAATCGCTGGCGGAGATGCGGACGAACACCGGCTGATCGTCGGGCCACACCGACCGAACCCGCTCGGTCACTTCTCGAACGATCCGGGTCCGGTTCTCGAAACTCCCGCCGTACTCGTCCTCGCGGTCGTTTGTCACCGGCGAGAGGAACTCGTGGAGCAGATAGCCGTGTGCGGCGTGGACCTCGGCAACCTCGAAACCAGCGTCGAGTGCGCGCTCGGCAGCCGCACCGAACTGCTCGACGACGCTGTCGATGTCGGATTTGTCCATTCGACGCGTCGGGACGGTCCCCTCCTCGTGAGGGTATGGCTTTGCGGAGGGAGCGATTACTTCCCACCCACCGTCGTCAGGGTGGATCGGGCCGCCACCCTCCCATGGGCGGGCAGTCGAGGCTTTCCGGCCGGCGTGGGCGAGTTGGATGCCCGGCATCGCACCCTGAGAACGCATGAAGTCGGTGATCGGCGCAAGCTTTTCCGCGTGGTCGTCGGACCAGATGCCGTGACAGTTGGGGGTGATCCGGCCGTCGGGTTCGACCGCAGTGGCTTCCATCATCACCATCCCCGCGCCGCCGACGGACCGGGTGCCGAGGTGGACCCGGTGCCACTCGTTGGCCAGTCCATCCTCTGCTGAGTACTGACACATCGGCGAGAGCATCACCCGGTTTCTAAACTCGGTGCCACGCAGCGAAAACGAACTAAACAGCGAATCGGTCACACGCTCACTAGTCGTTCTAGCCGATAAGGATTGTTGGTCTGGGAGTCCGTCGATCACCGGTAGCAGGCCTCATACTGGCGTTTATTCGCTGACAGGTGCGGTCTTCGTCCGTGCTGTGCAATCCGCGAACACTGCCGGTGTGGGTTTTTCTGTCCGGCTGTCGTTCGTACTGGTATGAGCGATCAGAATCCAGACCTCGTGCTGTACGAACTGCAGAGTTGTCCGTACTGTGCGAAGGTCCGCAAGGCTCTCTCGGATCTCGATTTGCAGTACGAATCGCGGTCGGTTCCGAGTGCTCGAAGTCAGCGCTCGGACGTACAGGAGGTGAGTGGTCAGTCCGGCGTGCCGGTGCTCGTCGACCGAACCAACGGCATCGAAGGGATGCCCGAGAGCGACGATATCGTCGCGTATCTCTACGCGGAGTACGGCGACGGCCAGTCGCCGCCCCCGTCGGGACTGATCGGCCGGATTCTCTCCGCCCTCTTCTGAACTTGAACGCCCCAATCTCGGGTTTCGATCGGTCTAATGACAAGGTTGAAGGTTAGATTCAATCTAAACCCTCTATGAACGAGGCGGCCAGCAGACGGCGATTCGCCCGCGCGGCGTGGGTGAACGTTCTCGGGAACACCGCCAAGATCATCGCCGAGGGCGCAGTCGGACTGCTGTTCGGCAGTGTTGCCCTGCTCGCCGACGCCGCTCACTCTGTCGCCGATCTGGTCGCCAGTTTCGTCGTCCTGCTGTGGGGCGGAAGTCGCTTCGACGCCGCCGACAGCGACCACCCCCACGGCCACGCTCGCATCGAACCGCTCACCGCACTCTTTGTCGGCGCGGTGATCGTTCTGCTCGGTGGCAATTTACTCTACGAGTCGGTGCTCGGATTGATTGAGGGCGCGCCCATCGAGTTCAGCCTGCTCATGGTCGCTGCACTGGTCTTTGCGATGGCTGATATGTACCTGGTCTACTGGTACACTGCGCGAATGAACGTCGGCCTCGATTCGACGGCACTCGACGCGCTCGCGCTGGACTGTCTCAACGACCTCTACACCTCCGTCGCCGCGCTGGTCGGCATCGTCGGCATCGCGCTGGGCTATCCGATTCTCGATTCGGTCGCCGGAGCCGTGGTCAGTCTGCTCGTGATCTATCAGGGAGTCTCTATCGCCCGAGAAAACCTGACCTACCTGTCGGGCAAGGCAGCCCCGAAAGACCGCAAGGACGACGTGCAGTCGACGCTGCTCGATCACGACGAAGTCCACGGCGTCCACGACCTGGCTGTCTTCTGGGACGGCTCTGTGCTGGAAGTCGAGGCACATGTCGAAGTCGACGGCAACCTCACACTCCGGCAGGCTCACGACCTCGAAACGGAACTAGTCACGAGTGTACAGGATCTCGAAGACGTTCGAGATGTCCACATCCACCTCGATCCCTCGGGTGTGGGCGAGTGGAAAGACACCCAGGAGTCACTCACAGAGCCAGTCATCACCGAGACGACGGCCGGCGAATTCGAGATCGGCAGCCGTCCACCGGGACCGGCACAGTCGAGAGACGACCGCGATTCCTGACGCCTGGTCAGTGTTCGACGAATTCGATCAGGACGCCGCCGGTCGATCCGGGATGGAGAAAGGCCACATCGTGGCCCCACGCACCGGCCCGGGGCTGTTCGTCGATCAGATCGATATCGAGTTCGCGAGCCGTCTCCAGACTCGCCTCGATATCATCCGTCTCGATGGCGAGGTGGTGAATCCCGGGCCCATTCCGGTCGAGATAGGACGCAATCGCGCCGTCTTCGAGCGGTTCGATCACCTCGAAATAGCAGTTCCCGAGGTCGAGGAAGTGGATCTCCATGCCGTCGAACGTCTCCTCGTGAGCGACCGAGCAATCGAACAGTGCTGTGTACCGTTCGACCATCGATTCAGCATTGTCGGTGGCGATGCCGGCGTGATCGACTCTCACATCGCCCCACCCTGTTTGTACTCGCCGAAGACGTTGCGCATCGCATCACAGATCTCGCCGGTCGTCGCGTAGGCTTTCACTGCGTCGATGATGTACGGCATGAGGTTTTCGTCGTTACGGGCGGCCTCTTCGAGGTCCGCCAGTCGCTCGTCGACGAGTCCGTCGTCACGTTCCTCACGGAGACTCTCGAGGTCGTCTTTCTGTCGCTCTTGCTGTTCTTTCGAGACCTCCTCGATATCCACTTCCTCCTCTTCGTCGACGGTAAACTCGTTGACGCCGACGATGATCCGGTCGCCGTCTTCGATCTCCTGCTGACGCTCGAAGGCGGTATCTTGGATCTGTCGCTGCACCCAGCCGTTGTCGATTGCCTTCGTCATTCCGCCGCGGTCGTCGATTTCGCCGATGATCTCGAACGCCTCGGCTTCGAGTTCGTCGGTCAGCGACTCGACGTAGTAGCTTCCCGCGAGTGGGTCGATGGTGTCTGCCGCGCCGGATTCGTGGGCGAGAATCTGCTGGGTCCGGAGTGCGGTCCGCACGGACTGCTCGGTCGGCAGCGAGAGCGCCTCGTCTTTGCCGTTGGTGTGGAGACTCTGCGTGCCGCCGAGGACGGCCGCCAGCGCCTGGTAGGCGACCCGGACGACGTTGTTCTCGACCTGCTGGGCGGTCAGCGTCGACCCAGCGGTCTGAGTGTGGAATTTCAGCTGTTTCGAAGCCGGATCTTCCGAATCGAATCGCTCGTCCATGATCCGGGCCCACATCCGGCGGGCGGCCCGGAACTTCGCCGCTTCCTCGAGGATGTTGTTGTGTGCCGCGAAGAAGAAGGAAAGTTGCGGGGCGAACTCGTCGACATCCAGTCCGGCGTCGAGCGCGGCCTGGACGTAGTCGATACCGTCGGCGAGGGTAAAGGCCAGTTCCTGGGCGGCGGTCGCACCGGCTTCGCGGATATGATAGCCCGAAATCGAGATGGTGTTGAAATTCGGCGTCTCCTCGGCACAGAACTCGAAGATATCAGTGATGATTCGCATCGACGGCTCGGGCGGGTAGATGTAGGTGTTCCGGGCGATATACTCCTTGAGAACGTCGTTTTGAATCGTCCCCCGAAGCTCCGACCGGTCGACGCCCTGCTGGTCGCCGACGGCGATGTACATGGCAAGCAGGACCGAGGCGGGTGCGTTGATCGTCATGCTGGTCGAGACTTCGTCCAGCGGGATCCCCTCGAACACACGCTCCATATCTCGGAGTGAGTCGATTGCGACGCCGGATTTGCCTACCTCCCCGGCAGCCATCGCGTCGTCGGAGTCGTAGCCCATCTGCGTCGGCAGATCGAAGGCCATCGAGAGGCCGGTCTGGCCCTCGTCGAGCAGGTAGTTGAACCGCTCGTTCGTCTCGGCGGCCGTTCCCATTCCCGCATACTGGCGCATCGTCCAGAGCCGACCCCGGTGTCCAGTCGGATAGACGCCGCGAGTGTACGGCTCTTCGCCTGGGAAGCCGAGGTCTTCGGTGTAATCGAGGTCCTCGACATCGTTTGGCGTGTAGAGTCGTTTGACCGGTCGGCCGCCCGTGTCGGTCTCGAACTCCTCTTTTCGTTCCCCGAACCGTTCGAGTGTCGGATCGAGTTCGTCGGCCTCCCACTCCGATTTGGCCGACCGGATCTCTTCGAGTTCCTCGGGATCGAACATACCTCGACTGTACAGTTCCGCGACCTTAACCCTTCATAGTAGTTGCAGTGATCCCGCAACGGCGAAAGGATAACCAGCAGAAACCACGGAACAGATAGACGAATGATTTACGCTCGGTGATCCAGAGACCAATGTTAAAACAGATCACGCGCCGAGAGTCGTTTGACGAACGTTCGGATCGCATCCTGATTGTAGTATCCGACGAGCGAGAAGAAGACGACGATCGCGATGATCGTCAGGCCCGATGCAAAATCCCCGCTCGCAAGCTGACCGCCCGCGTAGACGGTCAGGAAGTACGCCGGTAACCGTCCGATAGTGATAACCACGAGAAACGTCCGGAGTGACCACGTGGTGAGCCCGCTCAGAAAACAGATGATGTCGTCCGGAAGCCCCGGAATCAACACGAACAGAAGAAGCCCGGGGATGCCGACACGCTCGACAAAGCCATCGAACCGGGTGAGCACGTCGTCGTGGAGAACGTTTTCCGCAAACGTTCGCCCGTATCGCTTTGTGAGCAAAAAGGCGATTGTGCTCCCGATGAGTACGCCAGTGAAACTGTACACTGTCCCGGCGACTGGTCCGAACAGATATCCCGCGATGAGCGCGATGACCTGTCCGGGAATCGGGGCGATGACGACCTGTGCGGCCTGGATGATAACAAACACGATGGGCGCAAATATCCCGAACTGCCCGACCCACGTGCGGAGCAATTGGGGGTCGAATAGGAACGGTGCGTATTCTCGAATACTCAGATACAGCACACCGAAGCCGACGGCTACACACAGGAGGGCGAAAATCCCACGCCAGCGATCAGTTCGTGAAGCGAATAATCTCACACATGACACGATTCGGTAGCGTGTGATTTGTACTCTCTGCTCTGTTTAGCAACGAGCAACGCTGGGGCGTGAGACAGATGGCCTCGAACTGCTCGCGGCACCTGTTACATCGGTCCAATTATGTATCATATGGCGGATGGATCATCCGGTATCGTACTTGTAGCTCGCTTCGTCGGGGTCGATACCGAAATCCTCCGGCCCCTCCTCCGGTTCTGGTTCTTCCTCTGGCTCTGAGTGAGCGTTTTTGAACGCCTCGCGGAGGTGTCCAGGCATTCTGAACCGATCGACGTCGATACGGAGGGGGACCGCCCCGGGATCGATTCCCTCTTGTTTGTCCTCCAGGCGGCGCTGTAAGGCGTCGGGCAACTGTGCGGGTTCGACCGCGGAGAACCCGAACTGAGAGAGATACGACGTTTCGCTGGTCAGCGAATAGACCGTCTCGAATCCGTTGTCACGCGCCGTGGTCACCAGCCGTTCGACGACGTGAGCACCGACGCCCTGTTCGCGCCAGTCAGGGACCACGCCGATACTCGTGAGTTCGCAGATTTCCTCGTCGTCGGCCTTGTGGATCCGAATCCGTCCGAATCCCGCCCGTTCCCCGGTGTGTTCGTCGACGGCGATAACGTAGTCCCGGGACCGAAACGCTGTCTCATCGAGTTCCATTGCCTCGATCTGATCGAGTAGCCAGGCCTCATCACGGTTTTTCGCATCCCGGACGTACATGGTTACACCTAAGATGGGGCCGGATGAAAAGCATTTCTGGGTTCGTCGGTACGATTTGCTCACCTTCCGATCCGGGCGGTTTATTTCACCGCTTCTCAAATGGGTTCACGAATGCGATTCCGGAATCCGATCGGCTTGCTGGCTGCCCGGACGAACGTCTCCTACGGCTGGTTTGTTGTCGCCTGTTCGTTTGGCCTGTCGGCGATGGCTTTGGGACGATCTACTCCTACACCGTCTTTTTCGAGTCGCTGCGAACGGTCTTCGGCGGTTCACACGCGAGCACCTCGTTGCTCTTCGGTGTCCAGACGCTGGTCACGTTCGGAAGCGCCGGCATCTCTGGCGTCGCGATTGACCGCTATGGCGCGCGGCCCATGCTGGCCGTCGCCGCGGTCGTCCTCAGCGTCGGACTCGTCTATCTCGCCTTCTTTTGTGCGTTCGTGCCGACCTACGCAGTGTCGGTGTACTTCGTCGAATTCGCCCGCTCTCTCGGGCTCGCACGATGGATCGGAATCTGGGCCCTCAGCGGATTTGGCCTGGCCGGTATCGGCATCAAGTTTCGTACTGGTCCGCTCTCCAACCGGGCGGGAATCGCGCCGGTGATGGCCGGGTTTGCCGCCGTTATGTGTGCCGCAACGGTTGCGGTCGTCGCCCTCCCGACCGGAGTTGGCCTCCTCGCTGCTGCCATCCTGCTCGGCGTCGTCGGCGGTATCGTCCCCTAGGCCGTTGGCGTTGGGTTCGACCGATTCGGTAGCTTCGACGTACCCTTCCTACTCGCCGCCGGTTTTGGAACGATTTCCGTGCTCGCCTTTGCTGGCATTGCTCGAATCGATGGTTAATCGTCCCCCGTTTGGGCCTGCTGCTCCGCTCGTGTTGCGCCCGCTGTCTCCGCAGAGTGATAGACCGCCTCGCCTGAGTCCGGATCGAAGACGTGCAGCCGGTCGGGGTCGTACGAAAGTGTGATCTCGTCGCCGCTTTCGACCCCGAGTCGCGGCTCGGACTGAACCTTGAACTCTGTCCCGTCCGGTGTCTGACAGTAGAATAGCACCGTGTCTCCGAGCGGCTCGGTGACCGTTACCGTCGCTTTGAACGCTTCGTTGTCCGGTTCACTCTCCCGAACATACTTGATGTCCTCCGGGCGCAGTCCCAGCAGTGCCGACCCCTCGAATCCGTCGTACTCCGGCAACGGGATGCTAAACCCATCGTGCTCGGCCGTCTGGTCTGTAATGTTTACGGAGAGCATGTTCATCGCCGGATCGCCGATGAACTCGGCAACAAATCGGTTTTGCGGGAAGTCGTAGAGTTGCTGTGGCGGATCGACCTGCTGGAGCTGTCCGTCGTCAAGAACCGCGACACGGTCGCCCAGCGTCATCGCTTCGGTCTGGTCGTGAGTCACGTAGATCGTCGTCGTTCCAAGTTCGTCGTGCAGGCGAGCGAGCTCTCCGCGCATCTGCACCCGCAGCTTGGCGTCGAGATTCGACAGCGGCTCATCCATCAGAAACACGTCGGGATCGCGACAGATCGCGCGGCCGAGGGCGACCCGCTGGCGCTCTCCGCCGGAGAGTTCCTTGGGTTTCCGATCGAGTAGATCTGTAATATCGAGGATCTCGGCGGCGTTCTCGACCCGGTCGGCGATCTCCTCGTCGTCGAACTCGCTCATGCCGAAGGTGATGTTCCGTCGGGCGGACATGTGTGGGTACAGCGCGTAGTTCTGGAACACCATCGCTACGTTTCGCTCGCTGGCGCCGAGGTCCGTCACTCGCTCGTCGTCGAAGAACAATTCGCCGTCGGTAACCGTCTCTAATCCGGCGATCATCCGCAACGTCGTTGATTTTCCGCACCCCGAAGGCCCGACGATGACCAGAAACTCGCCGGGCGTCACGTCGAAGTCGACATCCTCGACTGCCCGCAGCGATGCGTACTCTTTCGTGATGCCATCTAACTGTACTGTCGTCGGTTCTGTTGTGTGTTCGCTCATACCTATTTCGTCTGGAGATTGAACGTCGTCAGCAGTTGTTTTCGGAGCAGGATCAGCAAGACGACCGGCGGGATGAGCGCGAGAACGGTCCCCGCGGTAATAATACCCCACGGCGTCTCACCGGCAGCGTTACCCATCAGTCCCTGTAAGCCGATCTGGATCACTGTGTCGCCGCCGCTGGCGTCGACCACGAGCGGCCAGAGATACTGATTCCACGCCCAGATGAACGAAATGACAAAGAGCCCGACCAGCATGTTCTTCGACATCGGGATCAGAACGTAGACGAGAAACCGGATCGGCCCGATGTCATCCAGTTTCGCTGTCTCCAAGTAGGAATCCGGAATCGACCGGAAGTGCTGGTATAGCAGGAGTAGAGCGGTCGGACTCGCCAAAAACGGAACGACGAGCGCAAACATCGTCCCTGGACCGAGCATTGGATGGATCGCGCTGAGCTCGCTCAGCATCTGGAACAGCGGCACGATCAACAACGGAATCGGCAACAGAAGTGTGAGCAAAATCCCGATCAGCAACAGCCGCTGGAATGGGAAGTCGTAGTAGACCAACGCCATCGCCGCCAGAAGCGCCAGCAGTACCTTTCCGACGGCGATGAGCGTCGCCATAATAAATGAGGTCGTCATATAGCTGATGAAGTTCCGCTCGAACAGTGCCGCGCTGTAGTTCTCGAACAGCTGGCTGCCAAATGTGAGCTGGTTGGTCTGGATCTGAGCGAGCGACTGCGTGCTCATCATGATCATCGTCACCAGCGGGAATGCAACGAGTGCCAGCACCCCGATCAGCGAGACGTGAATATACCACTCCTCGCGGAACTGCTTCCACGCGACTCGATACCGTTCGCGCCGGCTCTGACCGAACTGGTCGGTCGACCCGGACATATCGATCTCGTCGCCGGTTGTGCCAGCCATCTCAGGCACCCCCCACGTGGGAACTCTGTTCGGAGAGTACGAGCTGGCCAACCATCAGCGCGCCGACAATGACGAACAGCACGATCGACTGCGCGGCAGCCAGTCCCGTGTTTCGCTGTGCGATTCCCGTCTCGTAGAGCTCGTAGATCAACAGATGTGTCGTCTCCGGCGAGCCGCTAGTCATAATGTCGATGACAGGGTACGGCAGGAAAAACGAGTAAACGGTGTTCATGATGACGAGGAAGGCAAGCGTCGGCGCGATCAGTGGAATATAGACACGGGTGAGCATCTTGAACCCGCCCACGCCATCGAGTCTCGCGGCGTCGCCGATGTTGTCGGGGATGCCGCTGAACGCACCGAGGATGAAGATCAGATTGAATCCGAGCATCTTCCAGATCGTCGCCAGACAGATCACGAAGAAGGCGAGCGGGCCGCTCGTGAGCCAGTCGAAACTCCAGCCGGTCAGCGCGTGTAACAGCCCCGACTCCGGCTGGAGAATAAACTGGATCGCCACCGCAGCAACGGCAAACGAGAACCCGTAGGAAAGCATTCCAACGACGAGATAGGCCGTTGATCCGACCGAGACTCGGTAGATGAGAAATCCGATCAACAGTGACAGCGACAACGATCCGACCACAATCACACCGGCGAAGACAAACGACCAGAAGGCCGTCGTCCGATACCCCTCGGAGTTGAACAGGAGTCGGAAGTTATCGAGCCCGACAAACGTCTCGACGCCGCCCGGCTGCGTGACGTACATGCTCAGCCGGAACGTCTCGACTGCTGGCAGATACAGAAAGTACGCACACGCAGCTAGCGTGGGCGCGAGCAGTAGAATCGCCTGCCAGGATTTCTGGTATTTAATGGACATTGTGACGGGGTGTAAACGTCAGGCCTGGCGCTGGTACCGGGCGAGTGCGGCTTCGGCCTCACTTTTGACTGCTTCCATCGCCGCCTGCGGATCTTTGCCGCCGAAGACCTCGTTCATCTGGCTGGCGACTTCGGAAGAGATAGCCGGGTTCTCGCCGGTCTGTGTCCCGATGTTCGTCGGGTTACGCTCCCACGATTCAATCTGCTCGCGCGCGACCTGGTGGCGGGGATTGTCCTCAAACCAGCCTTCGGATTCGAGTACGTCCCACGACCCCTTGTGCGCAGGGTAGTAGCCGCTTGCCTTGTGGAAGGCCGCCTGCTGTTCGGGGCTCATCGCGAAGTCGATGAACTTCTGGAGTGCTTCGCGCTCCTCGTCGGATCGGGCTTTATTCACCGCCAAGATCTCGGCGCCACCACGGTGGTGACCGATTCCGTCGCCGCCCAGTGTCGGGAATTTGGCCGTCCGAACGTCGAACTGGTCGCTGTTGACATACGCGATCGAGGTGCTAGAGTTGAAATTGAACGGCACGCGTTGCTCGCGGAAGACGGTCGCCGGCTCGGACCAGTTTTCGATACCGCCGTTGAAGTACAGTCCGTCCGACGCCAGATCTGCCCACCAGTTGACGATGTCGAGCGTGTACGACTCCGTCGAGAAGACTGTCGACGGCTCACCCTCGTAGCCGTTTTTCTTATCCATCCAGAACTCGTCTTGCTCGGCCACCCAACAGGTGAGGAACCACGCGGCGTTCGGAATTGTCACACCGAACTCGGCGTCCGTCTGCTCGACGGTGGTCTCGCCCATCTCTCGAACCTCGGCGAGCGATTCCGGCGGATTAGCTGGGTCGTAGCCCGCCTCGGCGAGCATATCCGCGTTATAGTGCATCACGACGTTCGAGACGTAAAACGGTGCGCCCCACATCGTCCCGTCCAGCGTCGATGTCGCCGCTGCCGGTTCGATGATATCGTCGGGACTCACCTCGCTCATCAGCTCTTCGATTGGCTGGAACCAGCCGGTGTCTCGCGCGAGAATTGTGTCCGCGGTGTTGAAATGCGTGATATCGGGCATGTCCGCGGGATTGCCACCCTCGATGTTCGTGAACGCGGTCGTCCGGGAGTCACGGTAGTTCGTCAGGAGGTTGGTGTTGATCTTGATGTTGCTGTTGTTCTCCTCGAACTCCGAGACCATGCTGTTGATCGTCTCCTCGTAGTACCCCCCCCAGGCCGGCCAGAAGTTGATCGTAATGGTGCCGTCGTCGTCGGTCATCTGACCCGGTTCGCCGAAGCCGTCCTCTCCGGGGCCGCTATCGTCGCCGAGTAGACCCAGACAGCCAGCCGATGCTGCTAGTCCTGCAGCCCCGCCGGTCGCGAGTACTGCCCGCCTGCTGTGGTATCCACCAGCCTGTTCGGTTTCAGTTCGATTCTCTGTCATCTCTCCTGAATCAGTGTGTCCGTGCATACGTTAGTCGTGTGTGGCTAGTAGCTGTCGCACAATCCGACGGACGCCGTCTCCAAATCGCACAGAAGGGACCAATTTTCTGAAACAGATAAACGCTTGGAATATCGTTATATAGGGGTATAACCAGTATGTATCGATCATAGCCGTGTGATCAGAGATGATCCACAGTTCTTTGTACCCGGGGCCTTCCAGCAACCGATGTGAGGATCATCGGTCATCGAGGTTGTGCGGCGGAGTTTCCCGAGAACACGCTCGCGGCCGTCCGGGGCGCGGCCCCACACGTTGACCTGATCGAAATCGACGTGCGACGCTGTCAGTCCGGAGAGCTCGTCGTCTTTCACGACGAGACACTCGGCCGACTCACAGCGGCCTCTGGCCGCGTCAGCGAGACGGACTACGAGGAACTCGCTACGCTCACCGTCGGCACTAGTGACGAGTCGATTCCGACACTCGCCGCCGTGTTGGACGCAGTACCCAACGGCATCGGGCTCAACATCGAACTCAAGGAGCGCGGACTGAGCGAGGAGATACTGGGACTGCTTGAGGGCCGCTCGACGGAGGTCATCGTCTCGTCGTTCGATCCCGAAGCGCTCGCTCCGTTCGGCAACGTTCCGACTGCAGTTCTCTGTGCCGAGTCGTTCGAGAACTCACTCTCGACCGCTCTCGATCTCGACTGTCAGTATATTCATCCACGGTACACGATAGTCGACGGTGACTCGATCGGACTGGCTCACCAACAGGGGCTGTCGGTTAACGCTTGGACCGTACCGACAGCGACGGAGGTCGAGCGACTAGCCGAGCAGGGCGTCGAGGGCGTAATCGTCGACTCCTGGCGGATCGTACCTGACTGATCTATCCATAGTGACAATATCGCCACACTATGGGCAATTTTCAATACATACTTTCGGGTGCCCATCCAGTTCGTTGCCATGGACGACAAGTATCTCGGAGCGAGTGGTAGTCGGCCGTTCCCAGATCCCGTCCCAGAGCCGGCGGAGTGCCGTCTCGTTTCGTATAACGTACTCTACGAAGGTGTCGCGCCGGATGGCCACGGCTGGAGCGAGCGATCCGCAGCGGTGATCGCCGAGTTGCGGCGCTTGAGCCCCGATATTATCGCATTCCAGGAGGCCTGGAAGAACCAGTACGCCGAGCTACGTGAACTGTTGCCGGCGTTTTCGTGGGTCGCGGCAACGGACACGCCAGCGCACACGCCAATCGCGTATCGGAGCGATCAGTTCGATCTCGCCTCCTCGGGGACGTTCTGGCTCTCGCCGCCGGAGGCTGATCCCGGCACGCCGGCCTGGGACGCAATGTACCAGCGATTGGCAACGTACGCAACTCTCGATGATCTTGACACTGACCGTTCGCTGACGGTGATGAACGTCCATCTTGACCACGAGGGTGACCGGGCGCGTCGAGAAGGAGTTGCACTCGCCCGCGACCGACTGGCCGATCTCGCTACGGGAAGTGAGATCGCCCTCGCGGGCGATTTCAACTGCCAGCCGGGCGATCGCGCGTACGATCGCGCGACGACGGACCACGAGGGCTGGCCCTCGCTGTCCGATGCGGGGACTGTCGCCGAGCAGACTGCCGGGCCGACAGAAACGTACACCGGATTTCCCGGAGAGGACTACCAACCAGAGAACATCGATCACGTCTTTGTCTCGGACGGGGTTGCGGTCGACCGGGTTCTAACCTGTCTCCCGGCCACTAGCCCCGACCAGCGTCCGTCTGACCACCGGCCGGTGCTCGCTGACCTCTCCTACTGATCACCGAGTACCGATATCTCCGCAAGCACCGCGCGCAGTTCCGGCGTCGACATGACGACTCGGTTCGCCCGCGACAGATCGTTGTCGGCGTTGCCCGCTCCCCGCAGCGCGATGCAGTACATCCCAGCTCCGACCGCGGCGTCGATCCCGTGTGGCGAGTCCTCGACGACGATACACGCCTCCGGCTTGACACCCAGTTTTTCGGCAGCGACGCGGTAGCTCTTCGGATCGGGTTTCGACGGTCCCTCGACATCCGACGACGAGACAACGACATCGTACAGTTCGTGGAGATCAAACCGATCCAGCACCATCTCGACCCACCCGCGCCGGGAGGCCGAGACAAGGCCTGTCGCGTATCCCTCCGCCCTGAGCGCTTCGATCAGATCGACGTAGCCGTCCAGTAGCGTCGCCTGCTCGCGGTAGACTTCGGCCGCGTTGTCGTCGTACAGCGCGTCGAACTCCTCGGCGGAGACAGACAACTCGACACTATCGAGGTCGTTGAGGCGGTCGTAGGCGTCGGTCACGCTGAGCGCCCGGACCTCTTCGAGTGGTGGCTTGCCGGCGACGGCCGCGGGCAGAATTTCGGTCTCTTCGAGGTCACGCCAGATGTCGGCGGTCTCGACGGTGACACCGTCCATATCGAACAGCACCGCTGCGAACTCGGAACTCATTGGTTCGTTCTTTCACGCCAACGGGGAAAGCCTGCCGTCCGCAGAATATATAGCGCTCTGTAGCCCGGAAACCCTCCCAATATCCCTCCTAGAAGCGGTTAAGAGGATCATCCCCCATCTATCGATATGACTGAACTGACCGGCGAAGTCCCAGACCTGCATTTCGAGGAGGCCCTCGACGTGATCGAATCGGAACGGGCAATTCTCACCACGGAGATCGAGGCATTCGAGGAGTTTCTCGACGTTGTGGAATCGGTCACTCCCACGTCCACAGCGGGTTCGAGACTGCCGCCCGTCCAGTCTCAGACTGGCGGCACTGATCTGTTTCAGACGCTGCGCGCCGGCTACGAGTCGTCCGTCATGGCGGTTCCACATTACGAGACGGAGTATGGCGAATCCTTCGAGACGAACGCCCATACCGAGTTCGGCCCGGACATCGCGACACTGCTCACGACCGGTCGGGTTTTCGAGGCCCACCACAAACAGGCTGTTATCGTCGCGACCGAGGAGAGCATCGAACAGCGTCGCCACCTTCTCGAAGCCATCGACGAAGAGCAGGCATCGCTCGAACGGTTTCGGGATCCGGTGCAGTCGGTCATCGACGCCATTCGTTCGTTCGACGGCGGGACGCTGGCGAGCGACTCACCAAAATTACTCGACGGGTATCGCAGACGGATCGACGTTCTCGAATCGCGCTGTCACGACCTCGTCGACCAGCGTCAATCAGAAATCGTCGGCGACAGGCGCGCACTCTCTCTTCCGATCAGCGGCCCCGACCTGCCCTCCTATCTCTACACTGAGTTGCCGGTCACCTATCCGGTGATCGCTCCGCTGACCACGGTGCTCGAATCCGCCGCCGGAATCGGTGCCGCCGTGACGACCGATCAATCGATCCGTTCTTGATCCACTGAAGCTGGTCCTTTTGAGCGTCCTCGACGTAGCTTTGGTATGCCGCGGGAATTTCCAGATCTCGACACGACAGTCTCGGAGATCAGTCCGGCCGAGTTCAAACGACGCCTCGACGACGGCGAGCAACTGACGCTTCTCGACACCCGGAAACGCTCGGATTTCGAGACGTGGCAGGTTTCCCACCCGAATCTCACCGTGACGAACGTCCCGTTCAGTGAATTTCTCGACGACAGCGGCACCGAAGTCGCCGACGAGGTCCCGGAGGGGGTTCCGCCGGGGCCGCTGATCACCTGCTGTGCGAAAGGCCTCTCCTCGAAATACGTCGCCGAGTTTCTGAGCCGGGAAGGGTGGGAGGTGCTCCCGCTGGAAGACGGAATGCGCGGCTGGGCGAACCTGCTCGAGACACACCCAATCGACTCGTCGGCGGAGACGACTGTGCTCCAGTTTCACCGCCCGTCGAGTGGCTGTCTGTCGTATCTGTTCGTCGCTGACGACGAGGCTGCCGTCATCGATCCGCTCCAGGTATTCGCTGACAGATACGCCGACATCGCCCGCTCGCACGGGGCCGAACTCGTCTACGCGCTCGACACCCACGTCCACGCGGATCACGTCAGCGGTGTCCGAGAAGTCGCTCGACAGACAGACTGTGCCGCTGTACTTCCGCGAGGGAGCAACGAGCGAGGCCGCCAGTTCGACGCTCGATTGGTCGACGATGGCGATTCGGTTCCGCTTGGCTCGCAAGCGATCGACGTTCGCGCGCTCCCCGGCCACACGACCGAAAACACCGGCTATCTGTTCGAGGGTGTCCTCGCCGCCGGAGATACGATCTTTCTCGACGGCGTTGCACGCCCTGATCTCGAAGACGGCGACGCGGCCGAGGCAGCGGCGGGGCAACTCTGGCAAACCCTGCAGGATCTCGACGACCTGCCCGAGGAGACAGTCGTCGCACCGGGACACGTCGGTCCGACGACAGTCCCAGACGACGATGGGTCGTTCACGGCCACGCTCGGCCACCTCCGCGGACGCTTGCGAGCCTTCGACGAATCCCGCGAGGAGTTCGTCGAGCGCGCGACCCGGGACCTGCCGCCACAGCCCAACAACTACCGCGAGATCATCGCGATCAACCTCGGCCAGCGGGATGCAGACCCAGACGAGGCCTTCGAGCTCGAATTAGGCCCGAACAACTGCGCTGTCTCCGAGTGAAGGCGTTTAAACGGCATCCAGCCCGGCATCCCGAGCGATGCCGTGGATGATATACTCGGCGGAACTACGGGTGGTCGCCAGCGGGATATCGTGGACATCACAGATCCTGAGCAGCGCCGAGATGTCCGGTTCGTGAGGCTGGGCTGTCAGCGGATCCCGAAGAAAGACGATCGCGTCCATCTGCTCTTCTGCCACCTCGGCGGCAATCTGTGCATCACCGCCGATCGGTCCGGATTTTTTGCGTTCGACGCTGAGATCCGTCTCCTCAATGATTCGCTGGCCAGTGGTCCCGGTTCCGACGAGGTCGAACTCCGAGAGTATCTGCTCGTGTTTCTGAACGAATTCGATCATCTCCGGCTTCTCGTCGTCGTGGGCGATCAGGGCGATTCGTGGTGACATACCACACTATTCTCCGGAGAGAATAATGATCGTTTGGGCGGCCGGCGGGACAAAACCGCGAAAATCAGGTCAGCATCCGGGTCGATGAACGCTTCAGACTCGTTTACTCCTCGTCTTCGTCGTCAACGTCCTCGAAGTCGGCGTCGACGTACTCCTCGTCGTCACTCGCACCGGCAGCGCCTGCGCCCGGCCCTGCAGCGCCCGGGCCCGCGCCCGCTGCGCCGGCACCCGGACCCGCACCGCCAGCACCACCGGGACCGCCCGCACCGGCGGCGCCGGCCTGCTGCTGGTACATCTGCTTGCCGATCTCCTGCAGTTCCTCGGTTAGCGTCTCGGTTGCCTCTTCGATCTCCTCACGTTCTGCATCCTCGTCTTCGAGGACTTCTTCGACATCCTCGATGTGACCCTCGATGGTCTCGCGGAGTTCGTCGTCGACGGCGTCCTCGTTCTCGTCGAGGACGGTTCGCGCGCGCTGGATCGTCGACTCGGCCTCGTTGCGGGCCTCGATCCGTTTGCGACGTTCCTCGTCTTCCTCGGCGTGTTTCTCGGCTTCCTCCTGCATCTCCTCGATTTCATCGTCCGAGAGACCGACACCGCCCTCGATGGTGATGTCTTCTTTGTTCCCGGACTCGCGGTCCTCGGCGCTGACGTTGACGATGCCGTTCTCGTCGAGTTCGAAGGTCACTTCGATCTGCGGGACGCCAGCAGGGGCCGGCGGGATGCCCGAAAGCATGAACTCACCGAGCAGTTCGTTCTCCTCGGCGATTTCGCGCTCGCCCTGGAAGACACGAATCTGGACAGAGGTCTGGTTGGCCTGTGCGGTGGTGAAGACCTTCGACTCCTCGGTCGGAATCGTCGTGTTCTTCTCGATGAGTCGCTCGAAGAGGCCACCCTTGACCTCGACACCGAGCGAAAGTGGCGTCACGTCGACGAGCACGATGTCGTCGACATCGCCGGAGAGCACACCGGCCTGAATGGCCGCGCCGAGCGCGACCGCTTCGTCGGGGTTGACGTTTTTCTTCGGCTCTTGGCCGGTCATCTCCTCGACTTTCTCCTGGATCATCGGCATCCGCGTCGATCCGCCGACGAGGATGACTTCGTCGATGTCGTCTTTGCTCAGGCCGGCGTCGGCCAGCGCCTGCTCGGTCGGGTCGACCGTTCGGTCGACGAGATTCTCGGTCAGCGACTCGAATTTCGCACGGGTGAGCGAGGCTTCGAGATCCTTCGGGCCGTCGTCGTCCGCGGCGATGAAGGGTAGGTTGATGGTCGTTTCCTTGCGGTTCGAGAGTTCGACCTTGGCCTCTTCGGCGGCCTCGTGCAGGCGCTGCAGGGCCTGTCGGTCTTCGCGGAGGTCGATGCCGTGTTCGGCCTCGAAGTCGTCGGCCAGATAGTCGATGATCGCCTCGTCCCAGTCGTCTCCACCGAGGTCGTTGTCACCGTTGGTGGCGACAACCTCGTAGACGCCGCCGCCGAGTTCCAGGATCGACACGTCGAACGTTCCGCCACCGAGGTCGTAGACGAGCACGGTCTGATCGGACTCGTCGTCAAGTCCGTAGGCCATCGCCGCTGCGGTCGGTTCGTTGATGATCCGTTCGACCTCGAAGCCGGCGATTTCGCCGGCGTCCTTGGTGGCCTGGCGCTGGCGGTCGGAGAAGTAGGCCGGGACCGTGATGACGGCGCGTTCGATCTCCTCGCCGAGATACTCCTCGGCGTCGCGTTTGATCTTCTGCAGCGTCATCGCCGAGACCTGCTCGGGGGTGTACTCCTCCCCTTCGAGTTCCACAGTATAATCCTCCTCGCCCATGTGCCGCTTGATCGATTCGACGGTGTTGTCCGGATTCTGGACGGCCTGGTTTTTCGCCGGTTTGCCGACGATCTGTTCACCGTCGGAGAAGGCGACGACCGACGGTGTCGTCCGGTCGCCCTCGCTGTTGACGATGATCTCCGGGTCGCCACCCTCCATGACCGCGAACGCGCTGTTCGTGGTCCCGAGGTCGATTCCAAGAATCTTGTTGCTCGTCATGTTATCAGAACATACCCGATTCGTTCGGTTAAAAGTTGCTAGATCACCTCTCCACGAAGCACAGCCACACACCGCAAGCGACGGGCTTTCACCTCCCGTCGCACTCGACTACTAGGGATTTATGTTCAACCGCAATTCGACCGATAGATCACGCATCTCTCCTTCGAGGCCCCTCACTCCTCGTCTTCGTCGCTCGCTCCGGAGCCGTCACTGACGGCGACCTGTGCTGGACGAAGGACCTTCCCGGCCATCTCGTAGCCCGGTCGGTGCAGTTGTGCGACCGTATCTTCGGGCTGGTCGCTCTCGACGGTGATGAGCACCTCGTGGCGCTGTGGGTCGACATCCGCGCCGAGGTCGGGTTCGATCACCTCGACATTCTCCCGATCCATCTCCTCGTCGAACTGGACCAGCGTGGACTCGATGCCGCTGCGGATGTCTGCGTCGTCGTCCTGTTCGAGCGCGCGGGCGAGATTATCTCGAACGTCGAGGAGTCGCTCGACGAGGTCCTCGGTCGCTCGCTGTTTTTCCTCTTCCATGCGCTTTTCCTGTCGCTTCTTGTAGTTCTGGAAGTCGGCCTGCTTGCGCGAGAGCCGTGATTCGAGGTCGTCTGCGCGTTCGCGTTCCTCGTCGAGTTCCTCGCGCAGTTCTGCCCGTTCTGCGTTCAGTGTTCGGATGACTGCCGCGACACGGTCGGATGGCGTCTCTTCGATGAATTCGATCAGATCGGTACCGACCTCCTCTTGTTCGGACTCTGTTACTGCCTCGTCTTCTGTCTCAGTGGTCGTCGTGATCTCTTCGAGGAGTTCGTCGACATCTTCACTCGGCTCTTCGGCTATCTCTTCCAGTGACCCAACATCCGACTCCTCGGTAGTTCCGGCGGCTTCACCCTCGGCTCCGCCGGTGTCACGCCGAGCAGCCTGCTCGTCACCCGCCTCGTCGATGCCATCACCGGTCGATTCGGGCGAACTCTCGTCGTCGTCTGCGTCCTGCCTGCTCATATCCGTACCATGCCCGTTCGCCAATAAAAAGCACGCGACATCAGCGGACGAGCACAGCCGTCACTCTCCAAATAAGGATAGCTAGATACAGCCGCGGGTCAGTTCTGTATAGCTAGCATATCGTTCCATCGAGAGACGGCAACATGGTGTAGGTATGGCGACGCAACTTTCGGTCACGGACCGCGAGCCAGCGAACGAAAACAGTGTCGACAGCGAACCGGATCTGCTCGAACTGCTCGGTGACGAGTACACCCGACGGGTACTGGCGGCAGTGACGGAACAGCCCCGGAGCGGCAGCGAAGTGGTCGAGGCGGCGGATGTCTCGAAGGCAACGGCGTACCGTCGACTCGGCGAACTGGAAGACGCCGGGTTGGTCGACTCCGAGATGGTCTTTGACCCCGACGGTCACCACCACGAGCAGTTCTACGCAATCGTGGAGTCGATCGATATGGAGTTCGGTGCCGATGGGGTTTCGTTTACCGTCAGGACGGCTGGTTCGGACACCGACGACGTGTCTGGGATCACTCATCGGATTTGATGCGAGTTCTGTCGACTTCTCCATCCGAGCGCAGGCGGGTTTTAGTGCAATCGCGCCGAATACCTGTGCATGAGAGCCGCTGTCTTCCACGGTGAAGGGGAAATCGCAATCGAAGAACAATCGGACCCGACTATCGAGGACCCGACAGACGCGATTATCAGAGTCACACACACGGCAATCTGTGGCTCGGATCTGTGGTTCTACCGCGGCCTACGCGAGTTTCCGACGCCCGGAAAAGTCGGGCACGAACCGATGGGCATCGTCGAGGAAGTTGGCTCCGACGTGACACACGTCCAGCCCGGAGACCGCGTGCTCGCGCCCTTCTGGATCAGTTGCGGCGAGTGCGAGTTCTGCCGGAAAGGGCTGCACACCTCCTGTGTCGACGGCGATAGCTGGGGCGGCGAGATGAGCGGTGCACAGGCCGAGATGGTCCGAGCACCACACGCCGACGGGACGCTCGTTCGGATTCCCGACCGCTACGCCGACGACGAGAAGGTGCTCGAAGCCGCCCTCCCGCTAACCGACGTGATGTGTACGGGCCACCACGCGGCCGTCAGCGCAGGCGTCCAGGCAGGGGATACCGCTGTCGTCGTCGGCGACGGCGCGGTTGGCCTCTGCGGGGTGCTCGCCTGTCGACGACTCGGCGCAGAGCGCATCATCGCAATGGGCCACCACGAGGACCGACTCGAGATTGCCGAACAGTTCGGCGCGACCGAAACCATCAGCGCTCGCGGCGAGGAGGCCGTCGAGGCTGCGACGGATCTCACTGATGGCGGCGCGAATCACGTCCTCGAATGCGTCGGCGCGGAGTCTTCGATGGACACTGCCTTCCAGGTTGCCCGACCCGGCGGCACGGTCGGATACGTCGGTGTCCCAGCGGGCGTCGACGAGGCCGCCTTCCTCGATACGGCATTCGGGGACAACGTCACCCTCGCCGGCGGTGTTGCCCCGGTCCGCGCGTACGTGGATGACCTCTTAGCCGACGTGTTGCAGGGGACACTCGATCCGTCACCGATTTTCACGAAAACAGTCGATCTGGACGGCGTTCCCGAGGGCTACCGGGCGATGGACGAACGCGACGCGATCAAGGTAATGGTGAAACTCTGAAATCAGTCTGTCTGCCCGAGTCGTTCTCGAATCACAAGGAAGGCGGCCACGAGCGCGACAGTCACTCCGATGAGAGTCGGGACGATCTGCCCGGATCCCCACTCCCAGCCAAGAAACTGCGTCCCGACGACGGCAACAGCGGCCACGAGGACGGCAAAGGCAGTGACCAGCGGCGATTGTGATCGCCAGCCGCCTGAAGTCAAGTCCATATTTGCTAGTCTCTGTGTCACTGCATAAATCGTGGGCCGCCGTTTCGCGCTCAGAAACGGTTTCGTCGCGACTGACCGCCTCTGCCGGATCGAAGCCAAGCGAGTGATCGGAGTGCGTTCCTCTTGAGCTTTAGATATGCAAAAATCGCTAAGAAACACGTTTTTGTATAGTGGGCATCTCAACTGAGCCAGATGCGGATACGCGTCAACTGGCGTCAAAGTGTGGCTCTGACGGGGACCGTCGTCAAGTATCTCGCAGCCACGATGCTCTTCCCGCTGATCGTCAGTCTCGTCTACGGTGAAGATACCGTGGTGTTTCTCGCCGCAATCGGGATCACCGTCGCCATTGGACTCCTGCTCGAACAACTCGAGGCCGATATCGACCTCGGTCCGCGTGAGGCGATTCTGTTCGTCGCTCTCGTGTGGGGTGTCGTCGCAATCGTCGGGATGATTCCGTACCTGCTGGCAGGATTCGGGACAGACTCGACCGTTGGACTGCAAACCAGTTCGCTCGGGGCGTTCGCCGGTTCGATCGCGAACGCCCTGTTCGAGTCGATGTCCGGCTTTACGACGACCGGATCGACGGTGCTGGGCGAGATCTCCTTCGAGCAACATTCTCACGCAGTGCTCATCTGGCGACAGCTCACGCAGTGGCTCGGGGGGATGGGAATCATCGTTCTGATGGTCGCTATTTTGCCCGAAGTCGCAGTCAACGGGGCACAGCTCATCGAATCAGAAGCGCCCGGCCCCGAACTGCAGAAGATGACTCCACGCATCGTCGAAACCGCGCGCCTTCTCTGGTTGTTCTATCTCTTCTTCACCGTCCTGTACATCGCTCTGCTCTACGGCCTCTCGCTCGCGGGACGCGTGCTCGAAGCGGACGTTGCTCCGAACATGGACCTGTACAATGCCATCGCGCACGGGTTCACGACGCTCCCGACCGGCGGATTCTCGCCGCAGGCAGACAGTATCGCGGCTTTCTCCCCCGCCGTGCAGTGGGTCGTCATTCCGTTCATGATCATCGCCGGCACGAACTTCGCCCTGTTTTATTTCATCCTGAAGGGCAACTCCTTCCGGATCGTCAAGGACCGTGAGTTTCAGGCGTACATCGGGGCGATTCTCGGTTTGATCGCCATCCTCTGGGGCTTGCTGTTCACTGGTTCCGCGCCGACGCTCGAACTCGGGGGTCAAACGCAGGGAGTCCTCGAAAACTCGCTCCGGCAGGCGGCGTTCCAGATCGGATCGCTCATGAACTCGACGGGGTACGCGACGAGTGACTTTGCCCAGTGGGACACGCCGTCGCGGATGGTACTCTTGTTTGCGATGTTCATCGGTGGCTCTGCGGGGTCGACCGGCGGCGGTGTGAAAGTCGTCCGCTGGCTTGTACTGATCAAGGCCGGTCGCCGGACCCTGTACAAAACGGTACATCCCGATGCGGTCAAACCGATCAGGCTCGGGGGACAGGTGATCGACGAGGATGCGATCACGGGCATCGTGGCGTTCACTTTCCTCTATTTGGCTATTTTCGGCGTCGCAAGTGTCCTTCTCTCGCTCGATGCCGCTCGCGCCGGACTGCAACTGACGCCGATAGAAGCAATCAGCGCGAGCCTCGCCACGCTCGGGAACATCGGACCGGGATTCGGTTCCCTCGGACCGTTCGGGAGCTTTCTGGAATTCCCGACATCGAGCAAACTGCTGATGATCGTTCTCATGTGGCTGGGCCGTCTGGAAGTGATTCCCGTGCTAGTTCTGTTTACGGGTGCCTTCTGGCAAGATTGACAGTACTGCATCCCGGAGGGGGGTTTCTGCGTAGTGTGAGGGTATCGAGGAGCTATTACCGAGGCAGTTGTTTTTGTCGGAGAAATGTTTGTAAATCGACCAGTAGAAAACGAAACAATCACGTCTGATATCCGCTGTTAGTGCGCCTCTTTCAGGAAGCTATATAAAAATTTACTGGTGAACTGCTTCGCTATTCCACGTCGCACGCGAATTGAAACGCCATTCTCGCAAAGTAATCAGATATGGACGGAGATAGCAAGTCATTCGATGGGGCTCACCAGCGAGGAGGTTTTTTGTGAATCCCCAGTTGATCAGAGAGCGACGACTCGTCAAATTCGGCCTCGCGTTCGGGGTCGTCATTCTCGTGATGATCACAGTCGGCGTTCTGGCCTTCCTCGATACAGCCGCACAGATTGCTCCGGAGAATCGTGGGATCGTTGCGCAGAACCTCGCGATCCTCATCGCGACAGCAGTGCTCGGCATCGTGGCTGTTGGACTCATGCTTGCTCGACCAACTGTCAAAGGGATCGAAGAACTCGCAAGCCACACGGCAGATATCGAAGCGGGACAACTCGACGGCAACGTCGAGAGTGCTGCGCAGGACGAACTCGGCTCGTTATATCGTTCGATCACCTCCATGCGAGAAACGATCAAGCAGCGGATCGAGGAGGCCGAACAGCAACGCGAACGTGCACTCAAAGCCCAAGAAGAGAGTGAAACCCAGCGCGAGCGTGCCGAGCAGGCTCGACAGGAAAGCGAAGAACTCGCACGAACACTCGAAACCCGGACGGAAGCATTCGCGCAGACGATGGCAGAGACGGCCAACGGAGACCTCACGGCTCGTCTTTCGGTCGAATCTGATGATCCCGAATCACTGACGCGTGTCGGCGGAAGTTTCAACGAGGCGATGGATGAACTCCAAGCTATCGTCGACGACGTCGGAACGTTTACCGAGGAGGTTGTCACCGCTGGCGAAGCGTCGACAGATCGTATCGACGATGCAGTCGACAACGGCCGACATGCAAACGAGTCGATGGACGATATTGCGGCCGATGCCAGACAACAGCGTGATGATCTTGTCGACGCCTCCGAGGAACTGGAGAGCATGTCGGCAAATATCGAAGAAGTTGCGGCTTCGACCGACGAACTCGCAGATTCGTCGAAACGAGCCGCCGAGCTAAGCGAACGCGGGCGGTCGGACGCAGTCGCAGCCGTCAAGGAACTCCACAGCATCGAACAGCGATCTGAATCGGCCGTCGAAACGATCACTGAACTCGAAACCCAGATGGACGAGATCGAACAGATCGTCACGACCATTACCGAAATTGCCGAGCAGACGAACATGCTCGCGCTCAATGCTTCTATCGAGGCTGCACGCGCTGGCGGCGGGACTGGCGACGTTGCCGATGGCTTCGATGTCGTCGCCCAGGAGGTGAAAGCGCTCGCCGAGGAGACCAGAACCTCTGCCAGTGAAATCGAGGAGATGCTCCGGGATATTCGACACCTCACCGAGGACAGCGCTGACGACATGCGAGGAATTCAGACAGAGGTCAAATCCGGCGTCGAAACCGTCGAAAACGTTGGTGACGTACTGACAGATATCGACACGCAAGTCGGTGAAGTCGACGATGGCGTCCAGCAAATCACCATCGCGATGGATCAGCAGGCAACCTCGCTCAACGATGTCACCGCAACCGTCGACGAACTGACGGAATTCGGTCGGACGACCGCAGAGAAGACGACAGCCATTGCAGAGACTGCGAGCGAGCAGGTGACGATTCTCACCGGGGCGTCTGAGAACACACACGCGCTGCTCGGGAAAGCCAAGCAGTTGCAGGAGTCTCTTGGCACGTTTACTTACGAAGCCAGTGCACCTCAATCCGCACCACCAGCACAGTGAACACGGCCGCTATCTGTTCTCTCGATCGGTACAAGCGGCCGGTAATGGAGACAGTATCGACATCACACGGTTGTCCGAGTAGATATTCTCTGGTCTCCTACTTCTCGTATAGATAACTCCCGCGTAAGTCGCGTTTTTAGTCGTTGGCTCGAACCGATCTGTATGGAGCGGCTGGTCACAGAACGATGACAGCATCACAGATCCGGATTCTTTCACGGCTCGTCAGCCGGTATGACGAGCGAGAGGGGCCGGTCACGGCCACAGAGATGGCAACGGTAGTCGATAGCGATCCTGCGACTCTCCGGGAGTTTTTCGAGAATTACGAGTCGAAACACCTGCTGAAGCCGGTTGACGACGGATACCGCCCGACTGTGACTGCCCGCGAACTGCTGGAACTTGATATCGATGACGATGCACTGGTAATACTCGACACACAGCCGGAGTCCTGACTGCTGCATAGGACGGCTGTTCACTGCGACTGTCCAGCCGGCACAGTATTTTATATCGAGTACGGCGGTATATGATGGTAATAGGAGATTCACCGTGTCAGACAATCCAAAAAAGACAACAGGGGACCAAGATACGTCGCCATTCGTCCAAGAAGCGGAACAGGATATCGATCTGACGGACCGTCCGTACGACGTGTACGGCTGTCAGACCTGTGATAACGTAATCCTCTCGCTACACGGCTGTGGCGAGGGGATGACCTGCCACGGCGAGGAGATGGTGCCGGTTACAGAAGCGAAAATGGAGATTCAACCGCCGAATTTGCGCGACGTCTTGCTCAACGTCTTCGGGCTTCCGAAAGTCGGACTCGATATCTGTCTGTGCGTTATCGACGATGGGCCGCTTTCGCCGGACGAGGTCGCACAGCAGCTTGGGTACGACGAGAGTACGATCCGGCGATATCTCAACAAACTCACCGAGGTCGGTCTGCTGACGAAGATGCAACTCAACCGCGAAGACGGTGGTTTCGTCAACGTCTACCAGCCAATCGATATCGAGGAGATGCGACGAGAATCACTGATCGGCTTCTATCTCTGGGCCGGAGAAGCGGCAACACTGATCGAAGACGCCAATCTGACCAAGGAAGATTATGTCGACGGCTCGTACGAGGGCGACCTGAACGAGATTTTTTGGGAATCGTTCCGAGGCGGAGACGAACCCGCGGAGTAATCGCTCCGACGACCGACTGTCGACCACAAATCTGAACCGAATCGGGTTACGAGGGGGTTAGCTACGACTTTATTTATAGTTGTAATGTGGTCTATACGTGACAGACGACAATTTTGATTTGAACCCGCCAGAACTGAGTCGTGAGGATCTCCTGATCGTGGATGACCCGCGTTTCACTGAGGAGACAGTCGCACTCGTGACCGGTGCGGCCTCGGGTATCGGGCAGGCGACAGCGGTTGCACTCGCCGCCAACGGCCTGACCGTGGTCGGTGCGGATATCGATACCGACGGGAT
>NZ_JBAOJI010000004.1:0-287834 GCF_037080055.1 Halovenus anhuiensis
GGTCATGCTTCGACATGTTTCGGTCGGAACCAGCTGTTGCCGGACTCGATGGGCCTTTCACCCCTATACGTAGATTATGGGAGGGTATTGTAGGACACCAACCCTTCGGGCCTCCACATGACTTTCGCCATGCTTCACCCTATCCACGCATAGATCGTCCGGATTCGGGTCGTGCCCGTTTGACTCCCCGCGCTTGAACACGGTGGCCCTGGGGCAAAGCCCTGCGGCCATATTGGTTTCCCTGTGCCTCCCCCGATAATCGGGTTAGGCTCGCCAAACAAGCACACTCCCTGGTCCGTTTTTCAAAACGTACGACAGAACATCGGCTTCCTGTGATTCCTACTGCAGCCTCGCGGCTGTGTCGTTTTTCACAGGACCTTGTATGCCCTGTCGCTCGATCGCCACCTGATTTCAGGCCCTATTTCACCTCCCGTTGGAGGGTACTTTGCAGCGTTCGCTCGCGCTACTTGTTCACTATCGGTCTCGGAGAGTGTTTAGCTTTAGCAGTCGATGCCTGCCATATTCACATGGGATTTCCAACCCATGCTACTCCGGAACTAACTCACACTGTACTTACCCTCAGTACGGGGCTTTCACCCTGTTTCGCGCCCCGTTCCAGGGGACTTCGTGACGGTGTTCGAGTGATGATCGTCAGCCCATACACCACATTGGTCGTGAAACCTTCAGTTTGAGCTGTATCGCGTTCACCCGCAGTTACTAACGACATTACATTGCGTTTTCTCTTCCTGCCGGTACTGAGATGTTTCAGTTCCCGGCGTTCCCCATTGCGCGAAGCAATTGCGGTGGGGATTCCCATTCGGAAATCCTGAGTTCTTAGCCTCCGTGCGGCTCCCTCAGGCTTTTCGCAGCTTGGCACGTCCTTCGTCGGCTTCCGAGCCGAGCCATTCACCAGGCGGCATAGCAGCCACTGTAGTGACTCGATGAACGAGTCCAGTGGACGCCTGGATCGCACGTACACACGGTGTCATATACATGCCCCTGTGCGGGGGGCGTGCATCGACCCTTCCCATCCGCGGTTGCCCGGGATGGTGCATCGGTTTTCCGTACCCGGATTGACTGCCTTGCCCCACTTAAGGGACACGACTTCAGTCGGGTACGGGACATGGACCCACTGGGATTTGAACCCAGGGCCTCCGCCTTGCAAAGGCGGCGCTCTGCCGCTGAGCTATGGGCCCGTCCGCATTCGTTAGCCCTGGTAGTTCTTCGGTGCCCGATCGATCGGGTGAGTGTGCCAACTGCCTCCAAAACGCAAGTGGGCTGGGCGCGACGGCCCAGTCCCGGTCTGTGGAGGTGATCCAGCCGCAGATTCCCCTACGGCTACCTTGTTACGACTTAAGCCCCCTTGCGAAGCCCAGATTCGACCATCGCATGATGGCCTCATCCGGACCTCACTCGGGTGCTTTGACGGGCGGTGTGTGCAAGGAGCAGGGACGTATTCACCGCGCGCTAGTGACACGCGATTACTACCGAATCCAGCTTCATGAGGACGAGTTTCAGTCCTCAATCCGAACTACGACCGCGTTTAGGGGATTAGCGTTTCCTCTCGGAATAGCTTCCCATTGTCACGGCCATTGTAGCCCGCGTGTTGCCCGGCACATTCGGGGCATACTGACCTACCGTTGCCCGTTCCTTCCTCCGCTTTGGCAGCGGCAGTCCTTCTAGTGTACCCAACCACCAATGGTGTTGCTGGCAACTAGAAGTGCGGGTCTCGCTCGTTGCCTGACTTAACAGGACGCCTCACGGTACGAGCTGACGGCGGCCATGCACCTCCTCTCAATGGCTCCAGTAAGCTCATCAAACTGACCTTCACTGCACATTGTCGGTGCCGGTGAGATGTCCGGCGTTGAGTCCAATTAAACCGCAGGCTCCTCCGGTTGTAGTGCTCCCCCGCCAATTCCTTTAAGTTTCATCCTTGCAGACGTACTTCCCAGGCGGTTCGCTTCACGGCTTCCCTACGGCACAGCGCAGGCTCGTAGCCTGCGCCACACCTAGCGAACATCGTTTACGGCCAGGACTACCCGGGTATCTAATCCGGTTCGAGACCCTGGCTTTCGTCCCTCACCGTCGGGTCCGTCCTCTCAAGGTGCTTTCGCCATCGGTGGTCCGTCCAGGATTACGGGATTTCACTCCTACCCCGGACGTACCCCTTGAGTCTTCCGGCCCCAAGCCAGACAGTATTCGCTGGACGCCCACGCGTTGAGCGCGTGGATTTCCCAACGAACTTGTCCGGCCGGCTACGAACGCTTTAGGCCCAATAATATCGGCCATCACTTGTGCTGCCGGTATTACCGCGGCGGCTGGCACCGGTCTTGCCCAGCACTTGTTCCTGTACCACCTTACGGTACAGAAAAGCGAGGACTATATGCCCTCGCACTCGGAGTCCCCCTATCGCACTGTCGTGCAGTGTAAAGGTTTCGCGCCTGCTGCGCCCCGTAGGGCCCGGTATCTTGTCTCAGATACCGTCTCCGGGCTCTGACTCTCATCACCCGTACCGATTACTGGCACGGTGGGCCGTTACCCCACCGTCTACCTAATCGGCCGCAGCCACATCCTATGGCGCCGGAGCGTTTCCAGCTTCCTGCAATTCCAACGTGGAAGCTGTATCAGAGATTAGCCTCAGTTTCCCGAGAGTATCTCTGTCCATAGGGTAGTTTGGCCACGTGTTACTGAGCTATATGCCACGAGTATGAACTCGTGCGACTAGCATGGCTAAGTCGGACTCCGATAGCAATGGCCTCCGGCAGGATCAACCGGAATGTGCCTCCCAAAGGGAGGCGGGAAGGCGGGAAACACACAATGAAGTGTGTTGCTATCGAATAAAGCTCGGCACACCCATATCCTATCGATCGGGTGTCACCGAACTACCAGGGCTAACATCAGATCCCATCTTCACGGCGGACCGCAGGGGTGGAATCCTCATTTCCTTCGGACCAGAACGTAGACCATACAGGGTCATAAACCCTTCGAGTTGGCCTCGATTTCCGGTCCGGTGCGGTCGGGAACTCGACCCCCGACCGAACCGCGCTTGCATACCATCCGAGCGCCCGTTTGTACTTAAGGGCATCGGATCGAATCGTCGTCGATTCGATCGATTTCGGGTGGATTTGCAACCCACATTTCGATGGAGTACATCGAAATGTGTCCGCGGTTCGACGGGAGCGATCCCGCACCGCGTGTGTATTCCAACCGAGTGCCCGTTTCCACTTAAGGGCATCGGATCGAACCTACGTTGGTTCGGTCCACGTCGGGTGGTTTTGCGTTTGCATTCCATCCGAGTGCCCATATATACTTAAGGGCATCGAACCGGCGTGATACAGCCGGACTCAGAGTGGTATTTGCTCGCGACACACAGGTGGAGTACACCGAGTGCCGTCGCGGTTCGGCGGGCGTCGTCCCGCGCCGCGAGTGCATTCAATTCGATGGGTAGGGATAACTTAAGGGCGTCGAACAAACCGCTCATCGGCAGGCGATCTCACGGGAACTGCTCACGCCCGAGTGGCGGTCACAAACCTCGACCCGAAACAGAGGTTGTGGCGCGGCTATGAGTCGGAACAGCGCGGAAAACTGTCGCGCGGCAGGAGACCAGCCCGTCATCCTGCGCACATGCGCTCAGTCGAGGTGGATGAGAGCCGCGCATCTCTCTGCTTGGGACCGAGCTATTTGTGTCCGACGTTTGCGCGCGTTGCCCCGCGCTCGCGCGTGTCCGTCGGTGCGAAGAGGGCCGCAAGAAGGATGACGTCCGATCAGATCTCGTCGAGATGCTCGACGCCCTGCTTCTCGACGTTACCTTTCGTGATTTCGCCGGGCATCCAATCCGGCTTGTCGTCCGGAGCTTCTTCTTCCCACGCCCATCCTTCGTAGATGTGTACCTTGTGGGTGCCTTTCTCTCGGAGCCGAAGCTCTTCCGTGTCGGCATCACTTTCGGATGAAGCCGGGTCCAGCCGCCGGGCAGCTTTCAGGGCTGCCTGTCTCGGTGTCCCCCCCGAAAAGACGCTACTTTCGTCACCATTCGCCTCTCTGAGCGCGAAGTTGCGCTTGTCATTGTCGCGTGCCATGGTTTACACCGCTCCGTGTGAAGCCAGCACACGATCAATAATAAATATACCCCCTAATCAACCGCCATCGACGGATTCGTTTATAAGTGACCGTCCCGATCAGCGTGAATGAGTCGCTGTTCGGGGGTGAAAACCGACGACTTCGGGCGGAAATTCGCTCGCGCGCGGCGGATCTGTCGGGGAATCCGGCGCAGGCGCGCGCGGTAAGCTTAAGTAGATGCTCCAGTGAACACGGAATAGAAAGCCGCGATGGTTCGAAAGAAGAAGCTCAGCCCAAGTGGCGCGAAAGACGAGGACGGTGAGTATCACAACGTACACATCAATCTCCACGAGGACGAACTTGCCGTGGCCGGGATGGAGATCGGGGACGAAGTGTTCGTCAGGGTGCGTGACAACAAGATTATCATCCAGAAGGCAGACCCCGAAGACGTCGAACACGAGTTTTGACTCGATGATCTACGACATCGCTAAACCGCTCTTTTTTCGGCTCCCACCGGAAACCGCCCATCGACTCGTTCATCGAGCACTCAGGATGTACCAGCGAACCCCGTTACGGTCGCTGGGGACCAGACAGTACACCGTGAGTGATCCCCGACTAAAGACAGAAGCCTTCGGCCAGCAGTTTCCCAACCCGGTCGGTGTCGCGGCCGGATTCGACAAAAACGCCGAGATCACACCAGCGCTCGGCTCGCTGGGCTTTGGCTTCGTCGAAGTTGGCGGCGTCACTGCCGATCCACAGGGCGGCAATCCCCGGCCACGGATGTTCCGACTGCCCGAAGACGGTGGCCTGATCAATCGGATGGGCCTGAACAACGACGGCGCAGCGGTGATCGGTAACCGACTCGACCGGACGAACGTCGAGTTTCCGGTCGGTGTCAACATCGCCAAGACGGAAGATGTCCCTCCGGAAGACGCCCCTGCCGATTACCGCGAGAGCTACGAGCAGGTCGCCTCTGGTGGTGACTTCTTCGTCGTCAACATCTCCTGTCCGAACTCACAGGGCTTCGCGGAACTCCAGAACCGCGATTCGATGGCCGCGATCATCGGCGAACTGCAGGACGCAGGCGCGGGCCCGCTGCTGGTGAAACTCTCGCCGGATCTGCCGGATCCGGCCGTCGACGACGCTCTTTCTATCGTCGAAGAGTTTGGTCTCGACGGCGTCGTGGCGACGAATACGACGACGGATCGACCAGCCTCGCTTCGCTCACCCAACCGCGTCGAGGGTGGTGGCCTCTCTGGGAAGCCGATCGAGGCACGGGCGACCGAGATGGTCCGGTACGTCGCCGAGCGCGTCGACGTGCCAGTCGTCGGTGTCGGTGGCGTCTCCTCGGCAGAAGACGCGTATCGGAAAATCCGGGCCGGCGCGAGTGTCGTCCAACTGTACACCGGATTCGTCTACGAGGGGCCATCGGTTGCTAGCGAGATCAACCGCGGGCTGTTGGACTTGCTCGACCGCGACGGCTTCGAGTCAGTCGACGAGGCTGTCGGGGCAGACCTCTGAACTGCCGGCAGCGTCGGTAATCGGGAGCTGTTCAGACAGTTCCGGGACCGGTGCGTCGGTGATCGGCGGCTGACCGTGTTCGGGCGTCTCGAACAGCCACTCCGTGCCATCGAACGAGATAACCTTCGTCTCACCAGTTCGGACGAAGGAGAGTCGTTCGCCGAGCAAGTCGCGGTCGTACCGGACCGTTCCCGTCCGCAGCAACGCTTCGATATCGAGCATCGGCGAGTAGTACGCTCCCCGGGCGAACCGGTCACCGCGGCCGGAGGCGAGTGATTTCTCGGGGTGGCATGTGGTGTCAGTTTCGTCGAGGATCGTATGGAAGATCCGTCGGATCTCGACCTGTTCGTCGACGCGGTCGGGCCCGCCTTCGGGGAAGTTGATCGCGAGCGGGACCGATACCGCACCGTCGAAGACACTGAACTGGTGGCCGACCAGTCCGTACTCGCCGAGTTGTTCGCCGTGGTCGGAGACGGCAATCACGAGAGAGTCCTCGAAGACACCCGATTCACGGAGGATATCGATCAGACGGCCGAACTGTTCGTCGGTCGTCCGAACGTCGGCATCGTACAGTTGCCGAAACCGCCTGAGTGCGCGGTCGTCCATCGTGTGCGAGCCGAGCGTGTGAGTCCGCTCGTGTTCGACGATCGGTTCGTCGGTTAGGTCGGCATCGACGAACTGCTCGGCGTACTCGGGGTCAGGTGAGCGCGGGAGATGTGCGTCGAAGAGATTGACGAACAGAAAGAAGGGATCGGTGGCCGTTTCGACCCGATTTGCAGCAACGTCGAGAAGACCGCGGTCTGCGGGTGGCGGTGGATCGGTAGTTACGGTCGCCGTATCCTGAATCCGGTTAAACACGCTCTCGATGGGTCGACGTGCCCAAGCGGCATCGAGAAACCAGTTGACCGGGCGGGCGAGCAGATCGGCGGTGACAGCCGGTTCGGAGACAGAGCCCATCTCGTAGCTGTCGAATCCGCGAGCGAATCCGGTCGCAGGTCGAACGTAGTCGTTCGGCGAGACTGCGTACGTCTCGTAGCCATCTGCGGAGAGCAGTTCCGCAAGCGTCTGCTCGCCGGTGAGAATAGGGCTTGTAATCGTCGCCCCGTGCTCTTCGGGGTACAGGCCAGTGAACAGCGAGGCGTGAGAGGGGACCGACCAGGGGGCCTGGGCGACTGCATCGGTAAACAGCGTCGTCTCCTCGGCGAAGCGATCGAAATTGGGTGTCGTCTCACGATCGTATCCGAGCGACGAAACCCGATCAGCACGAACGGTATCGAGAAGAACAAAAATGACGTTCGGACGACTCATCAGTGGCTACTGCACGGACGAGAGATAAAAACCCACTGGCTGGGTCCGAAGAAGACGGGGCTGTCCGGTGGTTACTGTCCTTCGGTGAGCGTGAGTCCGGAGCCACCGGCCGCGATCGCTGCGCCGGCGATGATTGCCGCTCCGAGGACGACGAAGCCGTCGTCCGGACTCAAGCCAGCGATGTTCGCGGCCGCATCGACGATAAACACCGTGACGAACAGGCTCAGGATGGCGAAGACGAGGAAGATGATTGCCGCGATGATGCTTGCTGCGAGTGCGCCGACTGAGTCGACTAGTCCCATGCCAGCAGTATTACAGAAGCCTGTTTATAAAGTGTACTGGTCAGGTCATAAGTCGACGCCGAGGGGTACGCCAAGCGATACGCTTATTCGCGCGTATCGGCCATTATTATCCGATGAGTACGGACACCGCCGAGGACGCCGACGCGTTCGAGCAGGTCTGCGCGGAGCTGGTCGACCGGATCCTCGCGGGTGAACTCCAGCGAGACGACCTCGAATCAGCTAAGAAGGAGGTCTGTGGCAAGTATTCGTCGCCGAAGGTGCCGCGCCACTCCGATCTCCTCGATTTCGCGCCCGAAGAGAAACGCGACGAACTCGAAGCCGTTCTCCAGCGCAAACCCGTGCGGACGGCCTCGGGCGTCTCGCCGGTCGCGATCATGACCTCGCCCGAGCGGTGTCCACACGGGAAGTGTCTCTACTGTCCGGGCGGGCCGGATTCGGAGTTTTCCAGCGCCCAGAGTTACACGGGTCACGAACCCGCGGCCGCGCGCGGGGAACAAAACGACTACGACCCTTACGGACAGGTTCGCCTGCGCCTCAACCAACTCCGCGAGATCGGTCACCCAATCGACAAAGTCGAACTGATCCTGATGGGAGGGACGATGACCGCTCGGAGTCACGACTACCAGGAGTGGTTCGTCAAACGCGCCCTGGAGGCGATGAACGACTTCGATCCCAACCAGGAGCCGAACCCGTCGCAGACGGAGAGTTTCGCGCAGGATCCCGACGAGTACGAATTCGAGTATCTGGAGGACGTAATCGCCGAAAACGAGACCGGCGAGATCCGCAACATCGCGACAACCTTCGAGACAAAGCCGGACTGGTGCGATCCCGAGCAGATCGACCGGATGCTCGACCTCGGCGGGACGAAAGTCGAGGTGGGCGTCCAGACGACCTACGAGCGGATCAACCGAGAGATGCACCGCGGTCACGGCATGCAGGACTCCATCGACGCGAACCGTCGGCTGCGAGATTCCGGCTTCAAGGTCGGCTTCCACATGATGCCCGGCCAGCCCGGCATGTCCAAAGAGATGTGTCTGGAGGACTTCCGCCGTATCTTCGAGCGCCCGGAGTACAAGCCGGATTTCCTGAAGATCTATCCGACGCTGGTCGTCGAAGGCACCGCCGTCTACGACTGGTGGCACAACGACGACTTCGAGCCACTCTCGAACGACGAAGCCGCCGAACTCGTCGCGGAGGTCATGGACAATATCCCGCGCTACACGCGACTGCAGCGCGTCCAGCGTGATATTCCGGCCGACTTCATCGAGGGTGGCGTCTGGAAGTCCAATCTCCGCCAGTTGGCTTGGGAGCGTATGGAGGAACACGGCTGGGAGTGCGAGTGCATCCGCTGTCGCGAGGTCGGTCACAACGACGAACAGCCGGAGAACATCGAACTCGACGTGATGGAGTACGAGTCCAGCGGCGGGACGGAGTATTTCATCAGCTTCGAGGATTTCGAGAAGGACCTGCTCGTGGGCTTCTGTCGACTCCGGTTCCCGAACGATCCGGTCCGGAAGGAGCTCGAAGACGCCGCAGTCGTTCGGGAACTGCACGTCTACGGCAGTCAGGTCGGCGTCGGCGAGATCGCTGGCGACGATGGGCTGGTCGAGGAACACCAGCATCAAGGCTACGGCAAGCGCTTGCTCCAGAAGGCCGAGGATCTCGCCGTCGACGGCGGCTACGACAAACTCGCGGTACTCAGCGGGATCGGTGTCCGAGAGTACTACCGCGAGAAACTCGACTACAAGCAGGACGGTCCCTACGTCAGCAAACGGCTGTGAGCAGAACCGGGATGCTGCGTATTGAGTGACAAAACTTTTAGTGAAACTGGTGTGCAACCGGGAGGTATGAGTGTACAGACAGTCCTCGTGGCTGTCGACGACGACGATACCGACCGACTCGATTCACTGGCTGAGGCGGCCATCGATCTGAGCAAGCCAGCGGGAGCGACCGTCGAACTGGCGCACGCCTTCTCCGATGTGGAATACGACGAGGCGAAGGCAAGGCTGGACTCTGCGGATAAGACTGTCACACCGACAACGGTCGCCCGGCAGGATGGCCTCTTGGGAGATCTCGGAGATCAACTAGAAGCGGCCGGACTCTCGTACAACACCCACGGCTGTCTGAGCGAGGGTAACGGCGGGGGAGTGGCCGAGTTGGCCGACGAACTGGACGCAGATTTCGTCGTCGTGGGCGGCAGCAAGCGAGCACCGTCGGGAAAAGTCGTCTTCGGGTCGACTGCACAGTCGGTGATCGTCGACGTGCCGTGTCCGGTCACACTCGTCAAGGGAGAGTGAATCGACTCAGCGACTGTGGAACTGGACGGCCGTTTTTATCGTCTCCGTGTCCGCCTCGAACGCCGTCTCGAACTCTTCGACAGCCGCGACTGTCGTAATCAGGTCGTCGAGAAACTCCGCATCGAGGGAGTCGAGCGTCTCCACCGCCGCCCGGAAGTGTCGCGGCCCGGAGTTGACGCTGCCGACGACGGCTTTGTTGTGCATGACCAGATCCTTGTGATAGGTGCCGAGATCGACGGACTGTTCGGTCGGGCCGGGAATCCCGAGCAGCGCCGCGACGCCGTTGGGTGCGAGCGCCTGCACCCCAGTCAGGGCGTGTTCGGCGTAGCCGGTCGCCTCGTAGACGAGATCAGGTGCCTCGTAGGCATCGGGAATCTCCGGAACTGGCGTCTCCCGGGAATCGATATAGGTCGCGCCGAGTGAGTCGAGGATATCGATCGTCGGATCGGGTCGACTCCGCCGGCCCAGACAGTACATCTCCATCTCCTCGGTGAGCATCGCGACGGTGAGCAGGCCGAGCGATCCGTTGCCGAGAACGAGCCCCGCCTGTGGCTCCCAGGAAAACGATTGCCGGGAGTCCCGGGCGAGTTCGAGCGCTTTCTCGGAGATGCTGATCGGCTCGACCAGAAAGCCGTACTCGGCGAGTCGATCCGGCACCTCGATCAGATACTCCGCGGGACTGGTGAAGTACTCGCACAAAAAGCCGTGCGCGCCGTCGATCCCGCGTTCGAGCGTCGCCTCGGGCGGGGCCATGTCCGCCTCCCCGCGCTCGAAGTACTCGTTGTCGACACCACCGGGCGGCCGCCTGACCGTCGGAACGACCACGTCGCCCGCGTCGAAGGCCGTTCCGTTCGGCTCTTCGACCACGCCGACCGCCTCGTGTCCGAGGACGAGATACTCCTCGTCTTCGGGAAAGCCCCCGTGCCCGCCGGCGATCACCTCGTGATCAGTTCCGTCCACTCCAACCCGAAGCGTCCTGACAAGCGCCTCGCCCGCCGACGGTTCCGGCCGCGAGATATCGAGCAACTTCGCCCCCTCTTCCCCCTTCCTGACACCGATTGCTTTCATGTCCAAACGTACAGACGGCTCTGTCAAAAATTCGCGGACTAGCGAGGTGAGACGGTTACGCAGACCTGACACAAGCGATACCATTTTCCACGTCGGCGGCGAACGGGGAGGTATGACAGACCATGCACCGGCGCCCGGCAAGCGGGACCCGCTGGATGTCGCCGGCGTCGTTCCGCCGACTGTGACGGCCTTCGACGAGTCGGGCGCAGTCGATCCGGAGGCGACGGTCGCACACGCACGGTTCGTCGCAGACGGAGGAGCGAGGGCGGTCTTCCCGCTCGGAACGAACGGCGAGTTCGCGCTGTTGAGCGGCGAGGAGCGCAGACGGGTCGTCGAGGCCGTCGCCGACGGTGTCGACGTGCCAGTCATCGCTGGCGTCGGCACGCCCTCGACCCGGGATACGGTCGCACACGCGGAACACGCCGAGGCCGTCGGCGCCGATGGTGTCGTCGCAGTCACGCCGTATTACTACCCGCTGGACGAACAGGGTGCAGTCGAACACTACCGAACAATAGCCGAGGCAGTCGATATCCCGGTCTATGTCTATCACATTCCGAGCAAGACGGGCAACGAACTCTCGTTATCAGCACTGGGTCGGATCGCTGCCATCGACGGCATCGCCGGGCTGAAAGACTCCTCGAAAGACGTACCGTGGCTCGCCCAGGCCATCGACCGCAATCCTGGACTGACCTTCATGGCTGGCTCGGACTCGCTTTTGCACGCCGGACTGGACCTCGGCTGTGCCGGACTCGTGAGTGCAGTCGCGAACGTCTTTCCCGAACTCGTCGTCGATCTGTACGATGCATACGACGCGGGCGAGACCGACCGTGCCCGCGAATTGCAGTCGACCGTCTTCGAGGTTCGGGACGCGATGAAGCGCGGCCCGTACATGGCCGGGGTCAAAACCGCGCTGCAGGTACGGGATCTGAGCTTCGACGTGGGTGGGCTCCGCGCACCGCTTCGAACGATGGACGACGACGACCGCGAGCGACTCGAGGCCGACCTCGCCGCGCTCGATCTGGTGTGACCGCATTCTTACTCGGGACCGAGTAATCCAGTAAAGCTATTTTCGTCGGGGCGCGAGAGGAGAGTATGCCAGAGGAGTACGCGGACCTCCACGATCCGAACGCGAACTATACGATGCGGGACCTCTCCGGCGAGACGATGGGTGTGACGGGGGATCGCGGGGTCCGTAGCGTCGAGATTACCGACGTGCAGACGACGATGGTCGACGGGAATTTCCCGTGGACGCTGGTTCGGGTCTACACCGACGCGGGCGTCGTCGGAACGGGTGAGGCCTACTGGGGCGCGGGGGTACCGGAGTTGATCGACCGGATGAAACCCTTCGTCGTCGGGGAAAACCCGCTGGATATCGACCGGCTCTACGAGCATCTGATCCAGAAGATGTCCGGCGAGGGGTCGATCGAGGGAGCGACCGTGACGGCGATTTCAGGGATCGACGTGGCGCTGCACGACCTCGCGGGTAAGCTACTCGATATCCCAGCCTACCAGCTACTGGGCGGGAAGTACCGCGACGAGGTACGGGTCTACTGCGACTGTCACACCGAGGAAGAGGCCGATCCCGTGGCTTGCGCCGACGAGGCCGAACGCGTCGTCGAAGAGTTGGGTTACGACGCCCTGAAATTCGACCTCGACGTGCCCTCGGGACTGGAGAAAGACCGCGCGAACCGCCACCTCCGTCCGGGTGAGATCCGCCACAAGATCGACATCGTCGAGGAGGTCACCGAGCGTGTCAAAGACCGCGCGGACGTGGCCTTCGACTGCCACTGGTCGTTTTCGGCGAACTCGGCGGAACGGCTCGCGGCCGAACTGGAGGAGTACGACGTGTGGTGGCTCGAAGATCCCGTCCCGCCCGAAAATCTGAGCGTCCAGGAGACGGTGACGCGGTCGACGACCACACCGATCACGGCCGGTGAGAACCGGTATCGGCTGAGCGAGCACCGGCGACTCATCGAGTCAGAGGCCGTCGATATCATCGCGCCGGACATGCCGAAAGTCGGCGGGATGCGTGAGACGCGCAAGATCGCCGATCTGGCGAACCAGTACTACATTCCGGTGGCGATGCACAACGTCTCCTCACCGATCGGAACGGTAGCGAGCGCCCACGTCGGCTCGGCAATTCCCAACATGCTGGCCGTCGAGTACCACAGCTACGAACTCGGCTGGTGGGGAGATCTGGTCGAAGAATCTATTATCGAGGACGGATCGATCACGATTCCAGAAAAGTCGGGCCTCGGCGTTACGCTCGATCTCGATGTCGTCGCCGAACACATGGTCGACGGCGAGACACTGTTCGATCCGGCGTGAGCCGATCGAGCAAGAAAATCTCTGATTTTCCGTGTTCGATCCGGCGTGAGTTACTGCCCTACCGGCGAGGAGAGCGCTCGGACGCCTCCGCACTCGGCGAGGGAAAGGCGAGCCAGACCAGCAAGACACCGACGACAGCCCCGCCGCCGACGGCACTCGCCGCTTCGAGGAGCGATCCGTCGGCGTAACTGGCGATTAGTCCGGCAGAGACCGCGACGAGGGCGACAAAGCCGATCCTGAGTCGTGAGAGCAGTTGCCGGTCTCGGGCGGCCGGATCAGGTCGCTCCATCAGTAGAAGCCACGCTCGACATCTTCTTCGATGATCTCATCGAACTCCGTGTCGAGCAGTTCTTCGGCCTCCTCGAAGGTGTCGGTGAGGTCGTCCATCCGCTCGGGCCGGTCGGTCCCGTCGAACTCCATCGGGCCGTAGGCAGGGCTGTCGAGTGCGCCCATGATGTCCTCGAACAGCGCCTGCGGTGAGGTCGGTGCGTCGGCGTGCGTCTCGACGACCGTTTCGAGTTCCTTGACGCGCTCTTCGGCAGTCTCCTCGTCCTCGATGGACTGCTGGACGCCGAAGAGGCCGCTGCCATCGTCGTTGTCGGGAAAGAGTGGGTCTAGTTCGTCGTCGATCGACCGGGCCACCTGTGCGCCGACTCCCTGAACCTCGAAGGGATTTTTCGCGTAAGTCTTGAGCTGGTATGCGCCGACGGCAGGGTGGGCGATGTACAGATCCTCGCCGATGCCGTTGCGACGGTCACCGCCGACAGCGCGCCAGCCGCTCGGCTCTGCGTCACTCTCGACAACATCGCTCAAAATATCCTCCCAGTCACGCACCTTCATACTCCTCCGTTAGGCGTCGAGGGGATTATAGCCTCCGGAAAATCGCGGAGACTTATATGCGAGCGCTTCCCGAGTGTGCGTATGCTCTCCGGTGTCCGGGTGGCCCTCGGCGTCTCTGGATCGATCGCAGCCGTCAAGACCGTCGAGTTAGCCCACGAACTCCGCCGACAGGGCGCAGAGGTCCGCGCGGTGATGACCCCCGCCGCCGAAGGAATCATCCACCCGTGGTCGCTCGAATACGCGACGGAGAATTCGGTCGTCACCGAGATCACGGGCGCCGTCGAACACGTCGAGTTGTGCGGCAACGACGGCTGGGCAGATACCCTGCTGATCGCTCCCGCCACGGCCAACACCGTCGGGAAGATGGCCCACGCCGTCGACGATACGCCGGTGACGACCTGCGCAACGACTGCCTTCGGATCGGACGTACCCATCGTCGTCGTCCCAGCGATGCACGAACCCATGTACGACCATCCGGGCGTGCTCGAAGCCCTCGACAAATTGGAGTCGTGGGGCGTCGACTTCGTCGACCCGCGGATCGAAGAAGGGAAGGCCAAGATCGCGACCGAGTCAGCAATCGTTACCGAAACCGCCCGCGTGACGACCAAACAATCTCTCGCGGACCAGACGGTAATCATCACCAGCGGCGCGACGACAGAATCGGTTGATCCGATTCGGACGCTCTCCAACCGCGCGTCCGGGAAGACCGGGCGTGCGATCGCCCGCGCGTGTTACGCCCGCGGGGCCGATGTTGTCCTCGTCCACGACGGCGAGGAGTTGCCGTGGGCGACCGTCGAACAGGTCGAAAGCGCCGCGGAGATGCTCGATGCGGTTCTCGATCACGCACCCGACGCCGACGCGTTGATCTCGGCGGCAGCCATCTCCGATTACACCGTCGATGCCGCCGCGGAGAAGATTAGATCTGGTCAGGAGAATCTGACACTCGATCTCCGACCCACACCGAAGCTGATCGACAGCGTCCGCGAGGCCGAACCCGAGTTGCCGATCGTCGGGTTCAAAGCCGAAAGCAACGGTGAGGAAGCGAATATCGTCGAACAGGCCCGCCGGATCCGTGATCGGGCCGGACTGGCTTTCGTCGTCGGAAACGCCGCCGAGGTGATGGGCGAGACCGAGACGCGAGCGGCGCTGGTCGATGACGATGTGGAGTGGATCGAAGGCTCGAAGATCGACCTCGCCAGTGCAGTCGCCGAGAGACTCGCCGCCACGCTTGTGACGTGAGCACTCAGAGAGCGCCTAGAAATAATCTGATTCTCAATAAGAAGAATACGACCACATCACTTTTACGCACCTCCTCCGGATAATGTATAAACGCAGAGTATACACTGCGTACCTGTCAACCATGAGAATTAAAGAACTACTTACCGACGACGACGCGGTCAGCCCAGTCATCGGGGTCATCCTGATGGTCGCAATTACGGTCATTCTCGCGGCCGTCATCGCGACCTTCGTGCTCGGCCTCGGCGAACAGGTCAGCGACACGGCACCGAACGCGAACTTCCAGTGGGAATACAACAGCGGCAACGACGACGTGTTAGCTACCCATACCTCCGGTCCGGCGATTGAAGCTGATAGTCTGAAATTCGGAGGGCCCGGTTACGCTGGAGGTGATGGCAGTTTCACCAACTACGGTTTCAGTTCAGGTGACGAAGTAAGTGCTGGGGATACCGCGGAAATCACAACTACTAGTGATTTCAATAACGGTGAACGAATCAGCATAATTTGGACCTCAGAGGGCGACTCCGCAACGCTGTCGAACTACGAAATCCCGAGCTAATCCCTTGACGCTCCGGCACTGCCGGATAGTGTGAGCACTTTTTCCTCACACGTCTCACTGCCAACCAGACCGATCTGTGTCGGCAGACGTTCGTGACAGAAGATCAGTAGTTTTTTGATTGAGCGATCTGGACAACTGACAAACAGGTCGAAATGGCCGGCCCCTGAGTCCGATGCACCTCCGTCAGTTTCTCACCGACGACGACGCGGCGAGCCCGGCAGTCGGATTGGCCCTGTTTGCCGTCTTCATCGTGATCATCGGATTGACCGTCGGGCTTGTCGTCTTTTCGGCAAGTGACTCGATGGGTGATTCAACACCCACGGGAGCCTTCACCTTCGCGTTCGACAGCGAGGCCGCCAACGAGGTCGATGATTTGGGAGTTCTGTACAGTTCGGACGGCACTGGGACGATCAACGGGAGTTACGAACGCGTAATCGAGGACGTTCCCGCAGAAGAGATCGGACTGGTTAGAATCACCTACACGGACGGTCCGCCGCTGGAGGCTGGCAATCTACGGATCGGCGGGAACCGACTGATCGAATCGGAGAGGTGGGCGACGGAGTACAGCAAGTACAACGACAGTGAGGCCGTCGCGAACGGCGAGGGCTTCGAGATGTGGATGCACGTCGAAGACGAACTCCAGATCAGGTGGGATGGCGAAGGCGAGTCGGCCGTCCTCCAGCGGTACGAGCGGCCCGGTCGGTGACGACTGAAAGTCAGCAACGTTTTCCCACCGCTGTGAGTAGAGAGCATATGGACAAGCTCAGAGAGTCGCTCAAGACGGCTCCAATCGTCGAGAAAGAGGGCTATCACTACTTCGTCCATCCCGTCAGCGATGGCGTGCCGATGCTCCGGCCGGAGCTGTTGCGGGAAATCGTGATTGGAATCGTTCGGAAGGCTAACCTTGAACGGGTCGACAAGATCGTCGCCCCCGAAGCGATGGGCATCCACATCTCGACTGCCGTCTCGCTGATGACCGACATCCCGCTGGTCGTCGTCCGTAAACGATCCTACGGCCTCGACAGTGAGATTTCGATCGCACAGGAGACCGGCTACTCTGAAAACGAGATGTACATCAACGACGTGCAAGAAGGCGACCGGGTACTCGTCCTCGACGACGTGCTCTCGACCGGCGGAACGCTCCGGGCGCTTCTGACCGCCCTCGACAATATGGGCGCCGAAATCGTCGATACCGTCGCAGTCATCAAGAAAGCCGGCGGCGAGAACAAGGTCGACGAACTCGATTTCGAGGTGAAGACGCTGATCAACGTCGATGTGCAGGATGGTGCAGTCGTGATCATCGACGAGACCGGGGACGGCTAATCCGGACGACTCCGGCGGGCTGATAGCACCCGTTAAGTGACTGGAAACCTACTGTGAAACATGAGCGACGCGACCGATCTCGAAGAGTTAGAACGCGGGACCGAACTGGTCAAACGTGGCTTCGCGAAGATGCAAAAAGGCGGCGTTATCATGGACGTTGTCAACAAAGAGCAGGCCCGAATCGCCGAGGATGTCGGGGCTGTCGCGGTCATGGCGCTGGAGGCAGTGCCCGCAGATATTCGCAAACGCGGTGGCGTGGCCCGGATGCCCGATCCGGCCGACGTCGAGGAGATCATCGAGGAAGTCTCGATTCCCGTCATGGGCAAATCCCGAATCGGCCACACCGCCGAAGCACAGATTCTCGAAGCGCTGGGCGTCGACATGATCGACGAGTCCGAGGTACTCACCCCGGCCGACGACCGGTATCACATCGACAAGCGAGATTTCACCTCGCCCTTTGTCTGCGGGGCGCGCAACCTCGGCGAGGCCCTGCGGCGGATCGACGAGGGCGCGGCCATGGTCCGTACAAAAGGCGAAGCCGGAACTGGCGACGTGAACCAGGCCGTCCACCACCAGCGTAACATCAAGAGTGCGATCCGCAAACTCGAAGGTATGACCCACGAGGAACGAGAGCGGTGGGCCCGCGAGAACGAAGCGCCCGCCGAACTCGTCCACGACGCCGCCGAGCGCGGTCGACTGCCGGTCGTCAACTTCGCAGCCGGTGGTATCGCGACCCCGGCGGACGCCTCGCTGATGATGCAACACGGCTGTGACGGTATCTTCGTCGGTTCGGGCATTTTCGGTGCCGAGAATCCCCGCGAGATGGGGACTGCAATCGTCGAGGCAGTCAACAACTGGGACGACCCACAGCGACTGGCCGAGATTTCCTCGAACATCGGCAAGGGAATGAAAGGCGACGCGAATGCTGACCTGCCCGAAGAAGAGAAGCTTCAGGACCGCGGCGTCTGAGCGGCGGGATATTCCAGTTAGTGGTCGTCTTCGCTGAACATTTCGCGGTAGGCCGAGAGACCGAGCAGCGCGGTCGTGCCGAAGACGGCCGCGCCGCCGAAGATGGCGACCGAATTGAGCGACTCTTCTTCTGCGCCGAACGGAACAGTATCGCCCTGAACGTTGTCCGAACCGACGACGACGACACCGCGCATGCCGAGTGCTCGGTGGGGGCTACACGCGTACGGGTGGGTGCCAGTGTCACTGCTCTCGAAGGTGAACTCGTACTGGACGCCGGTCGCGTCGACAGGTTCTCCGCTTTCGAAGAGGCGCTCGTTGACGCTCGAAAGGGCGTCGTCGTTGTAGACGTTGTGTGCGCCCCCGTTGCCGGTCCACTCCCACTCGACAGTCGTGCCCGGTTCGATAACGACTGCAGCGGGATCGTAGAGCAGCCCCTGATTGCCCGCACCGACCGAGATGGTAACTGTGTCCATCCCCGTCGCATCGGCCGTCGCGCCGTCGAAGTTGCCGGTGTCTGAGAGATAGCCGCCGTACAGATCGCTCTGTGCGCTGGCTGTGCTCGTTGCCGCGGCCCCGACAGCACCGGCCGTCGCAGCGCCGCCAGCCCGCTTCAGCAATGATCGTCGCGTCATCGGTCCCGTGGTATCCTGGTCCATTATACTGCTTACTCACAGTTTGAGCAGTATAAATCCGACTGTTTCTGCGGACGGTCGCGTACCCAACCACCGCGAGTCCGTCGGTACGTGTAACAACGGTCAAGTTCGTCCACGACGATTACGCGGGTATGATCGCGCGTTCGGAGTTCGTCGGACAGCAACGTCTCGACGAGTTCCGGTTGTTCGTCGAGGAACTGACCACGACGGAGGGTCGACTGGCTGTCAGTGCGGGGGTCTTCCTGCTGGCGTTGACCGTGGTGCTCATCGCACCACGGCTCGCTCGCTGGACGGGCACGCGTGTTCGCCAGCGATTCCCGGACGGTCGGACGGCAAACGCAGTCGATCTCGTCGGAGAGTATATCCCGAGGACGGTCAGTGGGTTCTTTTTGCGACTGCTTCAGATCACCGTCTTCGGCGGAGCGATCATCACCTTGCTGATCATCTGGGGACAGGTCGAACTCGCGGTCAGCGCGGTCGGATTCGTCTTCGTCTCGTTGCCCCTCTTCGGTCAGTTACTGGTCACCGGGGTGATCTTCCTGCTCGCGTACATCGCCTCCGATCTGTTCGAGCAGGCAATTCGGGACCTCAGCGAGGAGGCAAACCAGATCACCGACCACCAGCAAGAAATCGTCACGCGAGTCGCTAATCTGGCAGTACTGGTGTTCGCTATCGCGGCAGTACTCACGCTGTGGGGACTCGATCTGTCCGGGCTGCTCGTCGGGGCAGGATTTCTCGGAATCGTCGTCGGGATGGCCGCCAGGCAGACACTGGGATCGATGGTCGCTGGGTTCGTCCTGATGTTCTCGCGACCATTCACCATCGGCGATTGGGTCGAAGTCGGAGACGAAGAGGGAATTGTCACCGAGATCACGATCATGAACACCCGGATGCGCAACTTCGACGGCGAATCGATCGTCATCCCCAACGATATCGTCAGCAACCACGCCGTCATCAACCGAAGCGATCAGGGGCATCTCCGGCTTCGAATCGAGGTCGGGATCGATTACGAATCCGATCCGGCTCACGCCGAAGAGATCGCAATCGAGGCGATCGAGTCTGTCGAATCTGTCGCCGACTCGCCGCCGCCGGCTGTTATTCCGACACGCTTTGGCGATTCCGCTGTCATTCTGGAGATGCGTTTCTGGATCGACAGGCCGACGCCGCCACGGAAGTGGCGTGCGACGCAGGAAGTTATCCACTGCGTCAAACAACGGTTCGACGAGGAGGGAATCAAGATCCCATTCCCGCAGCGGGAACTGTCCGACAGGGTTGGGCAGACCCGGATGGCAGAGACGGATCCCGCGGATCCACCGGCGGAAGTGAGTACACAGACCGAGGACTGACTCGATCAGCGGCGCCGGCATGACAACCGGAAAACAAAATAGTTACCAACGGGTTAGGAGAGAAGAATACGTAGTGAACGGACATGAAAGGGATGAGTAACTGGCCCGTTCGAGTGAGAGGTGAACAGCAATGAGTGACGACGCGAGGATGGCCCCGGTCTACATACTCGGGTTCGTGTTGATTGTTGTGCTGCTTTTGGCCAACGTGGTCATCGCTGCGGATCGCACCGCACTCGATTCCGAGCACACGATCGAGACCTTCGGCGAGGAGAATGTCTACGAGGATGTGACAGCGATTGCCCAGGCAGACACCGTCGAGCGCGTCAACGAGACGATAGAAGAGCAGAAAGACCAGCAGATCAACAACAGAATCGGAAACAGGGAGCTCACACCACGGGAAGAAGAGTTCGCACGGCAGCAGATTAACGAGGGGCTTCCCAACAGAACACAACAGGAAGAGTTCGTCGAAGGTGCAATCACGAGTGGCTTCATCGAAAGAGAACTCACCCGAAACCTGGAAACCATCTACGCGGTGCTCCACGGCGAACAGTCAGATGGCCAGATCACCGTTCGGATCAGCGAGCAGAAAGACCAGCTAAACGAGTCGATCAGAGAGACATTGCAAGACGATCCGCGAATCGACGAGGAAGAGATCGTTGCGTCCGTCTCTGGTGAGATTCCCGACGAAGAGAACATCACCGAAGGCGGAGACGTTCCCTCCGAGGTCGAAGGCGCATCTGCCGGGGTCAGCCTCGTCGGAACGCTCAGTTGGCTGCTTCCACTGGGTGCGCTCGGGCTTCTCGCCGGCATGTTCCACTTTACTGGACGGGACCTGCGGCGAACAGCGCGCTCGGGAGGAACTGGATTCGCCATCGCAGGAGTGCTCAGTGCGGCTATCGGATTCGGCCTCGGTGCCGTCGCGACGGGTGCCGTAGAGTCTGCGGTCGATGCGGATAGCGAAGAGGTGTCCGCGATGAGCGACGGTATCGTCGCCGTCGTCGATAGTCTCTTTGGGACGATAGTCATGCAGGGAGTCCTGATCGCCGCCGTTGGGCTGGTCGCGATTGGAGCCGTCATCGGAGAGCAACGAGGCTATTTCGACGACCTGCTCAGCGACGATCAACCCCCACAGCAAGGCCAGTACCAGCAGGGCCAGCAGGGACAGTACCAACAGGACCAGTACCAGCAGCAGGGAGGCCAGCAGTATCAGCAAGGACAGCCCCAGGGGAACCAGCAGTATCAGCAGGGACAATACGATCAGCAGGGCCAGTACGACCAACAGGGCCAGTATCAGGGCGGACAGGGCCAGTACAACCAGCAGGATCAGTACCAAGACGGTCAGCAGTACAACCAGCAGGAACAGTACCAAGAGAGCCAGCAGGAGCAGTATCAGGGCGGACAGTACGATCAACAGGATCAGTACCAGGACGGACAGTCAGAGAGCGAGCAGGGGCCGGCAGAACAGGAGCAGTACAACGACGATCAGTCCGAGGCTGTCGCCGACAGCGACGAATCCGGCGACGACGGCCAACAGCAGGACTAGAGGATCCGCGCGCCGCGACCAATTTTCGTCTGGTAGACGCGAGCCTGTGTTCCGTGATTCTCGAAGGCGTCTAGCATCGCAGTGCCGACGGCTCGCCGTGCGTGTTCGGGACAGGCAGCGATCACCGTCGGGCCGGCACCGCTGATCGTGACGCCGGTGGCGCCGGCCTCGAATGCAGATTCTCTGACGCGGTCGTAGCCGTCGATAAGTTTTGCGCGGGCCGGTGTTACGACCGAATCGTGCATCCCTGCACCGACCAACTCGGGGTCGTCGCGGTGCATGCCCGTCGTCAGCGTCGCCGCGTTGCCGACCGTCTCGACGAGATTGGAGACAGAGGTGTTGTCGGGGACGACCCGCCGAGCGTCTCGCGTCGAGACGACGATTTCCGGCAGACAGGCGACGAGTGGAATCTCCGCGTCGACCTTCCGGACGCCATCGGGGGTCGCGATCGTAAAGCCGCCCATGATCGCCGGGGCGACGTTGTCGTCGTGGGCCTCGCCGGAGACGACCGCCTCGCCTTCCGCCGCGACGGGGACGAGTTCCTCGCGGGAGTATCCCCGATCGTACAGTTCGTTCAGCCCGACGGCGGCGGCCGCGGCGCTCGCTGCCGAGGATCCGAGCCCTGACGCTGGACGGACGCCCTTGTCGATCTCGATGTGGGCAGGGGCATCGAGTTCCTCCGCGACGGCACCGACGGTGTTCTTGTCGGGGTCCTCCGGAATGAAGTCGCTGCCGGCCCCGGTCACGTCAATCGTCGTCTCGGAAGCTTTCGTCACTCGGACGATGTCGGCCGGGCGCGACAGCGCAACGCCGAACACGTCGAAGCCGCTTCCCAGGTTCGCACTCGTCGCTGGTGCCCGGACTGTAACCATACGCTTCGTTGCTTCAGTGAGCGGAAAAAGGTAACGAGACCGCACCGCAACCGGGGGAAATCCCGGCCTTACACCACGGAGTAGCCCGCGCCGGCGGTCAGTGCAACGACACAGAGCACCCCGCCCATGGCGAGGTACGTGATCGACCGCGGTTCCTCGACCAGATGCATGTACCAGCCAGCGACGGCCATCGCCTTCATCGTCGACAGCGCCAGGATGGCAACGAGGCCGATCCAGTACAGCCCCTCAGGGAGGAAGGATTCTACGAGGAACTGCGTCGTACTAATCGCTCCCAGTACCACGAATATGATGCCGTATAGTTTGATATTTGCCATGTGTGATCACCTCAGAGGATGTAGAACAGCGGGAAGAGGAACAGCCACACGATGTCGACAAAGTGCCAGTAGAGGCCGAAGTACTCCACCGTGTCGGCGTTCTCTCCCTCGCTCCAGTAGGCGCCCCGCGACGCACGAGCGATCAGGAACAGCAAGATGAGCATCCCGATCACGACGTGGACCGCGTGTAGCCCGGTCGTCAGGTAGTACGTCACCGAGGCCGGACCGGAGTCGAAGACCCAGCCGAAGTGGAAGTAGTACTCCACCCACTCGATGGCCTTGTTCACCAGGAACAGGCAGGCACCGAGGAACGTCGCGGCGAGGAAGCCAACAGTGAGCCGCATGTTACCCTTCCGTGCGTACGCGAGTGCAAGCACGACCGTGAAGCTACTTGCGAGCAGGATGTAGGTGTTGAGCAACCCCGGCCAGACAGCGTGCTCGGCAAGCCCGTTCTCGTGGGCGATGTGCCACCAATCCTGCCAGCCAGCCTGCAGGCGCATGAAGAAGTACGAGCCGATGAAGGCACCGAACAGCACGATGTCGGAGGCGATGAACACCCACATACCGAGTTTGGTGTTTTTGACGCCCTCGAACGGCCACTGTTCGGAGAACTCCGGCTCCGGTGCGAAGAAGGACTCGAAGCCCATGCCGACCAGCGCGCCCACGCCGGAGACGATGCCGACCAGCGTCACCCAGAAGTAGGCGTTCGCTTCCGTGAATCCGACTTCGATCCCGTGGTGCATATTGAACACCAGCAGGAACGCAGCGAGCATCGGTCCTGCGGCCACCAGATACAGCCCGTGAACGATACCGAAGCCGTCGTAGCTCGCGCCCTTCAGGCCGACGAAGGCGACGAAGAACGGCACCGCGAACACGAACGGCCAGATGAAGTACGACTCCTCGAGTCCGGAAATGCCGACTGCCGTGATCAGGCCAGTCGCACAGAGGATCACTGGCCACCAGCTCGTGTGGTCTGCCGTCTGTTCGACCGCGTCAGCGGCCGTCGCAACGCCGCCGTCGGTTTTCGCGTCGGCTTCGCCGCCGTCGGTCGCCGCGCCGTCGAGGAAGTTGAGCTTGCCCGTCGCGAAGCTCGGTTTGCCGGGGAAGTTACCTTCCGGCGGGGGCGAAGAGACCGCCCACTCCGCGGAGCCAGTGTAGGCCCACGGACTCTCGTCGACCACACGGTCGCTGTAGAGGCTCGCGACGAGATTGTAGAACATAATCAGGAACGACGCCGCGAAGACGAACGCGCCCAGAGAGGCCAGCTGATGCCAGAAGGTGAAGCCAGCCTCGTAGTGGAACCAGCGCCGTGGCGTCTCCCAGACGACGAACATCGGGAAGTAAAGCAGGTTGAAGCCGACGAAGGCCGCAACGAAGTGAACCTTCCCGAGGAACTCGTTGTACATCTTCCCGGTGATCTTCGGATACCAGTAGTAGATCCCACCGATCAGCGCGACAGCACCGGATGCCATCACGTAGTGGAAGTGTGCGACAACCCAGTAGGTTCCACGGAACGAGTAGTCGAGCACAATCGCACCGAGGAACACGCCGGTAATCCCACCGAGGATGAACAGGAGGATCGCGCCCAGAACGAACAGGAACGGCGTCTTCCATCGGACTCGACCCTTGATCATCGTGTAGATCAGCGCGAAGATCATCAGGTCGAACGGGAGCGAAATCCCGATAGTTGTCACCATCATCACCGTCTTGATTGGGAGGTTGATGCTGGTGAGGAACATGTGGTGCATCCAGACGATGAAGCTCTGAATCGCAACGAGCGCCATCGCGATGATGAACCACTTCCGGCCGACGAGTCGCCGTCCGGAGAACGTCTGAACGATTTCGGCCATCACGCCGAGTGCAGGGAAGAAGACGATGTACACTTCGGGGTGACCGAAGAACCAGAACAGGTGCGTCCAGAGCAGCGACCCACCCTCTTCACTACCGAAGAAGCCGGTTCCAGCCGCTCCGGCGAAGATGTGATCGAAGCTGAGCAGGATAATAGCGGCCAGCAGTGCCGTGAATGCGAACAGCATCATCCAGACCGTCAGCAGAATGGAGAGACTGAACAAGGGAACGTCGCGCATGCGAAGTCCCTCGGCGCGCATCCGGTACATGGTCGTCAGGAAATTAACTGAGCCGAGCGTCACCGATGCGACGAACATCGCGAGTGCGAGAATTCCGGAGAACGCACCCAGTTCGGCGACCGACGGAATGAACGCCGGCAGGTTCAGCGGTGCGTACAGCGTCCAGCCAGTCGGCAGCGACGAGCCCTGGAAGAAGCTAAGCCCGAGAATGACTCCCGAGAACAGATACAGCCAGTAGCTCATCGCGTTGAGTCGCGGGAAGGCCAGATCGTCGGCACCGATCTGCAGCGGCACGAGATAGTTCGCAAGCCCGAACGCGAAAGGAGAGAGGAACCAGAACACCATCAACAGCCCGTGTGCGGTCACGACCTGGTTGTATCCGAGTTCACCGAGGATGACCGTCCCCGAATTCCACATCTGGACACGGATCATCATCGCGAGGATCCCCCCGAAGATTAGGAAAAACAGCGAGGTGATGATGTACAGGATCCCGATGTCTTTGTGATTAGTCGTTACGAGCCAGCGTTTGACCGAGGATTTCGGTGGCAGGTGTTCGCTCATCAGCTACTCACCTCCATGAAGTCAATGTTTGATTCATCTGTATTCTCCTGTGACGTGTACCAGTCGACGAACGTCTCCTGTTCGACGACGACAACATCACCTTTCATATTCGAGTGCCCCTGTCCACAGAGTTCGTAACAGTTGGCCTCGTAGAGGCCGGGTTCGTCGGCCTCGAACCACGTGTTCGTGGTCTGGTCCGGGATCGCGTCAGTCTTCGCCCGGAACTCGGGGATGCCGTAGTTGTGCCAGACGTCACGCGAGGTGACATCTAGCTGGACAACGGTCCCCTCGGGCACCACTAACGCGTTTTCTTCAGCTTCGGGATGTAATTCCGTCGCGTTGTAATCGTCACTGTGCAGCGCATCCTCTTCGTTGTCGTACTCGTCTTCGAAGTAGGTGTAGTCCCACCCGAACTGATAGCCCTCGACGTCGATCTCGATGGCGTCTTCTTCGTTTTCGCCCGTGTCTTCGACGTAGAGCAACAGCGAGTAGGAGTAGATGATCAGTCCGAGGACGAGAACAGCACTCATCCCGAAGGACATAAACAGTTTTTTTCCGCCGCCTTTACCTTGCCCTGTCGGGATTTCTCCCTGCCGTGGGCGCGCGACATCGTACTCGTCCGTCTCCGCGAGTTCCGCCTCGTCAACATCGTAGCGACCTTCAGCATCGCCGGTGGTCGTCCGGTACTTGTACGCGTTGTATACCGTATACGAGATGACGATCGTCCCGACGATTGTCCCGAGGACGAGAAAGACCAGGTAGAGTTGACTGAATACGTCTGCCTGGCTTTGCCCGGCCTGGGCAACCGGCGCGTGCCGGAGGATGGACGAGATTGTGAATCCGGTACCCAGCATTCTATGTTCGCTTACGGTTATCGTGTCTTATGTATTTCGGATGACCGCAGTATCACGGGGTCTATTAACGATCTAGCTGTATTCTGTTTAATAGATTGGCCGATCTTGTTCGGCCATCGGATCGGCCCGAGCAGCACATATAAACGGATCCGGGCGGACGTGCGAATATGGATCTCACCGAGTCGACCTGGGCCGAAGCCAGCGCGGTCGAGACATCGCTCGCGGTCCTGCCAGTTGGGAGTACCGAACAGCACGGCCCACACGCTGTGCTGGGCACCGATCTGTTCACCGCAGGAGCAGTCGCCGACCTCGGTGTCGAACGCGCACCCGTCGAGTGCGTGCTCGGCCCGACGATTCCCGTCGGTGTCGCCGCCGAACACCGGCAGTTTCCCGGGACCTTGTGGGTCAATGAAGATACGTTTCGCGCGTACGTCCGCGAGACGTGTGAGAGTCTCGCCGCCCACGGCTGGGATCGAATCGTCGTCGTCAACGGCCACGGCGGCAACGTCTCGGCACTGCGGGAACTCTGTGGGACCATCTCCCGCTCCGGGGAGGGGTACGCGGTGCCGTTCACGTGGTTCGACGCCGTCGACCCGGCCGATATCGCTGGCCGGGACCTCGGAATGGGCCACGGCGGTCCCGTCGAAACGAGCGTGCTCGAACACCTCAGTGACGAGTACGTGAGACCAGCGGAGTACGACCGTGCTGCGGCTGGTGCGGCCGAACAGTGGGGCGAGTGGCACTCCGGTGTGAACCTCGCCTACGACAGCGACGAGTTTACCGACAGCGGCGTCGTCGGTGATCCCCGCGAGGGCACGGCGGAGCTCGGGGAAGCGCTGCTCGATCAGGCCGGGGATGCGCTCGCCGACCTCGTCGCGACCGTCGCCGAGCGAGAGCTACCGGATCGGCGTTAGGCTTCTGCCGCTTCGGCGTCGGCCTCGGGGTCCTCGCTCTCTTCGAGCGCGGATTTGAGCTGCGGAATCGTACTCGCGAGTTCGCCGACCTGATCGTGGGCGGTCTCGATATCTCCGAGCAGCTCTTCGACGGCCTCGATATCCTCGGCCAGATCCGCTGCGTCCTCGAAGGCGTCGGCCTCCTTCCCCATCGTGTACCACTTTTTCGCGTCGCGGAGGTTCTCCTTCGCCTCGCCCAGTTCGAGGGCGGTCCGAAGGCTGTTCAGTACCCCGAGGGTGTTGTCTGCTTCGACATCCCAGATATCCGCAGCGTCGGGCAGTTCCGCCCGTGCTGCGTCGAGTGAATCCTCGACATCCTCCCGCATTTCCGAGGCAGCCTCAGTGAATAGCTCGTCGTCGTCCAGTGTCGATTGTGACATACTAGCTAGTTCTCCCCCGGTGGCATTAAAAAGACGCCTGAAAGTGAAAGTGAAACTGTGGGCTTTACTCGGGAGTGAGTCCCCAATTTCGCATTTTTCGCGGGGAACATCGCGGAGTACTAGTATGAGGTTGCCGAGTACACAACTAATGAGCTACCGGACACTGGACGATCTCGCGGACGGGCAGAGTGTGCTCGCACGCCTCGATCTCAACTCTCCCGTGTCGGTCGGCGTCGTGGAGGACAACCGTCGGTTTTCCAGACACACCCGGACAGTGCGGGATCTACTCGACAGCGGCCACCGTGTTGCCCTGCTCGCCCACCAGGGCCGTCCCGGTCGGGACACCTTCGTCACGCTCGAACAACACGCGGAGATCCTCTCCGAACACGTCGGTGAAGAAATCGAATACGTCCCCGATACCTACGGGGAAACCGCACTCACGGCAATCGACGAACTCGACGGCGGCGAGGCGATCATGCTCGAAAACGTGCGGATGACCGACGACGAACTCCCCGAGCGCGACCCCGAGGAACACGCCAAAAGCGACCTCGTCCAGACCTTGGCACCGGAGTTCGACGCCTACGTCGGGGATGCCTACTCGACGGCCCACCGCAAACACGCCTCCATCGTCGGCCTGCCCCTGGAGATGGACGCCTACGCCGGGCGGGTGATGGCCTCCGAATACGAAGCAAACAGCGCAATCGCAAACCGGGAGTTCGACGGCGAGGTGACGATGGTCGCCGGAGGGAAGAAGGCAACCGACGTAATCGACGTGATGACCTCGCTGCAGGACCGGGTCGACAACTTCCTGCTGGGTGGGATCGTCGGTGAACTGTTCTTGCGAGCAATCGGCTACGACGTGGGTCGGGATATCGACGAATCAGACCTCTACGAGAGCCAGTGGCGCGCCAACAAAGATCGGATTCGCTCGCTGATCGAGAGCCACCCCAGCGAGCTCGTCTATCCCTCCGATCTCGCCTTCGCCGACGAGAACGACGAGCGCGGCGAAGTCACCGTCGCCGATGTCAAGAACAAAGACCACGACTATCTGGATGTGGGCAGCGACACCGTCGAGCAGTTCTCCGATATCGCTGCCCACTCCGAGGCAGTATTCGTCAAGGGTGCGCTCGGGATGTTCGAGGACGAGCGGTTCAGTAACGGGACCGCCCGCGTGCTCGAAGCGATCGGTCGAAGCGATTGTTTCTCCGTCGTCGGCGGCGGTGACACCTCCCGGGCCATCGAGATGTACGGCATGGACGAGGCCGACTTCTCACACGTCTCGATCGCTGGCGGCGCGTACATCAACGCCCTGACTGGCAGGTCACTCCCCGGCGTCGAAGTCCTGAAAGGAAACGTCGAAGCGACTCACTGAGTTACTCGAACCCACTGATCAGCGTTGCGAGCCACTGCGCAGCATCACCGCGCGTGCGCACCTCGACGCGTTGGACCCACTTGACCCACTGAAACCCGCGGCGACCGGGCGCAACGAGTCTGAGCGGGCGGCCGTGGCCGTGACTGAGCGATTCCCCACCGACGTGAGTCGCGAGCATCGCGTCACGGGCCTCTTCGATTGGCAAACTCCAGCGGTAGCCGGTAACCGAGACGAATCGGACATGGGTCGCTCTGTCGTCGGGGTCGGCCAGCGAGAGGAGATCACCCACGGCGACTCCCCGCCACTCCTGTTCGGTGTACCAGCCACTCGTGCAGTCCAGGAGTACTTCCGCGGAGCTATCGGGATCCAGATCGTCGTACGACAGCACGAGTGAGGAGTCGACTGCACCGTCGACGGTCAGTTCGTACTCGTCGATATCGACGGGATCCGGGCTGTCAGCGACCCACGAGGTGACCGGAAAACTCTCGTTACCAGAACCGTCCTGTCGCTCAGAGCCCGTCAGTCGGCGGTCGTCGCCGGGTGTCTCGAAGACGCTGTTGAGCAGTTGCTGGCCGCGATAGGTGAGCGCACCGCCAACGAGCAGCGCAGAGTACTGCATCGTGGTCCGTCGGCGGTCGAAATCGACCCGGCGGGGCGGCCGAAAGCGGGTCCGCTGGTGGACGGTCATGAGCGCGACCAGCAGCAGGCCGAACCCGACGTGGACCGATAGAAAGTGAAAGTACGGAATCTCGGGGACGAAGCCGAACACCCACATGACACCGGTGGCGATGGTAGCGAAGGCGGTCAGAGCAGTGAGCACCGACAGCGCCGTCGAGGACTGCCACTGTCGACTGTCGGTGAGGCGATAGCGGACCCGAGCGAGTTTGAATCCGAGGAGGACGATCAACGAGAGACCGACGATGCGGTGGAACCAGAAGACGGGCACCCAGGCGGGGCGGACACCGAGAAAGGAGAGGATACCGGAGCTAGCCGCCAGGAGGACGACGGCGAAAATCGACCAGTCGACCACGCGAGGCGGTGGGCGGAGTACGGAGAGCAGGCGGCCCGGCAGCGAAGCACTCCGACTCATTGAGCAGGATTGGGTCTCGCGGCGATTAACTGTTTCTTCGGGGGTCAGCTTGAGGTGGCTGTAGCCGAACGGTGAGATATGAGTTCGGAGACCGCGCCGCCGGCGTTGCTCTCGGGGATCGGCCCGGGATTTGCCGCTCCGGTCGTCGCCGGACTCGCGCTTCTCGGTTGTGCCGCCCTCGTGACCGTTCGAGAGTTCCGGGCCACGGCTCGGGCCGGTGTGGTCGTCGCCTGTCTGCTCGGTGCGGTCGGCGTGGGCAGTCAACTGGCGATTGCGCTGTCTGCCCCGGCGTCTCAAGTTGGATTTGTGCTCGGAACCGTCGGCGGGTGGGGCTGGTATCTCGGCTGGCTCCGGTCGGGTCGACGAGGGGTCGCCGAGCAAGCGCTGGCCGTCGGTGGGTTGCTCTGGATCGGCGGCACAATCACGCTGGCGGTGAGTTTCAGCGGACCAGGATGGCCAGTTCGATGGAGTCTCGCCGTCGGAGTCGCGACAGCAGTCGGAACCGCCGTTCTCGGCCAGACAGGCCGTGGTGGTGGGGCACTTTCCCGGAGCGTGATGCTGGCAGTGACGCCGGTAGCCGTGGCCTTCGGCGGTCCAGCGGTAGCGGGATACCTGTTCGGTCCGGAATTGCTCTTTGTCCTGTTTTTGATCTGGACAGTGAGCACCCTGATCGGCTGGTCACACGTCAGGCTGGCACAGGCCGGCTAACGGGGCAGCGGCCGCCCACACCTGCAGACATCGAAGTAATTAAACGCGGTGATGCGATATGAAATGAGAAGATGAACGAACAGAGTCGTCGCCAGTTTATGCAGTCGTCGGCGGTCGCACTCGGAGCGGCAGGCGTAGTCGGGGCGGGAATCGGTCAGCAGACAGCAACAGCACAGGAGGGCAGCGTCCCGGCGTTCGCTGAGTGGGTTCCAAAGGGAGAGACGATCCTGAATCAGTACGGTGAGATCGACGTTGGAACCTACACCTTCGAGACACAACTCGAACTGTTCGGCGAAGTGAGTACGAGAGGGGACACACTCCTGCAGTTGGAGCCGTACATTTACACGTCCAGTATGGCTGGACTCTGGCGAGCGCTGACACAGATCAACCTCGCAGAGCCAGTATTTGGCTCGTTGGTCGAGGCAGAGAGCGTCGGAGATGTCGACCCATCGGGCATTCCCGTCGAACGGCATACTCTGCTCGGACGCACCTCCGTGTACACTGGACCGTTCGATACCGACACCATCGCAGAAACCGTGCAAAATAGCGATGCGGAGGAGACGGAGTACGACGGTATCTACGAGTACTCGAATCAGGCAGTCATCACGTGGGGCGAAGGCTATCTCATCCAGGGAGACAACCAGAACATCGATCAGGTTGCCGCGATCCGCAACACTGGTGACGGCGACCAGCAGCCCCGCTACGAGAGCACGGCAGAACTCGAAGCGCTGCTCACCGCGGTTGATCACAGCGGACAGACGTTCTTGCGGCTCACGGACGACGGGACACTCAGTACAGACCAGTACAGCGAATCGATCGACCACTCGCCGCTGGCTGGAGCAACAAGCTACATCGGAACGCTGGACTACGACAGCGATACGACAGAGTTCGACACGACAACTGTTGTTCAATACCCCGAAGACGCGACCATCGATACCGATCAGGTCGCCGGGATGGTGACAAACGAACTCAGCCGGGAAATCACGACAGAAGGGCAGACAGTTCGCGTGACGGCGCGGTACAACCGAGACGATATCGGATACAGCCCGGACGACGGAGACGATAGCGACGGCAGCGAAAACGACAATGGTGACAATACCGACGACGGAACGGACGACGGCGGCTCCAGCGGACAGAACGAGACTGACGATCAGAATATGGACGGCAGCGAGACCAACGAGAGTGAGGACGACTCGGACAGTTCGGACGGGTCGGGCCCCGGATTCGGCGTCCTCTCCGCAGTGAGCGGACTGGGCGGTGCGGGATATCTGCTCTCGCGACGACTCGCCGACGACGAATAAAAACCGGCTCGGACTGTTTTACAGGCTGTCGAGGCGAATGCCCCGGGGTTGAAGCCGACACTCCGTGACACCAACCATTAAGTCGAAATACACCGATAATCACGGTACAGCGATGTGGTATGACTACCGCTTCCGCGCTTATCCTGACCGAACAGGCGTGGCTACGGAAGTGGAACGCCACATCGACATCCACCGCCAAGCCTACAACCACACCCGCTACGAATACAACGTCCTCGACACCGATGAGAACAACATCGGTTCGGCGTACCAACACCAGAAACGACTCACCGAGTGGAAAGACGAATGGCCCGTATTCTCCGAAGTCCACTCGAAGGCGTTACAGAAGACCGTCGAACGCTTCTACGATAACCTCTCGAACCTTTCCGTGAAGAAGCAGAACGGGCACAACATCGGGTGGCTCAAGTGGAAGTCACCGCGAGAATACCAGAGCATGACATACTCGCAGTCTGGCTTCGAGCTCAAAAACACGAGTGGCCGCTGCGCAACACTCTGGCTCTCCAAAATCGGAGACATCCCTATCCGATACCACCGCGAAATTCCCGACAACGCCACCATCAAAGAAGTCACACTAAAAAAGGGGACGACGGGGGAGTGGTCCGTCACGTTCGGTCTCGAAGTCGAAGACACCGCACTCCCCGAGAAACCCGACGTGGATGACTTGGATGCTGAGGATTGCGTTGGCATCGACCTCGGCATCCAGAACTACATCTACACGAGCGATGGCGACAGCGTGGACTGGCTCGACCTCACCGACGAATACGAACGCCTGCGTCGGGAACAGCGCAGTCTCTCCCGTAAAGAACACGGGAGTAACAACTGGGAGAAACAACGGCGCGAGCTTGCCAAGGTCAAGCGTCGAATCAAGCGGAAGGTCGAAGATTTCCAGCACAAACTCACGACGTGGCTCGTGAAGACGTATGACGCTGTATTCGTGGAAGACCTGAACGTCTCGGGAATGCTTCAACAGCGTGGGAACGCTCGGAACAAGCAGGATGCTGCGTGGCGCGGGTTCATCGAGATGCTGGAGTACAAAGGCGACCTGTACGGCACTCACGTCGTCCAAGTAGACCCTGCGGGAACGACCAGGGAGTGCGCGAAGTGTGGTGTTGAGACGGAGAAGCCGTTGTGGGTGCGGGAACACAGTTGCCCGAGTTGTGGGTTTGAGGCGGACAGGGACGCGAATGCGTCGTACAACGCTCTTTCTCGCGGTCTTGAAGAGTTAGGTCTGGGACAGGCCGAAGTCACGCCCGTGGAGACTGCGACCGCTGTGGAAACCGATGGAGGGCAGCCTTCGTCGGTTCCTGCAAGTCGCGTCATCGAAACGGGAAGCCTCGGGGCTTGACCCCGAGGCGGTTCACGGCGTGATGACGACTTTGCCCATCGACTGCCGGCTCTCGACGTATTCGTGGGCATCGGCGACTTCATCGAGGTCGAACGCGCGGTCGAACTGTACTTCGAGTTTGCCCTCTGCGAGCATCTCCGAGAGTTCGTTGACCGACGCGAGAACCTTCATCGGCTTGCGCTGGAGGCCTCGTCCGAGATGATAGCCGATGACTTTCTGATTGCCGAAGAGGATATCGTCGGTCGAGGGTCGGCCCGGCGTTCCGCTCGCAGCACCGTAGACGACCATCCGGCCGAACTCCTTGAGCGCATCGAGTGAGCGCTGGGTGGTCTCGCCGCCGACGCCGTCGAGCACCAGATCGACGCCGTAGTCGGTCTTCTCTTTGACGACCTCGACGAAGTCCTCTTCCTCGTAGTTGATCGTGTGATCCGCACCGAGAGAAGCCGCTTTATCGAGTTTCTCCTGGGTGGAAGCCGTGCCGAAGATCTCCGCACCCGCTTCGCGTGCGATCTGGACCGCGGCGGTCCCGACGCCACCGGCGGCGGCGTGGATCAGCACCGACTCGTCCTCTTCGAGTCCGCCCCACTCGTGCAGACAGTTCTGGGCGGTAAGATACTGGACTGGGAAGCCGGCAGCAGCCTCGAAGCTCAGCCCCTCCGGGATATCGAACAGCCCCATCGCGTCGCCGATGGCGTACTCGGCGTAGCCGCCGGCACCGTCGACCATCGTCACGACTTCGTCACCGACCTCGCGGCCGACGCCGTCGCCGACCGCGTCGATGACCCCTGCGACCTCCAGACCGGGCGTGTACGGTGGCTTCGGACCGCCCTGATAGTGACCACGGCGCTGCATGATATCCGCGAAGTTGATACCCGCCGCCTTGACCTCGATGCGGACCTCACCGCTGTCCGGCTCCGGCGTCTCGACTTCGTTGACTTCCAGTACGTCTCTGTCGCCAAATTCGGTGACCTGAACTGCTCTCATACGTATTCGTTTCACCACCCCAGGGAATAAAACCATACGATGTTATCCCGTTCGGCTAAATTCTGTCGGTGTTGTTTGGCCGTATTTTTAAGTAGCGTGTACGATAGATGGCTCGATCACTCGGGAACGGCTGTGCTGGAGAGGGTTAGTCAGGAGACAGCGCAGGAGTCGATGCCGGCTGTCGGTCGTTCCTGTCTGCCGTCTCGAACGTCTCGAGAAGCGATTGCAGTCGGGAACTGCGGGAGGCGAGTGTCTTCACGCTGGTGTCGACCTGTGAGACGGCCGCAGTCTGTTCCTGCGCGGCGGCAGAAACATCCGCTGCATCGCTCGCTGTCGAGTGGCTCTGTTGCTCGACCTGCGCAACGATGTCGTCGACCGTTTCGGCCCGGTTTGCCTGCGCGGACATCACTTCGGTGATCTCTTGAAGGCTGTCGTCGGTCCGCTCGGTTTTGTCGAGGACAGTCACGAACGCCTCGACAGCCTCCTCGACTGCTACGGTCGTCTGCTCGACACGCTCGTCGGCGGTCTGGATTTCGGCGACAGTTTCGTCGGTCGTCTGCTGGACCTCCTCGATCAGATCGGCAACCTCCGTCGCCGAGGAGTGTGTCTTTTCGGCCAGTTGCTTGACCTCGTCAGCGACGACGGCGAATCCGTCACCCTCGCTATCCGCATCACCGCCGGCACGAGCGGCCTCGATGTTCGCGTTCAGCGCCAGCATGTTCGTCTCGCTGGCAATCTCACGGATCAGGGCGACGATTTCGTCGATTTCGGACATCAGATCAGCGAGCGTCTGGACGTTGTCGACGGCAGTCGCCATCGAGTCCTGGACGGCTTCCATCTCGGCCATCGACTGCTGGGCGGTCGACTCACCGTTCGTGGCCACCGTCGCGGCTTCCCGTGAGAGCGCCGCAGCAGTTTCGGCCTTGTCCGCGACGTTTTCGGTTGCCTCGGAGTGGCGGGTCATCTCCGTCGAGAGATCTTCGAGCGATTCCCGCTGGCTGTCGGTCTGGCTTGCGATCCGCTGGATCGACTGGCTGACCGTCTCGGTCGTCTGGTTGATTTCGTCCGTTCCGGCGGTCGCTTCGTCACTCGACTCGGCAACGGCGTCGGCAAAGGACTGGATCTCTCTGAACGTCGCTTCGAGATCGTTCATCATCTCGTTGAACGACTCCGCGACTTCGACCATCGCGGGACTTTGGCTGTCCGGCTGCATTCGCTGAGTGAGATCCCCCTCCGCAGCGCGGGCCATGACGGTGCTGTAGGATTCGGCTCTCTCTCGGAGATGTTCGTTCAACTGTTCAGCGCGCGCTCGTTCCTCCTCGGCCTCCTGTTTTGCTGTCTGCGCGGCGGTCTTTGCTTCCTCGGCCCGGTCACGTTCGGATTCGACGGCCTCGATTTTCGAGGTGAGCGAGCGCCTGAGTTGTTCGAGCGAGTCGAAGACGGTACCGAATTCGTCCGTGCGCTCGCTCTCGATTGGTGTGTCGAGATCACCCTGGCTGAGCGTCTCCGCGCTGGTCGCGAGTGAGCCAACCGACCGGATCGTCGTTCGGCCGACTGTCAGGCCGAATCCGGCCAGCCCGACGAGCAAGACGCCGAGCAGAAGCGCGATCAGATTCCCGACGGTGCTTCGCATTTCGAACGCCTGCGCGGTCGGAACGCGATTCGTCACGGCCCAGCCGTGGTTCTCGATCCCGGCATACCCGACAGCGAACCCTCCGTCTGCGGACTCGGTCTCGAAGCCACTCCCGCTGTGACCCTCGTCCCAGGTCTGGTCGGCCTCCAGAATCGTGTCCGGTTCACTCGACAGCACCGTCACGCCGCTGGCGTTGACGACGCTCGTCGTCGTCGACGTGTCGTCGTACGCCGAACCGAACAGTTGCTCCGAGAGTCGATGTAGATCGATGACGGCGATCAGCGCCCGGCCGTCGCCACTCGGTGTCTCTCGGACGGCGAGCATAGCCGGCCGTCCGTCGAACTCCATCGGATCGGAGTATTGGACCTCGGATCGGTCCGCAGCAGCCAACTCGTCGATCCGAGACTGTGTGGCTGCCGGAAGCGCCGTGTTCGTTTCGTTTCCAGAGGTTTCGCCGGCTGTCACGATCGACTTGCCGGTATCGAGATCGACGAAGTACGTACTCGAAATCGCCTCCCGATTGGAAATTCTCGTCAACTGATCCCAGATGCGGAACGAAGATTCGTTCTTACTGATCGCTGTCGACCGAATCGAGGACTCAAGGAGTCGGTCAGTGTGTTCGAACCAGATCTCTGCCTGATGGGCTTCGCTCTCTGCAGTCGAAACGAGTCGCTGTTCTGTCTCCGTCGTGAGTTGGTTGTCAACTGTCGTATAAATAAGCACGCCACTTCCCGCAGTTATCAGAAAGATTATCGAGAGCGCAAGCGTGAATCGTAGTTTGTAACTGTCCATCAGCCCAACATCGCGGCCGGGAATCATTACGTCTCGACGTACTCTGCTCCCACGAATGAAGGCTTATAATAGTGGTACCCGCAAGCGCATACAGCTACATACCAGTACGTACTCGTCGAAAGCCATCGGACCGTCGGCGATTGTTCGCAGAGTTGATACTCTGATAGAGATATCCGGAAACTGTTGTTTTCCAGGGCGTGAAGTCGTCGAGGGTCAGTATTGCTAGGGTCGACTGTGCCAACTCACATCAGCGAGAAGGACTTACGTTGCGTATGCGCGTCGAAGCGATTTACACGGCGGAGGCCGCCGGTGAGCCGATGGCAGACCACGAATCGATCCGCGCCGTCGACGGTGGGCTGGCTGGTGACCGCTACTGCACCGGAACCGGTCACTACTCTCCGTTCGATGTCTGTCAGGTGACGTTCGTGCAGGCCGAAGCTCTCGAAGCGATCAGCGAGCGGTCACAGTTGGACGTACTGGACGGCCAGCACCGGCGGAACGTGGTCGTCCGCGGCGGCGACGTACACGACCTGCTGAATCATCGTTTTACGGTCGGGGACGCCCAATTCGAGGGGACACGGGAACGACCGCCCTGCCGGTATCTGGAGCGAGTGACGGGACAGGACGGACTGCTGCGTGCGCTGGCGGACGGCAAAGGTGGGATCTGTGCCCGCGTGGCCGACCCCGGAGCATTCTCCGTCGGTGACGAAATCACCGACATTGAGGATCTGAACAACTTCGAGTCGCTGGTGGCGAATATCCGCGAGCGAGTCGGGAAGTAGGGCCGGGATTTGAACTGCGCGAGACGAGCGGAGCGAGTCTCGCCATCGAGTTCAAATCCAGCCGTTACGCATTTGCTGCTCACGAGTTGTTCGCAGCAAAATGCGGTGGGGCTGGGATTTGAACCCAGGAGTCCTCTCGGACATTTGCTCTCAAGGCAAACGCAATAGGCCGCTCTGCCACCCCACCTCACGACTCGCTCGATGCGAGTACAGATAATGATGTGACCGTGGGAGAATTAAGCGTGTCGCTCTCGATGGCTGTTCAGCGATTCGCGTTGGCTGGGCAGGTGTCGACACCCAGAAGCGCGTACAACCCGCAGGTGCCCATCGCGGCAGTTGTGAGCATCACGAGCGCGACTACACCGAGCACCGGCGACGCGACCTCGGGCAGCGACACCGCATTTGCGAGAATCGCCAGTGAGAGCACACCCGCGACCGCACCGATTACCGTTCGTAGCTTCCGGTCTATCGAACCGACATTGTTGGCCATACTGATAATTGGTCGCCGAAGGATATAGTTCTTGCTATTGGGATAACCAGACAATACTATTGAGAACAGAAGGGTCCGAGATCCCAGTTCAAGCGGTTGGTTTCTCCAGCTCGGTTCCACGAATTGTAGAATTGTCACAACGTTCATGTCGATCAGTCACTGAATTATTGGTGGATGAATAGCCAAAAGAGTCGCAAGATCGGTGCGCTGTGGGCAATCACTCAGGGGCTGCTCACTGCGCTGGTGCCACAGATCAGTGTGAAGCTGATGAAGAAGATGATCGGACAGAACTTCGAGAACGCAGCGGAACTCGAAGCAAAACCGGGCTACCTCCGCCAGCTTCGCGCCCTCGGAATCGGTCTGGCCGCGGCCGGAATCGCTGGTCTCGTCATGGAAAACGCCGCAGCAGACCCGGACGAGTCGGAAGCCGACGACAGTGTAACCGACTCCGCCGAAGAAGACGAGAGCGCTTGAGCGACTGTCGGAGAGTGTCTTAAACAATGGCCAGTGTCAGCCGGCGGATCCGTCGCGATGCTGGGCAGAGCGGAGGCGGTCGGGACGGACAAAGCGAGTTAGTCCTCTGAGTTTGCAGAATTATCTGAGACAGTGTCAGACTCGACTGCCGACAGCCCCCACTCAGCGACTAGTTCTGCCGTTCGGTCGGGGACGAGCACGCCAGCGCGCACCCGCGCACGGAGCAGCGAGAGCGCAGTTTTGCGATCTTCGGGGCGCTCCCACAGCGGCGTCTCCGGGAGGAAGGAGACGTCGAGATCCGCCGACCGGGCGCGTTCGGTCAGCGTCTCGACTGCCGGCGGTGCAAACACGTCAGTGAAATCGATCTGCTGGCCGAAGGCCGCGAAGGAGACGCGCCCGTTGGTCGACGGACCGATCACGACATCACTCGTTCGCAGTTGCATCGCCGTCGTGCCGATATGCTCCCGGCGGAGAAACAGTGCGGTCGGCCTGGCGAACGCCACCGTCGGGAGTTCCTCGGTGTCGAGCAAGTGCGTCAGTGCGTTCCCAATTTTCCCAGCGTCGTCAGATCCGACCTGTACCTCGTAGCGGACCGCGCCGGGATCGGCGAGTTCCTCGTCGAGCAGGTCACGAACGGAGTTCTCGGGGTCGACGCCGTCAGGGACAGTCTCCGGATCGCGGTAGTTGATCAGAATCTCGCCCTCGCCGTGCTGGATGGTCGCACAGACATCGGCGAGCATCGCCCGGTACAGTGCTGCGTTCTGGTCGGCATCGAAGCCGTCGGGCAGGAGATCGGGCACACACTCGGGAACAGGTGGATCAGCGAGTACGACGACAGTCGTCATAGCGGGCAGTAGCCGCCGGATTCCCTTGTCCTTTTGTATCCCCCATCCAAGTATCGCGTATGGAGAAGATGCGGATACTCGGCGGCGCGGCAGTGTTGCTGATCGCCGTCGGTCTCGGCGGAATTCTGGCAAGCCTCGTCACCAACAACCAGCTGTTTATCGGCTCAACCGAGTTCACCGCGGCAGCGATTGCGACACTGGTCGCCTTCGTCGGGGCGCTCGTCGTCTTCGTCGCGGTCGGCCGGCCGTGGCGGTTCTGGAAGCGGACGCCGTACTGGTGAGGGCCCAGATCGGATTCAGGTGAATCGAAGCCGGGAGCCGCACATTTTTGTCGACAGCCCCAAAGGACTAGTTAATGAGCCGTTCGCGCAAGCCCGAGTGGCTGAAGATGCGGCCACCGTCGGGCGAGCGATTCACCGAGATCAAGGGCATTCTCCGCGAGCACGGCCTCCACACCGTCTGCGAGGAGGCCTCGTGTCCGAACATGGGCGAGTGCTGGTCGGGGTCGGGCGCGGCCGCGGGTGCCGACGGCAGTGCCGGCACTGCAACCTTCATGTTGATGGGCGAGCGCTGTTCGCGAGGCTGTAACTTCTGTGACGTACAGACCGGCGGGATGGAGCCGCTGGACGAGGACGAACCCGAAAACGTCGCCGCCGCGGTGAGCGAAATCGGGCTGGATTACGTCGTGTTGACCTCGGTGGATCGGGACGATTTGCCCGACCAGGGTGCGGGCCACTTCGCCCGGACGATCCGCGAGATCAAACGCCGGGATTCGGACATTCTCGTCGAAGTACTGATCCCCGACTTTCAGGGAGAACCGGAACTCGTCGGGAAGATCATCGACGCCGAACCGGACGTGATCGCCCACAACGTCGAAACCGTCGAGCGGTTGCAGTGGCCGGTCCGGGACCGGCGTGCGGGCTACGAGCAGTCGCTGTCTGTCCTCGAACAGGCCGCCCGCGAAAGCGATGCGTACACGAAGACGAGCCTGATGCTCGGGGTCGGCGAGTACCACCACGAGGTCTACCAGACGATGCGTGATCTGCGCAGCGTCGGCGTCGATATCGTCACCTTCGGCCAGTATCTCCAGCCCTCCCGGTCGCATCTGGAGGTCAGTGAGTTCGTCCACCCCGACGTATTCGACACGTACCAGCAGATTGCAGAGCAAGAACTGGACTTTCTGTACTGTGCCAGCGGCCCGATGGTCCGGTCGTCGTACCGTGCCGGCGAACTGTTCGTCGAATCGATCCTCCGTGGTGAAGACGAGGAGACCGCCAGACGACGAGTTCGAAACGAGCAGGAGTAGCGCGCCCGATAGACGTAGCCAACAGAAGGATTATAACCGTCTGTAAAGTCAGAGCAGGTATGCGAGATGGCATCATCGAACTGCTGGTGGAAGTAGGTATGCTCTTCCTGTATGGGGTTGCGACCACGGTTCTCACAGTGATCGGCACTCTCTTCGAGTACCGGAGCTACGAGTTCGTCAGCGGCGGGGAGACGATGCTCGCCCTGTGGATCGGTGGACTCGGTCTCGTCGTGCTCACGCTGGCATATCGGATCGGCCGCGACAAGTTGGTCGACGCCTGGATCGATCTGCAGGCAGGACAACTCTGAGCAACTGATCGGCGCCTGTGCGGTCCTCTCGCCGACTTCCGGCCGACACGCTCCCGCTGTGGCCACCATCCTGAGACAACCCTCACTCGTTTTAGGCACTCCTAAAATCCGAAACAGACTTAATTGTTTAGGCTGACCGAAAAACATGGACCAGCAGTCGCCACGACGAGAGCCCAGACCGGGGTCGACAGCGAGCGAACGAGTCGGGACATCCGAGCGGACTGGTGGGGGTCAGGACAGTTGCGGCGAGTGCACGACCACAGACAAGCCATGACAGCGGGACCCCGGGAGCCGGTGGAGCAGGTCGAGTTCGACCACGATATCGTCATCGTTGGCGGCGGCCCGGCGGGTTGTTCGGCTGGGATTTTCACCGCCCGCGCCGGACTCGATACCGCAATTTTCGACCGCGGCCGCTCCTCGCTGAAGCAGTGTGCCCATCTAGAGAACTTCCTCGGATTTCCGGCAGGCATCGACATCGAGAGCTTCTACGAGCGGATTCACGACCACGCTCGGACTGCCGGCTGTGAATTCGTCGCAGACCTCGTCGAGGCCGTCGAGCGGACCGACGAGGGCGACGGATTCGTCGTGACGCCGGCCGAAGGAGATTCGCACACGGCACGGCGAGTCGTCGCCGCGACCCGATACGACGGCGAGTACCTCCGCGGACTGGACGACGACGAGGCGATGTTCGAGACGAAACGGTACGGCGAGGAGGAGTACGAACGGTTCGACAGGGAGTACGCCGACCGCGAGGGACGGACGCCGGTCGACGGACTCTACGTCGCCTCGCCCTCGGCAGCCGTCGATATGCAGGCCATCATGGCCGCCGGACGCGGCGCTCGCGTCGCTCACCGCCTGATCGCCGACTCACGGATCGCCGAGGGCTGGTGGGAGGCCGTCGCCGACCGGAGCGACTGGGTGCGCCGCAGGGCCGAACTTGACGAGGAATGGACCGACCGCCGGCGGTGGGTCGAGTGGTTCGACAACCGGTACGCTGCGGACGCGCCGGTCGAGTCCGACAGCGAGCGCTACGAACGCGTCCGGTCGGCGGTCATCGACGTTGGGCGGGCCTCGTACATCGACCCGGCGGAGATCACGGCCCGGAAGACGACCGGTCAGGAGACTCTCGCGTCGTATCTCGACACGGAAGCGGTTCTCGACAGTATCGACGACGAACGGATCCGCGAGTATCTCGACTCGACAGCCGAACGGACTGCAGGGGAACCATGAGCCGGGAATCCTCGACTGGGACGGAGACGGCCGTGTCGCCGGCCGAGAGCAGATTTGGCTGGCTGTTTGACCCGGCGCTTTTGGCCGTCGCCGGCGCGAGTGTCGTCGTCGTCTTCGTCGGGGGGATGGTGCAGGTGAGTCACGGCTCGTACTCGATGGCCTACGTCGAGGCCTGGCGAGCGGTCTTTAGCGGCGACGTGCTGTTCGACCCCGCCGCCTGGCAGTCGTTTTTGCTCGGCACGGAGATGCCAGAGGTGAGTACGGAGAGTCTCGTTGTCTGGCGGATTCGGCTCCCGCGGGTGGTCGTCGCCGTCTTCGTCGGCATGAATCTCGCCATCTCCGGCGCTATCTTTCAGGCGGTGACGCGGAACGAACTCGCCAGTCCGTTCATTCTGGGCGTCTCCTCCGGGGCCGGACTGACGATTTTGCTGACGCTGGTCGTCCTGCCCGGGGTCGCTCTCGGCATTCCGCTGCTCGTTCCGACGCTGTCGCTGTCGGCCGGCGGCGTCCTCTCAGCCGCCCTTACGCTCGGTGTCGTCGTCGGGATAGCCGGGAGTTGGCTGGTCGCGTACAGACGGGAGACGAAACAGGCGCTGGTCGGGGCCGCGGGACTCACCGTGGCAGTCGTAGCCGGAGTCGGCCTCCTTGCTGCAACAGGCACCGCGGGGCCGCTACCGTTCGCGCCGATCAGATTGATCGTCTCGCTGTCGGCGCTGCTGCCGTTGCTCGCGGCGCTCGGCGGAATCACTGCCTTTCTGATCGTCTACACCATCGCCTGGAAGAACGGCACCTCGCCGGTTCGACTGGTGCTGGCGGGAGTCATCGTCAGCACGATTTTCACGAGCCTGCAGACCTCGCTGTTTTTCTTCGCAGACAACGTCGGCGTCGTCCAGTCCGCGGTCGCGTGGACCAACGGCTCGCTGACCGGAGCCGACTGGGAACAGGTACGGATCGTCCTGCCGTGGTCGATCCTTGCGGTCGGTCTGGCGCTGGCTGGCGCACGACAGTTGAACGTCCTCCTGCTCGGCGAGCAGACGGCGAAATCGCTTGGGATGTCGGTCGAACGCGTCCGATTCGGACTGGCGAGCGTCGCGGTGCTGGCGGCGGCGGCGAGCATCGCCGTCGCGGGCATCGTGAGTTTCGTCGGCCTGATCGTTCCCCATCTCGTCCGCAACCTCGTCGGAAATGACTACAAGAAATTGATGGTGGGCTGTCTGTTCGTCGGGCCGGCGCTGATGGTCGTCGCGGACGTCGGCGCTCGCCTGGGCATGAGCCTGCTGGTCGGTAGCGACGTGCAGGTGCCCGTCGGCATCGTCACCGGACTGATCGGCGGCCCCTACTTCCTCTACCTGATGCGCAGACAGGAGAACATCGGTGAGATCTGAATGACACAGGAACCAAACGGAACGAACGGAGCGGAATCGGCAGAGTACCAGTCCGAAGCGGCGAGCGAACTGGCGAGCGAACAACTCGTGTTGGGCTATCCGGGTGCAGAGCAGCCGGTGATCGACGGCGAAAGCATCACCGCCGAACCCGGGGCCGTCACCGCGCTGGTGGGACCGAACGGCTCGGGCAAGAGTACGCTGTTGAAGGGACTGGCCAACCAGCTCGCTCCCGAGGACGGCTCGGTGCTGATCGATGGTGAGGAAGTCACCCGGATGGGAGACAAAGAGTTCGCCAAACGCCTCGGTCTGCTCTCCCAAGAGAGTACCTCGCCAGACAGCATCAGGGTCGAGCAGTTGGTCTATCACGGCCGGTATCCCCACCGCGGCTTCTTCGAAAGCGTCACCGAGCAGGACCGCGAGCACGTCGACCGCGCCATCGATTTGGCCGGCTGTGACCACCTGCGCGACCGGGAGGTCGGCAGCCTCAGCGGTGGGCAGAAACAGCTCGCGTGGATCGCGATGGTGCTCGCACAGGACACCGACGTGTTGCTGCTAGACGAGCCGACCACCTTCCTCGACCTGCATCATCAACTCGAAGTGATGGAGATCATCGAGACCCTTCGAGAAACAGGCGAGGTCACCATCGTCGTCGTGCTCCACGACATCCAGCAGGCCGCCCGGCTTGCCGACCGCGTCGTCGCGCTCAAAGACGGCCAGATCCAGGCCAACGGGAAGCCGGGCGAAGTCGTCACCGAAGAACTGCTCGCCGATGTCTTCGAGATCGAGGCCCGCGTCGAGCAGACCGACCGTGGCCCGCGCGTCGAACCGCTACGTCCCCGCCACGACAGACCCGACGAACACTCACACGAGCCGTCCGGCCCCGAATCGGCCTGTGAGACCGTCGAACTGACGAGTGATTAAGTTTTTAGGCCCGCCTAAAGAACGAAACGGTTTTGTATTTTTAGGCTAGCCTAAACTACATGGACACCGACGGACCTGGCGAGAGTGCGACCCGGAGAGGTGCACTCAGATACGGCGGCGAACAGTTGTTCGACCGCGGCCACGTCGCAGAAATCGTCACGGGGGAGACCTGAGATGGACGAGCAGCAATCGGTCGCCGACGAGGAGCAGTCGGCACCGCCGGGGAAGGCGCAGTCGGCGATGCACGCCCGAACTTGGGCCATCGCGGCGGCGCGTGAACCCGCAGCCTACGGCATTCCCGAGTTACCGGACTGGCGGCTGCTCGACGTGACGCCGGGGATGGCACTGGCCGAGGAGGACCAAACAGAGCCGTTCATCAGCGCAGAACAGCCGATGACAGTCCGACGATAACGATGAGCAGACCACTCGAACACGTCCGCGAATACATCGAAGCGCTCGCGAGCGAGACTGGCGAATATTATCTAATCTGTGCGCGGTACGGTGACCGACCGGTTCCGGCGTCCGGACTGCGCTTCGAGAGCAGAGCTACGGCACGGGCGGCCGCGGGTGCGACGGCTCACTACCGACAGCAACTCCGAGAGTACGATTCGGATCTGCCCTGCTACGATATCATCGTCTGTCAGGAGAGCGAGTCGAGCCACGACAAGAATTGCTGTTCGGCAGGCGAGTGGGCGATGACCGACCCCGTCGTGACCGGAGAAGACCAGACACTGATCGCGTTCTGTCACCGGATCGTCGGAGCTGTCTTCGAGGCGCTGTCGAAGAGTGGCTATCGAGAGATCGAATCCGCAATAATGGACTGCTACTTCGAGTCCGCGGAGCGCCTCTCTGACCCCGACGAACTGTGCCTTCGCCTGCTCGAACACATGGCCAGCGAACTCGCCCGGGAGCTCCCGCCGACAAAACAGGCAGCGGTGCTCGCCCGAGCGGCGGGTGAACTGGACAGGAGGGCGGTTGCCGACCAGCCCGTCGCGGCCGCCTGCGCGGATCTGCGGACGCATGGCGTCGTCGAGGACGTGACCCGGTCGCCGTGGTCGGTGAGTGCGGCAGAGGGCATCCGAGAGATCACCGTCGAACTTGCAGGGTACGCGCTCGCGGCGCAGGAGAATCGACTGCCGATCCTCCCGATCATCGTCGACTGCTTTGGCCGGGGACTGGATCGGGCCCCGACCACGACTCGGGTCGAACGGACCGAGGAGGGCTGGGAACTGACCTTCGTGTTCGGGACCGACGGGGTTTCGGACGGACTGGCAAGCGCACCGATACAGACATGATCAGTACACACATCCACGACGCGAGAGAACGGGTTGCGGCAGAACAGAACGCACTGGACGCGAAGATAGCAGCGGTCGAGACGTTCATCGACCGCGTGGGAGAGATCGCACCGGATTCGACAGCGGCGGCACAGTCGACGAGTTCACAGGGAATTGCGACGACGACGGCGACACAGTTGCAGACTGGCGGAGCACGAACAGAGGGCTGTGCGGCGGTCCGAGAAGCCTTCGCCGAAACGGTCCGTCCGCACAGCGTGGCCGACATCGAGGAGCCTGAGCCGCTGCTAGAGACGATCAGCGCAGAGTTAACCGACTCCGTCGCCGCCGCACTCGCTCCAGCGACGAACACACCGCTGTCGTCGGGGCTGAAACGAGCCATCGTCTCGGAGGCAGAGAGTCGACGCACCGAAATCGAGGTCATGCGACGCACGCTCGACAGCGAGGCGGACGTACTCGCGGACGCCGGGGAAACCGTCGATGAGATCACGTCGTGGATTGCCGACGCCGACGAGACAGCGCTATCGGAATTGGGATTCCGAGAACTGAAGCAGCGACACGAGCGACTGGAGAGCCACCGCGTGCGCTGCGAGGAACTGGCGGCGGACCGACAGGCCTTCCTGCGAGAGACGACGAGCGAAGGGGTCGAGACGGGGGTTCGACACGAGCATATCATCCCCCAACTCTACGAGGACTTCCCGGTGGAGTACCCCGTGCTGTCGACGGCGGGCCGACTCGAAGAACTCTGCCGGGACTGTCAGCGGGCGGTCCGGGATCATCTCACGCGTCGGGCTTGAGACCGCGAAACCCGGGTAACGTGAACTACTGATTACTCGAACTGTTACAGCCACCGAAGATATATTTGGTACTGCCCCATACTTTTCGTAATGACAACAACTCGTCACTCGAACGGAAGCCAGGTCATCGAACGGTGGAATACCGTATTCAAGGCGCTCTCGGCCGAACCCCGCCGTCAGATTATCGTGTCTCTGCTAGATACGCCGCCGGACGAGTCGGTTCCGTTGCCCGAAAGTGCCGTCAACCCGAACGTCCCGCAGGACTCGAAGTCGCTTCGGCGGGAACTCCATCACGTCCATCTGCCGATGTTGTCCGAGATGGACTTTGTCGTGAGCAAGTCGGAGCCACTGGTTGCCTCCCGCGGTCCGCAGTTCGATGAGGCCGCAACGGTGTTAGAGACGTTGCAGACCAAAGCAGCCGACATTCCCGATTCGCTGGTCGTTGGCTGTCAACGGCTCGAAGCCGAACGGGAAAACGTTCGATAGCGACCGGTGAAAGCACCGCCGGCGGCCCCCCGCGTTTCAGAGCGACAGTGCGGTTGACAGATGGGCAGTTCTGGTCCGGGTGCGCGAAAACAATAAGCCACAGGCCCCTGAAGGGTCGAATATGCTACTCGCAGTGAGGTGGACTTTCTCGTGAGCGTTTTACAGCGCGATCCGGCTGATCGGGTACAGATTCTCGACACCGACGGTACTGTCAGGGAGGGGGAGACGGTGCCTGACGTGGACGACAAAACACTGATCGAGATGTACCGAGCGATGAAACTGGGCCGGCACTTCGACAAGCGCGCGGTGAGCCTCCAGCGGCAGGGGCGGATGGGGACCTATCCCCCGATGTCGGGCCAGGAGGCCGCACAGGTCGGCAGCGCCTTCGCCCTGAGCGACGAAGACTGGGTCTTCCCGAGTTACCGCGAACACGTCGTCGGCTACGTGCTCGGCTGGTCGCTCGGTGAGATCCTACTGTACTGGATGGGCAGCGAGGAACACAAGGCACCGCCGGAGGGAGTCAACATGTTCACCGGCGCGGTACCCATCGCCACGCAAGTCCCGCACGTCACCGGCGCGGCGTGGGCGTCGAAACTCCGCGAGGAGGACCGCGCGTTTCTCTGTTACTTCGGCGACGGTGCGACCTCCGAAGGTGATTTCCACGAAGGCATGAACTTCGCCGGGGTCTTCGACGTGCCCGCCGTCTTCTTCTGTAACAACAACCAGTGGGCGATTTCGGTGCCCCGAGAGCGCCAATCCGCCAGCGCGACGCTGGCACAGAAGGCCCACGCCTACGGTTTCGAGGGCGTGCAGGTCGACGGAATGGACCCGCTTGCGGTGTACAAGGTCACGAAGGAAGCGCTCTCGAAGGCGAAAGACCCCGACGGTGCCGACGAGGAGATCGGTCGGGCGACGCGGCCGACGATGATCGAAGCCGTGCAGTATCGCTTCGGCGCGCACACGACTGCCGACGATCCCTCCGTCTATCGTGACGAAGAGGAGGTCGAGCAGTGGCGCGAGAAGGACCCGATCCCGCGGATGGAGACCTTTTTGCGGGACCGCGGTCTGCTCGACGACGAGCGAATCGAATCGATCGAGAGCGAAATCGCAGAGACTGTCGCCGAGGCCATCGATCAGGCCGAGCAGGCGAACCGACCGGATCCCGAATCGATGTTCGAGAACGTCTACGCGGAGATGCCGCAGCGACTCGACGAGCAACTCGATTATCTGGACCGGCTACGGAGCCGCCACGGGGAGGAGGTACTACTGGAATGAGTCAACAGCAGAGTCAGACACAGAGCTTGACGCTCGTACAAGCAGTTCGAGACGGATTGTACGTCGAGATGGACCAAGACGACGACGTGATCGTCATGGGCGAGGATGTCGGCGAGAACGGCGGCGTCTTCCGCGCCACGCAGGGACTCATCGAGGAGTTCCCGGATCGTGTCGTCGACACACCACTCGCTGAATCGGGTATCGTCGGCACGGCGGTCGGGATGGCCGCCTACGGGATGCGACCGGTCCCCGAAATCCAGTTCATGGGGTTCATCTACCCCGCCTTTGATCAGATCGTCAGCCACGCCGCACGCCTGCGGACGCGCTCGAACGGACGCTTCTCCTGTCCGATGGTGATCCGAGCACCCTACGGCGGCGGCATCCGCGCGCCGGAGCACCACTCCGAATCGACTGAGGCTTTCTTCGTCCATCAGCCAGGACTGAAGGTCGTCATTCCATCGACGCCGTACGACACCAAAGGACTGTTGACGGCGGCGATTCGGGACCCGGACCCGGTGATCTTCCTCGAACCTAAACTGATCTACCGGGCCTTCCGCGAGGACGTGCCCGAGGAGAGCTACACGGTCGAACTCGGCAAGGCAGCCACCCGACGAGAGGGGTCGGACGTGTCGGTCTACACCTGGGGTGCGATGACCCGGCCGACGATGGAGGCCGCAGAAGATCTTGCCGAGGAGGGCATCGACTGCGAGGTGATCGATCTGCGGACACTTTCGCCGCTGGACGAGGAGGCGATCAAGGAGTCGTTCAAGAAGACCGGCCGGGGCGTCGTCGTCCACGAGGCCCCGAAGACCGGCGGACTGGCGGGGGAAATTATCGCCACGATTCAGGAGGATATCCTCCTCTACCAGGAAGCCCCGATCAACCGCGTCACCGGTTTCGACGTGCCGTTCCCGCTGTACTCCGTCGAGGACTACTACATGCCGGAACCCGCGCGAATCAAGGACGGCATCAAGGAGACGGTGGACTTTTAGCATGGCTTTCGAGTACGAACTTCCCGATGTCGGCGAGGGAGTCGCGGAGGGCGAGGTCGTCGCCTGGCACGTCGAGGTCGGCGACCACGTCGACGAGGACGAGGTGCTGGCCGAAATCGAGACGGACAAGGCGGTCGTCGACCTGCCCTCGCCGGTCGCGGGAACGATTCGGGAACTGCACGCCGAGGAGGGCGATGTCGTCCCGGTCGGCAGCGTCGTCGTGACCATCGACGTAGATGGCGAGGCGGACGAAGCGGACGCAGGTGAACCGGCGGACGCTGAACCTGCGACGGAGGCGAGCGGCAGTGAAGAAACTGCTGCTGCTGCGACGACAGACGGCGAGACGCCGGTCGCAGAGGGCCGGGTGTTCGCGCCGCCGAACGTTCGCCGACTGGCCCGCGAACTCGGCATCGAAATCGCGGCCGTCGAGGGGTCGGGACCGAGCGGACGCGTCACCGAATCCGACGTTCGGGCGGCCGCCGAGGCCGACGACGAGTCGGAAGCGGAGACAGAACGCAAATCCGCGACTCGACGGCGAAGCGACAGCGAGCGCAAGTCGGCAGTGAGCAAGCGTAGCGACGGCGAGCGGAAGTCCGCCACTCGTCGACGCGAGAGCGGAGCCACCGCAAGCGCCGAGTCGGCGGACCGCGACCGGACGCTCGCCGTCCCGGCGACGCGGAAAGTCGCTCGCGACCACGAGGTCGACATCGACGCGGTGCCCACGGAGAAGGAGCGCGACGGCGAGGCCTTCGTCGAACCCGAGGACATCGAGCGGTACGTCGAAGCGCAGGAAGCCGCCGCAGAAGCCGAGGCGTCGGCGGAGACGGGCGCCGCAACCGACGCAACGACACAGGCGGAGACGGCCACCGCGGGCGACAAGCCAGTCTCGACGGAGCCGTACCGCGGGATTCGCCGGACCATCGGCAACCAGATGCAGACCTCATCACAGACGATTCCGCACGCGACTCACCACGACAAGGCGGTCGTCGACGATCTGGTCGAGACCCGCGCAGAGTTGAAATCGCGGGCCGAGGAGCGGGGGATCAGCCTCACCTACATGCCCTTCGTGCTGAAGGCGCTGGTCGCGGGGCTGAAAGAATACCCGGTGATGAACACGGAACTCGACGAAGAGGCCGAGGAGGTCCGCTACAAGGAATACTACAACATCGGCATCGCGGTCGCGACCGACGCCGGCCTGATGGTTCCGGTTGTCGAAGATGTCGATCAAAAGGGAATTCTCGATCTGGCCTCGGAGGTGAACGAACTGGCCGAGAAGGCCCGCAACCGCGAGGTGTCAGCCGCCGAAATGCAGGGCGGCACCTTCACCGTGACGAACTTCGGTGCCATCGGCGGGGAGTACGCCACGCCGATCATCAACCACCCCGAGACGGGGATTCTCGGCCTCGGCGCGATCGAACAGCGCCCCGTCGCCGAGGACGGTGAGGTGGTTGCACGCGAAACGCTGCCGCTGTCGCTATCGATCGATCACCGCGTCATCGACGGCGCGGAGGCCGCACACTTCACCAACACGGTGATCGAGTACCTGGAGAATCCGACGCTGTTGTTGCTCGAATAAGATGACTCAATCAACCCAACACACGATCCACACATGGTAGTAGGAGACGTCACCACTGGCACTGATGTACTGGTAATCGGCGGCGGACCCGGCGGCTACGTGGCCACGATCCGCGCCGGGCAACTCGACCTCGACGTGACGCTGGTCGAGATGGACAGCTACGGCGGCACCTGCCTCAACTACGGCTGCATTCCCTCGAAGGCATTCATTTCGGCGACGGACATCGCCCACAAAGCGGGCGATGCCGAACGGATGGGAATTTTCGCCGACCCGGCGGTCGACATGCAGGGGATGGTTTCCTGGAAGGATCAACTCGTCACTCGGCTCACGAAGGGCGTCGAATCGCTCTGTAACGGCGCTGGCGCGACGCTGATCGAGGGCCGCGCGGAGTTCTCCGGTGAGAACAGCGCCCGCATCGTTCAGGAGGGCGAGGGCCAGGGATCCGAGTCCATCGAGTTCGAGCACGCCGTCATCGCGACCGGGAGTCGGCCGATCCAGATTCCCAACTTCGAGTTCGACAACGAGCGTATCCTCTCCTCTCGGGACGCGCTGGCGCTGGAGAATGTGCCCGACAGCATGGTCGTCGTCGGCGGCGGCTACATCGGGATGGAACTGGCGACGGTCTTCCAGAAACTCGGCTCTGACGTGACTATCGTCGAACAACTTGACGACATCCTCCCGACCTACGGCGAGGAGGTGACAGAAGTCGTTCGCAAGCGCGCGGAGTCACTCGGTGTCGACTTCCACTTCGGCCACGCAGCGGCCGACTGGGAAGACAACGAGGACGACATCACAGTCCACACCGATACCGAGGACGGCGACGGCGGCACGTTCGACTGTGAGAAGTGTCTCGTCGCGGTCGGCCGCCAGCCAGTGACGGATACGCTGAACCTGGACGCCGCAGGTATCGAGACCGTCCAAGGCAGAATCGACACCGACGACCGAGCGCGGACGAACAAGGAACACATCTTCGCCGTCGGCGACGTGGCCGGCGAGCCAATGCTCGCGCACAAGGCGTTCAAAGAGGGCGAGGTCGCGGCCGAGGTAATCGCCGGCGAGCCCGCGGCACTGGATTATCAGGCGATTCCGGCCGCAGTCTTCACCGACCCCGAGATTGGAACGGTCGGCATGACCGAGGCCGACGCCGAGGAAGCCGGTTTCGAGCCAGTCGTCGGAAAGATGCCCCTGCGGGCGTCGGGTCGAGCGCTGACGCTGAACGAACGCGAGGGCTTCGTCAAAGTCGTCGCCGATGCCGAGACGGAGTTCGTGCTCGGTGCACAGATTGTCGGCCCTGAAGCCTCGGAACTGGTCGCCGAACTCGCCCTGGCGATCGAACTCGGCGCAACGTTAGAGGACGTGGCAGCGACGATTCACGTCCACCCGACGCTGTCGGAGGCCGTCCACGAGGCCGCCAAGGGCGCTCGCGGACAGAGCATTCACTACTAAAACACGCCCGCGATGAATCCCAGCCCCATCGTCACGAGGACGATAGCGGAGAACACTGGGAGGTAGGGGGTGTACCGTTCGACTGTCTCTTCGTGGGCGTGATAGCCCGCGATCAGCGCCATCGTCAGCGCGACAATCCCGACGATGACGGTGAGTGCGTACGCAGTCATGAGTTCGAGACAGTGTGTCGAGCCGGCACAGAGCGCGATGATCTCGAACTCTTCCTCGTGGGCGAACCCGAGCAGGAACGCGAACCACGCGATGCCGAACAGACCGCGGTCGGCAGCGTCCTCCGGAGTCCCGTGTGAGTGCCCCCCGACAAAGGGGAGGAACCCGACGAGTCGAGAGCGGAGTCCCCCGTCGTCGTGAGTGTGCTCGTCGTGCTGGTTATCCGCTGCGTGTTCGTGATGCGCGTGATTGTGATCGTGATCGTCAGTGTGCTCGTGATCGTGATCGTGATCGTCAGTGTGCTCGTGATCGTGATCGTCAGTGTGCCCGTGATTGTGATCGCTTTCGGCGTGCTCGTGACCGTGGCCGCTCTCGTGTTCGTGGCTGTGACCATCTCCACTGGTCCCGTGAGAGTGGCCATGAAAGTACTCCCGAACGCCAAGCGCCACCAGTACGAGACCGGCCACGATACTGACTGGGCCACCGATCTGAACGCCGCCGAGGATCGTGATCGGCTCGTCGACCTGCGTGAGGCTGAAATACCCCTTCGCGTAGAAGAAGACAGCCACCATTGCAATACTGCTCACGAGGTGACCGATCCCGATGAGCAGACTCGCCGCCATCCCGGAGAGCCACTTGTTCCCCTGATCGAGGGCGTACGAGGCGGCGACGGGCCAGCCGTGGCCCGGTTCGATACCGTGGATGGCACCGAGTCCGACAGCGCCGACCAACAGCCCGAGCGAGTCACCGTGCAACATAGCAAGATATCCGCAAACAGCGGGCATAACGGTTGTTACTACCGGATCGGGGGAATCGTAATACCTTCTTGTACCGGGCGGTCGAAAGACGGCTGTGCGAACGAGTTTCAACATCCCCGAACAACTGCTCGAAGAGTTCGATCAGGTCTGGCAAGAGGAAGGGCTGGACAACCGATCACGTGCAGTCCGCGAGGCGATGCAGGAGTACATCGAGACCCATGCTCGACTCGAAAAGTTAGACGGGACTGTCGTTGCACTGCTTGCCTTCGATTACCGCCATCACGACGTGATCGAGGAGTTACATGGCATCCAACACGAGTACCAGGACGTTATCCTGAACACGAGCCACACGCATCACGGAGAGTGGTGTCTCGAATCGCTGTTCTGCCGCGGTGGAGTGCGCAGAGTCCGAGAACTGAGCTACGAGCTTCGCGATTTCGACGGCGTACGCCGAGTGAAGACGATGGTCATACAAACCAACGACTGAGCCACCCGAGCATGCCGGATTCGTGGCTGGTGAGTGGGACACAAGACAACAGACAAAACCGCGACCGGCAGTCATAGGGGATGGTCGGTGCCGGTCGCAGAGAAAGTGCACCGTCCGTGACAGACAGACACCAAGCGCAATGTCTGCGTTCGTCATCGCCGCCGCGGTAGATCACCTCCCGTTCGCATCGGAATCATGGAACAGCTATGTGATCAGTTGCCAGCCACCAAGGTATTCTCGTTGTAATAGCCGCATCTTTATATTGGGCAACATTGTAAACTCGAAACGCGACTGAACGGTTCCACGGTAAACGATCGAGCGTCAAACGGTTACTGACCCAATCAATGTGGGAAGTATCATATCGAATCACGCCAGAACAGGAATACTTCGACAGGGGCGAGACGGTTCTGTGGGACGCGGGGATCTATCTGGAGTCGATTCGTTCGATGGAATTCGTCGAGGACGGATCGGTCGTCATGGTCTACGAAGTCGACGGCGACGCAGAGACGCTGCAAGGCTGTCTCGACGCCGCACCGGAGAAGATCATCGACTATTCGATCACGGAAGACAGCGACCCGCTGGTCGCCCAGTTGTGGCTCTATCCCGACGAGACCTTGGAGCAGTTGCTGGATGTGCACCGCTCGTTCGGCGTCTCTGTCGAGTTTCCGATCGACTACGTCAGTCAGAACCCGGCAACCATCGAAATCGTCGAGACGGGGCCGCGAAACGAACTCCGGGATCGGATCGAGCAGACTCGGGAGGTTGCAGACGTGCACATCAATCACGTCCATCGCCACAGACCGGGCTCCGAGCAACTGTTCCGTGAGCTAACCGACCGCCAGCAGGAAGTCCTGCAAGCGGCCGTCGAGCAGGGATACTACCAGATTCCCCGGGAAGCGACACACCAGAAAATCGCCGACGAACTGGGCTGCTCGAAAAGCGTCGTCGGGCAGCATCTCCGGCGGGTCGAGGCAGCGCTGGTCTCCTCGGTCGTTCCCGAGGGGGACGAGGACCTGTAAGTACTGGCTTTACCTTCCCGGAGCGACAACTACGGGGTATGAGTACTCCAGCAAGTCGGAACCGCCTCGACGACGAGGAGAGTCCGTATCTACAGGATCACGCCGATAATCCCGTCAACTGGCAGCCGTGGGACGAGGCGGCCCTCGAAGCCGCGAAAGAACAGGACAAACCGATCTTCCTCTCTGTCGGCTACGCCGCCTGCCACTGGTGTCACGTGATGGCAGACGAGAGTTTCGAGGACGAGGAAGTCGCCGAGATGCTCAACGAGCACTTCGTCCCGATCAAGGTCGACCGCGAGGAGCGCCCCGATGTCGACAGTATTTACCAGACCATCTGTCAGCGCGTCAGCGGCCGCGGGGGCTGGCCGCTTTCGGTCTGGCTGACACCCGACCAGAAGCCGTTTCAGGTTGGGACGTACTTCCCGAAAGAGCAGAAACGCCGGACTCCGGGATTTCTCAACATTCTGGAGCAGATCAAAGAGGCCTGGAACAGCGAGGAAGACCGTGAAGAGATCCAGTCCCGCGCCGAGGAGTGGGCGGAGTTGGCCGTCGACGAACTGGAAGGCGCACCTGGCGGCTCACAGCCACCGGACGACAACGTTCTCTCGTCGGCGGCACAGGCTGCCGTCCGGGGTGCAGACCGAGAGTACGGTGGTTGGGGCTCCGGCCCGAAATTCCCCCAGACCGGCCGGCTCCACCTGCTCATGCGTGCGTACGACGAGACAGACCGCGATGTCTATCTCGATGTCGTAACCGAGACGCTGGACGCGATGGCCGACGGCGGGATGTACGACCACGTCGGCGGCGGCTTCCACCGATACGCGACCGACCGCGACTGGACAGTGCCGCACTTCGAGAAGATGCTCTACGACAACGCCGAACTGCCGCGCGCCTACCTCGCAGGCTACCAGATCACCGAAAACGAGCGATACGCGGAGGTCGTCGAGGAGACACTGGAGTTCCTCCAGCGCGAGATGACCCACGAGGACGGAGCCTTCTTCAGCACGCTCGACGCCCAGAGCGAGGGCGAATCGGGCGAACGCGAGGAAGGCGCGTTCTACGTCTGGACACCCGAGGAGATCCACGACGTCGTCGACGACGAGGACGACGCCGACCTGTTCTGTGAACACTACGGCATCACCGAGGCCGGAAACTTCGAGGGGAAGACGGTGCTCACCAAGGCGGCAGCACCGGAAACGCTTGCCGCTCGCCACGACACGGAGGCCGAAGACATCGAGGAGGCACTCGACCGAGCGCGCGAGCAGGTCTTCGAGGCGCGGGAGAAGCGCCCGCGACCGCCCCGAGACGAGAAGATTCTGGCGAGTTGGAACGGCCTCACCCTCTCTGCCTTTGCAGAGGCCGCAGTCGTCCTCGACGAGGAGTACGCCGAGCCAGCAGCGGACGCACTCGACTTTCTGAAATCCGAGCTGTGGGACGCCGACGAACAGCGGCTCTCCCGGCGATACAAGGACGGCGTCGTGAAAATCGACGGCTACCTCGAAGATTACGCCTTCCTCGGCCGCGGTGCATTCGACCTCTATCAGGCGACCGGCGAGGTCGAACATCTCGCCTTCGCGCTGGATCTCGCTCGCGCCATCGAGCGGGACTTCTGGGACGAGGAAGAGGAGACGCTGTACTTCACGCCGCGGGATGGGGAGTCGCTAATCGCCCGGCCGCAGGAGCCGACCGATCAGTCCACGCCGTCGAGTATGGGCGTCGCCGCGGAATTGCTCGAACAACTCTCGCACTTCCAGACCGACGACTCCTTCGGGGAGATTGCCGAGACGGTCGTCGACCGGCAGGGGAGTCGAATCGAGTCGAACCCGCTGCAGCACGCCTCGCTGACGCTTGCGGCAGATACGGTCATCGAGGGGCCGCTGGAGTTGGCGCTGGTCGCAGACGAGATTCCCGCGGAGTACCGCGAGGAACTGCAAGAGTGGTATCTGCCGGGCGGGATCTTCGCGTGGCGGCCGGCCGACGAGGAGGGACTACAGCCGTGGCTAGAGACGCTCGGACTGGATGAAGCACCGCCGATCTGGGCGGATCGCGGGCAGAAAAACGACGACCCGACGGTGTATGCCTGCCGGTCTCGGACCTGCTCGCCGCCGCGGAACGAACTCCCGCGGGCGTTGCGGTGGGGCCAGCGGATGCTCTAGGCGCTCGATTCGCCCAACTGTTCGCGGAACTGCTCGGCGAGATAGACGGCGATCGGCATCCCCTCGTCTTCGACGAATCGGGCAATCTCCTCGCCGTTTCGCTCGGCGACGACGGTCGGGATGCGGTCGATATCGTACTCCTCGACGCCTTCGCCCTGTTTGTCCTCGTCGAGAGGGTGTTCGACGATCCGCTCGCTTGGAATGCTCGCTTCTTCGAGGGCCGCCCCGAAGTCCGGAAGCGCTGCGCGGCAGTCTTTGCACCAGTCACCGCACCAGATCTTGTAGGTGATCTCGTTTCTGTGCGCTTCGAGTACGTCGATCGTCTCCACATACGCATCGGCGACCCACGCAGGATTCGGTTCGAGAGTCTCCAGAGGCATTGTGAGCCATTTGATAGCCGGTAACTTATAATATGCGCCGGCGAGCGAGATCCGGGCACCACCTGCCGGTGCCGGCGGGAGTTACAAGGGGCGAGCGTGTACCCCCGGATATGGACGAGAGCATCTTGGACACCATCGGGAGCCCACTCGTCGAGGTCAACAGCCCCGATGGAACCACAGTCGCCGCAAAGATCGAGTCGTTCAACCCGGGCGGATCGGCGAAGGACCGCCCCGCGATGTCGATGGTCGAGGCCGCCGAACGAGACGGCAAACTCGAAGATAGCGATACCGTCGTCGAGCCGACCAGCGGCAACACCGGCATCGGGCTGGCGATGGTCGGCGCGGCCAAAGGCTACGATGTCGTCCTCGTGATGCCCGCCTCACAGTCGAAAGAGCGCCGCCAGATCATGCGCGCCTACGGCGCGGACCTCGAACTCGTCGAAGGGTCGATCAGCGACGCGCGCGACCGGGCCGACGAACTCACAGAGCGAGACGGCTACGTCCAGATGTACCAGTTCGAGAACGGCGCGAATCCAGAAGCTCACTACCGGACGACCGGCCCTGAAATCCTCGACCAACTGGACGGGCGCGAACCGGACGCGCTGGTCGCCGGCGTCGGCACCGGCGGAACGATCACGGGCATCGGCCGCCGCCTGCGCGAGGAGTTCCCCGAGATGGAAGTCGTCGCCGTCGAACCGGAGGAAAATGCCGTCCTCTCCGGCGAGGAGGCGGGTGACGACGACTTCCAGGGGATGGGTCCCGGATTCATCAGCGACAACCTCGATCAGGACCTCCTCGATGGGGTCGAGACTGTCGATATCGAGACCGCCGAGCGGGAGTGTCGCCGACTCGCCCAGTCCGAAGGCATCTTCGTCGGCCAGTCCTCCGGCGGATCCAACGTCGCGGCCAAACGTGTCGCCCGCCGACTCCGCGGGCAGACGGAAGATCCACTCGTCCTGACGGTATACTGGGACTCCGGCGAGCGATACATGACGACGGGAATGTTCGAAGCCGAGGAATAGAGATGAACGCCCGCCCGGGACCAGCGTACGTTGCTGCGACGGTGGTCGCGGCGGTGCTGGCCATCGTCGGGGCGTATCTCCCGTGGGTCAAGAAGCATCCAGATGGGTACAGGAACGGACAAGCCTACTATACATCCGAATATCTGCCGGCCGCAGAAGCGGGGTTTCAGGGCCTCGACGTAGTTGTTGTCGCACTCGGCGTCGCTGTCATCGGGGTCGTTGCGGGAGCGCGATACCGTGGCTGGCTGCCTGATGTTGTACTACTCGGCAGTGGCGTCGTACTGCTCCTGTTATCCGGAGACAGGTTGAAGCGGTTCCGACCAGTCGAACGATACACAGTCGAACCAGGGTTGTATCTCGTTCTCGTCAGCGGACTACTGCTCGTCCTCGTGGGGGCGGGGGCGCTCCTCAGACGACGGATTGTGGCCCGGATAGCGGAGGACAGTGACCAAGAAGTCGGTTAGTTCATTCCGTTGCTGATCGGAGCGGACAGGGTAGTCGTGAACCGCGTAACCACCGACTGTTTTCACCGAGCCAGTCGAACTGTGGCGTATGCAGGTGAGATTTCTCGGAACCGGGAGCGCGATGCCGACAGGCGAGCGGTTCCAGACCGGGCTGTTGGTAGAGGGTGAGAAACCGTTGCTGGTCGACTGCGGCAGCGGCGTGTTACACGGGTTAGCGAGGACCGATGTCGGCTACGAGGGTGTCGACACGCTACTTTTGACCCACCACCATCTGGATCACGTCTCCGACATCCCGGTCCTGATGAAAGCACGCTGGTTGGCTGGCGAGGAGTCGCTGACGATCTACGGCCCCGCCGGCACCGAGGAGTTGATCGAGGGGCTGCTCGACACCCACGAGTACATGCAAGATCGGCTCGATCTGGAGATCCACGAACTCGATCCCGCAGATGGACCGTTCGATATCGCCGGCTTCGAGGTCGATGCGATGGAGACCCGCCACTCGATGCACTGTCTGGCTTACCGGTTCGAGCGCGGTCCAGGGAGTCCACCCTTCGTGTTCAGCGGCGACAGCGAGGCCTTCGAGGAGTTGATCGAGTTCGCCGACGGCGCGGCGGTGCTGGTCCACGACTGTTCGTTCCCCGACGAGGTCGACGTGTCGAACCACCCGACGCCAACAAGTCTCGGCACCGCACTGGCCGACGCCGACGCGGAGATCGGTCGCGTCTATCTGACCCATCTCTACCCGCACACGGAAGGCCGACAGGAGGAGATGCTCGACGCGATTGCCGACGCTTACGATGGGGACGTTCGCTTCGCGCGTGACGGGTTGAGTCTGGATATAAGCGGGGCGTAGCGGTCATGCGGTGAGTCGTTCGACATCGATGAAGAGCAGGTGACCGACGATGCCGAACCCGGCGACGGCCACGGCGATGCCGAAAAGCAGCCCGGACCGACCGACAGCGCCGATTCCGGCGACGATATCGGGAACGATCGTCGGGAAATCAGCCGAGCGCAGCAGCTCCGCAATCCTCTCATACGGTGCGGCCGATCCGTCCGCGACCGAGAAAATGAACTGAACGCCGACGGCGACCAGCACGCCGCCGACGATGGCACTCGCGACCCAGACGCCGAGATAAAATGCTACGAGCCCTGTCAGCCCGACGATCAGGGTGGTCGCGTAGATCAAGATCGGGTTGGTGAACAACCGGGTGCCGAGATCGAGACCGTAGGCGATTGGTAGCACCACGGCGGCAATACCGAGTAACAGGACCAGGAGTGCGATGCTGAACGCCGCGGCAGACAGTCCGTAGACGAATTCCCGAGCAAGCGGGACTCCTCGTAACACGTCGATTGCCGGTGCGGTCGCCGCGGCCTGTACTCCGAGGTAGAACCCGACGAGACCGACAATTCCGTAGCAGATCCGCAGAAAGTACAACCCACTCGGCGCGATGGTGAGCCCCAGGGCAATCGCGAACAGTCCGACGACGGCCCCCGGCATAGGTGAGAGATGATCACAACCGGCAATAACGATTCTTGCCAACTACCGATGGATACACTCGTATAGTCACGAGCGAATGCCGGATTCGGTCGGTCGCCTTCGCAATTCGGGGTGTGACGAGACGCCGATAGCAACACGTGTCGAGACCCCGCCGCAAGGTCCGGTACGTTCGCGAGCCAGGGGAGCGATTGCGAACTACGCCCGGACTCGCTTCGCTCGTCCGGTCTAGTTCAAATCCCTCCGAGATGGCTTTCACTGCTCACGTTTGTTCGCAGTAGAAAGCCAGGGGAGGGATTTGAACCCTCGAACTCCCGATTACAAGTCGGGTGCTTGAACCGCCCAAGCTCCCCTGGCGCATCCTCACCTTGTAGGTCATCCTTTGAGTGAGTATCGTTTTCGAGTCGCGGCTACTCGATGGACTTCTCCAGTTCGAGTCGCTGGGGAGTGTACTCACGTGCCCGATAGAACTGGCGGGCACGGTCGTTGTCGGCCATCACGTGCAGCGCAACCGTATCGACACCACGGTCACTGAGACGTTGTTCCGCCCGCGAGAGGAGTTCGGACCCGGTTCCATCACCGCGAAAACTCGGTCGGACAAATAGATTTTCGACGATTCCGCGGGTGACATCCTGCTCGAAACTGCCCTGTTCGACGGTGAACATGACGAACCCACAGAGCTGGTCAGCACGCGCGAGAAGAAGCTGGTCACCAGTAATATGCCGGAGCACGGACTCGCGGATCTGTGTGCGATTCGGTTCGGCCGGGATATGTGAGCCGTACTTTCGTTGTCCATCCGCCAGCGCGAGCCACATCTCGACGACAGCGTCGGCGTCGTCTGTGTCGGCGACCTGAATCTCCGCCATCACATCTCGCGGCAGTCCGCACAGAGCAACTGGCCGTTGAACGAAGTGAGATCGCGCGTCAGCGTCCCACAGACTTCACAGATCCCCTGATCCTCGAATCCCTCCTCGGCCGGCGGCGTGGTCGCCGTCCCCGCGCCGCCGATCGTCTCCTCGGCGAGTACCTCGCCGGAGGCCGTCGAGGTGGTGTCCTGTTCCGTCGGGTAGTTTCGACCGACGAGCAGATCGTTCTGCGTGAGGACCCCCTCCGGTTCCGATCCGTTTGTGACGACGAGTCTGCGGGCGGATTGGGTCGAAAGCTGGTCCGCCGCCGCCGAGACTGTCGTCTCCGGCGAGACAGTAGGAACGTGTTCAGACATCACGTCACCGACGGTCGCTTCGGACGGGTCCGGTCCGTCAACCAGCGTCGAGAGGATATTCCGCTCGGTCACCACACCGACGTGCTCACTGCCGTGAAGAACGACTGCCGTCTCCTTGTCTTCCTCCAAGAGCAGTTCGACCGTCTCGACTAATTCATCCGACTCCGTGACCCCGACGTACTCCCGATCCATGATCTCACGCACAGTTAACTCCGAGTCCATATGTGGACATTTACCATACCCGGGGAAAAAGCTGTCTCCAGTAGCCTTTTTACCGCAGTCCTCGTAACATTCCGGTTGCAGAAAGCCGATCCGTCACCCGAACGGCCAAGAGTCTACTCATCGAGTTCGCGCTCGGCCTCCTCGCGGATTTCAGAGTCGAGTAAGCGGAGTTTGTCCAGTGTAGAGTCGTACTCGACGACACCTGTCGCTGCGAGTTTCGGGAGATGGCGGTCGTAAATCTCGTACCGAGTCGACTCGACGGTATCGGAATCGACCTGGTCGGCGGCCTGACCAGTCTCTTCGGCCCGGATCTGGATCGCCAGATCACGCACAGACTTCTCACCGCCCGCCGCGGCCAGTGCACGAAGCAGCCGACACCGCCGTTCAGACGCGAACAAGTCCGTTCTGACTCGCTCCGGAATATCGCTGGGGTCGTGTCTGTTGAGAGTGCTCATTATTGAGGCTACACGAGGCCGATACAAGTATGTTATGCGAGCACACACCAAGCGTCATCGGCGGGTGAGAAAACGGGGACAGTCAGGCGTGTTCGAGTCGGTACGGCCAGTAGTCGGCGTCACGCATCGCTGCGCCGACGGCCTTGTGGAATTCGGGGAAGTCCTCGAACTGCTCGTCGTCGTCGATGTTCTCGAAGATTTTCTCGACGCTGACGACACGTTCGTAGTCCACCCGGACCGGGTGGTCACCGTACTGTTCGACGTACTCCCCGGCAGTGAAAGGGAAGTCCTCGCCTTCGTCGACTTTCTTCGCGAGGACAGCGTGGCCGTATTTGCGGCGTCCTTCGCTCCCTTCCTCGCCGTCGGGGTCGTGAGGCCAGTCCATACGTGTACCTTTGGAGATTCACGCAAAAGCGTTTCTCTCTGCGGCCGTCGGAGACCGACGCAGGCGGCGGATCCGTGAGTCGCATGACAACTTTCATTGTGCTGGTGGTGAGTATACCTGACAATGGTTACGTTGTCGGGCGAACAGTCCGATAGAATCCCGACGCCGGGTCGACGGAGTGACCGCTGAATGTCGCTGAGATCACTGCTGGAGAAAGAAGCCCACTGGAGTCTGCGCAACGCCCTCGTGCTCGTCTTTCTGTTGCTGCTGTTGCCGGGATTTTTCGCGGGCACCAGCGTCATCTTTCAGGACGTGTTGCCCCGGGACGTGCCCGTGGCTGTGGCCCCTGCCGACGACTCAGTCGACGAGTCGAACATGGAAGTCGTCGAGGGGACGATTGCAACCTTTACCGAACCGACCCGAGTCGACGATATCGAGGAGGGCAGGGCAATGCTCGAACGCGAATCCGTCTACGCAGTCGTCGAGGTACCGACAAATCTGGACGATGCGAGTGCCGAAGCCGAGTTTCGGTTGATCGTCGACGGCGCTATCGTGCCGTTTCTCTCACCCTCCGAGATCATCGGCAACGTCCTCGAATCCGAGATGGACCGCATCTTCGACGCCGAGGTCAGCGCAGAACGCGAGGTCGTCGGCGAGGAAAAGACGCTCCCGGAGTATCTGTATCCCACCTTCCTGCTGACACTTGTGATCTTTTTCGCGTTTTCCTACGTCCCGTACAACCTGAAAAACGAATCGGCAGTGCTCGACCGCTTGCGGGTCGAAGCCTCGCTCGAATCGGTCGTAGCCGCGAAACTGCTCTTCTTTACGGCTCTCGTTACGGTTCCGATTGTCGTCTTTCACGCCGCAGCACTGTACTACGGCTACGCCGTTGCGACGCTGACGCCGGGGGCCGTGCTGACGCTCCTTTTGACCTTCCTGCTGGTATCGACGGTCAGTTCGACGATCATGATCCTCTCGCGGTTCTCGGGCGTGGGACTGTTCGTCAACGTCACGGCGATGCTCGGAGTCGTTGCGCTGTCGGCGCTGGCATTTCCGCTCGGTTTCTTCTCGCCGATCCGGACGACCGTCGCACAGTTGTTGCCGACCTACTACGCCGGGATCATCACCCGCAGTATGATGCTCAAGGGCAGTAGTCTGGCGACCTTTGCCGACTGGCTGGCACTGCTTGTGGGCTGTCTGGTCGTCGCTGTGGTGGCGCTCGAAGGATCGATTATCTACTACCGGAGGTCGAGCTAATGAGCGGCCAGATCGAACTCGACGGCGTCACACGGGAGTACGACTCGGTCGTGGCCGTGGACGACCTCTCGCTGCGGATCGGCGGTGGACAGTATCACTGCTTGCTGGGACCGAACGGATCGGGCAAGTCGACGTTGATGCGGCTCATATTGGGGCTGACACAGCCGACAGCGGGAGAGATCCGAATTCCCGATATCGTGATCGGCTGTGGGTTCCAGTCGCCGAATTTCTATCCGAGTCTCACCGTCCGGGAGAACATCTCGGTGTTCGCCGGCATCGTCGGTGCCGACGACTGGGAGTGGAACCGGACCGTCGTCGAGGAGTTGCGGCTGACGCGCGCACTGGACCGGACAGCGGGTGATCTCTCCGGCGGCTTCGGCCGCAAACTGGATCTCGCCCTCGCTTTCATCAAGGAGCCAGATATTATGCTGCTGGACGAACCGCTGGGCGCGCTCGACGACGTGTCGACCGCTCGCCTACTCGAATTTCTGGACTGGTACGTCGAACAGGGGAATACGGTCTTCGTCTCGACCCACCGGATCACCGAGTTCGAGGGCTCGCTCGATCGAGTGACCGTCATGCACCGGGGCGAAATTGCCTTCGACCGACAGCGCGAGGAGATGGATCTCCCCGAGGGACAGTCCCTACAGGCCGAATACGTCGAAGAGATCCTCGAACGCGAGGGGATCGAGTCGGATATTCTGGAGTGAGCAGGATGGGAGCGACCTGTAGACACTACTCGAACGAACGGCTCACCAGTCGTACATAGCACTCCTAGCAACGGTTTTGTGGACATCTTCGGAACCACTCGGTAGATGTCTACGCAGACCGAGATTACGCTGCCGCCGGAGTACGAGACGCTGCACACTGGCATTATGCTGTACGATCCGGAGACTGGCGGTGTTCTGGATGCAAACGAGCGGTCGGAGTCGTTGTTCGGCTACAGCACCGCGAAACTCCGGGAACTGTCCGTCGAGAGATATTCTGCGAACACCTATCCGTTCACGCCAGCGGACTTTATCGACCGATTGCAGGCAAGTGCCGCTGGTGACCCACAGCGGTTCAGATGGCGGATCAAACGGGCAGACGGCGAGTTGATCTGGGTACAGATTCACTGCTCGGCGCAGACACTCGACAGCCAGCGCTGTGTCCGTGCGGAGTTTCGAGACATCACCGAACACTACAACAGCAGCCACAGAGAGGAACTCTTCTGGCGGGTGTTGCGGCACAACCTGCGCAACGAGGCGAACGCGCTGGTCGGCTACAGTGAAGTCATCGAGCACGATGCCGAATGTGAGCGGGTGGCCGACGTTGCCGAGACGATGAAATCCACTGCGATGGAACTCGGTGAGATCACAGAGTCGGTGAAACAGATCCAGCACGCGGTCAATCAGACCGACGCGCGGCAGGTTCGCCGGGATGCGACCAGTGCCGTCCGTGCAGTGATCGACGACCTCGAAGCGGAGTATCCCTCGGCGGAGATCACACTGACAGAGCGGGCGCGGATGTGGATCGAAATCGATACAGCATTCAGGTACGCGCTCTCGGAGGCACTAGAAAATGCCGTTGTGCACAGCGAAAACGACTGCCCGGAGGTGACCGTGACCATCGGCCCATCGCCGAATACCGGCCGTGTCGAGATTCGAATCGAAGATACGAACCCACCGATTCCCGACGCCGAGTTCGATAGCCTGTTCAACCGCGATGCGGTCACGAGTACCTCCCACGGCACTGGCGTCGGGCTATTCGTCGTGAAGTGGTGTGTCGAATCTCTCGGCGGTGAGATCAGACTCGAACGACACGACCCACGAGGGAACACACTCGTATTCTACTTGCCGCCGAAGGAATCGCCAACAGAGCCAGAAAGACAGTAAAGACGACAGACGCCGGGAGAACAAAGTGTGCCACTGGAGTCCGAGCGATTCCGAGTTAGTTCATCGAGGCGAGTTTGGCGATGTAGACCAGACTGAGCAGGTGGTCGTCCACGTCGAGGTCAGTCGGGTCACTCGTCGCCTGTTCGTCGAGGCCGAGCATGTAATCTTTCAGCTGTGATTCACACTCCTCGGTGATCCAGCCGACAGACTCGTAGTAGGAGATTGCCTCGCGGGTGCCCTGATGGCCGGCGTGAAGCAGGAGAAACTCCAGCCACTCGAAAATGAGTCGTTCGCCGTTGTTGTCCTCCGGGAGCGCTTCGAGATACGGCTTCTCGGCGTCGCCGCCGGCTTCCAGCGGGAGCAGTTCCCGGTAGAGACCGGCCCGGAACGAATCAGGGCTGCTCGCAGAACTGCTTTCGCCGCGCATCGACCCCAGTCCGAGGTCGTCGCCGTTCCCGTTATCACTGGTCGATTTGCCGTCACGCTCCGAGGCCATCTTCCGGAGTTCGTCGAGGTCGTAATCGCTCGGATTCATGCTCATATACCTCGTAAATTTCCCCTACTCTCTCTTAAATGTTGGCGTCCCGTTAGACAGGCGTCTGACGGCCGCTCCGTGCCGATATCCGTTCCCCGTCGTGTTGTTCTTCGTGATAATGGGAGACGTATTTTTATTAGCGCCCATCACATCCCACCGAGTACGAGCAGATGAACGACGAGGATACTGGCCCGGCCCGGGTCTGTGTGACTAACGCCAAAGGTGGAACTGGCAAGACGACGATTGCGATCAACATCGCCGGTGCGCTCAACGAGCGCGGCCGGGACGTGCTCTTCGTCGATGTCGATCCGCAGGGCAACGCAACCGAGGGACTGGGGCTGGTCGAGGCCTACGACCGCGAGCCACCCTCGCTGTTCGACGTGCTGACCGATCACGAGCGCCGCCACGTGATCAACGATCTGATCGTCGAACACGAGGAGATGGACGTGCTGCCCTCGAATCTGGATCTCCTGCACGCCGAACAGGAGTTGACTATCGCCCACCTGATCGCACAACTCGACGCGGACGATCAGGCCGGTATCGAGGCGCTGTCCTCGTTGGCGATTAACGTAAGCCCGGACGGAATCGACACCGACCACGCCCTGGAGGCGCTGGACGAGGCCTTCGACGAACTCGACAAAGAGTACGATTACATCATCGTCGACTCGCCGCCGTTCTACGGTCGGTTGACCGAGACGAGCATCTTCGCAACACAGAACGTCGTCGTCCCGGCGCTGACCGAGGCGACTTCAGAGCGGGCCATCGAGTTGTTGATCGATCAGATCGCGGCACTCGAAGATCTTGCCGGAATCACGGTCAATACTGTCGGTGTCGTCGCGAATCGGGTCGAGCAGACCAACGAGGACCTGATGATGGTCGACTGGCTCAACGAGGTCTTCGCCGGCCATCCCGTCTGGGAGGTGCGAAAGCGCGTTGCGCTGCAGCGGGCCTTCTCGGCGGGACAGTCGATATTCGCTTACGAGCAGTCTGTCGATATGGAGAAAGTGTTTCTGGACATCGCGGCGGAGTTCGACGAGGAGTTCGGCTATACCGAGGTGACAGCATGACTGATAAGGACCGAATGGATCGCGCAAAGCGTATCCGAGAGATGCGAGAGGGGAGCCGTGACGAAGACAGCGAGGAGACAGCCGAGGGTGAGCCGGTAGAACCCGACGACGAAAAGACAGCCAACGAGGAGTCTGCCGAGTCAGACAGCGACGACGAGACCAGCAGCGACGAGACAGAAGCCGACGAACCCAACGACGAGACCGACGACGACCAGCCAGAGAAGCAGACGATGGAGGACCTCGTCGAATCGGCGGCCGAAGAAGCCGAAAAAGAGCAGGAAGCCGACGACGGGGAACAAGAAGACGAGAGCGTCGAAGCGGACGACGAGACTGCCGACGACGAACAAGAAGAAGACGAGGAGAGCGCCGGAACACCGGAGGAAGCAGAGGTCGCAGAACTGGTTTCTGAGGCAGTTTCCGGCGAGAACGAGTCCGATGCGAACGACGGTGATACCGAGATGACCACCACAGACCAGACCGACGATGCGGACGCTGAGGAGACGGCCGACGAAGAGCCGACAAGCGAATCGAGCGACGATGACGGCGTGAGCGCACCGCTTCCGGATACCGAGACACTCGAAGACGCACTCGACGACGAGGAACCGAGCGAGGACGTAGAGACGACCGGCGATGTAAGCGACGACGAGGAGGTCACGACAGCGCCGACAGCAGATGGCGAGGAGACCGAAGAGACAGAAGAAGAGACGCGTGTCCTCGAGTTCCGCCTGGACGACGAACACTACTGTCTCGATATCGAGTACATCGAGGAAATCGTCAAAGAGGAGACGATCACGCGGGTCCCGAACACCCCCGAGTTCGTGCAGGGCGTCGTCGATCTGCGCGGCCAGATCACGACCATCCTCAACCCGAAGGTCACCCTCGGCAAGGAGAACACCGAGGCCGACCAGTTGATCGTCGTCTTCGATTCGGAGGCCTTCGAGGATCAGGGCCACATCGGCTGGGTCGTCGACGACGTGCGGCAGGTCTCGCCGATCGTCGAAAGCGAAGTCAACGATCCGCCAGTCGAAGAAGAGTACATCAACGGCGTCATCGACCGCGAGGACGACGACCAGTTCGTCATCTGGACCAGTCCGGATCTCGCGCTCGAAGAGGCCGAGACATAGGCGTCACTGAGCGCGGCAAGACCGACCCGGACCAGTCCCCTTTTATCGCTACAGAGTGGCAGTAGAGACAATGGCAGACGCTTCCCGCCCGAGCAACGTGCCGCGTGATCGCTTCGAGTTCGATCACCGGCCCGAAACCGACCAGTCCTTCGAGAACGCACTGGCGAAGGCACGGGACGGGAAGCGGTTATCAGTCGACGACGGGATCGAACTCATGACGACGGGGACCGACACGCCGGGGATCGACCCCCGCCGGAAAGAACTCGTCCTCGAAGCGGCGGACCGACGGCGGGCCGAGGTCGTCGGCGAGGAGGTCACCTTCGTCGCCAACCTCAACAACAACGTCACGACGGCCTGTAACACCGGCTGTCTGTTCTGTAATTTCAAGGACCGCTCCGACCAGTTCCTCGCCGAAAACGACGCGGAACACGGCGGCTTCACCAAAACGCCCGAACAGTCCCGCGAAATCGTCGAGGAAGCGCTCGACACTGGGATCTACGAGGTGACCTCGGTGAGCGGACTCCATCCCGCCTTCGCACTCGACGAGGAGCACCGCGAACTCCTCGAAAGGAGCGAGCGCGGCGATCTGAACTACAAATCCCCCCACCGATACGAAACGGATCCCGGAACCTACTGCGAACAGATCGAGGCGATGAGTGTCGACGATGTCCACCTCCACTCGATGACTCCCGAGGAGGCCTATCACGCACAGCGCGGGGCCGACTGGGGGTACGAGGAGGTCTACGAGCGGTTGCAGGACGCTGGACTCGACAGCGTGCCCGGCACGGCCGCCGAGATTCTGGTCGACGAGGTTCGGGACGTGATCTGTCCGGGCAAAATCGACAGCGCGGAGTGGATCGAGGCCATCGAGGCCGCCGCCGAAGTCGGATTGGATACGACCGCGACGATCATGTACGGTCACGTCGAGAACGAGGCCCACCGCGTCGAACACCTGGAGAGGATCCGGGAGTTGCAGGATCGGACCGGTGTGATCACCGAGTTCGTTCCCCTCTCGTTTATCCACGCGAACACTCCCCTGCACGAGCGCGGGATGGTCGACGGTGGCGCGACCACCGACGAAGACGAGTTGATGATCGCCGTCTCACGGCTCTACCTCGACAACGTCGAGCACATCCAGTCATCGTGGGTGAAATACGGCGACGAGCAGGGGTTGAAGATGCTCTCCTGTGGCGCGGACGATTTCATGGGGACGATTCTCTCGGAGGAGATTACGAAGCGTGCTGGCGGTTCCTTCGGCGAACGGCGGTCGTTCGAGGAGTACGTCGAGATGATCAGCGCAATCGGCCGGGTTCCGGTCGAGCGCTCGACGGATTACCGACAGCGCCGCCGGATCGATCCCGACGACCCGCCCTTTGGCCCGCAACTCGGCCCGCGGGCCGACGGAACGCCGCTGGTCGACCGAAGTGGTCGCTGATCGACCGGCACCGAAGCCAACTGCACCCGACTACACACTCACGACGGTCGACCAGACACAGTCGGGACTTCTACTGCACTGAAAATGATGCCCCCTGTTTTCTTATACACCCTCGGTACCGGGTGATATGAACGAAGCCATGGAGTCACCCGTTCGGGAGGGATTTGGCCTGCAAACTGTTCTCGGGACGTTCAACCTACCGTCGTTCGCGCTCGATCCGGACGGCACGGTGATCGCCTGGGACGATCAGATCGCGACGTTGCTCGGCGTCAACGCCGAGGAGATCATCGGCGAACAGAACATCGGCGACCAACTGTACGAAGACCAGACTCGACAGACGTTAGCTGAGAAGGTCGCCGAAGAGCCTCACGGGACCCACCGGGCGTTCGATGGCGTCACCGTGGCCGACGAAGAGTACGCGTTGCTCAGTACGGACGAGGGGACCGTCTACGAAGACAAGAGCACGCTTCGCGGCCAGGACATCTGGTTCGTCGCAGCCCCGGTGTTCGAGAATGGGGAGCTAACTGGGGTCATCGAAATCGTCCAGGATATCACCGAGTCCGCGCGCCACCAGCGAGAACTGGAGGAACTCTTCGATGCGCTGATCGAGACGATGGAAGCTTACGAAACGGGGAATTTCGACGCAACTGTCGGGTTCGATACGACAGACACTCTGTTGGGGCCGGAGTTTTTGCGCATCGTCGACAGTATCGAAGAGATGGGGGCACAGATCGAGTCGTTGATCGAGGAGGTACAGGTGGATATCGCGGAACTCGACAGGGCCGCAGACGACGTGTCGATGGCTGCCCAGGAGATTACCGACCTGACCAGCGAACAGGCGACCGACATCGAGCACATCTCCTCGGAGGTCAGTAATTTGAGCGCCACGGTCGAAGAGGTGGCGTCGACGGCAGAGCACGTCGAGAAGACGAGTTCGCGGGCAGACGAACTCGCCACGCGCGGAAACGAGTCGGCCCAGGACGCGATGGGGGTCATGGAAGACGTTGGTGAAGCGACCCACGACGTTGCTGGTGATGTCCACACCCTGCAGGAACGGATGGAAGAAATCGACGAGGTCGTCGACGTGATCAACGACATCGCTGAGCAGACGAATATGCTCGCACTGAACGCCTCCATCGAGGCCGCCCGTGCGGGCGAGGCCGGCGAAGGGTTCGCAGTCGTCGCCGACGAGGTCAAAAGTCTCGCCGAGGAATCACAGGACCACGCCAGCGAGATCGAACAGATGGTTTCGGAGATCCGCGGGGAAACCGAACAGACAGTTTCGAATCTCCAGGCGGCCACCGAGCAGGTCGATGACGGAGTTACGCAGGTCGAGGAGACGATGGCTCGGTTCGAGGAGATTGCGGAAGCCGTTGCCGACGTTTCGGAGGGAGTTACACAGGTCGCGGAGGCGACCGACGACCAGGCTGCGAGCGCCGAGGAGATTGCGAGTATGATCGACGAAGCTGTCGACAAGGCCGACACTGTCTCCGACGAGGTCGAAGAGATCGGTGCCAGTACCGAAGAACAGGCTGCAATGGTATCCGAGATCAACGATACTGTCGACGCCCTGACGAAGAAGTAGTGACGGAAGTACTTACTGCAGCCCCTCCTGTTCGCGTAGTGAGGCCCGACGAACTTTCCCAGTCGACGTTTTCGGAAGTTCCTCGACAAATTCGATCTCGCGTGGATACTCGTACTGCGCAAGGCGATCCCGGACGTGCTGGCGCAGCGAGTCGCGCAGATCCTCACCCGACTCGGCGTCCGGTTGCGCGACGACGTACGCCTTCGGCACCTCGCCGCGTTCGTCGTCGGGAACGCCGATCACGGCAACGTCGGCGACGGCCTCGTGATCGGCCATCGATTCCTCGATTTCGACCGGCCCGATCCGGTAGCCGGCGCTGATGATCACGTCGTCTTTCCTGCTCTCGAAGGCAACGTAGCCGTCCTCGTCCATCCAGCCCAGATCCTCGGTGAGCAGCCAGCCGTTTTTGACCTTGCCCGCAGTCTTCTCCGGTTTGTTCCAGTACTCCTTGAAACAGACCGGGTTGTCTTCGTACCGGACCGCAATCTCTCCGACATCGCCGGGATCGACGGTCGGTTCGGCAGTGTCGGGATCGACGATGGTGACTTCGTGGCCCGGACCGGCCCGCCCCATCGTCCCCTCGCGGAACTCCAGGAGAGCAGTACAGTCGCCGATGAGCATGTTGGCTTCGGTCTGGCCGTAGCCTTCGTGGACCGCCGCGCCGCCGAATGTCTCCTCGGCCCAGTTGACGATGTCCTGACCGAGTGACTCGCCGCCGCCGGCGATGGTTCGCAGGGTGTCGACGCGGTAGTCGGGGTCGGTCTGCATCATCATCCGCAGCGCGGTCGGCGGCCCGAAGAAGTTCGAGACGCCGTACTCTTCGATGATGCGGAAGGCGGTGTCGGGGTCGAACTGCCCGCCGTTGTAGGCAACGACGGGTTTGCCGTAGTACAGACCGGGGAAGAGCACGTCGAACAGCGACGCGACCCACGCCCACTCCGCCGGTGTCCAGAACACGTCCGACTCCTGCATCTCCATGTTGCCGAAAGTGGTGAGAAAGAGCGGGAGATGGCCGAGCAGGAGGCGGTGGGCGTGCCGGACCCCCTTCGGATCACCCGTTGTCCCCGAGGTATAGATGATAATCGCGTCGTCCTCGCTGTCGGTCTCGACCAGATCGAACTCCCGGGAGTACTCCTCGATTGTGTCCCAGAAATTCTGCTCGTCTCCGCGGGGTTCGACATCGCCCACGGTGAGCGTGGCGTTCAGTGAGAGATTCTCACGACCTTCCCGGAAGTCGTCGACGTTGGATTCGTCGACGATACCGGCGACGGCGTTGGAGTCGTCGAGTCGATACTCGATGGCATCGGGGCCAAAGAGCGTCGACAGTGGAACCGAAACCGCTCCGAGTTTCCAGCAGGCGATGTGTGCGATGACGGTTTCGACGCGCTGTGGCGAGTTGATCCCCACCCGGTCACCCTCTTCGACGCCGTGATCCCGGAGGTAGTTGGCGAGGCGGTTCGTCGCGTTCTGGAGTTGCCAGAAGGTGTAGGTCTCGCGCTCGCCGGATTCGTGTTCGCCGAAGACGGCAACACGGCTCTTGTCGTCGGCCCACCGGTCGCAGACGTACCACGCCATGTTGAATTGCTCGGGAACCTCCCACTCGAAAGAGTCCCGAAGATCGTCGTAACCCTCGTAGGAATTCTCGTAGAAGTGGTACGCGTCGAGTCGGTCACCGCGCATACTGTCCCCTCCGTACTCCGTGTCTCGCCTGTCGGGATACCGTCGTGTGTTGTGGATTCATATCACAGTCTCTGGTGGTACTATTCATGGGGGCAGCAAAAAAACCGGGTGGCCGAACGACCGTGCTGGTGGACCAAAGTATATGACAGCTCCTTGCGAAGGCCGCACATGGTCGAGGCAACCATCTCACTTGTCGACCGCGGGACGATTCGGACCGACGTGAATCATCTCATCGAGGGATTCAATATGGGATCAGCGGACGAGGAGAACCCGGACACGATGATGGTCGAAGGACCAGTCTACAATCTCGTCATCGATCACCCCGAGGGAACGATTCTCTGGGACACCGGCTCTCATCCCGAGGCGGGCGAGGGTCACTGGCCCGCGGAGTTGTACGCCACCTTCGAGCACCGCGACGCCGACGAGCGTGATCTGGAAACCGCACTCGACGACGTAGGCTACGCGATCGACGACATCGATTACGTCTTCCAGACACACCTGCATCTGGACCACGCCGGCAGTCTCCACCAGTTCGCGGAGACGGACGTGCCGGTGTTCGTCCACGAGAAAGAGCTGAAATACGCCTATCTCAGCGCGAAGACCGAAGAGGGAAGTCTCGCCTACGTCGCCGAGGACTTCGATCACGATCTCAACTGGGAGGTCGTTACCCGCGACCGGTCGACCTATTTCGAGGACGTGGAGTTTCTGCACCTGCCCGGGCACACACCCGGACTGATGGGAACGAAAATCGACCTCGACGGCCACGGAACAGTCATCCTCACGGGTGATCAGGCCTACGCCCGAGCGAACTACCACGACGAACAACCCCTCGGTGCCGGATTGCTCTGGAGCAGACAGCACTGGCTAGAGAGTCTCCGATTCCTCAAAGACCTCGAACGAAAACACGACGCAGAGATGTTCGTCGGTCACGACGCAGAGGATGTCGAACGGTTGGAGGGCGGCCTCCCCTGACGATCAGTACACGCCGCCTCCGCCATCGTCGTCTGAGCCTTCGACCGTGATTGTCCCGGTCATCTCTCGGTCTTCGTGCGGTTCACAGACGTACTCGTAGGTGCCGGTGACTTCGAAGGTGTGTTCGTGTTCGTATCCCTCTTCTTTCGTCTCGGCGACGCCCGCCCAGTCGCTCCCGTCAGGCTGGCTGTCCACGCGGATAGTGTGTCCCGAACTCTCCCAGACGAAAGTGACGGTTGTCCCAGCCTCGATGGTGAGTTCGGCTGGATCGAAGACGGTCTCGTCCGATCCGACAGCGACTGTTCGCTGTTCGTCCTCACTGTCGCTGGTACAGCCTGCGAGTGCGGTCACTGCTGTCGCGGCCATCCCCACCAACAACCCTCGTCGCGTGAGATAATCCCGGTACATACCATACGTTACGGAGAGAACAGGAAAAAACCGCACATGAGTACGCAACCAGTGTCAGTACGTCTCCCCGGCGATCACGGCCCGATACCGCTGGCTAGACTCACTCTCTGCGGTGAGTTCCTCGCGGATCCGCCGGGAGATCCAGTCGCCGCCGTCGAGCGGCGGTTCGGCCGGTGTGTCGTCGAAGAAGTCACTGCGAAGGTCGTCCGGCAGATATCGCTCGTAGACCGGCAACCGCTCGTGTAGCGGGACGCCGGCCTCCTCGGCGATGGTCTCCAGATGATCGAGTGCCGGCCACGCGTAGTCGGGATTGATGTGGTCGTCGGTGACCGGCGACACGCCGCCGAGGTCGTCGATGCCACAGTCGGTGACTTCGCCGGCAGGCGCGAGATTCGGTGGCACCTGCAGGGAGATTTCCTCGGGGAGGGCCTCGCGGGCCATCGCCACCGTCCGCCGAAGCGTCTCCAGGTCGGGTTCGCCGCCGTGCCAGCGCTCGTTCTCGACGACTGGCTGGACGATTACCTCCTGAATGTGGCCGTAGCGTTCGTGCAGATCACGAATGACAAGCAGGCTCTCCGCGCGGTCCTGCCAGTCTTCGCCGATGCCGACGAGGATACCAGTCGTGAAGGGGACGCCGAGTTCACCCGCGGTCTCTATGGTCTGGATGCGCTGGTCGGGCGTCTTGACTCGCGGGCCACTGTGGGCAGCCACGTCGGCAGTCGTTTCGAGCATGACACCCATGCTCGCGTTCAGATCCGCGACTGCGGCCATCTCCTCGCGAGTTTGGTCGCCGGGGTTGGCGTGGGGGAGCAATCCCTCGTCGAGCGCGATTTCACAGGCCTCGGCGAGATAGCTGTGGATCGTCTCGTGGCCGTACTCGGCGAGTTGCTCGTAAATCTGCGTGTAGCGGTCGTCGGGGTCGTCGCCGAAGGTGAACAGTGCTTCCGTACAGCCCGCATCCGCGCCCTCGCGGACGATATCACGGATCTCCTCGGGGGAGAGCAACGACGCCTCGCCGGGCGGGTCGAAGTACGTACAGTAGGTACAGGTGTACCGGCAGGCGGTCGTCAGCGGGACGAAGACGTTCCGGGCGAAGGAGAGATGATCGGCAGGATCGACGTCCGCCGGTCGGACGGCTACCAGTTCGTCGATGGCTCCGGCGGGGATGTCGATAGCGTCGACGCTCACAGTACGGTGTGGGGACCAGATAGTGAAATGAGTCACGAAAACGGGCCAGCCATGGGAGTAGGGCTGGCCAACTGCGCCAAGAGCGGTGGAGCCTGGCACGGTTGCGGGTGCGCGGCGCGAGACACGTACCCATGCACGGGTCGGCCCGTGCGTTAGCCACTACGTATCCTCGGGTCAAAAAGTTTCTTGCCGCGTCAGACGGCCGTCTGCGCCGGCCAGATCACCGTACAGTACACCGCCCGCCGCTCGTGACGAGCTCGAATCCCTCGTCGTCGAGCCAGTCCGCGGCCGTCCCGGTCCCGTGAAGCAGGACCTCCGCGAGATCCGCTCGTTCGTCGATATCCACCGCGAGTCGGAACGAATCGACCGTGTTGACGATCAGGTCGGACGCTTCTGCCTGTCGGCGGTGTTTCCGGTAGGAGCCGTCGTGGTAGTCGACCCGAAATTCGGGATGGCGTGAACAGAAGGCGTTCGTTCCGCCGCCGAGTCCGGGCGCGAGCACGACTTCCCCATCGGCCCCGAGCAGGCGGTCGATCGTTTCGGGCGTGACTAGCGGGAGGTCGGCCATTACGACGGCAACGGGCAGTGTCATCGAGTCGAGGACGCCGTTGACCGCTTCGGTGAGCGGGCGGTTGTCGACGACAACCGACCGGGATCGGTCGAGGTCGGCGGTACTCAGGATTCTTGGTTCGTGGCCCGCTGCGTCGATTGCGTCGAGAACATCGGTGAGCATCGCGTCTGCGAAGGCTCGCCGCTGATCGGCTGAAAGAACGGAGGAAAGGCGGGTGTTCGGATCGCGCGGGTCGAACGGGACGAAAACGTCCATCGCCTACTGGAGTTTGTTCGTGTTCTGCGAGCGCTGGCTGTAGACGTAGTAGCCACCGCCGACCAGGAGCAGCAACACGACGACACCGACTCCGACGAACAGCATCGTCTGGGTCTGCTCGCTACTTTCCTGGCTTTCGATGATCGAATCGGCTTCGGTGGTTGCCTGCTCGAAACTGCCACTGTTGTACAGTTCAACCGCCGACTGGAAGTTATTATCGTCCTCGTTGGCGTACTCCGAGGCCTCGTCGATCCGGTTTCGAGCCTCTTGGCTCTCAGGAGTGTATCGCTTGACGTTCCACGTCTCGATGACACCGCTGTCCGCGTCGGAGACACGAACAGCCGTAAACTTCTCTTGGTCGGGGTTCTCGTAGCTGTACTGGTCGATTTCCGGAACGGTCCCGGTCACTTCGATTTCGACCTGATCGATAGCCTCGTTGTCCAGCGTGAGGTTTGCCTCTCCTTCACCGGACTGCTGAATCGTCTCTGTGGGCGTCGTCGCAGTGATGGTCACGCCAGCGTCCTCGAACTCAGAGTCGACAGAGAGCGTCCAGCCCGGGTTCCGTTCGGCGAAGGGCTCTTCCATCACGACGGTGGCGGTCTGCTGCTGGCCGACTTCCATCTCGTCGTTGACACCGCTGTCGTCGAATTCGAAGGCTGTTGCTGTCCCGGCCGCTCCGAGGGAGACGGCGAGCAATACCGCTAGAACGATGACCTTAGAAGAGTGGGTCCAGTTCATCTTCATCATCTTCGACAAGGGTCTCTAAATTCTCTTCGCTCTCTTCCTGGATTTCGTCGATATTCTCCTGTGCTTCGATGGCAATCTGTTGGAGTTCCTTGATCCGGGGGACGTTGTGAACACCCGAGAGGAGCACGGCCGCAGCGACGTTTGGCTCGTTGATCGGGTAGTCACCGCCGCGGACCTCCATACTGCCGGTCTGGTCTTCGAGCCACTTCCGACCGCGCTCGATTCCCTTCCGGTTGAGGTGTTTCGGTGGGCCAGAAACCACCAGCAGGGCACGCTCTGCGCCCTCGATCTCACAGGGCAGCGTGAGTCGGCCGAGGGCGGCTTTACGGACGAGCGACGTGATTCGGTTGGTCGTGTTTGCCGATTCGATATTGTCGTCGTCGCCTTTGAACCGGGAGAGCAATCCACCGGAGCTGTCGGTTTCGACAGCTTCGGCGTCGTAGCCGACCGTCGAGACACCACCACCGGAGAGGGTGTTGATGATCTCTGAGGAGTCGACGACACTCTCGGCGACGTTGTCGCCGCTGCCGACCTCGCCGGCCCCGAACAGGACACCGAAGCGGCGAACGATTTCGTCGTTGATCTCCTCGTAACCGCCTTCGACTGACTCACCGGTCTTCCGCCAGGAGTCGTTGTCGAACACGAGGAGGTTGTCGACCTCGCGGACGAACGTCTGGAAGGATCGGGCGGCGTTGAGCGTGTAGATCCCCCCTTCGTCGCTGCCCGGCAGGATCCCCAGTCCGTAGACCGGCTCCGTGTAGATTCGCTTGAGATGTTTCGCCAGCACCGGCGAGCCACCGGAACCGGTTCCGCCGCCGAGACCGGCGACGATGAGGAAGGCATCAATCTCGTGAACGGGGATGTTGTCAATCGCGCCCTGTACCTCGTCGATATCCTCCTCGGCGATCTCTGCACCGAGTTCGTTGTCCGCACCCACGCCGTGGCCTTTCACGCGGGCCTGACCGATCAGGACACGGTTTTTTTCAGGGACGTTCTCCAGCCCCATCAGATCCGCCTTCGCGGTGTTGACCGCGATGGCCGAGCGAACGATGCCGCTGCCCGTCCGCTCGTCGTATTCGAGGAATTTATCGACAATTTTCCCACCCGCCTGTCCGAAACCGATCATCGCTAATTTCATGTCTGGCTTTAGGCGAAACTATACCATCGCACACATAAGTGTTTTCCCCGAACTATCGATACTGCGAACCGCTCGCTGACGCATATCAACCTTGTGGCCAACCGATACGAACGCCGGTTATGTCCACGACAGCGGCGGAACAGCGGAGAATCAGCGCCTGTCAACGCCGAGATACGACGGTAGCGTCGTTAGCTCCGACCGTTCGATATCAAAGGCAGAAATATCATTTGTAGTAGTCGTGTTGTCGAACTGTAACGATCGGAACTGATCGCGGCCCATCGGGACGCCTGGAATCGCGCCCGCGACGCTCAGGCCGATGCCAGCGAGGGCCATCGGAATCGGGAGTATCTTGACTGACTGCCCGCGAGCCTGTCGCGTGAGTTTGGCGACCTCGGCGAGTTCGAGCACTTCTGGCCCGCCGATTTCGTACGTTTCGCCGACGTGGCGCTCGTCTTCGATGCTATCGGCGAGCATCTCGACCAGATCCGCGATGTAGATGGGCTGGAAACGCGTCTTGCCGCCACCGGGCAGCGGTGCGAGGACGGGCGGCGTGAGTTTCCGAGTGAAGGAGAGAAACTCCCCGCCGTCGCCGAAGACCACCGAAGGCCGGAAAATCGTCCAGTCCAATTCGGAGTCTTGGACGTGCTCCTCGGCGCGGCCCTTGGCTCGGATGTAGTGGGTCGGCCCGTCGGGGTCGGCCCCGAGCGCGCTCAGTTGGACGAACTGCTCGATGTCGTGTTTCTCGGCGCCGCGTACGCAGTTTTCGGTGCCGCCGCGGTGGAGTCGATCGTGCATCTCGTTGCCGCCCTTTGGCTCGAACAGCGGCGAGAGCGCAACGAGGTTGTAGACCACATCCTGCCCCTCGAAGGCCGATTCGATGGAGTCGTACGCCGTCACGTCACCCATCGCTGTCTCGACGCCGTCGGGAAGCGTTCCGCTGTCGGGACTGCGGGAGAGCACCGTCACGTCGTGATCGCGAGCGAGCAATTGCTCGCTGAGGTGTGTGCCGATGAAGCCGCTGCCGCCGACGAGAAGTATGTTCATACCGGTCTGTTGGATCCGACAGTGAATAAAGCCACCACTCCTCCGACGGAATCGACCGATGAGCGACACAGTTAGGCCGCAGTAGCTCAAAGTCGAGCGCACAACAGATGGCGTTCTGGATGAGTTCGGCGGTCGGGTTGGCCGTGGTCAATCTCTTCTTGTTGGCCGTCCTCGGGGCCGTCTGGCTGCGGAACTACCGGACCTTCCGGACGAATCTCCTGCTCGGGCTGTTACTGTTTGCCGGTGTGTTGGCGATGGAAAATCTCGTCGCAATCGGTGCCTATCTCTCGACGGAAATGGTCTACGCAGGCGGGACGAGGGCGATGTACGCGGTCGTTGGACTGCGTGCGATGCAGTTTCTCGCCTTGTCCTTTCTGACGGTTGTGACGCTGTTTCCCTCCGGGAGCATCTTCCGGTCGGTCCGCGAGCGAGCAAGCGGCGAGCGCTCGTGATGGTCAGTCCAGGCTCACGTAGGTGAACACGGAAACGGCAACTAGCTGGAGCGCTCGCATCACGACGACGAGGGTCCCGATGGTCGGATCGTCGACGAACAGCATCTCCATAGTAAAAAAGTAGAAATACAGCGCAACGAGATTCTCGGCGAGCAAGACCAGACAGAAGGCGAGCAAACCGAGGGCGAGTGGTGTTCCGAACGTTCGGTAGCTCTGGAGCCAGATGCCGCTGAGCACCAGCAGGACGAGAACGGTGAGGGCAGACAGCGCAGCAGCGATAGCGAGCGTGTTCATTCCAGATGCTCCATGATGGTCTCGAATTCGTCTTCGTGGTGTTCGAACTGGTCGGTCAAGAAGTAGAGTTCGCCGTAGTCGTTGCCCCCTGGCTCGACGACATCGTGTTCTTCGAGCATGTCGAGATGATGTCGGACGGTGTTGTACCCGATATCGAACTTCCCGGCCAACTGGTTGGCGTTGTGGGGTCTCTGTTGAAGAAGGCGGATGATACGAGCACGGTTCTCCCCACCCCGTGTTCCGGTGATTAGATACCACAGCGCCTTCTCCATCTTGTAGGGGATAAATGCCGGATCACATAAATCTGGCCAGATTCGGGTGACAACGCTGAATTCTAGACGGAGTTCACACGCAGTTTGAAAAATTCACTTTGGACCTCGGCGAGCAGCTCTTGGTATGTCGAACAGAGAGAGACAGATACAGACGGACTCAGCGAGAGGACTCACAGCCAATTGCCAGCAATGATCGGAACCACAGCACTCACCGCGGGAATCGTCGAGACGGAAACCACCATCACAGTGAGTCGGCTCCTACTGATCGCCGCAAGTGTGGGACTACTCGGAGCGGCCGTTCGGACCGCCCGCACGGCCACCGGTCCGGTCGGGCAGCCCTTCCTGGCACTGCTCGGTCTGCTCAGCGCCACGGCACTCTGTCTGGGTGTGACCGCGGGCTCGGGAACGGCGAACAAGCTGATCTGGCTGGGCACGAACCTCACCATCCCGGTCGCGCTGCTGGCGGTGAGCTGTCGGTACTACGGTATTGCACTGTTCAGTTCCAGAGCGAGAACCGCTGGCGTCCTCGTCCCACTCGGTGCCGGAGCGGTCGGCAGTCTGCTGCTCATTCTCGGAACGCCGGCAAAGACACCGGGAGCGGCGGCGCCGCTGGAACTGCTCGCCGGGCTCCCGCCGCTCGTCTTCGACGCCGCGGTAACGTTCGACCGTGTCGGGCGGTACTACACGGCTGCGCTGGTCCTCGTTGCCGTCGGAATCGTCGCCGTGAACGTCCTCAGATACGAACACCTCGACACGCGGCTGGCGGCCGCGCTCGCCTTCGTCGGCGGCTGGCCGTGGCTCGGGAACTTCGTCGTTCCCGAACTGGGAGCCGCATACGGCGACGGGGCGGCGATCAGCGTGCTCGCCGGCGGCTACCTCGTGAGCGTTGCCGTCGCCGGACTCGTCATCGGACCACTTCGACTGTTCGAGTCCTCGCCGGCCGCCGGCAACATCGGTCCCGAACGAGCGCTCGATTCGATGGCTGATGCCGTGATCATCACCGACGCCGAGGGTCGAGTTCTTCGGCTGAACGCGGTAGCTCGCGAGATATTCGGGATGACCGCAGCCGAGTCGGTCGGTCAGCCCCTGCCGGCGGTCGTCGGACGCCAGGAATCGGAACTGGATACGGAGTCGCCGGTCGAAATCGAGACGACAGACGGGACCCGGCAGTTCGCCGTCACCCGTTCGCCGGTGAGAAACGGCGGAACGACCCGCGGGACGGTGTACGTCCTCCGGGACGTGACACGACGACAGAACCGCGAGCAGCGTCTCGAAGTCCTCAATCGAGTCCTGCGACACAACCTTCGGAACGACGCGACGAGTATCATCGGTCGGGCACAGCTCATCAGCGAGGGTGACGGTGGCGAAGACTCCGCACAAGCGATCATCGAGACGACGCGGGATCTGGTCGGCGTCGCCGAGAGTGCCCGCGATATTGAAAGTATGATGGCTGCGACCGGAAGCCAGCGAGCGGTCGATGTCGAGCCCATCGTTCAGCGCGTTATCGACGATATCGGCTCGGCGTATCCGGGTGTCGAGCTAACAACGGCGGTGCCTGCAGACGCGACGGTGGCCGCCAGCGAGCGAGTCCTCGAAACCGTCCTCACCGAACTCGTCGAAAACGCGGCGAAACACAACGACACTTCGGAACCGTTCGTCGTTGTCTCGGTCGAGCAGTCCCGAGACGGTTCTGCGGTGATCGCCGTCTCTGACAACGGACCGGGCGTCCCGGAACACGAGCGGGCCGTTCTCGACTCCGGGGGTGAGGACCAACTGGAACACGGCAGCGGCCTGGGGCTGTGGGCAGTCCATTGGGGAGTGACACAGATCGGTGGGACGCTCTCGATTACCGAGAACACGCCTCGCGGAACGACGGTGGCGATGACGATGCCGACAGCGGCAAACTCACACCAGGATACCAGTGTGTCGGCCACGTCGTGATTGTCGAGGCCGCCGATCAGTTCGGGAGCAAGCTAACCAGCGCGACCGCTTCGGCGAAAACCCAGACGACAAAGAGCGCGTACGCCCCGAGCAGAAGATACGCCTCTCGACTCGTGAGCAGAAGTCCGGTCCGCAGAGTCACGAAGAGCAGAACCGTCGCCGCGATCAGACAGCCCATCATCGGTGCGGCGATGCCGAAATCGATCGGTGCGGCCCCGAGCAGGAGGATACCGAAGGGGATGACGACGAGCAGATCGAAGATATTCGAGCCGACGACGTTGGCGATGCTGGCGACGTGGTCCTCGCTGTCGGCGGCCTGGATGCTGACCAGCGTGTCGGGGAGGCTGGTCGCCGCCGCGACGATGGTTACCCCCCAGAGGAAATCCGGCGTGTCCGCAACTTCGCCGAGATAGATGACGGAATCGACGAGCCGTTCGACGGAAACGAGGATGACGAGCAACCCGGCTAAAAGCCAGCCCCACTCCTTGCGTGGCTCGATTCCGCTGGTCGGCGGTGTCTCGGTGTAATCGACGGTGTCCTGCCACTGCAAGAAGAGATACAGTACGTAGACGAGAAGGGGTGCGGCAGCCAGCGGGCGAGTCAGTTGTCCCGAGAGCGTGCCGTCGATCGGGTTGTAGATCAGCGCGAGCGCGAAGGTCAAAAAGAGGACGACGACCGCGAGCAGATAGAACAGTGTCTCCTTGTGCACGAGCGTCCGCGTCGAATTCATATCTCGGCCCGGGACCAGCACGGCGAGTGCAGGGATCACGAGGACGTTGAAAATCGCCGAACCGACGATTGCGCCGACACCAAGCCCGAAGGAACCCGCGAGGGCGGCGAAGACGACACTCGCCAGTTCGGGAAAGCTCGATCCAGCGGCAGCGATTATGCCGCCCTGAACGACCGGTGGAAGCTGGTAGTAGGTCGCGAGGCGGGCACTCGCGTCTTCGAGCCAGCCGCTGCCGATCCAGATGGCTGCCGTGGTGACGACGACCACCGCAATCGCGACCGCCAGTTCGATCATCTGTCTGGCTCTTGTCCGGCCACTCTATAAAAGCGGCCGGTGTCGGTCCGGCTCCGCAGTTGAGACGGAGCCCGAAACTACAACTATCTTAACCACCGCCCGAGTACGGACGCCCAATGACGAGTGTCAAGAACTTCCGGATCGAGGACGAGGCTACTCGCGCGGAACTCGGCCGGGGAGTCTTCGAATTCACCGACGATTACTCCGTGTTCGACTGGGGGAAGATGCCCGACCAGATTCCCGATAAGGGGGCGTCACTCTGTGCGATGGGCGCGTTCAACTTCGAGTTGCTCGAATCTGAGGAAATCCCGACGCACTACCGCGGCGTCGTCTCCGACGGTGATGTGGTTGCGTTGGAGACCGCACTCGACCGCGACGACGCGCCGACGGAGATGGCCATCGATCTGACGATGGTTCCCGACCTGCCCTTCGAGGGCGGAAGCTATGATTACGACGCCTACTACGACGCCGTCGACGACCACTATCTGATTCCACTCGAAATCGTCTTCCGTAATCGCGTCCCCGTCGGTTCCTCGCTGCGCAAGCGTTCGGACCCCACAGATCACGGCCTCTCGATGGAAGAATGGCCCGACGAGCCAGTCGATCTCCCCGAGCCAATCGTCGAGTTCTCGACGAAGTACGAGAAACAGGACCGATATCTCGACCGGGAGGAAGCCGCCGATATCGCCGGGCTGGCGGCGGTCGACGATCTCGAATCGGTCGCACAGGAAGTGAATCGGATCGTTACAGAACAGGCCGCCGACGCCGGTCTCGACCATCAGGACGGCAAGATCGAGTGTCTCTACTACGAGGGAGAGATCCGCGTCGCCGACGTGGTGGGTACCTTCGACGAGAACCGCTTCTCCCGTGAGGGCCAGCAGATCTCGAAGGAAGTGATCCGGCAGTACCACAAGCGCACCCAACCAGAGTGGGTCGAGGCCGTCAGCACCGCGAAATCACGGGCCGACGAGGAGGGCGTCGCCGACTGGAAATCCCTCTGTGAACGCCAGCCCGAACCGCTCGACGACGAGGTTATCCAGACCGCTCGGGATCTCTACTGTGCCGGGACGAACGAGTACACCGGGCGAGAGGTCTTCGACGCTCCTGCCCTCGGTGACGTGCTGGCGACAGTCCGAGAACTGTAGTCTCAGGAGGCTAGCAGTCGTGTTCGATGATCGTCCATCGGTTTGGCTCGTCGTAAGAGCCGTCGAGTGGACTCCACTGATAGAGGCGGTGGACGATCACCCGCTTGACTGGCTCGTCGTTCCCGGCCGCCGCCTGCCGGCAGGCCCACTCCCCGTACGAGCGAGCGACCACGGGGCTGGCCTCGTCGTCGGCTGACTGTTCGACGAGGTTCATGAACTTCCGGTGGTAGTAGCTCTCGTACGCGGCCGTCGCGTCCGGCGGCCGGTCGAACTCGACAGCGCCGCCATCAGAAACGTCGATTGACTGCCCGTCGGCGAGTTCGGCTTCGGTCACGTACCAGTCGTACCCTTCGGAGGGATCCGGCGCGTAGAGCCCCCACTCCTGTTGGTCGAGATGCGCAGAATCGATCGCGTCGGGAACGTCGCGATCGGTCACGTCACTCGCGGCGAACAACAGCATCCAGACCACGGTCAGAAAGCCAACCGCGGTCAGCAGCGAGCGAGCGAATTCGGTCACGACGAGTCGATTCTTCGGGTCGAGCCTATCGAGGAGTCGGCGTTCGATCGGCGGCGTTGCCAGCGGCCCGAACCGGTCGCGGTCGGGAATTCGGTCGCGCCAGCGAGCAGGGACGAGACGCCCGAGCGTGTCCCAGAATGGCGTGGTGAGAAAGGGGAGGATGGAACTCATCAAGATGAACGGAAAGAGGCCGACAGCCATCGCTGTCGACATGCCGAAGAAAACGCCGAGATAGCCGAGCGCAGCGAGTGCTCGACTCCGCCCGACCGTTCCGAGCAAGAACAGCGCCGACCCGGCGAGCAGGGCCACCCACATGTAGTTGAGCGCCGTCATGAGCGCCGGGTATTCGACGATGACGTTGCCGAGATGAAATCGCATCGAGTCGTTGAGCAGGGCAACTTCGAGCGCATCGCCGGCGTACCAGTGCTCGCCGTCGTGTTTCAGGATGGCGTTTGCAGTGAAGACGACGACCGGCTGGAGCAAAACCGCAGCCGTGCCGAACGTACAGACCTGTTCGCGGGCCTCCCCGCGCCTGAGTGCGTCGACCGACCAGCGTTCACCCAGCGGTGCGAGAAGCGACAGAAAGAGCAGAATCCGAAACAGTCCGTCGCCGCCGTTGAGCACGGCCGGATTTCGGGCGTGCAGCGAGAGCAACAGGAGAAACGAAACGGCCCCGGTGAGTCGGCTCCTGTATCCGAGCAGGAAGACGACAGCGACGATAGCAGCGACGACAAAGAGTAGTTGTTGAAACCAGAGATCGCCGGACAGCGCGTGCAACGAGTAGCCGTTGTACTGGGCGTAGGTCACCTCGTAGGCGGCACGCGGGTACACGCCCTGATCCGTATAGAACCGTTCGAGATACCGGGAGCGCCGAAAGAGATCGAGGAGGAGCAGCGAGGCGAGCGCGATTCGATAGGCAGCGATGGCCCTGGTGTCGACCGTGAACCGGGCGCGGATGCGCTGCCAGAGCGGACCGACGGCCGTGCGGAGTTGTCTCGGGCCGTCGTCGCGGGAGGGACGCGTCTCGTTATCAGGTGGACACATGCTGAGTGGAATCAAATAGTGAAGTGATACGAGCGTGTTCAGCAACGAGTCGTGTATACTTTGTGGAGAGACAACACGCCGTTTCAGCCGGATGTGACCATCTCCGGACTTTTTACCCATCGCCGATCAGATATCAGTATGGCCACGAACAGCAGGAGTCGAGCGCCGGCCGGACAGCCACGACGAAAAGCCGGGATCTTCCTGAGCGTCCTCGCAGGCGTGCTCACGAGTCTCGTCTTCTCCTTTATTCCGTTTTCGACGGTGCTCGGGGGGCTCGTCGCTGGCTATCTGCGCGGCGGAACTGAGGCCGACGGTGCATTTGTCGGCGGCGTTGCGGGCGTGGTGATGTTCGCGCCGTTTTTCCTCATCATGTACCTGATCTTGGGCGTCATCGCCCTCGGTGGCGCGCCGCCGCTGTTCAGCGGCATCGTCGTCCTGATATTCCTCAGCGTCGGGTTGTACACCATCGGCGCGTCTATCGCCGGCGGCTTTCTCGGTGCCTACGCGGCGAACGAACTCGACAGACCAGTCCCGGTTCTCGACGAAATCTGAGCCTCACTGGCGACCGAGTTCCGCGTACCGATCCTCGAAGTCGATCATCGGCCGCGGGTACTCGATGCCGAGTTCGACGCCGTGGTCGGCCTGTTCGGTCTCGCCCATGCGCCACGGTCGGTGGGCGTACTCCGGCGGCAACTCGGCCAGTTCGGGCAGCCATGTCCGGACGTACTCCGCGTTGCCGTCGTAGCGCTCTGCCTGTGAGAGCACGTTAAAGTGGTTGTCCCGCGAGTCGTTGCCGACGCCGCCCTGATACGCCCAGTTGCCCCAGTTCGAGGCCACGTCGTAATCGATCAGTTGTTCCTCGAAGTAGGCCGCGCCCCACCGCCAGTCGATTTTCAGAGCATCGACGAGAAACGAGGCGACGTTCTGGCGGCCCCGATTCGACATGTAGCCAGTCCGGTTGAGTTCGCGCATGTTCGCATCGACGAAGGGCAGACCGGTCTCGCCGTCGGCCCATCGCTGGAACTGCTCGCGGTCGTGCTGCCAGTCCTTGTCGACGCCGCGGATGCCGCCAGGCAGGAAAAAGTCGCGACCGTGTTTGACGAACTGGAACTGGAAGAAGTCCCGCCAGGCCAACTCGAAGAGCAGCCAGTAAGTGTCCTCGTTCGAGACTCGCTGCTCCTCGTATCGTTCGACTTCGCGGTGAATCCACCGCGGCGAGAGACAGCCAGCCGCGAGATACGGCGAGAACTTCGAGGAGTAATCGGCCCCGAGCATGCCGTTTCTGGTCTCTTTGTACTCCCGAAGATGATCACCTTCCCAGAAGTACGATTCAAGTCGCTCTTTGCCCGCCGTCTCGCCGCCCTCGAACGGCAGGACCGCCCGGTCGTCGGGTCCGTCGAGCGTGTCGGCCGTCTCGGATCCCGCGAGTTCGCCGACGGTCGGAATCGGACCGGACTCGACGGATTCCGGTGCGGGGATCTTCTCGGGAGCAGAGAGTGGGCTCCGGACCTCCGTTCCCTGTTCGACCTCCTTGCGCCAGGGCGTGAACGTATCGTTGATCTGGTCGTAGGGAGTCGGGAGGTCGTTGATGTGATAGAGCGTGTGTGTCCAGCGCCGCTCAAGTTCGACATCCGCGGGCAGACTCTCGCGAACCGCGTGTTCGCGTTCGAGTTCTTCGGTCGCGGGTTTGGTCTGTGCGAAGACAGCGTCGGCGTCGTACTCGGCGGCGAGAGTGGGGAGAACCGATTCGGCCCGGCCCTCCTCGACCACCAACTCGCCGCCGCGTTCGCGAAGGGAGTCTCGGAGATCCAGTAGACTCTCGCGGCGAAAGCGGGCGCGGTGTCCGCCGAGTTTCGCGGGTCCGTACTCGGAGTCGCCGCGGCGGCGCGGGTCGACGACGTAGGCCGGGAGCACCGTATCCGCGCGGTCGACCGCGTCAGCGAGCACCGGGTTGTCTGTGATGCGCAGATCGTCCCGGAACCAGACGACAGCAGTGTCCATACCGCTGGTTTGACTCCAGAGACAAGAATGGACGGGTGGCTTACTCCTGAGCGCTCCGTCCGCCGCCGCCCGCTCGACCGGGTGGGCTGTCGTCTGCGGGTGGATCCGGATCGCTGGGTTCGACCACCGCATCCTCGCGCGCTGTTTCCTCGCGGACGACCAGTCGAGCGCCGTAGCGTAACGCGTCGTCGCGGGACGCGAAGACATCCTCCTCGATCAGCGTATCGAGTCGGTCGGCGAGTGTGTCCGGGAGCGATACAGAGACTGAATCGTCCTCCCCGCTCATGTTCGACTGAAACGGGCCAGAGCACTATACTGTTTTGCCGTGACTGTGCGTTTACAGTTCTTCGAGCGAGTTCAGGACCTCAGCCGCGAACTCGTCGGCCGTGATCTGGTCGTTCATGAACGCCTGAGCGGACTCACTGTCGGCCTCGAACCGATACCGGTCGTCGTTCGCGTCGGTGACGGTGCCGATGAGGCGTTCGGTGGACCAGCCCTGATCGATCACACCGGCGTAGACGCCCGCGATGTAGCCGATCTGATTTCTGGCGTTCTCGGTCGAAATCTCGAAGGAACTGGTGTATCGGAGGTTGACAACGTCTCGTTCCGCGAACCCGGTGACGGTGATCTCCAGTTCCGACCGGATCGTGTCGAGGAACTGCTGGGCGTAGCTGGAGTACTCGGCTTCTTCGAGCGTGAATGTAGCAGTCGTTTCGGTGGTCTGGCCACTAATCTGGTCTTCGAGCGTGATCCTCGCGTTGTATTCGCCGGGTTCAGTTCCCGGCGGGAGGGTCGCTCCCCAGAACGCGAAGTACTCGTCGACCTGATCTTCGGTGAGCGATTGCCGGAGAATGTCGCTGTTGTTGTACACCTCTGTCCCACGGCTGTCAGTGATCACGAGGGACGTGATCATGTCGAGGCCAAGGTCCCCGCTGTCGGCCTCCTCTGTGCCGAATCCAGTCGGCTCGAAGTAGATGTGGATCGGGTCGGTGACCGCGTAAGTCTGTCCTGGCACAGTGTCGAAATCACGGTACCCTCGAGGCTGTCCGTCCAGAAACGTCACGTTCTCGATGGCGAGTTCGTCAACCGGTTCGGCGGTGAACGTAGCAGTCGTCTCGGCAGTCTGGCCGCGGATCTGATCCTCGACTGTGAGTGTCACCGTGTACTCCCCGGCATCGGATTCCGGCGGGAGACTCACATCCCAGAATGCGAAGTACTCGTCTTCGTCCTCCTCCGAGAATGTCTGGCGGAGAACGTCGTCGTTGCTGTAGACCTCTGTGCCCGCGGAATCGGTGATCGAAATCGACGTGATGAGATCGACGCTGACATCTCCATCACTGGCCGGTTCGGTCCCGAAACCGGTCGGCTCGAAATAGACGCGGATCCGGTCCGTCACGCCGTACGTTGCGTTCTGGACGGTCTCGAAGTCCCGGTAGCCGCGGGGCTGGCCCGCCAGGAACGTAACGTTCTGAATACGTAGCGATTCTTCCGTCGGTTCCTCGGGTTCGGTGCCGTCCGTCTGGTTCTGGGATCCGTCCTCAGTCTCGTTTTGCTCGCCGTCGTTTTCCTCGTTGTCTCCGGAATCGGTATCGTCGAGACAGCCAGCGATTGCGGAGCCAGCGAGAACCGCCCCGCCAGCGCGGAGAACTGTCCGACGGTCAGCCTCATTCATACCGGATATTCAATAGATTTCGATTTAGCTCTTTTCCCATTCAGTTGCCAGATGCGTACGGCCTGCGGACAGAGACGGGTTCGACGACCCGGAGAACGGTCAGGCGACGCCGCTGTCGAGGTTTTCCAGCAGTTTGCCGACGAACAGACCGAGTCGCGGGGAGATGTCGTCGTCGCTGGCCTCGGCGGGTTGGGCCGACAGCGTCTCGACGAACTGCTCGGAGTGGGTCATCGCGTTGATCATATCGGCCACGTCGACGGTCAGCCCCTCGTCGGAGGTGTCGATTTCGGGATGTCGTTCTTTGAGGTCTTCAGAATAGGTGATCGTCCAGGAGGGGCCACCGACGACGTCGATTGCGGTGTCGAGGTCGCCGACTTCGAGCGATCCGTCTGGGTTGCCGACGTAGATCGTCCCGTCCTCGATGAAAGTCTCGTACCTGCTCATGCTCCCAGTCCTGCCGACGGCACGGATATCTGTCCTTTTTCGCCGCCGGGTATCAAGGTTTGGTCATTCCTCGTACGCTCGCCAGAGATACAGCGACGCGTACGAGCGGTACGGTGCCCACTGCTCGGCACGCTGGCGCATCTCACCGCGAGTTATCTCCCGATCACAGACGAGTTCGATCCCACGACGGATCCCCAGATCCTCGACGGGAAACACGTCGGGTCGGCCGAGGCCGAACATCAGGAACATCTACATCTAACATACAAAACTATTTTTAATCTGGCCTATGAACAGTGAAGTATGCCACACGTCGGCACCAACGTTGATGAATCGACTAAGGCACGTTGGAGTGATTACCTCGAAGAATCGGAGTGTGAGAGTTGGAGCGAATTGCTCCGTCAAGCAGTCAACGAGAAGATGATGAGGGACGGGGGTCAGGACGTTCCCGAGGAGATTGAGAGCCGTATGGACGAACTGAACGAGTTGCAGCAGACACTACAACGGCAAATGGAGGACCTCAGTGACGACTTTGAAATAGTCCAAGAGCAAGCGATTGAGAGACAGTATCCCGAAGGCGTCATTGATCTGGCCAACGACTTGGCTGGGGAGATCGAGGAAGTTCATCGTGACTGGTTCGAGGAGGGAGAGAAGGAAACGGCCCGTGACTGGAATAAATTCAGACAGAGACACTGCCCAGAGGCGAGCCGTGGTGAGGTTATTCAAGCCTTCGAGTACCTTGAGGAGAACTTGTCGTACATCGAGACGCCGTCGCACGGTCCTGGTGACTACTACCGCTTGACGGGGGGACAATAGATGTTTCCAGAGTTTGAGGAGTATTTACTGGACTTGGAGACAGGACAACACAGTGGTAGTGGTGACGTATCTGAGAACACGATCAGAAAGCGTAGGCGGGAACTCGAAAACTTCGAGCAGTGGGTTCGAGAGAATCGAGACGTTACTGAGTGCAAAAATGTCAGTGGGCGCGACGTTCTACGATACGTGAATCACCTCGTTGATGAAGGATATGCTCCGAATACAATCACGAACAGTAAATGGAGTAGCGTCTCGGCGACGTTTAATCACCTGTACGAGTCGAACGAAATCGAAGAAAACCCAGTTGGACGGATCAGCAGAGGAGTCGTCAAGGACAAAGCCAAAGCAGGTCAGTCGACTGACGAGAGAAAAAAGCATGATAGCGGTCCGAAGGACCACCTGACCAAAGCCGAAGTGTACGAGCTTGCCGAGGACCACGTTCCAGAACCACGGGATCGAAACGAACTTCTTGTAAAATTGATGTTCTGGACTGGGTGCCGTGTTTCCGAAGTACTGAACGTCACTATTGGTGATGACGGTTCTCTCGACGGCCCGAATTCCGATGTGTTCCCCGATGTGCCAAAGATACAGGTGTATCGGAGTAAGTCAGATAGTGTCGATGTGGTTGGCTACAAGAGCAAAGAATTGAATCCACTGTTGTACGACTGGTGCCGCAAGGGACGACTCCGATACAAGTGTTCTTTCGACACTGACGCTCTGTTCATCGGTCGGAAAGGCGAACTCACGCAAAGCCGAGTTAACGACATCATCAACGAAGCAGCCGAAAACATGGGTATTCAAGAGTCAAACCGTGAGTCGGTCGACGGTCGGAGTTACAAGCGAGTCACGCCCCATATCTTCCGACACTCATGTGCTATGTATTACCGAAACGAGGAAGGACGTACTCTGGATGATATCAAGGCACAACTCGGTCATTCCAAAGCGAAGACCACGGAGGAGTTCTACTCCGAGGAGACAGAAGAAAGAGTTGTGGAACTGTTCAGTTAGTAAGTCTGATCTGCAACCCTGTTTCACTGCTCTCAAGGTGGGGTTTGACTGCGTAGGACACCGTCGTAGGCTCTTTGTCAGACTGAGTAACCGAAGATATTTATCTAGGAAAATCGTACAGTTACCGTATGTCCACTACCCCAGTCCCTACACGACTCCCCGAGGATGTCGCCGACCATGTCGAGGAGATAGCCAATAGCCCCGCTACTGATCTGAATAGCAAGAGTGCGGTTGTTCGATCTATCGTTACTCAGCAATTCGACTGAACCACCCGAAGGCAGTCTGTATATTCTCACCACGACAATGGCCGTGGCATACCATTCTAAGAGGTTCCGTACTCAATACGATGGAATCCCCTCGGAAGCCACTGAAGACTCATATGATGCCCCTCACGTTTACCTGAGTGACCTTAGAGCGACAGTCACAAGATACGGAGAAAGTACGTTCATCTCAGTCTGTCATATAGTACACGAATTGTGATAGTATCTTCGTTACTGTGCCCTGCTCGTTGAGTAGAGCGATCAGTGTGACGGAGTCGCCACGTTCGTAACGTTGCGCGACACGTGCGCGGTCCGGAGCAACATTGTTACGGTAGAACTACATTATTAACGTGGAACTCCATCAATTCTACGCGCGTTATGTGCACGCGAAACCATGACCCAATTCTTAATGATTGTTGATTATATACAGCACAGTGGTCCATCCCACCCGTTGAAGAGTACATCGTCGGCAGTCCGTGTCCTCCCGAGCCGTAGGCTCCGAAGAACTTCCCACTGCCTGTAGTACCTGATTTATTTGCGTCCCGTCTGTCGAATTAGAACCCCTCCCTGCTTCGCATGGGGGGTCCCCCTGTGCCTAATCGTGATACCCCCCCGTTTTGCCGTATGATTTGATGTTTCATTAGTTAACAATTCAGTTGAAAGTTAGTTTTATATCATCTGCCTTGTTTGCAAAAATCATGTTCGGTGGTCATGATGACGATACCACAAAACTCCAAGACTGCATCATCAACCAATATGACATGGGAGTGAGCAATCCAAAGCAGATCTCAGCGAATTGCGATTGCTCAGAGTCGTACGTCAAAGAGACACTCAACGAATATCGGCCAGACTGGAACGAAGACAATGGGTTTGGCATCTTCTGAGTTACTGTCGGAGATGCGGAGCCTCACTCCGAGGCAGTTTGAGCAGTTTATTGCTGACGTTTGGCAAGAGTGTCAAGGGTGGCAGACCGAGGTAATGGACAAGGGACCAGACAAAGGCCTTGATGTCATCGGCCAACCACCTGACGGTGGTCCAAAGACAGCGGTTCAGTGCAAGCGATATGCTGAGGGGAACAAGATCACCAGTCGAGACGTTCAGCAGTATTCAGCACTTCGGCAACAGTGGCAGGACGTGGAAGGCGTAACAGTCGTCACGACAAGTTCATTCACCAGTAACGCCGAGGAATTGGCCGAACGGTTAGACGTGAAGTGTCTCGACGGAGGTGACCTTATTCAACTTGTCGCACGATACGAAGCAACAGAAATACTTGAGTGGTATGCGGCGGGAAAACCGAGTAATTGGTAACAATGTCTGATGATGATGACCTACGATTCGGCGACGTGAGTGGTGGTAGTAGTGGAACTAACGAGGGTAGTAGCGGTGGATTCGATCCGATGCCATTAGCAGTGGCAGGTGTTGTTATCGTTATCCTGCTCGTCGGTCAGCCAATAACGACGGATATCGGTGGCCTCAGCATGAACATCGTTGGTGCGTTGATTGTTGGTGTAGGAGGAATCTTGGGCGCTCTGGGTATGTGATTTTTGTCAAGACTGTGGCTATCACACAGGCGGAATAAGTTTTGAAAATTATTGATTACATCAGCACCCTATCAGGAACATCTTTGCCGTCCACGGACCGACGCCGTGGATCGCCGTGAGTTCGTCGACCACCGCCTCGTCGCCCAGTGCCGCGAAATACTGTCGGTCGTACCCCTCCCGCTGGTAGGCCTCAGCGACCGCCCGGACGTACTCGGTTTTCGCTTCGGAGAGGCCGGCATCCTGAAGGGTGGCCGCCCCCGCGGCAAGAATCCCGGCAGGAGTTACCTCGACGGCGTCGAAGAGGCGTTCTTGGATCGCCGCGGCGGCATCCATCGACACCTGCTGGCGGAGCAGGGAGACGATCAGCCGCTCGAAGGTGTCTTCGGCGGGGTCGAGTTCGAGCGGGCCGAACTCCCGGACGTACGGTTCGAGCGCCGGATCGGCGCGGAGATGATCGAGTGTCTGCTGGTCCATCGGGCGGGAGAAGGAGGCGAGTGGGCTTCAGCGACACGGCTCGGCAGGGACAATCACCAGCCACTTATCGCCCGCCGACCGAACCACAGGTATGCGCATTGCCGATTCGGAGCAGGTCGAGGGCGGCCGGGAACGGCTGACACTCGTTCCCGAAAGTCTCGACGATCTCTGGCATCTCTCACACGTCATCGAGCCCGGCGATACAGTCTCGGGCGATACCACCCGCCGGATCCAGCGAAACGACGAACAGCTTCGCGATACCGGCGGCGAGCGTGAACACATCTGGGCCGCGATCACCGTCGAGGATGTCGAGTTCGCCCGCTTCGCCAACCGCTTGCGAGTCGGGGGCGAGATCGTCGACTGCTCACGAGAGGATCAACTCGGCCACCACCACACGCTGAACGTCGAGGAACACACCGAACTCGACGTTACCAAACGCTTCAAACCGGACCAGCGCGACCGGATCGAAGAAGCGGTGGAGGCGACGGACAACCCCGACATCGCCATCGCCACCGTCGAGGAAGGACAGGCCTACGTCCACACGGTCGCCCAGTACGGTACCGAAGAGCGAGCGTCGATCACCGCCCCGACCGGCAAAGGCGAGTACGCGCAACCCCGCTCGGAGCTCTTTCAGGAGCTGACGGACATTCTCAAACGGCAGGACGTGGAGGCGATCATCCTCGCCGGACCTGGCTTCACCAAACAGGATGCGCTGGAGTACATCGAGGAGAACAGTCAGGACCTGACCGACCGGATCACGACCGTCGACACGTCGGCCGTCGGTGATCGGGGCGTCCACGAGGTGCTCAAGCGTGGAGCGGTCGAGGACGTGCAGAAGGAGACCCGGATCGCCGAGGAGTCAGATTACATCGATAAACTGATGGATCGGATCGCCGAGGGTTCGAAGGTCGCCTACGGCCCCGAAGAAGTCGAGAAGGCCGCAGAGTATGGCGCAATCGAGCAGTTGCTCGTGTTGGATAGCGACCTGCGCGAGCAGCGCGCCGGCGAGGGTGACTGGGCTATCGACGTCGACCACGTCATCGAGACGACCGAGCAGAAAGGTGGGGAAGTGACCGTCTTTTCGAGCGATTTCGACCCCGGCCAACAGCTCTCGAATCTCGGCGGAATCGCCGCACTGCTTCGGTATCGGCTGGAATAATCAAATGCTGTAACGCGGCGAAACCATTTTTTGCGTCCACTGCGAGTTCCAATCAGAAGTGGGGACCTAAGGGAGAATGCCACCAGATCAACAATCTGACGACCGGACGGCCCGCGAGCGGACAGTCAAGACGGCCGGCCGAATCGTCAAATATAGCCGGGAGATCTACCATCTCGAGTCGGTCGAAGAAGTCGCAAACATGACGCTGGAGGCGGCCCCGCATTTCATCGATGGGCATCCGTCACCGACCGTCGTAGAGATTCGCCGCGACGACGACCTCCGCGTGCTGGGGAGCATGCGCTCCGAACTGGCGATCGGTGACGACCCCGGCTCACTCGCCCGGACAGCCTACGAAACCGGGACCGTGACCATCTGTGCCGAAGACGGCACGGAAGTCGGCTACGACGAGGACGTGACCGTCGTCGACCCCGCAGAGTACGCGGAAGGCGAGTTCGGCGGGGTGACGATTGCAGCACCGACAGTCTACTCCGACGAGATGGGTGATTCCGGCGCAATACTGCTCTTGCACTGGGGTTCACTCGACCGGATCGAGGAGTATCACGTCCGGCCGGTCGACTATCTTGCCGAACACGTCGCGACGGCAATCGTCAACATCCGGTCGCGCGAACGCCTCGAACGGGCGCGCAACGATCTGGCGAAACGAAAGGAGATGGTCGAGGTCTACGACCGACTGCTGCGACACGACCTCGGTAACGATCTGCAGGTGATCACCGGCTTTTCGGACGCGGTCAGTTCGATGGTCGACGACGACGACCAGGCCGGCGAGTACGCCGAGAAGATCCACCGGACGGCCCGCAGTGCTGCGGAATTGATCGACAACGTCGGCGATACGGTCAAGATGCTCAAAGAAGAGAAGGGCCGGCCAGAAGCCAGGAATCTCGAACCGATTCTCACCGAGGTCGTCGAAAATGTCGATACGAAATTCGAGGAGTTGACCGTCGAGTACGATCCCGAGGCCTTCGAGGTCGAGGCCTACGTGGGTGATCTGATCGACTCAGTGTTCACCAATATCCTCTCGAACGCCGCCGTCCACAACGACGAACCAGTCACAGTTCGACTCTATGCCGGCGAACCCACACCCGAAACAGTCGTCGTCGGGATGGCCGACGATGGCAAGGGCGTCGCCGAGGAGATCCGTGATGAAATCTTCGAGATGGGACAGAAAGGCCCGGAAAGCGAAGGGACAGGCTTTGGCCTCGGCCTCGCCAGAACGCTGGTCGAATCCTACGGCGGTGAGATTACAGTGCAGGACAGCGAATACGGCGGAGCCGACTTCAGAATCACGCTCGAACGTGCCTAGCGGTCGAGCGCGTCGATATCGTCTGCAGTCACTTCTCGCTCGTCAGGGAGCGCTTCCATACACTCGTAACAGAGGAAATGTTCGGTCCCGTCGGCGAGTTCGACTGTCATCCCCTCGGTGGGTTTGGTCTCGAGCGTCCAGATGTTGGCAATGCCGCCGCCGATGTTGACCGGCCGCCCACAACCATCGCACGGTTCTTTCGCCATATCAGGAGGTAGGACGGTGGACACTAACGCCTTTCGCGCTGACCCTCACACATAAAGTAGAGATCTGTCTACACACAACATGGGAACAGCCCGACAGCTCGGATTGGACAGTCTCGGTGTACCTCCCGCAAAATTCACGGCGTACGCGGTGATCTACTGTGGGGTCGTGACGCTCTTTCACGGCGTGTTGGCGTTCATCTTCGTCAACTCCCTGCGACTGAATCTCGCCGGCGTGGGGGCACTCTGTGTCGGCCTCATCGGTGTCGTCGTCGTTGGGGTCGGCGTCGATCAGTTGCGGTCGGCACCCCCGTCGCTGAACCGCCACCAGTACGATACCTACGAGTACATCGTCGGTGGATTCGCGGCGATGGCGACGGTGTTTCTGCTGGTGTCGTTTCTCGTCGTCGTGTGATCACCGCCGTTGTCGGCCGGACTGTCGCGCCGGACCGACAGCAGGCAGGCGATGAGTGGGAGCGTTGGCATGAAGTTTTATACCATGTTGCGCGGTATGTGTGTTCAGACCATGGAATACTACGAGGGAGAGCGGGTCGAGCACATGGGGGTGCTCCCGCGAATGGCTGCAGACCGATATACAGACAAGACGGCGTTCACGTTCATGGGCCAGGAGACGAGTTTCGCGGAACTCGAAGAAGAGTCGAACAAGTTCGCGAACGTGCTCATCGATCAGGGGGTCGAACCGGGGGACAGAGTTGGGCTGTTCATCCCGAACACGCCGCGGTTCCCGATTTCCTATTTCGCGACGATCAAAGCCGGTGCTGTCGCGACGCCGCTGAACCTGCGGATGGATCCCGAAACGCTGGGCTACGTCGTCCAGGATGCGGGTATCGACGTACTCGTCGGCTCGCCGTACGTCGCCGAAGAAGTCCAGCAACTCGCCGAAGCCGCCGGTGTCGAGACGCTCATCATTCCCGGCATGAGCGACGAGGAGAAGGGAATCGTCAACTACTCGCACGTAATGGAGGATGCCGACAGCGAGTTCGAAGTCGTCGACCGGGATTTCGGCGACATCGCGGCCCAGCCGTACACGAGCGGGACGACCGGCAAGCCCAAGGGCGTCATGCTCTCACACCGGAATCTGCTGTCGACACAGGAGAGTTACGACAAGAGCGGACTGGGAATCGACCCCGACGACACGCTGGTACTCGTCTTGCCGATGTTCCACATCTACGCGCTGAACGCGCTGATGAGTACGTTCGTCATGGCGGGTGCGGAGTTGAATCTCCAGCCACAGCCCGAGCCCGAGGCGCTGTTGTCGGCAATCGATCAGCACAACGCGACGACGTTCGCCGGCGTGCCCGCACTCTACACGCAGATGTTCCGCGTCTATCGGGAGAACCCCGACGAATACGATATGTCCTCGCTGGAATACGTCGTCTGTGCAGCCGCGCCGCTGCCGGAGGATACGCGCCAGACGATCATGCGCGAGTGGGACGTGCCGATGGTCGAGGGCTGGGGGATGACCGAGACCTCACCCGCAGGCTCGGTCGAACCCGTGTCCGGTGTGAGCAAAGAAGCCGGCTGTGTCGGCCCAGCGCTGCCCGGCGTCGAACTCAAGATCGTCGATCCGGACACCCGCGAGACGATTCTCCACACTGACGACGTGATTCCGGTTCCCGAGGATGATATCGACTTCGAGGACGAGGAGGCGACCACCGGCGAACTGGCGATTCGCGGCCCGCACGTCTTCGAGGGGTACTACAACAAACCGGAGAAGACTGCGGCCGTCACAGACGACGACGGCTGGTTCTACACCGAAGACGTTGCCCGCATCGACGAAGACGGCTACATCTGGATCGTCGACCGGGCCGACGACATGATCATCGCCGGCGGAGAGAACATCTATCCCGCAGAAGTCGAGGACGCGCTGTACGAACACCCCGACGTGGCCGAGGCGGGTGTCGCTGCTGCGCCCCACGAGGTCAAGGGCGAAGCGCCAGTCGCCTTCGTCGTTCTCGAGGAAGGCGCAGACGTGACCGAAGACGAACTCCGGGAGTTCACGCTCGACCACGTCGCGACGTACGCGCATCCTCGACGAGTCTTCTTCGTCGACGAACTGCCGCGCAGCGCCACGGCGAAAGTCCAGCGCTACGCGCTCGAAGAGATGGCCGAAGAGCGACTCGACGAACCGCTAGACTCCTCGGACACGCTGTAACCGAGGACGCGCGCCGCGTGGCATAGATTGAATTGGCAGCCGGCTAAGGGTCAGATATGGCAGCTGCCGACGGCTCGGACTCGACGCGGTGACGATCACAAAACGCGGTGTCGTCGCACTCGTTCTCGGACTGCTCGTCAACTTCGCAATCGTCCAGTCCGTGTTCACCTTCGATCTGACGGGCTCGACGGAGGACATCGAATTCTGGTCGACGACTATCGGCGTCACGGGGCAACCGTCGTCTACGCGCTCGTTGCGCGACGTTCGTCGGAGCCAAACAGGCTCTTCGTTCGCGTCGCGGTCGTCGCGCTGCTGCTCTCCTTTCTCCCGAATATCGGGCTCATCCTCTCGCCAGACGGCCCGGCGACTGACGAGGTGCTCGTATTGATGAGTATGCACTTCCCGCTGGCCGTGACGTGTGTGGCGTCGTTGACCGGCTGGCTGTTCGAGTTTGGCGACTGATTACCGCTCGGGATAGTTCTCTAAGGCCTCCTCCAGTCGGTCGCGCTCTGCGCGCAGTTCGGCGAGTTCGTCTTCGATAGCCTCTGACTGCAGCCGTTCGCGTTCCTCGGCGCTGAGTTCCTGGCGGACGACGGCGCTGTTTCGCAGGCGTTCGTAGTCGGTCTCGCGGGGGAGAGACTCGACCTCGCGGAGCTGTTCGACGACAGCGGGGTCGATGCGGTTGACGGCGGCGGTCAACTCCCGACAGCGATACCGGAGTTCCTCAGCCGACAGCGGCGGCCACTCGATCGTGAGCGGGTCTCCATCGAGTGCCTCCAGGTACGCCCGATGGCCCTCGATTGCGTGTTTGAGTTTGTTCGGGTCGTCGACGTAGTGGTCGAGTTTCGAGCGGGAGTAATCTGCGTATTCGAGAATCGTCGCAATCGGCTCCTCGCCCGTGGGGTTGTCCTCGATGTACTCGGCGACATCTCGAGGTGGGGACTCGAACTCGACGAGCGGGTACGCTTCCATCTCGTCGAGGAACCGGACGACTTCGCGGGCCGAGGCCGACCGTTTGAACTCCCGGAAGGCTGCTTTCACAGCGTCGTTGTACTCCTGGATCGGCTCTTCGAGCCGTTCGATGGGTGCATCGAGGTCCGCCTCAGCCAGTTCGGCCAGTCGTTCGAGGTCGTCGATTTCCGCCTCGCACTCGCGGATGCGGGCCCTGACATCTCGGCGGGCCTTGCGGTAGGCGTCGAGTGCCTCGTCGCGGTCGCCGAGCCACTCGGCCAGATCCGCGACGGGGTCGAGTTGGTCGTAGACGTGCTCGAAGTCGGAGTCGCTGAACCACTTCTGCTGGAGATACTCGTCGCACTCCTCGAAGATGTCGGCGTGGAGCACGTCGTCGGGAATCGCGGTCATTACCCGGTCGATCTCGCTCTGGAACTCGACGATGGTCTGGATGTCACCGTCGTCGCCGGTCACCTGATCCTGGTAGATGTCGAGTACCTCGTAGAACGAGTCGTAGGCCTCGGTGAGGTCGGCAAGTTCGTCTTCGCCGTACTCCTCGACGCGGCGCTGTCGGCGGTCGAGTTCTTCCTCACAGCGTTCGAGCTCGGCAATCAGCTCGTGCCGAGAGTCACTCGTAGACATCGTCTGGGTCAAAGATTTTCTCGCCCCGGACTTCTCCGTCGATCGATCTGTGGAAACAGGAGTGATAACCGGTGTGACAGGCCCCGCCTTCCTGCTCGATCAGATACAACAGCGCGTCGCCGTCGCAGTCGACGCGAATCTCCTCGATCTCCTGGGTATGGCCGCTGGTTCCGCCCTTCTTCCAGAGTTCCTCACTGCTGCGCGAGTAGTAGTGTGCGAATCCCGTCTCGCGGGTCCGCTCGACCGCTTCCTCGGAGGCGTATGCGAGCATCACCACCTCACCGGAGTCGACATCTTGGGCGACCACCGGCAGCAGCGACTGCTCGTCGAATGCGAGTTCTGGAGCGTCGGTCATATGTCACCGGTTGCTCCTCATCCGCATAGATCTTGTTTTCTTGTCTTTTGACAACTTTTCAGTATAAAAACGAAACGAGCGACTGCAAGACCTGTGGTAGCATATCTCATAAATTTCGTCCTTAGTCGGCTGTTCCTGGAGACTTTCGCCGGGCCTCGTGACCTGGGCGAGGTTGCTGATCGACTCGAACACACACATTTATATAGAACCGTATGCAAACTTTCTCTTGATATGAGTCAGCAGCAGATGCAGGGCCAGCCCATGATCGTTCTGGGTGACGACGCACAGCGGATGAAGGATGAAAGCGCACAAGAACACAACATTTCGGCCGCACGCGCGGTCGCCGAATCCGTACGTTCGACACTCGGACCGAAGGGGATGGACAAGATGCTCGTCACGTCGCTGGGGGATATTGTCGTCACGAACGACGGCGTAACGATTCTCGAAGAGATGGACATCGACAACCCGACGGCGGAGATGATCGTCGAAGTCGCCGAGACCCAGGAGAGTGAGGCCGGCGACGGAACGACGACTGCAGTCTCGATCGCGGGCGAGTTGCTGAAAAACGCCGAGGACCTCCTCGAGCAGGATATTCACCCGACAGCCATCATCAAAGGCTTCAACATGGCCGCGGAGAAGGCCCGTGAAGAACTCGACGACATCGCCGTCGAGATCGAGAGCGACGACACCGAGGTCCTGCGCCAGATCGCCGAGACATCGATGACCGGCAAGGGCGCAGAACAGCACAAAGAGCACCTCGCACAGCTGGTCACCGACGCCGCGCAGGCAGTCACTGTCGACGCCGACGACGGCTCGACCATCGTCGACCTCGCCTTCCTGAAAATCGAGACCCAGACCGGCCGCTCCGCGGGCGACTCCGAACTGCTCAACGGCGCGGTCATCGACAAAGACCCCGTCCACGAGGACATGCCGACCAACCTCGACGACGCGAGCGCCCTAATCATCGACGAGGCGCTGGAACTCGACGAGGCCGAGGCCGACACGCAGGTCAGCGTCACCGACCCGAACCAGATCCAGGACTTCCTCGACCAGGAGGAGAAACAGCTCCGCCAGATGGTCGACCAGATCGTCGACCTCGGTGCCGACGTGGTCTTCTGCCAGAAGGGCATCGACGACATGGTTCAGCACTACCTCGCCAAGGAGGGCATCCTCGCACTGCGCCGAGTCAAACGCTCGGACATGGAGTTCCTCCGCGAGGTCCTCGGTGCTGACATCGTCTCCGATCTCGACACCGCGACCGAAGAGTACCTCGGCACCGGCAGTATGAGTTGGGACGAGGACGAAGAGCTGTTCTACGTCGAGGGCACCGGCGACGAGGTCCACGGCGTCACCCTGCTGCTCCGCGGCTCGACCGAACACGTCGTCGACGAGATCGAACGCGGCGTTCAGGACGCCCTCGATATGGTCGGCAGCGCAACCGGAACCGGACAGGCTCTGCCCGGTGGCGGCGCGCCCGAGGTCGAACTCGCCCGCCGTCTGGACGAGTACGCAGACGGCGTCAGCGGTCGCGAACAGCTCGCTATCGAAGCCTTCGCCGACTCGCTCGAAATCATCCCGCGCGTGCTCGCGAAGAACGCCGGACTGGACGGCATCGACACGCTGGTCGACCTGCGTGCAGCCCACCAGAACGGTGAGGAGCGCGCCGGCCTGAACGTCTTCAGCGGCGAAATCGAGGACACCTTCGAGTCTGGTGTCGTCGAGACCGCCGGCGCGAAGAAGCAGGCAGTCTCCTCAGCTAGCGAGGCCGCGAACCTCGTGCTCAAGATCGACGACATCATCTCCGCCGGCGATCTGTCCACCGAGGGCGACGGCGATGACGCGCCCGGCGGTGGCATGGGCGGCGGTATGGGCGGTATGGGCGGTATGGGCGGCGGCATGGGCGGCATGATGTAAGAAGCGAGATTCGAGCACCGCGAGAATCTCGGAAATGCGAGCGGTGACCGTCAGGGAACCGCGAACAGCGAGGATCGAGCGTAGCGAAGATCTTCTACGTTGTAAACGGGGCGGAACGCCCCACGAACAACGATGTAGACGAAAGCCTGTTTTCCGGGCAGTTTCGGTCAGACGGTGTTACTCGCGTCGAGCGTCCAGCGCCTGCTTGGCTGTCGGTTCGTTCGGTCCGAGAAGCGATTCGGCGGCCGAAGCGTTCACTCGGGCGAAGACGTTCAGAATTGGGAGGGCAACGACGAGGAGAGCGATCCCGAGCGGGACTGCGAGCAGTCGTTGCGTGCTCGTTTGGAAGGTGTCCGCAGCGTGCCAGCCGAAGACCTGAACGTCGAGCGCACCCCCCGGGTAGATCGGTAACAAGGCGAGTTCGATTGCCGTCCCGAGAAACGTGACCAGCAACACGAACGAGGCGACCCCGAGCCAGAATTTCAGCAGGACGAATCCGAGACTGCGCCAGGTCGAGGAGGCACGGACGTAGGCTATCGCGGTGTCGAGGAGGCCAGCCCCGTGGGTGTCGACGTCGTTCGGGGCAGCGATGTCGGTTCCGAGCAACGAATTCGCGAGGGTGCGCTCGAACGCGGCAATAGAGCGCAGCGCGATGACAGTACCGAAGAGAATGGCGAGTCCGACGAGTAACACCGACAGACCCAGTCCCAGCGACAATCCGATGACGGTCAGGATGAAATAGGCGAGGCCGAGCGGGAACGCCAACAGCAAATAGAGGAGATTCCGGTAGGTCTGCCCGTCCGCGACCGATCCGAGGATGCCGACGGGTGAATCCGAGGCGGTGGAGTCAGGTGTCGTCGGTGGAGTCATGCAACGGCCAGTACGTGATGGTGAGACAAAAGGTCGGGAGCAGCGGTTCTCGCTCGGAAACACGACACTTACGAGAGATCGAGATCGGTCTCACCAGTGAGCAGACGATAGCTGGCTAGCGTCCCTGCCATCGACGGTGCCTCCTCGTCGTCTTTGGCCTGCGTGCCGTAGTCCATCCAGCGGCCGCCGGTGTAGCTGTACATTTCGAACCCGTCGGTCGTTTCGATGATAATATCGATGACGGCATCAGCAGGGGCATCAGCGGGCAGTGACACCGACCGGACTCCCTCGTCGTGATCCATGACCCACACGCCAATTGCTTCGTCGACTTCTTCGAGGAGGTCAGCAGCGTCGGCTTCCGAGAGGGGGTGCTCCGGCCAATCTTCGGCGGGTTCTGGTTGCTCCATATGTTCCGTTCGTGCTGTGGCCGTTTCCCTCTTTTCGAGAGACGGTTTAGTGTTTCCAGGCCGTAGGGAGGTCATGGCAGACGAGTTATATCCGATCACCAAACTCCCTCAACCCGACCCGGAGTACGGCCCAGCAGAGGTGATCGACATCCAGCTATCGGCGCTGGCGAGCAACGACGACCCAGTCGTCGACGCAGGAATCAAGACCGCGTACAACTTCGCATCCCCGGCGAATCGCCGTGCAACCGGGCCGTTAGATCGGTTTATCAAGATGGTAAACGGGCCGCAGTACGCGCCGATGATCGATCACACGGAGGCCACAACTGGCCCACTCGAACGGGACGGTGACAGGGCCCAGCAGCGCGTGACCCTGACCGGGCCGTCCGGCCGGACCGTGACCTATCTGTTCGGACTCTCGCAGTACGATGGTCCGGAGGAATCGCTCGTGGACTGTTGGCTCACCGACAGCGTTTTGATCGACTGATTGGTTACTCGTCTGGCTCTGCAACGAGCACGCCAACCTGATCGGCGACCATCTCAACTGCGATCAGGGCGTACCCCTCGTCGGTGAACGCGTCGGCGAGGACGCCGACCGTCGCCGGTCGTCGACTTCGGGGCTGTAAAACGGTTCGTCGGGATTCGGCCCGTCGAAGAACATCACGTCACCGAGAACGATCCGGCGTGGCTCCAGTGCTGCGATGACTTCGACCGCCTCGCGTTTCTCCTCGTCGCTCAGATGATGCATCGCGAAGTTCGAGGTGACGGTATCCACGTCAGTTCCCTCGACGTTCGGTTCGCGGAACCGACCGTGGCCGAACTCGATGGTTTCGACGCCGCGGTCGTCGGCTTTCTGTCGGGCCCGGTCGAGCATGCCGTCGCTGATATCTCGGCCGATCACTCGGCCGGCGTCGGCAGCGAGACCGAAGGCAATCGCGCCGGTTCCCGTTCCAAGATCGAGTACGGTATCGCTGGCGTCTGGATCTGCGTGGCTGACGACCAGATCCGCCGCAGCACGATACTCCGGTGAGTCCTGATTCTCGTCGTAGTCGGCGGCAGATTCGGAAAACCGCTCGGCGTGTTCGTCGAGAGATTTCTTCATGAGTAGATGTCGGGCGGCCACGGCAAAAATTCACTCGCCAGAACCACGGTATATTACCGGGACCGAATCAGTGGTCAGAGCAGTCGGGACGGCGGAGATATCAGCGAGGTGATTTGGCGCACGCCAACTGAATCCTTATTGACTCCACTGCGAAAGGGCGACGTGTAGCGATTCCAAGGCATGACGGAGCAAACCCAGCAATCCCAGGCAAAAGACGAGACAGGGTGTGTGATCGACGAGGACAACCAGATCGAGGAGGTGTTAGCTGCGCTGAAAAACGAGCGGTGTCGGAAGATAATGCGCGAGACAGACCAGGAGACGCTGTCAGCAGATGAGCTGTCCGAGCGGTGTGAGATTCCGCTCTCGACGGTCTATCGGGTCGTCCAACGACTCGTCGAGGTAGGGGTTCTAGAGAAGCGGGTGCGGCTTTCTTCGTATCCCCAGTACACACACGAGTACGCTCTCGTCGCCGAGACGGTTAGGATCGATATCGGCGGCGAGTCGGTGCTATCGCTGTCAGTGTCCCGCCAAAGCGAGATTTCTGGTGGGTCCGAGCAGCCGAATCAGCAGTTATCGGCGGATTGAACGACTCCCCGAAAGCGGGCAGATGTATCCGGGCTGGTCGGGAGTGGCAAGGCCCGTCCGATGGTCGTCAAAGAGCGACTCACCGGAGGTCTGCACTCGACGCACTTTCGACGGGAAAGCCGACGCTGTTGGCCCATTCGACGAACGAGCCATAGTAGTACGAGACATTGTCGTACCCGAGGAGTTCGACGAGAACGAACCAGACGAGTGCTGATCGCTCACCCACGCGACAGTAGACGATGATCGGCTCCGTGTCGGGCATTCCCGAAAAGATCGTTGCCAACTCCTCGCGGGACCTGAACCGATGGTCACTCTGGATGATCTCTCGACAGGGTTTGTTTATCGCACCGGGGATGTGCCCACCCCGTTGGACACCTTCGTTCCAGCCAGGCGGTGCCAGAATGTCGCCACGGTACTCCGACGGCGCGCGGACGTCGAGCAGACAGGTACCGGCATCGACAGCGTTCTCGACTTCGTCGCGGCGTGCGCGGATGGCTTCGTTTCTGGCGGGGACCGGATACTCCCGGTCGGAGACAGTCGGCCGCTCGGTCGTGGTAGGGTAGTCATTTTGCATCCAGTATTTCCGACCGCCGTCGAGGAGACAGATGTTGTCGTGGCCGAAATAGCGTAGCAACCAGAACGTGTGTGCAGCAAACCAGTTGAAAAAGTCGCCGTAGAGAACGACCGTCGTCTGCGGCGTGATCCCGCAGTCGCCGAGCAGAGACGACATCGCTTCCGGAGAGAGAATATCGAATGTCTCGGTGTCCTGCAGGTCCGCCCGCCAGTCGATGTCGATTGCGCCCGGGATGTGTCCCGAACTGTACGCTTCCTCTCGAATGCTCACTTCGAGCAATCGATACTGTGGATCATCGGACTGAATCGTATCGAGGTGTTGTTCAAGTTGTTCCGGCTGGACCAGCGGGCCATCGAGAGTCACGTCCCATCACCCCGGCTCGGCGTCTGGGGGAAGCTCTCGAACTCGACAGGCTGTTCGTTGGTCGCAAACGATTTGGCGAGTTTCGATTCGGCACTCCGCAGCCGATACGAGAGCGTCGAACGTGGGCAATCGAGTTCGTCGGAGAGTTCTTCGAGAGTTATCTGACGGGGCCGTTCGTAGTACCCTCGTTTCACCGCCGCGACGAGCGCTTCGCGTTGTTCCGACGGGAGGTTCTGCGGAGCGAATAGCTCGGTTCGTCGCTTCGAGGCCTGCCCGATATGCCCGAACTCGAACCGGATGCCGTCGACCAGTGTGACCTGAAGCGAGTCGTAGAACAACCCGACCCCGTCCTCCGATTCCAGGAGCACCGACCAGGTCTCGCGCTGTCCGCTCCGTTCGATCTCGAACAGGACATCCGTGCCGAGATACTCCGCGGCCAGGGAACTGACCGATTCACACCCGTCGAAGTCCTTGAAATGATAGTACAGTTCGCTTTCGCGTTCAGTTTCGTTCAGAATCTCGCTGTGTATCGATCCCGTACACGAGGCGGGTGTGATCTGTTCACTCGCGAGCAGCGCCTCCTCCGGCGTGTCGGCAGGAGCGCATCGCATCCCCTCGAATCGTTCGAGTCGCCAGAACTCGTCGAGTTCGATACACCCGCCGATACCTCTGGAGGAGGGGTCTTCGGCGTCGGGACACAACCGTTCGAGCGGGGCTGTTGTGCGTTCGTATACGAGGTCGAACACGAACTCACGCATCTGTGTAGAGTGTAGGTGCGGTCGAATAAGACCCTTTGCCGTATCGCGGTCAGCCGTCCCTCCACAAGTGCCCGCGTGCGGTTAGCTGGCAGTCCCGGAGATCACAGACGCTTTGTCGCCGGCCCCGAACCGATAGGTATGGATATCACGTTCGACGGCAGCCGCGCCCGCGGTGACAACGCTGCTCGCGAGCAGTTTTACGACTCGCGGGGCTACGGGCGGCCCAGCGGGGGAACGCTCGAACTCGCCGCGGTGGAGACCGCCCACCTACTCTACCGGGGCGATCTCGACAGCGTGCGAGACACGCGGGACGACTCCCGACTCGGCTTCGAGGAGTTTCTGGCGCTCGATGCCGTCTCGGAGGTCGACTTTTTCGTCTACAAGGATCTGCGCGACCGGGGATTTTATCTCTCGACGACCGACGACGAGCGTGCGGAGGATTTCCTCGTCTATCCGCGGGGCAAAGGTCCGTGGGACGACGACGTCGCCTACCGCGTCTGGACACTCAGCGAGCGAGCCGACGTGCGAGCACCTGCGGTGCAGCAACTGGCAACGGGATCGGGAACCGGCGTTCTCGCCGTCGTTGACGAGGAGAGTGAGGTGAGTTACTTCGAGGTGACCGAGCCGGCAGTCGAGGGGTCGACAGACCACGATCTCCCGGAGGTGAACGGCGAGTTACTCGCGGATCGCGTGCTCGTCTCGGATCCACCCCGACCGCTGCACCAACACGCGTTCTACGGCCAGCCACTCGACGGCGACGGCAGCGCCGTGCAGTTGTCACTGGTCGAGGCCGCCTATCTCGCCGGGGAAGAGCTGTTGAGTCTTCCCGAGGGGAGTCGACGAGCCATCGTCAACCGTGGACAGGCCGTCGAAGGCGAACGGTTCGACCGCCGACTTCGCGTCTACGAACTGCTCCGCGAATCGGGCGTCGTTCCGAAGACTGGCTTCAAGTTCGGAGCCGATTTCCGGACCTACGCGAACGTCGAGTCGGTCGACGACCTCGGCCACTCCGAGTATCTGGTTCGCGTGCTCCCGGCCGAACACAGCTTCGAGCCGCGTGATCTCGCGCTGGACGTGCGACTCGCCCACGGCGTCCGCAAAGAGATGCGGTTTGCGCTGGTCGGCGACGATGTCGACTGGCTCGGTGTGACGCGACTGACGCCGTAGCCTGTGTGCGGTCAGCCTTCATTTAACCAACTAGCACAAAAGATTTAACCAAGTGTTGTTAGTTGAGAAGATAATGACGCCGCCCGGAGAGCCAGCGCTTCGACGACAGTTGTTACGAACCGGGTTCGTTACTGTTGCACTCCTCTGTGCGGTCGCAGTGGTCGGGTCGGGGCCTGCTCTCGCCCAGGAGACCGATGACAAGTCAGTCGAGTTGGCCGGGAACGGAACGGAAGAGAATCCCTACGAGATCACGACCGTCGAGGAGTTTAGTGCGATAGAGGATGATATGGACGCGCAGTACGTGCTCGAGAGGGATATAAATATCACAGAGGTAGGTTGTGCAGCGGATACAGAGGAGTTCTGTGTAATCGGGCACCCATCCAGAGAGAAGACGTTCACCGGAACCTTCGACGGCCAAAACCACACGATCGAGACACCGGATGACTCTCAGTTGGCGTATCTCATACATACGAACAACGGGACGATCCGTGACCTCCGTGTCAACCGCGAGTTAATAACTGAGGTTCAGTTACCGCTCCCATACGACCCTCCTGCTGTGGGTGTGGTCGTAGAGAACAACGGCATCGTGTCGAACGTGACCGTCGTAGGAGGGGAGTTTGGGGACGATCGCGCGGGCGGTATTGTCGGGACGAACCGCGGACGGATCGTCGGGAGCAAACTGGTCAACGCGACCGTCTGGGGTAAGGGAGGTGGGATCGCAATCTCGAACCAGAATGGAACGATTGCCGACAGTGCGGTCGTGAATGCGACGGTTAACTACGACGGCGACGCTGGAGGGATCGCGGCACACAGCCGGAACGGAACCATCGAAGGAGTTACCGTAACTGGTACGATTCACGGCACAACTGTCGGTGGCATCGTGGGGTACGCCAACGACACCAGCATCAGAGACGTGACAGTCTCGGGGACGATTGACGGAGAGACCGCCGGTGGGATCGCCGGGCAGACGACCGACGCGAGTCTCACAAACGTGACTGTCGACGCGACGGTCGAGGGAGACACGGCAGGGGGAATGATCGGGAATGCAACGGACACCCGGATCGAACTGGCGAAGACGACGGCGCGCGTCGACGGCGTCACGGCGGGCGGGTTGATCGGCGTCGCCAGCGATACGACCGTAGCCGAGACAGTCGTTGCTGGGAGGGTCACCGGTACGGGACAGACCGGCGGCATCATCGGGAGCGTCGAGATCGAGGCCGATCGGACGAGTCTGGAAGCGACCTACTGGGATCGAGAAGCAACCGGACAGCGGTACGCGAGCGGTAACCGAAGAGTGTCTGCACTCAGCAGTACGACGGAGCAAATGACAGGGCTGTCAGCCGTCGAGGAACTGAGCGAGTTAGATTTCATCACCGACTGGCGGACGACCGAAGGGTATCCCGAGCCGGCACCACTGGCTGGGAACGGGACAGCAGAAGATCCGTACGTCATTCGGACGACGAGACACCTCCTGGCACTCGGTGAGCAGCCGGACGCACACTACGTGCTCGAGAATGACATCGATGCCAGCGAGACGGCCGAGTGGGACACTCTCACCGACTACGGAACCGGCTGGGACCCAATCCATCGGTTTACCGGCGTTCTCGACGGGCAGAATCACTCTATTCGGGGACTCACGATCGATCGACCCGACCCATCACGGATCGGATTCATCGGAACCAACAGCGGAACGATCCGCGACCTCGAACTGCTGGAGCCGACCTTCGAGACGAGAGACGGAAGGAATCATGTCTGGCATTCACCGGCCGGACTGGTCGTCGGCGTGAACTACGGCACGATATCCGGGGTGACAGTTACGGATGGGTACATTATCAACCGAGAAGAAGTCGGCGGAATCGCGGGTAACAATACCAACGGGACTCTCTCGGACGTGACAGTCAGGGGGACGACAGTCGAGGCCGAAGGCACAGGTGGTGGTATCGCCGGGCAGAACTACGGTACAATCGAAGACGCACGGGTCGGAACCAGTACGATTACTGCGAGCCGAGAAGCCGGCGGCCTCGTTGGCGAGATGCCCGAGGGCCGAATCACACGCGGGTTCGTGACGGGGACAGTCTCGGGTGAGTCTGCCGGCGGTGTCGTGGGATCAGCAGGAAACGTCGCCCTTGAAGCAGTCGGAACGACGGCGACAGTTCGCGGCGAGACCGCAGCGGGTGGGCTACTCGCCGAGGCGGACGGAGTCACAGTCGTCGGTGGGATTTCGGCGGGCCCGGTGAGTTCTGAGAGCGGGCTGATGGGCGCTGTCGCGGCCGTATTCGGCAACGATCGGGACACGATGGGAACGGTCTACTTCGACCGAAACCGAACCGGACAGACCCACGCAACCGGGGGCGGAAACGGAACAGCCATCGGGCTGTCGACCGCCGAGATGATCGGCCCCGATGTCGAGTCGAAGATGCCCGAACTGGATTTCGAAGAGACGTGGATTCTGACCGACGGCTATCCTGCCCTCCGAACCGACGGTGACGCCGAGTTCCGAGAGACGGTCCGAGTTCGCTCCGCGGAACTCGCCGACAGAGTCGTCGTCAGCGGAAACGCGACCCAGTTCACGCTGACGGTCGAAAATCTCCAGTCGGACCAGACCGTCTACCGGCCCGAGGTGGTGGCCGGCAATCGCTCGCTCGATGCGGAGACAGTCGTACTGTCGCCCGGCGAGCAGCGCTCGCTCGCGACGACGGTAAACCTAACCCAGACGGGAACCATGTCGATCGGCGTCGATAGAACCCAGTACGAGACGCTCGCTGTCGTCGCGGAACCGACCCCCTCGCTCGTCGAAATCGACGCGCCGGACCGCGTCGCAGCGGGCGAACAGTGCACCATCAGCGCAGTCCTCGAAAACGCCGCTGGCGTGGCGATCAATACGACCGTCGGCTACGAGGCAGGGAACCAGACAAGGTCACGAGAGATATCAGTCGGTCCCGACGGAACGACCGCCGGATTCGATCTCGTCAGAAACGAAACCGGCGAAATTACCCACACAGTCACGGTTCGAGACGAGAGTCGGACCGCGAGCACGGAGATTCGGGAATCCCCGAGCGCCGACGTATCGAGCGTCAAGTTTCCGGAGCCGGTCACCGCAGGAGAGAAGTTCACTATCGAGGTGGCGCTCACGAACACCGGGGGCGTCGAGATGACCGCACCAGTGACACTCGAAGTCGGCGACGAGACGCTCGATCAGCGGGAGGTGAGGCTTGCGCCCGGTGAAACGACGGTCGAACTGATCCACAGCATCGACGACGAGGGAACGACCGAACTTCGTGTCGAGACGCCTGCGGATCAGCAAACGCTGCAAGTTTCGGTCGAATCAGACGGAGGATCGCAGGACAGCACCGACAGTTCGGACGACAGCGGTCCCGGATTCGGTGTCGGTGCCGCGGTCGTCGCGCTGGTGAGTCTCGTCGTCGCCGGACGGTACAGAGCGCCAGCGTAGCAAACGCCGGATTCTTGACTTTTATTTCTGTATCTCTCACAAAATATTTATGAGGGTGTTGTTAGTCAGGAATATAATGGACGAGTCCGCGCGTGTAGAATCGACCCGGCAGTTGTTTCGTTGCGTGGGGATGCTCTGTTTGTTGTGCTGTCTGGTCACCGTCGCTGTCTCGGGAACGGCTGTGGCCGACGAACGCGAGGACAGCGGCAAGTCAGTCGAGTTGGCCGGGAACGGCACGACCGAAGACCCGTACGTGGTGACGACGGTCGAGGAACTGCGAGCGGTCGAGAACGATCTCGACGCTCACTACGTGCTGACAGGTGATATCGGCACAGAAGATGGCACGGAGCCGGCGGATATGTATATCGGAGGCTACGAACGGCCGTTCACTGGCGTACTCGACGGCCGAGGGCACACGATTCGGGGCGTCGAAGGGTGGCTGTTAGGCACAAACAACGGGACGATTAGAGATCTCCGTATCGAGAGCGTCGAAGCCGAGTACGATGGAGGAACGATGTTACCGACTCGGCCGGTCGGAGTGATCGCCATGACGAACACGGGGACGATCACGAATACCACGGTTGCCGACGCGAGCGTGGATGGAAGGACCGGGGCTGGATTCGTTGTCGTTGGTGGGCTCGTTGGGGTAAACCGTGGCGGCAGAATTGCCAACAGCAGCGTCACAGGGACGACAGTGTATGGGCGTCCAGCCGGCGGAATCGCCGGCCGAATTCTCGGAGGAACGATCGAAGCCGTGGCTGTCAACGGAACAGTCAGCGGAGATCTCGCCGGCGGCATTGTCGGTGAATCGAACGGGACGACGATCCGAGTGGCGAAATCCTCGGTGACGATCAGCAGTGACGAACCGGCTGGCGGATTAGTAGGGACGGCGACAGACACCCGGATCGAGGGTTCGCTTGCTGTGAGCGAGATAAATGCCCCGACTGCGGGTGGAATCGTCGGGAACGCCAGTAACGGAATCACAGCCGAGTCGACCTACTGGGACCGAACAGTTGGTGCGCAGGCGGCCGCAGGGAACGGCTCTGTTTCCGCGACAGGGTTGTCGACGGCGCAGTTGTTCGGCGACGCGGTACGGGCGAATACCGAACTCGCCGTCCCCGACCAGTGGTGGCTCACCGACCAGTATCCGGTGCCGTCAGCAGTGATCGGGGGCGGAGAGAGAACGAGCCTCGGCAACGTGACTGTCCCAGGAGCGGGAACCGAATCGAACCCCTACGTTATCACGACAATCGAGCAGTTGCAGGCGATGAATGCCGATCTCGACGGCCATTACGCGCTCGGAAGCGATATCAATGCAAACGAGACTGCCCGATGGGAGCAGCAAAGCGAGAGACGGAGGGGGTGGATCCCAATCGGAGCGGAGACGCTCAAAGAGGCGGAGCGCTACACGGACTCGGAGGTGTTCACTGGTACGTTCGATGGCCGAAACCACACGATTCGAGGGCTCACAATCGATCGCCAAGATCCGAACCACATGGGCGTATTCGGTGTGAATCGAGGAACGATTACGGACGTGCGACTGCGTAATACAGTTATTTCGACGTACGACGGGCGAAACTATCCGTTACATCAACCCGTCGGAACGCTCGTTGGGACGAATCAGGGAACGCTATCAGGGATTACCGTCCGAGACGGGTTCGTCTGGGACAGGGATGCCGGCGGGCTCGTCGGAGAGAACGCTGGCGGCACGATTTCCGGCGTCGAAGTACAGAACGTCACCATCGACGCGAGCAACGGCGGTGGGATCACAGCTATCCACAGCGGCGGTCGGATCGAACAGGCTGTCGCGCGAAATGTAACGGTCGAGGGTGTAACAGCCGGTGGGATTGCCGGGACACAGGAGCGTGGAAGCCTCGTTGTCGCCGCCAGCACCGGATCAGTGTCCGGGAAGGTTGGAGGAGGGCTCGTCGGCGAGGGAGAGAACGGGACGATCGATCTCACCCGGACAACCGCAACGGTCGACGGCGAAGTCGTTGCAGGCGGGCTGATTGGAAACAGTTCCGGAATGGTCATCAAGCGGTCGTACGCGGTCGGTGAGACGAGTGCGAACGATACTGCAGGTGGAATCGTCGGTCGCGCAGTGGGAACCGACACGATAACGCTGTACTGGGACCGGCAGGCGACCGGTCAATCCGAAGCGACAGGTGAGGGACAGATCGTCGCGGACGGCTACCCAACTGCAAATCTCACTGGCAACGACGCCGTTCGGGCGATGGACGGATTCGATTTCGCTCGCGACTGGGAGACAACCGTCGGGTATCCAGTGTTGCAGATCCCCCGAGACCGAGCAGTCGGAGAAGGGACGATAGCGCCGCGCATCGAGGTGAAAGTCAGCGATCCGGTTGTCGGTGGAGAAATTGCTCGAATGCAGTTAGTGATCGAGAATCCCGGCGCAGGTCGAATTACGTACGATCCAGAGATTCTCGTCGGTGAGCGGGAACTCACACCCGGGCCGTACGATCTCGACGGCGGCGAGCAACAGCGGGTGAATCTCTCTTGGAACACGCGGAGTCCCGGAGCGAGACAGATCGTAATCGATGGCGAGCAGCGCGGAGAGTTCCTCGTTCGCGCCAAACCGAAACTGACGATCGCAGCGGTCGACGCACCATCGAATGTTACGGTCGGTAACCGCTTCGAGGTGATCGTGACCATTCAGAACACCGGCGGAGCGAATGCGACCGAGAGTGTCACAGGGATCTTCGAGGGAAGCGAACTGTTCAATGAACCGATATCGCTTGCCAGCGGCGAGCAGACCGAACTGACAATCACACTGATGATCGATGCACCAAGGACGAGCGAATTCGTGCTCAGGACACCAGACGACCGAACGGCGATGACGATCACTGCAAAAACAGCCGAACCAGTCGACGAGTCGAGCGCTGACGACAGCGGCCCCGGATTCGGCGTGGGTATCGCGCTGCTCGCTGCGCTGCTGTTCGCCGGTCGCGCGCGAGAGTAATCAGCGCTCGTCGAGCGGCGTCCACTCGCGGTTCCGCTCGCCCACGTACTCCGAGACAGGGCGAACGAGGCGATTGTTGTCGAGTTGTTCGAGCGCGTGGGCCATCCAGCCGCCGGCCCGCGCGATTGCGAAGGTCGGGGTGAATAGGTCGGCGGGAATCCCGACGCCGTGGAGCAGGACCGCCGTGTAGAACTCGACGTTCGTCGCGAGCGTCTGGTCGGGCTTATATGCTGCGAGCAGTTCGGTCGCGGTCTTCTCGAAATCGAGCGCGGTCTGGAAGAACGCGTCGTCGGCCGCAGTCTCGTAGAACTGTTCGGCGGCGGTCGACAACACCGCTGCGCGCGGGTCCCGAACGTCGTAGACGCGGTGGCCGAAGCCCATCAGGCGGTCGCCGGCATCGAGCGTCTCCGCGACGTGATTTTCGGGATCACCATTCGCGTGGATCTCCCGGAGCATCTCCAAGACCGGGCCCGGCGCGCCGCCGTGCAGCGGTCCCTTGAGCGTACCGACGGCTGCCGTCGCCGCCGAGACGAGATCTGACTCCGTCGAGACGACCGTCCGGGCAGTAAACGTCGAGGCGTTCAGCCCGTGGTCGATGACCGTCACGAGGTATGTTTCGAATCCCTCGACGGCTGCTTCGTCCGGTTGCTCTCCCGTCAGCATCCACAGGTAGTTCGCCGCGTGGCCGAGTTCCGGATCTGGTTCGATCGGCGCTTTGCCCTGTCGGTATCGCCAGTACGTCGCCACGATAGTCGGCATGACGGCGATGACGCGTTTTGCCGTCTCGGTTGGACTGTCCGATTCGTCCCCAAGGTCCGCCGCCGCAACGCCCATTCTGAGGGCGTCCATCGCAGGTCGACCCTCGCTGGCAGCCTCCTGCAGGAGGGTCTCGACCGCCGGCGTAATCTCCCGGCGCTGTGCCAACTCGGCGCGGATAGTTCGGAGTTCCGTCCGATCCGGCAGTCGGTCGTGAAAGAGGAGGAACAGCGCTTCCTCGTAGCTCGCCTGTGGGGCAAGTTTCTCGACGGGAAAGCCAGCGATGCGTAGCTGTCCGTTCTCGCCGTCAATGTCACTCAACGTCGTCTCTGCAACTGCGATCCCTTCGAGTCCGTGCTGGACCATACACAGAATACGGGCGTGAGTCGTGTAAGCAGCCGGAGAAGGAGCCTTCTCTAGATTCGTCGACAGCTCTACTCGGTGAACAGGCGGTCGTTGGTGACGACGGCATCGACGAGTTGTTCGCCCACCTCGGTCAGCCGGTAGCCGGCCTCCGACTGGGAGACGAAATACTCCCGCAGGGTGCGGAGGTGGTAGTTGAACCGGCCCTTGTCGCTGATCGTCGTGGCGTCGAGCAGCGCCGAGTAGGCCATCGTCTCGTCGCCGTCGTACAGTGCCAGCAGGATTTCGAGCCGACTGGGTTCTGAGAGTACGTCCAGTGTCTCCGTGATGGGTTCGAGCGAGGGCGACCGAAGGGGCCGGGAGAGGAGTTGGTCCCCAGCAGTGTGGCGGTTTTCGACCGGCGTCCACGTCGATTTCCGGTCGCCGACGTACCGCGCAGACGGCCGGAGCAGTGGGCCGGACTGTCGCCCTTCCAGCGCGTGAGCAACCCAGCCACCGGAGCGAGCGACTGCGAACGTCGCCGCGAACAATGTGGGTGGGATGCCGACGCTATCGAGAATGGCTGTCGCGGGAAACTCGACGGTGATCTCGGGACGCTGGCTCTCTCCAGCCGAATCGCCCTCTTCGCGGCCTCGTGCGCCGGATTCGAACACCTCGCCAGCGGCCGATTCGAGTTCGCGGATGGTTCGGTGCACCTCGCTTGCGTCTTCGGGATCGTACCGTTCGAGCGCCGCCGAAAGCACCGCGACACGGGGGTCCCGGGTTCGGTAGACAGGGTGGCCGAATCCCGGAACGGCGCCGCTGGCGGCGCGATCACGGAGCAGGGGTTCGGGCTGCTCGGCTGTCCGTGCCGCAGTCAGTAACTCGAAGGCCTCGGCAAATCGCCCCGCGTGGCGGTCGCCTTTCAGCGCGCCGACGGCCGCCGTCGCCGCCGAAACGATGTCAGAATCCGTCGAGACGGTGGTTCGTGCCGCGAACGACGACGCGTCCAGCCCGTGTTCGAGCAGTGTCACACAGAGCGTTTCGAGCGCGTCAGTCTGCGAGGTGGTCGGGTTCTCGCCGGAGAGCATCCACAGGTAGTTCGCGACGTGGTCGAGCTCTGGATCGGGCTCGATTGGCTGCTCGTCCTGGCGGTATCGCCAGTACGTCGCGACGATCGTCGGGACGACGGCGACGACGCGTTTGGCCGTCTCCCGTGGTTCGGTTGCGTCGACTCCGAGGTCTGCTGCGGCCAGTCCCCCTCGCAGGGCAGCCATCGGTTCAACGTCGCTGTCGGCCCCGGCCCGGAGAGTGTCCCGAACTGGCTCTGGGAGTGAGCGGTACTCCCCAAGATCCGACCGGAACTGAGCCAGTTCCTCGGCGGTCGGCAAGCGGCCTTCGAGCAGAAGAAAGACCGCTTCCTCGTAGGTCGCGTTCGCCGCCAGCGTCTCGACCGGATAACCGCCGATGAGCAACTCTCCAGTGGGATCGAGACGGCTGAGATTCGTCTGGGCGACGGTCGTATAGGCCAGTCCCGGATCGTACATCCCGGGAGCGTCCTCGGATGTCATCTGTCAGCCCCGGACGGTGGGTCCCCCTCCCAGCGAAGTCGGGTCGGACACCACACGCCGTCTGATGATCCATCGGCACCGAAAGTGAAAGTTGCGTCGGTCATACTGGTGGCTGTAGATTCGTAACGATATTCGACGCCACAGGAGATCGAATTTCGTCAGCGGCTTACAGCCACCAGTCTCAGTCGCCTTCGATCTGTGAGTACTGGTCGGTCGTGATCAGTTGCCGATCGAGTGACTGCATGCAGGCGTCGATTGCCTCCCGGACATCGACGACATCGCCGACCAGCGTCACCGCCGGTGGTGAAAGATCCGCCCGCTCGGCCCGGTCGGTGATGGTCGCAACCGTCCCGGTGACCACTGTTTGATCCTCGTAGGTTGCGCGTTCGATCATCGCAACGGAAGTCTCGGGATCGAGGCCCGCCGACTCCAGTGCCGCCATGTTGTCCGGCAGTCTGCCGACCCCCATGAGAATCGAGAGCGTTCCGCCGGCGGCGACCGTATCAGCCAGCGCCGCCCAGTCCAGCGCGCTCTCCGGTTTGGTGGGGTCCTCGTGGCCGGTGACGACCGTCAGCGCAGAGGCGTGCTCGCGGTGAGTGACCGGAATGCCTGCGACCCCCGGCGCGGCGATGGCGCTCGTAACACCGGGGACGATTTCGCAGTCGACGCCGGCCTCGGCCAGTGCCTCGGCTTCCTCGCCGCCCCGGGCGAAGACGGTCGGATCCCCGCATTTCAGACGGACGACGCTCGCGGGTTCGCTGGCCGTCTTGACCAGTAGTTCGTGGATCTCCTCCTGGGTCGTGCGCTGGCCGTCGGGGCCAGGCCGTTTACCGACATCGACCAGGCGGATCGTCGCTGGAATCGAATCGAGCAGTTCCTCGTGGACGAGCGAGTCGTGAGCCACCACGTCGGCGCTGTCGAGCAATCGGCGGGCCCGAACCGTCAGCAGTTCGGGGTCACCCGGTCCGGCACCGACCAGATAGACGGTCCCCGGGAATGCCTCGGTCTCACTCATTTTCGATCTCCTCCTCCACGCGGTCGGCGACCTCCCGAAGCGTCGAGGCGAGCGTCCGGGCCTGGTCGGGGAACAGTTCGACGTGGTCGGCGTGCTGGTCGAGTCGGTCCACGTCGGTCGGGTCGAGTTCGGTCGACAGCCGAACGACTCCCTCCTCCTCGTCGGGTTCCACGTCGAGGACGACGACACCGTCTTCTGCCCAGTCGATTCCCGAGGCGCCGCCCTGCAGATAATCGAATGTGGTGTACGCCGTTACGTCCAGCACTCGGTGGCTCATGGTCAGTCATCCGCCGAAATCGGCGTGCCGTCAGGTTTGGTGGGGGCGGGACTGTCATCCTCGGCGAAAGGATACCACGCCTGTTTGGCGTCGGTCAGACAGGCGTCTTCGTAGTCGCTCTCTTTTGGCTCCGTCATGTCGGTGAGCGCCTCGACGCCGAACTCCTCGACCCACTCGCGGAACGGTTGGCCCTCGTCACGATGGGCCGCGAACGCCTCGGCGATCTGTTTGATCAATGCTGGTGCTTCGTCGGCCGGGACGCGCTGGTGGACCCACTCGATGAAACTCGGCTCGGTACCGATGCCGCCGCCGACGCCGATGTCGAGTGCCTCGACCATCTCGCCGTCCTTGCGGGCGCGCATCCCCTGGAGGCCGATATCGGCGGTCATCGCCTGTCCGCAGTCTGCCGTACAGCCCGAGTAGTGGATCTTGATCCGATCGATGTCGTCGGGCAGATCCGTGTTCGCTCGCAGCCAGCGCAGCGTCCGAGCCATCCGCACTTTGGTTTCGGTCAGCGCAATCGAACAGAACTCCGTGCCCGTACAGGCCTGTGCACCGCGGACGAACGGGCTCGGTTCGGGGGTATGCTCTTCAAGCAGCGGCTCGGAAAGGAGCGGCGCAATGTCTTTGTCGGGAACGTCCATGATGATCGGATTCTGCCGGCGGGTCAGCCGGACCTCGCCGGAGCCGTACTCCCCGGCGAGATTCGCGAGGGCAATCGCTTCCTTGGCGGTGAGTCGGCCGACCGGGACGCTCAGGCCGACGTAGTTGAGGCCATCGCGCTGTTCGTAGACGCCGACGTGGTCGTGCGGGCCTTCGTCGGCGGGCTTGCCAGCGTTGTAGGTGTACTCCTCGCGGAAGTGCCTGCCTGCCGACTCGAACTCGAAGTCGAGGCGATCATCCAGGTCCACACGAATCTTGTCGGTGCCGTGTTCGTCGACGAAGAATCGAGCGCGGTTTTTCGAGCGGTTCTGGCGGTTGCCGTGTTCGTGGTAGTATTCGACGAACTCCCGGACCGTCTCGACGGCCTTCTTCGGCGGGATGAACAGATCCAGCGGGCGAGCGCGACGTGGTTCACGGCCGCCGAGACCGCCGCCGACACGGACGTTGAATCCTTTGCGGATCCTGCCACCGTCGTCTTTGTAGGCTGGCTCCAGCCCGATATCGTTGATCGAGTCCTGCGCACAGCCCTGCTTGCAACCCGACACCGAGATGTTGAACTTGCGGGGCATGTTCGCGAGGTCGTCGTCGTCACGGATCGTCTCCTGAATCTCGTCGAGAATCGGCCGGGACTCGATGAACTCCTCGGCCTTACCGGCGACCGGACAGCCCGAGATGTTGCGCATCGTGTCCCCGCCCGCCGAACGAGAACTCACGCCGACGGATTCGAGTTTCTCCCAGATCTCGGGGATATCTTCGAGATTGAGCCAGTGCAACTGGATCGACTGCCGTGTCGTCAGATCGATCCAACCGTTGCCCCACTCGGGGTTGTCCGCCGGCCCAGTCGCGTACTCACGGGCGACTTCGCCGATGGCGCGCAACTGATCCGGCTCAAGCACGCCCCCACAGTTGGTCAGCCGCATCATGAAATACGACTCTTGGCCGGACCGTTGATGGAAGACACCCCAGAACTTGAACCGAGAGAACCACTCCTCGCGCTCCTCCTCCGGGATGGAGTCCCAGCCGCGCTCGGCGAACTCCTCGAGTTTCTCCCTGACCGCATCGCCGTACAGCTCGTCTTTGATCTCCTCTTTGTTGTGTGGCATGAATACTCACCTGCGTACTAGATGTCCAATTTTTCCGCGATCCGCTTGCGCTTCGGACTGTAATTCACATCTTAGTATCGGGTATCGAAAGCATAAAACACTGACCGTTTAAATAATCAAGAACGAAGGACCCTCGATGAACGACTGTCCGATATAAGGACATGTGCAATGAATATTAGGGGATTCCATCTCGAATTTTCCGCGGGAGAATTGAGGGCTTGTCAAATTTTTTGTCTTCTGAGTGATGGTATTGTCGCTGAGCGGAGCAGAGAGTCCGCGGGGCAGCGCGCGCGAGAACGAGGGGTGTCCGTTCAGTTCACGCGCTGGACGAGTCGAGCAGAGGATGAGAGTCGCCGACCAACCACGCGAAGGCGGCCAGGACGGCGGCGTGAAATTCGACGAGGATAACGACGCTGGCGAGAATGATACCCACCTGTGCGGGCGTCGAGAGCAGTCCGAGCGAAACGATCAGCGTCGTCGCGCAGGCCGGGGCGTGAATCGTGTCGGTGGCGATCATCGCCCAGCTAGTCACCATGATCGAGATGGTCGCGCTCGCCGCGAGGCGGAGTCCCTCGACGGAGTACGCCGGCGGTGTCGCCGTGAGCGAGATGCCGGCAGCGAGCAGGCTCCACGCGAGAAAGCCGGCGACCCCGCCGATGAGGTGGCTCCCGACGATGCGGTAGGTAAGGGTCCGCTCGCTCTGGCGCTCGAAGGCGAGAATGAACGCGGAGGGACCGAGACTGGGGAAGATGAACGGCTGGCCGCTGGCCCACGCAATCGTCCCGAGGACGGTGAAGAGGAGGCCAGCATACAGACTCGTTCCGACTCTGCGTCGCACAGACGCAGGTGTGGTATCGGGCAATAAGTGCGCCGCGGTTTCGCTCGAAAAGAGACGGTACTGTGAGGCTCAGTCGTCGGCCGGCACGGAGGGCGTCGAGGCGGGTTCTTCGTCGGCGACGACCCAACCGTTCTCCGTCGCCACCTCGGCGATGTGCGGCTGGAAGATCCATGCGGCCAGCACCAGAATCGGAATCATCGTCACCGCGGCGACGGCGTAGCCGAGATGGAGGTTTGGCAGCAGCGCCGAGGAGAAAATGAGCGGGTAGAATACGCCGCCCGAAGAGCCGATTCCGCCGACGATTCCGGCGACACTGCCGGAGTCGTCCGGGAACATCGACGGGACCTGTGCGAAGATTGCCCCCTCCGCGAAGGCACAGCCGAGTCCGACGCCGAAGGCCGCGACGACGGCGAGCACGATATTGCCGGTCAGGCCGGCAAGCGTCATTACGAACATCGCGAGGACGACGTAGACCAGCGTCACGAACGTCCACTGGTTGCGGTGTTCGCCCTCGAACCGAGAGATGATGTCCCACTCTTTGCGCTGGAACACGTCGCTCATGTAGCCGCCGATCGGTCGAAGGAGACCCGCAGCGATCGAGAAAGTCGCGGCGAATGCCGCAGCGATCTGGAGTCGTCCTTCGCCGAAGGCCTCGCGGTAGTACGTCGACAGCCAGCCGTTCATCGCCAGTTCGAGGCCGAAGGTCATGACGTAGGCGACTGCGAGAACGACCGCACCGTATCGGGTGGCGACCCAGAGCCACTGTCTGAACGTAACTCCCTCCTTCGTGGCCTGCCGTTTCTGCTGGCTCTTGGCGGCGTCACCGACGAGATAGTAGACGACGGCCACGACCAGCGCTGCAACGCCAGTGTAGAAGAACGCAGCACGCCAGTTCGTCTCGAACAGCGGGCCGCTGTAGCCCGACCCGAACAGCGCCGGCAATAGGAGCAGCGAACCGAGGCCCGCTCCGGCGTTGCCGACACCTGCGTAGATTCCCTCGGCCAGTCCGAGATTCTCCTCCTCGAACCACTCGGAGACGTGCGCAATACCGATGACGAAGGTGATCCCGGCGAGTGACGCGATGATCCGTGCGGTGATAAAGACCTCGTAGGTCTGAGTGAACGCCGAGGCGATTGCGGCCAGTCCGACGACCACCATCGTCCAGAAGACAGTGGTGGGAGCACCGTACTTGTCGGTCAACGGACCGATCACGATCCGGCCCAGCGGAACCGCAATGATCGCCGCGCTGGCGACGATGCCGAGTTCGGCGACCGAGAGCCCGAACTCCTGAGCGATTCCGTCAGTGTAGGGAGCGAACGAAAACCAAATCGTAAACCCGAGGTTAAACATCACCGTTGCGAGTATAAGGTTCTTCCACTTCCCAGAGATCATGACTGACTCACCACCGTCTCGCAGTCGTATCCGTACAGGCCGCGTTCGTAGATCGTTACCTCTGCTTTACGATCGATCATAATTATCCCATTCTGGAATACGCTCGTCTGCATTTTTCACCTGAATAGTTTTGATACACCCATAAAACTGTTCTCGTTAACAAATATCCAATCTTAGGCACTGGAATACCCAGATGCAGGTAATCTTCGGTCAAATATAGAGTCCTTAAGGAGATCTAGCGTCAAATTCCATCGCCCATTTCAAAACATTCATTCAGAAAATGGTGGACAAAGTTCCACCGAGCCACAGGAAGGTGAGTTGCGGTCGGCGAAGGATGCGCGCGATATCGTCGTCGAGAGAGTCTGAAATTCTGCTCTCTCGGGATTTCGGACTGGGAATTCGAAGACAAGTGGAAGGAATTGGAGGTTCGTCAGCGATCAGTCACCGACTGTGGGGAACTCAACTCGACGTGTCGGGTTCCTCGAACCGGACCGCACACTGTTTGAAATGCGGTTCGTCGGACTGGGGATCACGGTCAGGGAGTGTCAGTCGGTTGGTCGCCGGGTGGTGGATCGGCAGCCAGACCATCCCCTCGGGGACCCCTTCGTCGGGGTCGAGTTCGACCGTCGCACCGCCCCGTCGGGAGGCGATCCGAGTTCGTCCATCGGTGACGGACTCCTCGTGTGTGGCGATCGTTTCGGGATGAATCCGGGCGACGACGGGATCCGGATCGTCGACGGTTCGGGACCGAATTCCGGTGTTGTACCCGTCCGCTTCGCGGGCGGTCGTCAGCGTGAGCGGGTAGGCGTCGTCGGTGGGTTCGGGAAGCGCTCCCTGCCCGGCGGTCGAGAACTGAGCGTTGCCAGTCGCAGTGGGGAACGACCACGAGGGGGTCGCCGTGCCGCCGTCAGTGACAGCGCTGTCCGTACTGCCCGCAGCGCTCGGATCCGCAGGCTCGTAGTACCGGTAGCCGCCGGCCGACTCCTCGTCCGGTGCGGGCCACCGGACAGCGAGATTCTCTTCGAGTCGTTCGTAGGAGATCCCCGAACAGTCCGCAGGCGTCCCCTCGGTGAGCGCCGCAAACTCCTCGAAGACGGCCGCTGGGTCGGGTCGGGCGGTGTCGATCAACTCGGGGAACAGTCGGTTGCCGATGGTGGCGATGAGAGCCAGATCCGACCGGACGCCGCTGGGGGCCTCCGTCGCCGCACGGACCCGGGAGACTGTCCGTTCCATGTTGATCGCCGTCCCTTCGGACTCGCCCCACGTCGCCGCGGGCAGAACCACGTCGGCCAGTTCGGTCGTCTCTGTGTGGAAGGCGTCCTGGGCGATGACGAAGGCGTCGTCGAGTCGGTCGGTCGCCTGCTCGGCGTCGGGCATCCCCGCGACGGGGTTGGTCGCGACTGTCCAGATCACGTCAATATCGTCTTCGACCGTTTCGAGCAGGCCGACTGGACCCGGACCGGTGTCGTCGGGGAGACGATCAGTCGGAACGCCCCACTGTTCGGCCATGAACTGGCGTTCGTCGGGATCCTCGAAGGGGCGGTGCCCGGGCCAGGTGCCCTTCGAGGAGCAGACTCGCGTGCCCATCGAGTTGGCCTGGCCGGTCAGCGAGAAGGGGCCGCTGCCCGGTTCGAGGTTGCCGGTGGCGAGACAGAGATCGATCAGCCCGCGGGCGGTTTCGGTCCCCTGAACGTGCTGGTTGATACCCATCCCCCAGTAGATGAGCGCGTCTTCGTCCAGCGCACTCGCGAGCAGTTCGAGATCTCCTTCCGACACGTCGGCCGCTTGGCGGGCGGCCTCCGCGTCGGGCAACGAGTCGACGAGTTCGTCGAAGCCGTCAGTTGCCTGTTCGACGAACGCCTCGTCGATCCGGTCGGTTTCGAGGAGGCGGGCCAGGACGGCGCGAATCAGTGCGAGATCCTTCCCCGGCGCGAGCGAGACGTGCTGATCGGAGTTTTCTGCGGTTTCGGACCGAACCGGATCGACGGTGGTCAGTTCGACGCCATCCTCACCGGCGGCCTGCTTGATCCAGCGGAACATCACGGGATGAGCGACGGCGGGGTTGGCACCCCAGACGATGTGCCGGTCAGCGTCGGAGATATCGTCGTAGGTACACGGCGGCGCGTCGCTGCCGAAGGCCTGATAATACGCAGTGACGGCGCTTGCCATGCACAGCGTCGTGTTCGCGTCGTAGTATCGCGTGCCGAACCCGCCGCGGGCGAGTTTGCCCAACAAATAGGCGGCCTCGTTGGTCTGTTGACCGCTGCCGAGGATGCCGATGGCGTTCGGATCGGATTCGTGAGCATCACGGAGCGCTTCCAGCGCGGCATTGAGCGCCACGTCCCACGTCGTGCGGACGAGGTTGCCGTCACGGCGGACCATCGGCTTGGTAAGCCACTCGCCGTCGGGATCCTGGCTCTCCTCGATCCCGCGCGAACAGGCCAACCCGCGGTTGACTGGGTGGTTCACGTCTCCGCGGGCGATGTCGATGCCGACCCCGAGATCCGGAGACTGATGCAGGTGGCCACAGCCGACGGCACACCGCATGCACGTCGTCGGGACCCACTCGGTCACGTCCGGTCACCTCCGCGCCGAACTCGGGAACTGGTCGAATACAGTCGAAGACGGTGCGAGAACCGACCACGTCGACAGCTGGGGACTTCGATCATATGTCGTTCTCTATCTACACGTGTAAGCTGTTGTCCATTCGTGTAAATCTTGCTCTCTTGTCCGCAACACTCACAGATTACTGTTCAGAATGCACAAGAAAAGGAACCCAGATCGGAATAATATTGGACAATCATCCACTAAAAATTCGAGTCGGCAACTCAGGAGAAGAATACCAGTTGCTATCTGCGTTCGCGCTGGAGTTCGCGGTCGATACTGTCCATCTCGCGGTTGCTGAGTTCCCGTTCGAGGCCCCGCTCCAGTTCTCGCTCGGAGATTTCACCGCTCGCGTACTGGTCGCGGAGTCGTTCGACTGGGTCCCGTTCGCGCACGCGCCGCATCCGGTCTCGTGACTGGGTTGGTGCTCGCTCGTCGGAACTGACCAGCCCGTAGAGTTTGTAGGTTCCGTAGCCAGCGGTAAGTAGCAACGCGACGGTGAGCGTCATTACGATGGTCGACCAGACGATCGCGAGCGCAGCGAAGACGGCAGAGACGACGAGTTGGACCGCGAAGAGAGCGCCGAGAAAGGCGGCGACGTACAGGGCGAGCTTTCTGGCCATACTCACTATTCGGTCCGAGTGTCAAAAAACGCTGTGCGCTCAAAGGTTGCCGACCGTCACCGACCGGAGTCGAACTCGATATCGAGTTCGTCGAGTTTCTCCGCCCACTCCTCGCGTTTCTCTTGGTGGTCTTCGAGAAAGTCCTCGATGAGTTCGGCGGCCTGTTCCTTGCAGCCACCACAGAGCCGTTCGCCGCCAGCACACTCCTCGTAGACTTTCATCGCGAACTCGTCGTCGTCGCCTGCGAGCAGATAGGTATAGAGTTCGTAGACCGGACACTCGTCGGGTTTCCCACCGAGTTCGCGCTGTTTTTCTGCAGTCTCACGACCGCCGGTCGTCGCGGCTTTGACCTTGTCGTAGCCGTCTTCGGGGTCGTCGAGTAGGCTGATGTGGCTGGCCGGAATCGACGAGGACATCTTCCCGCCGGTCAGCCCGGTCATAAAGCGGTGATAGATCGACGACGGCGGGAGGAAGCCGTAGCCGTCGTACTCGAGTTCCACCTCGCGGGAGAGTTCCTCCGCAGCCTCGCGGTCGAGGTCGAAGGCGTCGATGTGCTCGTCATAGACCCGTTTCTCGCCGTCGATGGCTTCGATCAGCCCCTCGAAGGCGTCTTCGGTCGCGTTGCGGTCGACGAAGCGAACGCGAGGCCGGAGCGGTTCCTTGCCGGCCTCGTTGCACATGGTGATGAGGCTATCGAGCGTCGTCGCAGTCACGTCGGTCGCGCCGGGTTCGCGCTCGTTTTCCAGATAGGTTGCGGCGTCGGAACACCGGATCGTGTCGTCGGGGTGGCGCTCGGTGAGCGTCTCGTAGGCGTCGGCGAGCAGTTCGCGTTCGTCCGCCGTGACCTCGAAACTCGCGTAGGCTTCGGTGACGCCGAAATATCGGACGCGGGCGGCGAGATCCCGGGCGAGTCGGACGTGAGGGTCCTGATCCGGGCCAACGGGGATGACCGTCGGTTTCGGCTCGTCCAGTTGCGGATAGAGGATGTCGGCCATCTGAGTGACGACCGACTGCATGTGGCTCACGTCGGTCTCGCCGTCGAAGTCGTAGATTGCTTCGAGTTCGGAGAAGTTCGCCTCGATACCCAACTCGAAAGCCAGATCCTGCACCTCGCGGTTCGTGGACTGCCGGTAGAGCGTGCCCTCCTCGGGGTCGAAGCCGAGTGCGAGCAGCGAGAGGATGTAGTTGCGGGCGTGCTCGTCGATTTCGTCCCACGTAAGCCCGCGGGCGCTGTGGGCTTCCAGATCCGCAATCAGCCCGTAGGCCTCACCACCCTGTTGTTGATGCCAGATGATCTCATCGAAGACGAGTTTGTGGCCGATGTGGGGGTCACCGGTCGGCATGAACCCAGACAGCACCGCGAAAGGGTCGTCGTTGGCCATCGCGTCGAGAACGCGGCGGTAGTCGCGGTGGCCGAAGATGACGCTGCGGCGCATCAGGTAATGTGGGCCAGGCACGTCGCCGAGAATCTCCTCGAACTCCTCGATACCGAACTGCTCGAAGAGTTTACGGTAGTCCGACACGGCGGCCGAACCCCACGGATCCAGTGCAACGTCCTCGACACCACCGTCTGTGGCGGCTACCTCCGACTCGGCGCCTCGGTTACTGGCTGACTCCTCGGCAGATTCGCGTGTCATCAATTACGCGTACTTCTGCCGAGACAGGCAAAAAGCGTTCGCCTTGTGTGTGAACCGTTCGGAGAGAAGCAACGACGGCCGAAGCAGAGACCAGTCGCTACGTGAGACTCGGTGAACGACACATCCGACTCGTTCACGACAGAGACTGTTCGTCCCTTGAGGAGGGCCTACTGCAAGTGGTTGGGTGCAAGATCAGCCGTTATGAGAGAATCACGGTGCGAGGACTCACGAATGCGCTGCTCAACGGACTGCTTGCGACGAGGATGATCGTCACCTCGTAGGCGACACGCGTCCCGCCAGTTGAATATGAGTCTCAGGCCGTGCTCGGTCGCTCCACCGGCGACTCGGGCCGGTTGTCGGCTGCTGTCGTCGACGACTCCTCGGCGGTGTCCCCAGTATCGTGACCGCGGGCAGAGTTCGCGACGACGAACAGGCTGCTCGTTGCCATCGCAACGGCGGCAAACAGCGGATTCAGGAAGCCAGAGATCGCAAGTGGGATCGCCACGCCGTTGTAGAGAAAGGCCCACGCGATGTTGCCCTTGATCCGGCGGTTCGTCAGGCTCGCCGTCTCGAACACCGTCGGGACGTTCTCTAGCTCGTCGTCGAGAATGACGGCATCGGCGGCGTCCGTGGCCAGTTGCGTGCCGCTACTCAGTGCGATTCCGACATCTGCGGCCGCCAGTGCCGGCGCGTCGTTGCTTCCGTCACCAACCATGGCGACCCGGCCCTCGGCGGCGAGTCGTCTGATCGTCTCGGTTTTGCCATCCGGCGGGACACCAGCGAACACCGTATCGACCGCCGGATGGGATTCCAGCCGACTCGCCCCCGGCCGGTCGTCACCCGTGAGAACGACGACACGACGGTCGGTCCCGATCTGATCCAGCACGGCCGGCGTCTCGGGTCGGAGTTGATCGCCGACGGCGACGACGCCACAGACCCGTCCGTCCCAGCCGACGAGAACCGGCACGTCGCCGCGCTCGCGGATCTCCGTCGTCTGCTGGTCGATCCCGTCGGGTACAGACCAGCCACGCTGTGTGAACAGCTCTGGGTGGCCGACCAGTGTCTCGCTGTCTTCGGTGGTCCCGGAGACGCCGCGAGTGTGATCGGCGAACGTCTCGGCAGTCGAGTCTGCGGGCCGGTCCACGGCGTCCGTAATCGCCTCGGCGATAGGATGGGTCGAGTACTGCTCGACACCGGCCGCGCGTGCAAGAAGCGTCTCTTCGTCGACGTCCGCCGCCGGTTCGACCGCGGTGACAGTCATCTCGCCGGTGGTGAGCGTTCCCGTCTTGTCGAAAACGACCGTCTCGATATCGGGAGCCTCCTCGAACAGTGCCGCGGTGGCGACGACGATTCCGCGGTCGGCCGCAGCTTGCAGGCCCGTCGCGATAGCCAGCGGCGTCGCCAGTCCCAGCGCACACGGACAGGAGACGATGACCACAGTGAGGCCAACCAGCAGCGCCTGCTGGAGTGTGGCTCCGAGGACGAGCGAACCAGCAGTGACGACGGCGGCGATAGCTAACACCAGCGGGACGAACACCGTCGCGATGCGGTCGGCGATGCGCTGGGCACCCGGACGGGTCGCCTGCACCTCCCAGAGCATTCCGACGATCCGGTCGAGCGTGCTCTCCGCGTCCGCACCGGCCTCGATAACCAGCGGCTCGTCGGTGACGACCGTCCCGCCACGGACGGAGTCGCCGGGTCCTTTGGTCTCCGGAATCGACTCGCCGGTCACGAGTGCCTCGTCGATTGCCGCAGTTCCTTCGACGACGGTCCCGTCGACGGGGACGCGCTCACCGGGTTTGACCAGCAGTCGGTCACCGGCAGCCACGTCTTCGACCGGAACCGTCTCGCCGTTTTCTCGGGTTGCCTCCGTCACGCGGAGTTCAGTCAGATCGGCGAGCAAGCCGGCCGTCCGTCGCTTGATTCGAGTCTCGTAGTAGTTGCCGATGGTGACCGCCATCACGACGACGAGAGTTACGTCGTAGTAGAGGTCGGCGCCGCCGGTCAGCAGCCGTCCGGTGCTGTAGGCGTAGGCGGCGGCGGCAGCGACAGAGACGAGCAGGTCGACGTTCGGCCGGCCGGTTCTGAGGCTGACGTAGGCCCCCCGCAGCATCGGCCGACCGGTGTACAGCAGGACAATTCCCGTGACGACGGCGAGTTGGCCGTAGACGTATGCACCGTCGAAGGTGCCGAGTTCGACGATCGGATCGAACCCGAAGTAGGTCGGGTACAAAAAGAGTGCGTACCAGACCATCGCCATCATCGAGAAGATGCCCCCGACGAGCAGTCTGCTCGCGAGGTCTGTGTCTTCCTGTGTTCCTTCTCCGCGGGCGCGTGCCCTGTATCCCAGTCCCGAGATTGTCTCGGCGATGTCGCCCTCGGTGAGCGTCTCCGGGTCGTACACGACTTTTACCGTCTCGGCGGCGTAGCTGCCATTTGCGTCGTGTACGCCGTCTTCTCTGCGGGCTAGATCTTCGAGAAACAGCTCACAGGTCGAGCAGTGCATCCCGTCGACGGCGAGATAGGTCGTTTCGGCGTCGTCGGGATAGTCGGACTCACCATCATGGTTCGTAGACTCGCCGATGGAGTCGGGATCGACATCGCCGAGCGAGCGGTAGATCTCCAGACAGCCTCGACAGCAGAAGCTTCCGTCGACGGCATCGTCGGTAACCGGAGGGTCAGCAGGGAGGTCACAGAGCGTGCAGGAGGTCATGCAGTTAGTGGGCGGCCGCGTGTTCGGGTCCAGATTCGGACTCGAACATGAGCAGCAGCGAGCCGCCGATCAGAATAAGATTCACGACGGCGATGGCGATGGTCGGGAGGGTCATCTCCCCTGCAGCGAGAATGTAGATGCCGACCGGGACGTACGCAAGCAATGCAAGAACTGCGACGTGTCGTGGCGAGAGGTTCATACAACACTGATAGAGCCGCCCGCAAATAAATAATCCCCCCCAATTCCCAGGATGGTGGAAGGCCCCCCACTCTTATTGAATAAGCAGGAAATACCGCTGGGTATGGCAACCGAACAACCGACCGACGCGCAAGGAGAGCCGATCGAGCGCGAGATCGGACACGACGAGTTCGATCCGATCGGAACGCTCGCGCTCATACTGATCTATTTCCTGATCATCAGCGGCCTCTGGGGATTTATGTACTTCGTCGAATTCCTCGGCCGCGGTCCAACGGTGGTGTAAACGCATGGAGATACACAAATACGAGAAGTTCTGGTTCGGGCTGTCGCTTTTGTTGATCGTTGCCTTCATCGGCACGATCACCTACGGCGCAGTCGGTGCTGGCGTCGAGATGGTCTCAGACGACGGTGGCAACGTCGAACCAGACAATATAGCCGAAAACGAAAAGTTCCAGAAGTACCAGAACGCCAACGCGACGAAAGTTGACGATGGCGAGTACGCGGTTGCCGTGCAGGCCCTTCAGTTCGCGTTCCTTCCGGGCACCGGACAACCGATCCGCGTCCCCGAGAACAGTGAGGTTACATTCTACATCACTTCCTCGGACGTGACTCACGGGTTCAACATCGTCGGCACGAACGTGAACACGATGGCCATCCCAGGGCAGATGGGAGAGATGACCGTCGAGTTCGGCGAGTACGACGAACCCGAGACGTTCGGCATCGTCTGTCACGAGTTCTGTGGCGCGGGCCACGAGAACATGGCTGGACAGATCGAGGTCGTTCCCGAAGAACAATGGGAGGGTGATCAATAATGGCAGTCTACGCTGACAAGTATCCTGACGACGCACTGATCGTTCGAGGAGCATTGACGAGTGCCTTTGTCGCGCTGGCAATCGGTGGATTGATGGGAATTATCCAGACACTCCACCGGACCGGCTACTACGACCAACTCATCTCCAACGCCGACTACTACAACGTGTTGACCCTCCACGGGGTCGCAATGGCACTTCTGTTCACCATCTTCTTCCTCGTCGGCTTTTTCCACTGGGCGGTCACAGACAGCCTTGAACGGAGCTCCGAGAGCACCTGGTTCACCAGATTCTGGTACGGCCTGATGGTGCTGGGTGCAGCGATGGGCGCTGTCGCGATTATCGGCGGCTTCGAGACGGTCGATATCGGAAACCTCGAAGCAACCGTCCTCTACACGTTCTACGCGCCGCTGGAAGCACACCCACTGTACTACTTCGGACTCGTCTTCTTCGTCGTCGGCTCGTGGATTGCCGGCGTGGACTGGTTCCGTTCGTGGTGGGCCTGGAAGAGCGAGAATCCCGACGAGCGGACGCCGCTACGAACCTTTATGGTGCTGACGACGATGCTGATGTGGTATCTCGCCAGTGCCGGAGTCGCAATCTCTCTGATCTTCTTCATTATTCCGTGGTCGCTCGGAGTGGTCGGCGGGGTGAACTCGCTACTGACCCGGACGCTGTTCTGGTTCTTCGGCCACCCCGTCGTCTACTTCTGGCTGATGCCGGTGTACATGATGTGGTACGTGATCATGCCGAAACTCGCCGGCGGACGGCTGTTCAGTGACACACTCGCTCGGATCGTCTTCGTCCTATTCCTCATCCTCTCGGTGCCGACGGGGATTCACCACCAGTACGTCGACCCCGGAATTGCCGAGGGATTCAAATTCCTCGCGATGACGAACACGATGTTCCTGCTGTTGCCGAGCCTGCTGACTGCCTTCACGGTCGTGGCGAGCCTCGAACACGGCGCTCGCCAGCGCGGCGGTGAGGGCTACTTCGGCTGGCTGACCGCACTGCCGTGGAACAAACCTGCCTTTACCGGCATGGCGCTTGCAGGGTTGATGTTCGCCGCCGCCGGGTTCTCCGGGATGATCAACGCCGGGATGAACATCAACTACCTCATCCACAACACGCTGTGGGTCGTCGGTCACTTCCACATGACTGTCGGGACGGCAGTCGCGCTGAGTTTCATGGCCGCGACCTACTGGTTCCTGCCGATCATCACCGGCCGAGAGATCTTCAGCCGGCGACTCGGCATGGCCCAGGTGCTCATGTGGTTCCTCGGAATGGTCCTGATGGGCAACGCGATGCACCGCGCCGGACTCGCCGGCGTGCCGCGCCGAACCGCCGACCCGACCTACGAGCAGGTCACCTACGAGACGGCCTGGGGTGCGATCGGTGAACTCCGCCTCCAGATCGCACTCGGCGGTGTCTTGCTGTCGCTGTCGCTGGTGTTGTTCTTCGCTCACCTGGTCCTCTCCGGGACCCGGATCGGCTCGATTGTCGGCACCCGCGAGAAACGGACCGAACCCGACGTGATCCCGCCTGCGCTGTCCGGGCCAGAACACGCCCCGAAGGTGCTCTCGAATCTGCGGCTCTGGGCCGGCATCGCCATCGCGCTGGTCGTCCTGACGTACGTTCTTCCGCTGGCGGCGATCATCGACGGCGGCGGCTTCTTCGGGACGTACGGGACGCTGCTGTACGACTGGTTCAGCACGGCCGTAGTGACGGTGGGAGAGGTGATTGGATGAAACGGCCGGGACCCACGGGAATCGCCATGATCCTCGCCTTTACGATCGTGGCAGCGATCGAGTTCCGGACGCTGTTGGGCATGTTCGGCGTCGATCTCACCATCGAGATGTACTACGCGGTCGCAGCCGGCATCATCGTCGCGGTGCTCGGTGCGCTGATCGCACTGCCAAAAAAAGAGACGGCAACGACGAGTAACGCCTGACACATGTCGAACACTGCCAGACGCCAGGGAACGATGCGTGCGGTCTCGCTGATGACGAGTCCGGAAGTGGCGCTGGCGCTGGCAGGATTGGTAGTGAACGTCGCACTGATCATCGCCTATCTCGCTGCGACCGACACCGTCGTTCAGTCGCTCAACGATACGCTCTATCCCGTCGTCTGGATCACGCTCAGCATCTATCTCGTCGGTTCGCTCCTTCGCCGCGGCCCACGCCTCACCGGATCGTCGCTTGGGGTCGCAGTCGCACTCGGATACGGCCTCGTGTTAGCAGCGATCGGCACGCCGATCGGGCTCAGTGAGGAAAGCGCCACCGTCATGACGACGTGGGCGACCCCCGGCTGGGGTCCGATCGTAATGTACAGCGTCGGTCCGATCGGCGGGACAATCCTCCCCTTCGAGATCATCGGCTACGCGGCACTGTCGTACGCGGTCGGTTGTGCGGTGGCAGCAGGCTCCCGCGGCGCGCTCGCCGGCACGCTGGGACTGTTCACCTGCATCGGCTGTGTCCTCCCGGTGATCGGCGCGGTAGTGGGGGCGTTCGGCGGAACGGCAGCCGCACTCCAGCCTGCAGCCACGAGCTACGGTCTCGCAACGGGGCTGTTTGCCGTAACTGTCCTGCTGATGCTCGTGGCAATCCCGCTGGAATCGACGATGGAGTAACTGACGGCGAGAACAAACCGCAGTCGAACGGACTATTCTTCGACGATCAGCGCGGCGACGTGGCCGTTGGCGCGGTGTGGATTACAGTAGTAGAGAACGTTGCCGGCGGTATCGAAGGTCTGCTCGAAGGTGTGGCCTTCACCCTGGACGCCGGTGTCGAAACTCTCGCCGGGGGTCTGTTCGCTCGTACAGGAGTGGCCGGCCGAGTCCCACTCCCAGGTGACCGTCGTTCCGGTGCTGATGCGGGCGACTGCGGGGGCAAACCGGAAGTTACCGCCCTCGCCGTTGACGATCGTCACTGCGGATTCGCCCGTGAGGTCTTCGACCGAGTCGGCGTTGTTCGCGCCTTCGTCGTCGAGCCACTGCTGGACCTCGTCGGGGACATCCAGATCAGCAGTGCCGTTGTCGTCGCCGTCGCCGCCGCCGGAACAACCCGCGAGTCCAACGGATATCGCTGCACCTGTCGCTGCTAAAACATGTCGTCGATTGACTGAATCGTCGACCATTACGGCCGTAGATACTGCGTCAGCGGTGTTGTTTGTTAGTTCGAGCCTCAGTTCTCGTGCAACCGACAGAAGATATAAATATCTCAGTCAGGCACAGATGACACTCCGACGCGGTGGATTTTTGCCCGCTCCGCCCACGGTACATCCATGGTCTCTAACGAGAGCGATACATTCGATCTGAACGGCGACCTGACAGTTCACCGACTCGGCTACGGGGCGATGCGGATCACCGGCGAGGAGATCATCGGTCCGCCCGAGGACGAGAACGCTGCTCACGAACTTCTGCAACACGCTGTGGATCTGGGCGTCGATTTCATCGACACGGCGGATTCGTACGGCCCCGGTGTCAGCGAGCGACTCATCGGCGAGGCGCTGGATATGGACGATATCGTCGTTGCGACCAAGGCAGGTTTGCTCCGCGAGCGTGGCGGCGAGTGGCTTCCCCACGGCGACCCCGATTACATCCGCAATCAGGTACTGGTCAGCCGTGACCGCCTCGGAGTGGATTCGATCGATCTCTACCAGTTCCACCGGCCCGACCCCGACACCCCATTCGAGGACAGCGTCGAAGCCTTCGCCGAGTGCAAAGACGCTGGACTGGTCGATCACGTCGGCCTCTCGAACGTCACCGTCGAACAACTGGAGACTGCCCGCGACCACGTCGAAATCGCGACCGTCCAGAACCAGTACAACGTCGGCAACCGCGAGGACGAAGTCGTCCTCGAAGCCTGCGAAGAATACGATATCGGCTTCATGCCGTGGTTCCCGCTGGCGGCCGGCGACCTCGGCGGCCTCGAAGACGATCTCGAAGCCATCGCGGCGAACCACGACGCAACCCGGTATCAGATCGCGCTGGCGTGGCTACTCGAACACTCAGACGTGACGCTGCCGATTCCGGGCACCTCCAGCATCGAGCATCTCGAAGAGAACATCGCTGCCTCGGCGATCAGCCTCAGCGACGACGAGTACACGCGACTGACCGACGCGAGCGCCCCCTAACTGTCCGGCCCGTCGAGCCACGTCTCCTGCAGATACCGCCACTCCGCCGAGGCTACACTGGCTGCCCCCGCGGGAGCGAAATACGCCGTACTGAGTCGACCGGTGGTTCCCTCGGGAGTGATTTGCCACTCCTCGTAGCGGACGAGCGCCCGATTCTCACGAGTCTCGACCGGTTCGACGTTTCTGATTTCGATGTCGAAGTCTCCCGAGTCGTGGCTGTCGGCGTTGTCCTCGATACCAGCAAGCACGTCGTCTCGACTGGAAATCTCCCCGCTCGGGTGGACTAACTCGAATCCGGACCCGAGTGCCTTCCCAACGCGCTCGAAGTCCTCGCGTGTGCCCGTGTAGTAGCCGACGAAGAAGTCGTGCAACTGGCGAATCTCGCGTTCACACTCAGTGGCCGAGAGCATCAGTGGTGGCTGAGAGCTCAGAAGAGAAAACCGTTACCACGGCTCGTCTTTGACGCCGATGACGTAGGCGATGCCGTTGGTGAGCACGTGCAAAAGCGGTGTCAGCACGAGGATCACGAGCAACACGGGGCTGGTGAAAGCGTCGAGAAACCAGTTCGGAGCGGCGAGCAGGGCGAGCAGGAGTGCGCCGACGACGAAATCGAGTTGATCGACGCCGGGGAAGGGAGCGCCACGCTCGCGACCGGTCCGACGTTTCAGAAAGGAGGCCCCGATGTCGCCGAGCATCGCCCCCAGCGGCAGCGCAACGAGCACGAGCAGCGGAAACGTCGGGAGGTCGACGCCGAGTAGATCACCAGCAGAGCCGTTGAGTTGGTTGAGGACGACGGCGAGCAGCGCACCAGCGGCCGTTCCGACAGCAGTGCCGCGCCAGGTTTTGCCATCACCGAGCATCCGGCGGCCGCCGAGCGTTCGGCCGCCGTCGATCGGTCGACCGCCGCCGGCGAGCACTGCCGCGTTGTTCGGAATGTACGCGGGCAGCATCAGCCAGACGGCCGTCACAACCGCGACATACACGTTCATATCCGAGTGCACACAGGGGGCGTGTTTAGAAGTCACGTTTCGGGAAGCAAAAAGCAAGAACTCATTACCCAGCCGCGTTGATAAGATGGTAATGGCCTCGTGGAAGCGCGATTTTGCGAGCGGACTTATCATCCTCGTCCCTCTGCTGGTCACGGTCGTCGTCCTTGCTTGGATCTACAACCGCCTCACACAGGTCCCCATCCCCGTCGACAGTGAACCGACGCGAGCACTGCTCTCGATCGTCATTTTCGTCTTGCTCGTGTTCTCGGTGGGCTATCTGATGCGGACAGCGGTGGGGTCCGTCCTCGAACGAGCACTGGACGACGTGATGAATCAGTTGCCGGGACTTCGTGTCATCTACAACGCCTCGAAGATGGCCGTCGAAACCGCTCTCTCGGGAACCAGCGATCTGCAGGCCCCTGTTCGACTCGAAGTCTGGGACGGACTGCGAATGACCGCGTTCAAGACCGGAAAAACCACCACGGATGGACGGGAGATCCTCTTTTTGCCGACAGCCCCCAACATCACCACAGGGTTCGTCATCGAAGTCGAAAAAGATCGCTACGAGGAAATCGACGATTCGGTCGAGCACGCCCTCACCCGACTGTTGAGTGCCGGGTTTGGCGAACAGGACGACAACCGCGGTGAACGATCGATCAGGGAAATCCTCGACGTCGGCGGCGAATCACCCGCGGAACGGGCCGCCGACGAGGCATCCGTCGACAGCATCGACGAAGCCACGGAGGCCCCTGCTACCGGCAGTGGCTCCGCCGACACTGACCTGAGCACGGAGCGAACGGACAGGGTCGGCGATTCTGGACCCCCAGGGACCGGCGACACGACGAACACTGGCCCCGACTCTGACACCTGAATTGCGACGGTATTAAACGGCATACGCACCTGTCTGTTGATATTCAGCGGCGGAACAAACTCTTTCTCAGTTTTGAGACGTGTAACGGATGCGTTATACTTAAGGGTCGAGACTTCTCAGCATAGAATATGGCAGAGACACAGCAGGCGCTCGGCAGCGACGAGGTCACGACGCTGAAGGAGTTGGCGCTGGCCGGTGCGCTGGACGGCGAGGAGAAACTCTCCTGTTCTGCGCTGGCCGATAGGCTGGATGCCTCGAACCAGACGGCATCGCGGCGTCTCCAGCAGTTGGAAGACGGTGAGTACGTCACCCGCGAAATCGTCGGTGACGGGCAGTGGATCGAGATCACGGCCGCGGGCGAGCAGCGCCTGCAGGCCGAGTACGCCAGCTATCAGCAGATTTTCGAGGGCGAACAGACGGTCGATCTGCGCGGGACCGTCACCAGCGGCATGGGCGAAGGCCGACATTACATCACGCTCTCGGGATATATGGAGCAGTTCCGGGAGAAACTGGGCTACGAGCCGTTTGCGGGTACGCTGAACGTCGATCTCACCGGCGACAGCATCCGCTCGCGCGCTCGACTCGATGCCTTCGAGCCGATCACCATCGACGGCTGGGAGTCCGACGAGCGGACCTACGGCCCCGCCTACTGCTATCCGGCGACGATTTCCGTCGACGGCACCGAATACGAGCAGGCCCACGTCATCTCGCCGGAGCGAACCCACCACGACGACGACCACCTGGAGATCATCGCACCCGACGAACTGCGCGAGACACTCAGCCTCTCGGATGGAACGGAGGTGACGGTCTCTGTCGCACAGCAGTGACGCCACGGCGGTCACGAACGGCGTCGAAGCCGCCATCGAGGCTTTCCAGCGCGGCGACCCAGTCTGCATTCACGACGCCGCCGACCGCGAAGGCGAAACCGATCTTATCTATCCAGCGAGCGCAGTCACACCCGAAGCAGTCGCGCGCCTGCGCAACGATGCCGGCGGGCTGATCTGCGTCGCGCTGAGTAACGCCGTCGCAGCGGAGTTCGATCTTCCCTTCCTCCAGACGGAGATTGACCACGACAGCGCGGCCGATCACGACTTAGACTACGACGACCGCTCGTCCTTTTCACTGCCCGTGAACCACCGCGACACCCGCACGGGCATCACCGACGAGGATCGCTCGCTGACGATCCGCGAATTGGGTCGAGCGGCCGAGACGCCCGGACAGGTCGACTTTGCGAGTGAGTTCCGCTCGCCGGGCCACGTCCACATCCTGCGGGGCGCGCCGAACCTGCTCGCGGACCGGCAGGGTCACACCGAACTCGGCCTGGAACTGGCCGAACTCGCCGGGATCGCGCCCGCGGTGGTGGTCTGTGAGATGCTCGACGACCACACGAACGAGGCGATGACGCCTGCCGACGCCGCCGCCTACGCCGACTCCCACGGAATTCCGTACATCGAGGGGTCGGCGCTGGTCGAACGGACGAACTCGCCCTGACAATTCCTTTTCCGAGTCGTTCGTCTCCTGCGAATCGTGAAGCTACTTAACGATGGGGACAGAGTATGCGGATATGAGCTTCGACGAGATGGATGTCGACACCATCTGGATGGACGGTGAGTTCGTGCCGTGGGACGAGGCGAATATCCACGTCCTCTCACACGGTCTGCACTACGGGACGGGCGTCTTCGAGGGCGTGCGCTGCTACGACACCGAAAACGGCCCGGCGATTTTCCGCTGGGAGGAACACCTCGACCGCCTGTACGAGTCCGCCAAACCCTACGAACTGGAGATTCCCTTCACGCGTGAAGAACTGACTGAAGCGACGATGGAGCTAATCAGGCGGCAGGACCTGGACTCCTGTTACATCCGGCCTATCGCCTTCTACGGCTACGAGATGCTCGGACTGAATCCCTCCGACTGTCCCGAGAACGTCGCCATCGCCGCCTGGCCGTGGGGCGCGTATCTCGGTGAGGAAGCACTCGAAGAGGGCGTCGACGTGGCCGTCTCTTCCTGGCGAAAACACTCTTCCAGCCAGATCCCGACCAACTCCAAGACAACCGGCGCGTACGTCAACAGCGTGCTCGCCTCGCTGGAGGCCAAGCGCAACGACTACGTCGAGGCAATCGTCCTCAACAAGGAGGGCAACGTCGCCGAAGGGCCGGGCGAGAACATCTTCCTCGTCCGCGACGGCGAGATTTACACGACCGGCCTCGCAGAGAGTATCCTCGACGGCATCACCCGCCGGTCGGCGATTCAGATCGCGGAGGATCTGGGCTATACGGTCCACGACGACGCGACCATCTCCCGGGGCGAACTGTACACCGCCGACGAACTGTTCTTCACCGGGACGGCCGCCGAAGTCACGCCGATCAAATCCGTCGACGACAAGCAGATCGGCTCCGGGAGCAAGGGCCCGGTGACCGACGAGATTCAGACGAAGTTCTTCGAGGTCGTCGAGGAAGCGCCCGAGGAGTACAGCGAGTGGTTCACGCCCGTCGAGCAGTAACGGCTACTCGCCGTCTGAGCCGTCGGTCTGTTCGTTCGACCCCGCAGCCCGCTGGATTCGCTGCGCACCGTCGCGAAACACGCCCTGCAGCGTGCGGGCTTCCCGCGGCGTGAGTTGGGCCCGTCCGAGCACACGCCGAAACAGGCGTCCCGTCTTCGCTCGTTTCTCTTCCGGGTGACCGATTGCCTCGATGTACTCGCCGAAGTAGTCCTGAACCCGTTCAACCTCAGACTTCTCGGCGAGTCGGTGGAGTTCGTCGGGATGCTGGTTCTGCTCGACTGCCACCTGCCGGAGTTCGTAGAAGATGATCGTCGCCGCCTGTGCGAGATTCAGGACGGGATAGGACTCGTCGGCGGGAATCGAACAGATCACGTCCAGCGCGGCGAGTTCCTCATTGCTCAGGCCGACCCGCTCCCGGCCGAAGACGATTGCCACGTCACCGTCGATCCCGTCGAGATGGTCCGGGAGGTCGGCTGCCGTGATCGCGGGATAGCGGACGTGATTGGCCGGATCTTCGTTCGTCGTCGCGGTACAGGCGACGGTGTGGTACTGCTCGGTCAGTTGCTCGAAACTGAGTTCGGTCGCGTTCGGGAGGATGTCCTCCCGGGCCTGTCCAGCGAAGCCGTAGGCCTCTCCGTCGGGGTCGAGATCCGGCGGATCGACCAGCAGGAGGTCGGAGAGGCCGAAATTTTTCATCGAGCGGGCAATCGAGCCAACGTTGCCCGGCGTCTCCGCGTCGACGACAGCGACGGCGATATTCGGTCCGGAACTCGGAGCGTCGGCCATGCGTTGGGCCTGCTACGGCGGCGGGTGAGATAAGCGGCCGGAAATGGTTCGGGAAGCGGGGAAATTGAAGTGCTCGCCGCGCTTTGCTCGGGTATGGACCCGGATCTCACGCAGTTAGACGAGTATCTCGACGAAGCGGGCGTCGACGGCTATCTCATCGACGCCGACTCAGAAGACGCAGACCAGTACTATCTCTCGGGGTTCGACGCGCCCGATCCGTTCGTGACGCTATACGACGGCGAGGTGCGACTGCTCTTTACCCGGAGTCTGGAGTACGGCCGCGCGAAGAAGGAGGCCCGCGCGGCGACAATCGAGCGCGGCGCGGATTTCGGCTACGCCGAGAAGGCACAAGAGTACGGCCCGCAGGAGGCCAGAAGCCGCGTGCTAGCGGAGTTCCTCGAAAAGCACGGCGCGGCGTCGGTCGCGACCCCGCCACGGTTTCCCCTCCAGACGGCCGACGGCCTCCGCGAGCAGGGTATCGAGGTGACTGCGGACGATTCGGGGGCAGTAACGGAAGTCCGGGCGACGAAGACCGAGGAGGAAATCGAGCACGTCCGCGAGGCCCAGCGCGCCAACGAGGCCGCGATGGCCCGCGCCGAAGAACTGATCAGTTCGGCCGAAGCCAACGCCGACGGCGAGTTAGTCGTCGACGGTGAGGTGCTGACCAGCGAGCGCGTCACCGAGGAAATCGAGGTAACGCTCCTGCGGCACGGCTGTGCGCTGGACGAGACAATCGTCGCCTGTGGGGCCGACGCCGCCGACCCCCACGACAGGGGGAGTGGGCCGCTGCTTGCGGACGAACCGATCATCATCGACATCTTCCCGCGGAACAAGACGAGCCGGTATCACGCCGATATGACCCGAACCTTCTGTCACGGCGAACCGAGCGAGCGCCTGCAAGAGTGGTTCGATCTGACCGACCGCGCGCGCGAAGCCGCAATCGAGGCCGTCGCGCCGGGCGTCGAGACCGACGAGATCCACGGCGCGGCCTGCGATGTCTACGAGGACGCCGGCCTGCCGACGCTGCGCAGCGATCCGACGACCGAGACCGGATTCATCCACAGCACGGGCCACGGAGTCGGTCTGGACGTTCACGAGATGCCAAGCGTCGCCGAGAGCGGCGAGACGCTCAAGCCTGGACACGTCATCACCATCGAACCGGGACTGTACGATCCCGACGTGGGCGGCGTGCGCATCGAGGATCTGCTCGTCGTCACCGAGGACGGCTACGAGAACCTGACCGAGTACGATATCGAACTTATAGTCGGCTGACCGTCCGTGTGGTTTGTTCTCATTGACCCGATTACATCATGAACATTTATTAAGGATGGGGATAGATATAGAATTACCATGATCGCGCTCGGGGTACGTGTACATTGCCTTGCCCACCAGTAGACAATTGTTCCGCCCGTTGACTATTTCGCCGACACACCACACCCAAATCATGAGCACGAAACCGACCCCGACCGCAGCAGAGATCGACACCAATCGAACAACCCTGACCACACGCAACGCACCGCAGACGTTCGACCCGTACAATACGAACAAAGCGCCGCGGATGTTCGCTGACAAGTGGCAGGACGTCGAAAGTAACTGATTTCGCCTGTTGTTGCTGTCCCGTCTGCACGAACTGAGCACCGTCTGAACGAGGTACCTGCGAACAGCGGAAGCCACGTAATGTTTTTGCGATACGTGCACGTACGTCTATGCATGGGGACGACGACGATCTCGCTCAAAGACGAAGCATATCACCGACTCAAAGAGGCAAAACGCGAGGGGGAGAGTTTCAGTGATGTCGTGTTACGACTCACAGACTCTCCGGATACCGAAGAGCAAATCGCTGAACTCGCTGGCGGGTTGGATGAAGAGTTCGCTACGGCAGTCGAAGAGTCCACAGCGGATGTCACGGAATCGTTACAGATGGAGTCGGGAACCGACGAATGAAACTGTTAGATACGAACGTACTGGCGAAGTGGGGCAATCCAGCGAAACAAGAGGAAGTCGTCCCGTATCTTCAGCGGAATGCCGAGGCTGACTTTGTCACGTCCTCGCTCGCCGTATTCGAGTTTTTTCGACCGGAAAAGCGACAGACGAACAGTGAACAGGTTCGGACTTGGCTCGGAAAGGCCGTAGACAGTATCGAACCATTTTCCGAGAGTGCGGGCCTCCGTGCGGCGACTGTCGAACAAAAACTCCGACAGCAGGGTATCGAACTCGATATGCGTGATCTCCTGATCGCATCGCACGCACGAGAACTCGACGCCACCTTCGTCACCTACGACAAGGGCGATTTTGCAGACCCAGTCGTTCAGCAACTGCTCGATGTCGACGTTATCGAGTGAGAAGCCAGTGATGCACTGACGATACGACGAGCGAGACTCAGTACGACGGCAACCGGGCCGACTGATCTGATCCCTCGACGAATGGCAGCCGTTGGCCTTCCGCAGCGAGTTCTTCGCCGTCGACGCGAACGGTCAGTTCTGCGTCCTCGATGTCGGTCGCCACGTCGCGATCCAACAGCGCCAGCGCAACAGGCGTGTCGAGCATCGGACTCTCACAGGCCCGGGTCACTTCGCCGGCAGTCTCGTCGCCGGCGAAGACCGTCGCGCCGGCCTCGGGGACCGCGCTGGTCGTCAGGCCGACTAACTGCTTCGTGGCTTCACCGCGGTTCTCGACGCGAGAGACGACCTCTTGGCCGACGAAACAGCCCTTCTCGAAGTCGACGGCGTTGCGCAGGCCGAGGTTGTTCGGCACCTCGTCGACGAGTTCGGACTCGAAAAGCGGCGTGCCGGCTTCGAGCGTGAGCGAGTCCCACGTCTGGTGGCCAAACGGTGCTGCGTTCAGTCCGCGGTTTTCGAGGCTGTCGAACACGTCCCGGGCGTCGTCGGCCCGACAGATCACCTCGTAGCCCTCCTCGCCGGTAAGCCCATCCGTGCGGACGACAGTCACGCCGGCGTCGCCCATCGACCCACGGACGAACGTCAACTGCTCGTCGGGCGTCTGGACGTTACAGACACTCGCGATTTTCTCCGTGGCTTTCGCGCCGTGGACACCGAAGACCGCGAATTCGTCGCTCGCGTCGTCGATTTCCACGTCCTGAATGAAGGTCTTCTCCGCCCATTCTTCGGCAATCTCCGGGCCTTTGCCCGGGGGTAGGACGACGAGCAGGCGCTCGCCGGCGTTGTAAACGTACAGCTCGGTTCGGATTCGGCCCTGCGGGTTCAGAAGGAGCGCGTAGACGCCATGTTCCTCCTCGGCCGGGACGCGATTCGAGACGGCATTGTCGACGTAGTCGACGCGGTCCTCGCCGGTGACGACGAGCACATCGTAGGCGTGTTCGATTACCCCGACAACCTTGCGAACGGCCCGGTGTGCCCGCTCCGGGCGACCGTACTCGGAGACGACGCGTCGGCCACCGCGCTCCTCGAAGGTCGCCTGGTGGCCCTCGTGAACAGACGGAAGGATAGTCATACGCCAGCACAGGTGGGCTGGAGGGTTAAGCGTCCCGAAGGCACACCGAGAGAGCCGATCAGGACCGGCGGCGAGCAGCGATCAGCGCGAGGCCGATCACAGCACCGAGTGCTGCGACAATTCCGAAGCCAGGGCCGATCGCGTCGTCGTTGCTGTCGTCTGTCTCAGCCGACGAGTCGTCCGAATCGTCGGTTTCGTTTTCCTCAGGGGCATCGTCCTCGCTGTCGGCATCGGGATCGACGCCGCGCAACGTTGTCGATGCCTCCAGACCCTCGTAGGACGCCTCGATCGTGTTGTCGCCGGCTTGCGTGATGTTGAATACAATCTGTCCCTTGGCGTCGGTCTCGCCGACCGTCTCACCGTTCAACGAGACCATTGCGTCTTCGACCGGTTCCGCGTAGGCGTTCGTGATCGTCACTTGCGTCGGCTGACCGATCACAATGGCGTTTTGTAACTGATTGATGCTGATCTCGGGCGTGCGCTGCGTCGACAGTTCGAGTTCGGTCGGCTCTTGCTGAACCGTCAGCGTCGTTGTTCGTTCTTGATAGCCGTCGAGTAGGACCGTGATATCGTACTCGTCGTTGACCGGGATCCGAGCCTGCGTCTCACCGCTCTCGTCGGTCGGAATCGGTGTCCCGACTCCCTCGATATCGAGGGTCGCGCCTTCGAGCGGTCGTGGGTTCTCGAAGTGGTCATCGAGAACCGTGAAATCGACGTTAACACGGTGGCTCTCGATTTCGATCTCTTCGGACTGCTGTTGGCCGGTCAGTTCGAGAGTCTGTTGGGTACGGTTGTAGCCCGGCCGGAAGACGTTCACGTCGTAGGTCCGCTGTTCGATCCCGGAGACTGTCGCCGACCCGTCCGCATCGGTAGAGACGATGTCGACGGTCCGAGAACTGCCCTCGTGAATCAGTTGCAGTCGAACGTCCTGAACAGGCTCGCTGTTCGTGTCGACGACGGAGAACGTAACCCCTCCGCGAGGAGCCATCTGGATCGTGATCGGTTCTTCGATGTCATTTGGTCCGACAGAGACAGGCTGGTGGTTTCTGACGAACTCATCGTCGGAATCGTTGACCCTGAATTCAACCTCTGAATCCGCCGGAACGTCGAGCAGGACGCGACCGCCCGAGGTCGTGGTGTCCGAGGACGTTTCGCCCTCACCCCACTCCGCGACGACTTCGATATCCGAGAGGCGATTACCCGAACGGTCCTCGACGATAACCTCTGCTTCGACGAACTGCTGTTGCTCCTGTGTGACGGCTGCTGTCTCGGCGGTCTCCGCGTCGGGGCCTGTCTCCTGGGCGGCGACGCCGCCAGCACCGGCGGCGAGGAGGACCACGACGAGCGTGAGCGTGGAGACCAACACACTCGTGCGTAACATATGTACAACATCGGCAACACTTCTTATATGCCTACCGGCCAGCAATTGTGAGAGAATCAGGCAAAGTTACTGCGATTTATCAACGACAGCGTCGGCCACTGAATCGAGTTCGCTGGGGGAGGTCGTCAGGAACGGACCCGGAATGGTCCGGCTGAGCGTGGCGGCCGCGACAGCGTAGGTCAGCGACCGGGCTGTATCCGACCCCTCGATGAGTTGTTGCAGAAAGGCACCGATGAACGCGCCGGTCTCACCGGTCGGATCGACGGTATCAGTCTCGATGGTTTCTCGCTCGTGGATGATATTCGTCCCCGGAGAGTCCCGAAGGGTGACCGCACCACGGTCCGACCGCCGGATCACGATGATCTCGAGGTCGTGCTCGGCGGCAATCGTGTTCGCGAGTTCCCGCGGCCCGCCGCTGCGGTCCAGCGCCTCCCGGGCGGATGCTTCGTCGGCGAACAGCACGTCGATTTCCTCGGCGATCGTTTCGAGGACGCCGCTGTAGGTGTCCGGCGGCGCAAGTCCCTGACTGTAATCCAGATCGACGGCCGTCATTGCACCGCCGCCGCCCGCTGCGCGCAGCAACGCCCCGGTCGTCTGCGCGGCCTGCTGGGAGAGCACTGCGGTACCGAGGCCCGCAAAGATGATCTCGGCGTTCTGAACGCGTTCCATCGGAAAGTCAGCAGGGGTGGCCGTCGCGGCCGCCGTATTCCCGCGGTCGTGCCACTGTTTGCTCTCCCGCGGCGTGACCCCCGCCTCGCGGAAGAGCAACCCCTGTCGGTGGGCCCCGTCCTCGCTCCAGGCGACTTCCGTCTCGACGCCTTGTTCTTCGAGTTGCGAGCGGACTCGCCGCCCGAGCGGTGAATCCGGGAGTTTCGACAGCCACAGCGACTCCGCCCCGAGTTCGTCGGCCGTGACAGCGACGTTGCTCGCCGTCCCGTCGGCGTGGATGCTGGCTTCGCGGGCGCGTTCCAGTCGCTGGTCCCCCGACGGCGACAATCGCAACGGCGTCTCCCCGAACGTGATCAGCTCTGTCATACCGTCTCCATATAGATGGAGGGTCTTAATTTAACTGGCAGATTGCGGCGGGCCGAGACAGGCTGACCAACACGCTCAATTGCGTCCCCGCCACAGCACCGGTATGGACACTGCCGCCCGACTGCGAGCGCAGGCCCGCCGACACAACCAGCGCCGGATGCTGGTCATCGCCGGCGAGCCAGAAATCTGTCGCGAGCAGGCGCGGGCGGCACTCGACGCAACCGATATCGGGCCCGGGGAGACGACCTACGTCGGCCCGAGTGAGGAGTTTCACTGCGAGTCGCTGTCCCGCCACGAAGCCGGACGGTTGCTCGGCACCTCTCGCGAAGCGGTCGTCGCCGACTGTCACGAGCGGTGCGAACCCAACACGCTGGGGAAACTGGTCGGAACCGTCTCCGGCGGCGGACTGTTCGTCTTACTCGTGCCGCCACTTGCGGCGTGGTCCGACCGCCGGGACGCCTTCGACCGGTCGCTGGCCGTCCCCCCCTTCGAGGCCGAGGCCGTCGGAACGAACTTCCGGAGGCGATTCGTCGAGACACTGCGCGCCCACCGCGGAATCACCATCGTCGATGCAGCGACCGGAGCGGTCGAATCCGACGGGAGCTTCGAACCACCGCCGCGGCTCTCGAATCGGGGGCCGACCCCGCCCGAGAATACCGGATTCCCGCGCGCTGCGTTCGCAGCCTGCCGCACGGCAGATCAGATGGACGCGCTGGCGGCGCTGGAATCTCTCCGCGAGCCCGAACAGGCGGTCGTCGTCGAGTCGAACCGCGGGCGGGGGAAATCCAGCGCGGCCGGCCTCGCTTCGGGCGCGCTCGCACACGCAGGCGAAGACGTACTCGTGACGGCCCCTACCGCAGACAGCGCCGGGGCGCTGTTCGACCGGGCGCGGGAACTGCTGGACGCGCGCAATGATCTGAAGGCAGCCGAGAGCGACCGAACCCACCTCAAATCCGAGGCCGGACAGGTTCGATACGAACAACCCGTGGCAGCCGCCGAGTTGCCGGCCTCGCCGGACGTCGTCATCGTCGACGAGGCCGCGGCCATCCCCGTTCGCTTGCTCGAATCAACCCTCGACGCGCCGGCAGTCGCATTCACGACGACGATCCACGGGTACGAGGGAGCGGGCCGTGGGTTCTCGATCCGCTTTCGTGATCGACTCGCCGACAGCGACTTCGAGGTGACGGAGTGCTCACTGGCCGAACCGATCAGGTACGCACCGGCGGATCCGATCGAAGTCTGGTCGTTTCGCGCGCTCGCGCTGGACGCGACGGCGGCCGCCGACCAACTCGTCGAGTCGGCGACGCCGGAATCGACGACCTATCGACGGCTGTCTGGTGACCAACTTCGCGAAGACGAGCAGTTACTCCGGGAGGTGTTCGGCCTGCTCGTCGACGCTCACTACCGGACGGACCCGAACGACCTAGCGCGGCTACTCGATGCGCCGAACGTCGCCGTCCACTGCCTGTTCGAGGACGACCACGTCGCGGCTGTCGCCCTCTGTGCGCGGGAGGGCGGGTTCGACGACGAATTGTGCCGTCGAGTCCACGACGGCGAGCGAATCCGTGGAAATCTGATCCCGGACGTACTGACCAGCCAGTTGCGGGATCCAGAGGCCGGCGCGCCAGTCGGCTGGCGAGTGATGCGGATCGCGACACACGAGGCCGTCCGCTCGCGGGGGCTCGGCTCGGCGCTGCTCGACTACGTCCGCGGGGCTGCTCGCGAAGAAGAACTAGACTATCTTGGCGTCTCCTACGGTGTCACGCCCGGGCTGGCCGACTTTTGGGCTGCGAACGGCTTCGGGACTGTGCATCTCTCGACGACGCGCAACGCCCGCAGCGGCGAGCACTCGATTGTCATGCTCGACCCGCTCACGCCGGCCGGCGAGGCGCTGTTCGACCGCCACACCGAGTGGTTCTGTCGGCGCGCGCCGGCGGCCATCCGGGAGTCACTCTCGACGGCCGACCCGGCGGTGGTTCGGGCAGCCTGCCAGACCACAGCGGGCTCCCCGACGGTGGATCTCAGCGAGGCGGAGTGGCGACACGCCGCCGGCATGGGAACGGGGACGGCAATCTACGAGACGGCACCGCGCGGCCCGCAACGACTCATCTTCAGCCATCTCGTCGACCCCGAGGAAGCGTCGTTCGACGACGAGGAACTAGAGCTGCTCGTCCGCAAGGGTCTGCAGGGCCAACCGTGGAATCGAGTCACCGAAGCGATAGGTTTTCAATCGGAGGCAACGTGTAAGCGAACACTAGGACGGCTCGTCGGCCGGCTGGTCGAACAGTACGGCGAGCCCACCGAAACCCGCTAACGATGTTTGCACTCACCCTCCTCGCCTTCGGCCTGCTGGTCGTCGGCATCGTCGGTAGTATCATCCCGAACGTCCCCGGCGTGCTGTTGTCGCTTGCTGGGGTCTACCTCTACTGGTGGAACACGGGCTTTGCCGAGCCGTCGACGGCGTTGATCGTTGTTATCACCGTGCTCGCTCTCCTCGTCATCGTCGGCGGCTTCTTCAAGGAAGTCATCGCGGCGCGGTTCGGCGGGGCCTCGACGCTGTCGGCGACGGCGGCGGGCCTCGTCGGATTCGTCGTCTTTTTCGTCACCGGACCGGTCGGGATGCTCCTGGCCGCGGCCATCACGGTGTTCGTCCTCGAATACCGCCGCCAGCGCGACGCCAAGGCGAGCGCGACGGCCGCCACCGCAGTCGTCCTCGCCACGATCGGCTCGACGATAGTCGAACTACTCGTGACAGTCATGCTGCTGGTCGTGATGGGTGCAGTCGTCCTATTTTGAGGCGAGACTTATACGGACAGGTTGTGAACATTCACCATGGAGTGTTCCGAAGACGGCTGCGAGAGTGAGGCCGCCTTCCAGTTACACATTCCGTGGGCGGAGAACCGGGCTGTCTGTGCAGGCCACGCCCGCGTCGAGAGTCAGAAAGAGGGGGTCGTCGCCCAGCCGCTGGAGTCGGCCGACGAGCGGTTGCCCGACGGGGCGACGGATTAGGCACCTTCGCTGAACTGGTTGGTGTACTCCGCACTGGAGAGATAGGCCGCGACGCGCACGCCGATCAGGCTGACGACGATGCTGGCGAGGATAAAGACCGCGAGATGCGTCCCGGGCGCGAGCGTGAAGGGATCGACTTCGGTCGTGCCGATGGCGATTTCCGGAATCGTCACCGGCTCGGAGACATCCGTGAGTCGGAGGAAATACGCCGAGAAGCCCCGAACCGCGAGCCCGACGGCGACGGCGACGAAGGGGAGATTGACGTAGGCCGTCCCGAGTTCGTCGTTGCGGATGAGCTCGTCGAGCAGACGGCCAGCACTGGCGATCAACGCCGCGCCAGTCACCCACGGGATGGCGTCGTGAACGAACTGCGTCGCGAGGATCAACTCGCCGGTTGCGGTCCCGAGTTCGCTCGCCCCGAGGACGCCGACGAACGCGCCGGCAAGCGCCAGCCCCCCCGCGACGACGTAGGTTACCAGCGAGACCTGCCCCGAGTACAGCGACGCGCGGACCCGCTCGGAAAGGTTCGACAGCAGCGTATCGATCCGGAGCCCCTTGTACAACAGAAAGACGCCGAGGACGGCCGCAATCGAGCCCAGCGAGAGCGTCGGACTCTGAAAGACGGCAAGCAGTGCCGGGAAGACCAGCAGGGCGACGCCGACGGGGACGAGCACTGTCTTGCGGAGCTGTTCGTCGCCGAGGAACTGCTTGAGTAGGTAGTACGTCGACTCGATATCCCGGGCCTGCCGGACGACCACGCGGTCGACGGCGTCGACGGGGACGCGGCTCTCGACCAGCGGGACCAGTCGTTCGTCCTCTGCGCTGTCGACGACGACCACCGCCGAATCCGGATCGTACTCCCTGACGAGCTGGTCGATCTGTCCCGCGATTTCGCGGTCACCACCCACGCTGTCGCTCGCTGTCGTCACTACAGCGACCGTCGACTCCTCGATATCGCGGGCGACGCGCAGCCCTTCGAGCAGACAGTTGACCCGACTGTCTTCGGGGTCCTCGATGCCCGCCGAGGTGACGAGCCGTTCGACAGCCTCGCGGCCGACGAACGGCGGCGTCGATGCCGAGAGGGCCGGACCACGGTAGAGACAGACAACCAGCGTACTCACAGTTGTATGCAAACGGGCCGCAGTATAAAAACCCTCAACAGTGTTTTCGAGATGGAGACGGACCCGGCCTCACCGTTCGGCGTTGCGCGCCTCGTCGCACAACCGCTGTCCTGCATCGGTTTCGACCGTCAGATCGGGTGCAGAGACCGGATCGCCGTCCTCGTCGACGGCGACGCTGACCATCTTCGCGTCGGAGGTCAGCGAGCGCTCGCCAGTCTCGTGAGACTCGTGGAAACAGCGGACGCGTTTGGTCATACTCGTGTCCCCGACCTCGTAGACGTAGGCGTCGACGAGCGCGATGCCACCCTGCGGGATGGGGTTGTGAAACCGACCGCTGTCGAAGCCAGCGGTGACGACATCGCCGCCACAGAAGTGCATCGCGCTCATGGTTCCGGCGCGTTCCATCCATTTGAGGACGTTGCTTCCGTGGGCCGTTTCGATCGGACTCGCATCTTCAGGAAGAACGAGATGGCGCGCCTCGACTTTCGATTCCTGGAGCGTTGGCATACCGATGGCTTCGACGGACACGCCCATGGTTCTATCGGCCCGCGGAGAGACACCTCGAAACGCTTGTATGCCGGGGGCCGATAAGCCAGTCCAATGAGCGACGACGGTGTCATCGATCCAGACGCCACTACCGGCACTGGGACTGCCAGCGAGGGCTCCGTGACCGTCGTCGGTACCGCACACGTCTCCGAAGACAGCGTCAGGGAAGTCGAGGAGACCATCGAGCGCGAAGAGCCCGACGTGGTGGCGGTCGAACTCGACAAGACCCGGTACGAGCGGCTCAAAGGCGAAGAGCCCGACGACATCGACGGCAAAGACCTCATCTCCGGGCGGACGATGTACCAGTTTCTGGCCTACTGGCTGCTCTCGTACGTCCAGGCTCGACTCGGTGACGAGTTCGACATCGAACCCGGCGCGGATATGATGGCTGCCGTCGAGGCCGCCGAGAAGCGAGGGAGTGCCGTCGCGCTGGTCGACCGGGACATCCAGATGACCGTCCAGCGACTCTGGTCCGGGATGGGGATACGCGAGAAGGTAGCCATCGTCGCGGCGCTGTTAGTCGAGACGATGGGACCGTGGACCGCCGGCTGGTCCATCGGGTTCTTTTTCGGCCTGATGGGCGGACTCATCGCCAGCGCCGTCGGCGGGCCATACATCGTCCCCGCCGGCCTCGGCGACGGTCTCGGAATTCCGATCATCGGGAGTATCGTCGGCTCGCTCGGCGGAACGCTCGATACGATGCTCGTCATCGTCGGCGTCTCGCTGGCAATCGGCCTACCGATCGGCGCGCTGCTGGCCCGCTCGACGGGTGATGTCGACCCCGAGGAGTTCGACATGTCGGAACTGACGGATGCAGATGTCGTGACGGCGATGATCGAGGAGTTCCGCCGATTCTCGCCGGGCGGCGCGCAGGCGTTGATCGACGAACGCGACGCCTACATCGCCCATCGACTGGTCGCGCTACGCCAGCAGGGCTATCACGTCGTCGCGGTCGTCGGCGCGGGCCACCGCGCGGGGATCGAAAACTACCTCGCCAACCCCGAGACGCTGCCGGATCCCGACACGCTCGTCGGTGAGGCCTCGTCCAGTCGCTGGCGCAGCGTGCTGTACAAGGCCGTCGGCTACGCGTTCACACTGGGCTTTCTGTTCTTTTTCATCTTGCTGGCGATGGCGGGCGTGCAGGGCGACCTGCTGATCAACATCTTCGTCGCGTGGTTCCTGATCAACGGGATCATCGCTGCAGGGCTGGCGAAACTGGCGGGCGCGCACTGGACGAGCGCGGGTGCCGGCGGAGCGGTGGCGTGGCTGACCAGCGTCAATCCCCTGCTCGCGCCGGGGTGGTTCGCCGGCTACGTCGAACTGCGCTACACGAACATCAACCCGGCCGACATCGGTCGGCTCAACGACCTGCTGGCTGATCCGACGCTGTCGCTGTGGGAACTGCTCGGAAAGATGCGGGATGTCCCGACATTCCGGCTGATCCTCGTCGTCGCGATGACCAACATCGGCAGTTTCATCGCCTCGGTGCTGTTCGCCACCGTCCTGTTGCCCCAGTTCGCGGCGGACATCGGCGGCGTGACGGGCCTCGGCCAGCAGATGGTCGAGGGGGCGCGAAACAGTGCCGAACTGATCTGGAACCTCCTCACATGATCCGACTCAACGGCATCACGTTCTACCGCGAGGAACTGCGCGATCTAGCTGCTGCGTGGCTGGCACTCGGATTGGCGTTCGCGCTGTTTCTCGAACCCGCGACACTGCAGCGGATGCTCAACGGCGCAGGCGCGTTCGGCCGCACCTTCCTGCTGAGCATGCTCACTGTCGGCGTGGGCTTTCTGCTGCACGAACTCGCACACAAGGTCGTCGCGGTCCAGTTCGGGCAGGTCGCGGCCTTCCGAGCGGATTACGGGATGCTCGCGATTGCGGTCGCGGGCGCGCTCGCGGGCATTTTCTTCGCCGCACCGGGCGCGGTCTATCACCGCGGCCGGATCACTACCCGACAGAACGGCCTCGTCGCCGTCGCCGGCCCGGTGACGAATCTCGTGTTAGCCGTGCTGTTTGTCGTCCCGTTCCTGCTGGTCGGCGGGTTCGTCGGCGAGGTGGCCCGACTGGGCGTGCTGGTCAACCTCTTCCTGGCCGCGTTCAATATGATCCCGTTCGGTCCGCTCGACGGCAAAACCGTCAGACAGTGGGATACCGGCGTCTTCGCCGTGGTGCTGGGCGTCTCCGCCGCCGCGCTCATCGCCTTCCTGTTCGGGTTTGGATTCGGGCTGTGAGCAGTTGACCCCCGGTCGCGGTAATCTTTAACATAGCAGACCGAGTACCATTACCCGTGGTGAAAGTCATGAGCAAAGACATTCTGATGATCGTCGGGGATTTCGGCGAAGATTACGAGATCATGGTGCCGTTTCAGGCGCTGCAGATGGTCGGCCACAACGTCGACGCCGTCTGTCCCGACAAAGAGGAGGGGGAATCGGTCAAGACAGCAATTCACGACTTCCGGGGGGATCAGACCTACCTCGAAGAGCGGGGACACAACTTCGAGTTGACGGCGACGATGGCCGAAATCGAGCCAGAAGAGTACGACGCTTTGTGCGTACCGGGGGGACGAGCGCCGGAGTATCTCCGCACATACGACGAGGTACTCGACGCTGTCCGGCACTTCTTCGAGGAGAACAAACCCGTCGCGTCGCTGTGTCACGGCCCACAGATCCTCGCGGCCGCAGACGTACTCGACGGCTACGAGATGACCGCCTATCCCGCGGTCCGCGCGGAGGTTGAAGCCGCTGGTTGTTCGTGGGTCGACGAGGTGACTCGTGACGGCAATCTCGTCACCGGACAGGCCTGGCCGGATCACCCCGAGTGGCTGGCGGAGTTCATCAACCTGCTCGGCGACGAGGTGAGCCACGGCGAACCGGCGATGGCGGCAGGCGACGACTGATTACTCCTCCTGATCGCGTTCGAGCGCGGACTGGCGGAGCTCTCGACATCGGTCCGACTCGGCCGTGAGTTCGGGCACCGCTGTCGGGTTGTTATCCTCGTCGACGGCGACGAAGACGAAATAAGAGTCGGTGGTTTGCTCGCGCTCGCCACTCCGTGGTGACTCGCGAAAGGCCCGCAGTCGAACCTTGACGCTGGTCTTGCCGGCGGCGTAGGCGTACGAGTCGACGATACAGGTGTCGCCCTGCGGAACGGGGCGCTCGAAGTCGAGTTGGTTGATCCGAGCGGTCACGCAGGTCTCGCCGGCGTGGCGCATCGCCGACATCGCGCCGACTTCGTCCATCCACTTGACGATGTTTCCTCCGTGGGCAGCGTGGTAGTTGTTGGTGTGCGTCGGCTGGACGCGCTGGCGGTTCTCGATGTAGGTATCCGAGACTGAGGGCATACCGACTGGTCGGGAGCCAGCGGCAAAACGGTTGGTCCCAGGTGTATCCAGTCAACAGGACAACGACGGGCTTTTGCCCGTTCGCTGCGCCCGCCGAAGTATGAGCGAGGACTCCGAAGAGGGACTCACGTACGCCGAGGCGGGCGTCGATCTCGACGCCAGCGAGGCCGCGACCGCCGCACTCGTCAACGCCGCCGGCGAGTTCGAGGGCGACTACGCGGGACTGGTCGATCTGGGCGAGCAGTATCTCGCGCTGGCGACCGACGGCGTCGGGACGAAACTACTCGTCGCCGAAGCCATCGACGACTACTCGACCATCGGCATCGACTGCCTGGCGATGAACGTCAACGATCTGGTCGCACAGGGCGTCGAACCCGTCGCGTTCGTCGACTATCTGGCCGTCGAAGAACCGGACGACGAGATGGCCGAAGCCATCGGCGAGGGACTTCGCCGCGGTGCCGAGGAGGCCGGCGTCGCGCTGGTCGGCGGCGAAACCGCCGTCTTGCCCGATGTGATCAAAGGCTTCGACATCGCCGGCGCGTGCGCTGGACTGGCCCCGAAAGACGGCATCTTCGAGGGAGAAGCCGAGCCAGGCGACGCGCTGGTTGGCTGGCCGTCGAGTGGGATCCATTCCAACGGCCTCACTCTGGCCCGGGAGGCCGTCACCCGCGACCACGAATACAGCGATCCCTTCCCGCCGAATCCCGACCGCTCCATCGGCGAGGAACTGCTCGAACCGACGGCGTTGTACACCCACCTGCTCGATCCGCTCCGAGAGGCCGGCGTGCACGGCGCGGCCCACGTCACCGGCGGCGGGTGGACGAACCTCACCCGCCTTGGCGAGCACCGCTACGAGATCACCGATCCCTACGACCCACAGCTAATCTTCGAGTTCGTCCAGTCTGAGGGCAACGTCGACGACGAGGAGATGCACCGAACGTTCAACATGGGTACCGGCTTCGTCGCCGCACTGCCGGAAGACGATGCCGAGGAACTCGCCGCGGAGACTGACGGACGAGTAATCGGCCACGTCTCCGAGGGTGAGGGCGTCGAGATCCGCGGTCTGTCGCTTTCCTAACTCGACGGGTAGCGCTTTTTATGTCCCGGTCGTGAACGACGGGTATGGATATCGCGGTCATCGGAGTCGGCGGTGCAGGCGGGCGAATTGTCGACCGACTGGCCCGGGAACTGGGAACCGGTGCCGGATCGCCGCTCGAAACCGTCCACGCCATCGATACCGACACGGCAAGTCTAGACGCGCTCGGGTCGGTTCCGACCGACGCTCGACACGCGATCGGACAGTTCGAGACCGGCGGCAAGGGGACCGACGGCGACCGCGAGCAGGCGGCGGAGATCATTGAGGACGAGCGAATGGAGATCCGTCGGGCGGTCGAAGACGGCATCCCGACGACTGTGGACGCAATCGTCGTGGCGGCGGGGCTGGCAGGTGGCACCGGATCGGCGGTGACGCCGTCACTTGCCGCCGGGCTGGCGAAAGTCTACGAGCAGCCCGTCTATGCCGTCTCGGTTCTCCCTGCGGACGCAGAAACCGACGAACGGGAACGGTCGAACACCGCAGCGGCGTTGTCCGGGCTCGAAGACAGCGCAACGGCACAGATCGTCTTCGACAACGAGGCGTGGCTGTGGGGCAGCCGGTCGTTGGAGGGCCACAGCGACCGGATCAACGGAGAACTGACCGGGCGGCTCAGGGAGTTGTTCACACTCGGAGAGGAGAGCGGGGGAGCAGTCGGCGAACAAGTCGTCGATACCCGAGATCTGATCGGGACGCTCGCGGGTGGGAATCTCGTCTCGGTCGGCTATGCCAGCCGGCCGATTGCCGCGTGGCGCGGCGCGAGTTCCTCGCTACTCGACGGACTGAAGCGGCGAGTGCTCGGCGACGACACCGACGAGTACGAGCGCGGGCGGGCACTCCAGCGGACGCTCGGGTGGGCGACCCGCGGGACGATGACCTTCGAATGTCCCCGCGGAGCGGCCACCCACGGGCTGGTCGCCTTCCGCGGCCCACCGGAGTGGCTGCGGGGCGACGCCATCTCGAAAGGCCGGGAGTGGTTGGCCGACCGGGCCGGCATCGAACAACTCCGAAGCGGAGACATCCCCTCGGATAGTGCGAGTTCGCTCGATGTACTCGTCGTCCTCGCGGGCATCGAACAGGCCCCGCGCATCGAGGCGTTCGGCCGCGACGAGTCCGGCGAACACGAGGACGAAGAGGACAGCACAGACGAAGAACTCGACCAGAATGACGACGCCGAACCGGTAGCGGGTCCCGAATCAGACGAGACGACAAAGGTGGGTGAGGCCGAGAGCGAGGCCGACGAGACCGAGAAGAAAGGCGACGCGAGCGAGGACGAACCGGACGACTCAGATGATTCCGACGGCGAGACGGACGACGATGTCGACGATTCCGAAGCGACGGAGAAAGTAGCCGAGGCTGCGGGAGCGTCGGACGACACGGAGGAGAGCGAACCGGACGACGAGGACGCGAGCAACTGGGGAGTCCCACCGGGCGAGTCAGCCGACGAGGATGCTGCGACACCCGTGGAGGAAACTGACGACGAATCGACCGACGAGAACGCCGAGACGGAAGGCAATGCCGACAGCACCGACGAGGCAGACGCCGACATTGACGACGAGACAGGCCCTGACACGGACGCGACGGCAGACGCCGACACCGACGACGAGTCAGGTTCCGACACGGACACGACGGCAGACGAACCGCAACCGGGCGACGATTCGACGCCCTCCTCCGGCGAAAACGCTGATACTGGCGAAAAGAGCGACGAGCAAAACAGCGACGAACCGGAGTATTGAGCCATGTTACAACAGATCTGGACCAGTATCGAAATCGATAGCCGAACTTATGTAGGGGCAAGCCAAATCGAAAGAAGAACAGGTTGGCACCCGTGCTAGACGGACAGGAGTTACAGCCGGTCGAGGGGTCGATCCGGGACAGCGTTTCGGCGTTACCAGCAGACGATCCGACAATCGTCAGCGTGAGCGACATTCACGGATTCATCCGCGAGGGCCGGAGTGCACTGCTGACCTTGCGTGATCATCCCGACTACGATCCGATCGTCGAGACGGGACGACTCCGCTCGCTCGATTGGGTCGGCGGCGAGGAGTACGTCCTGGTCCTCAACGGTGACCTGATCGACCGGGGAGCACACAGCGAGAAAGTCGTGGAGATGGCCGAACGACTGGCAGAACAGGCACCGCCGGGGCACGTCCGGGTCACCTTCGGCAACCACGAGATGGGAGTGTTGACGCCGGATTTCTTCGACTGGGGCGAGTGGTACTCGACGACCCGGACGGACGAGCAGCGCCGCGAGTTTACCCGGGCAATCGAAGGCGGTCACGTCGTCGCTGCCTACGAAGGGTACAACGTGACCTACGCACACGCAGGTCGAATCGAACCGTACGAGGCGGCCGGACTCAACGACGAACTACTCGCCGGGGCACGGTTTCTCGCCGAGGGGATCGGCGGGGCCGACGACCGTGACCGACAGGAACAACTCGTCCTCGACTATCCCGCAGTGTACGGCGTCGACGGCGAAACCGGCCGCGGGGCTGGCGCGGGGGTCGCGTGGCTGGATTTCGAGTTCATGCCAGACGACGCTCCGCCACAGGTCGTCGGCCACACCAGACAGGACAGCCCGATCCGTCGCGGGAACGTGGTCTGTGAGAACGTCATCAGAAACAACCGGCGCAGAGACGGCGGCGAGGCCGTCATCGTCGAGACGCCGGACCGCATCGTCGCGCTCGGTCGCAACGCTGACGACAGCGTTCAGGAACACGAGTTCTCGCTGCCGGCGACGGAGTGATCAGGCTTCGTCGGGATCGGCTTCGGATTTCTTCCGTGCGATATCCGCTTCGGTGATGATTCCGACAATTTCGCTGTTTTCCTTGACGAGGACAGCGTCGTTGTGATCGAGGGAACTCTCGATATCGGCGATAGTCATCTCCGGTTCGACGGTCGTGGTCGACTCGTTCATCACGTCGGCGACGGGCAGTTCACCGACGTTCTCGTCGGACTGCTGGCGGATGCTGGACATACTGATCAGTCCCAACGGCGCGCCGTCCCGGATGACCGGCAGTTGCGAGTAGCCTTTCGTGTCCATCAACTCGGTCGTCTCCCGGACACTCTCGTCGGGTTCGACGCTGACGACCGGCGAGTGCATGAGCTCTCTGGCGTGCAGCAGGCCGCCCTCGGCCTCCTGCAACGCATTGACGATCCGACGGAGCGTCGAAAGCCGAGGATCCACGTCACCACCCTCGATCCGGGCGATCAACGGCTGTGACACGTCCGCCCGCTCGGCGAGGTCGCTCTGGGTCAACCCCAGTTCGTTCCGCCGTTCCCGGAGATCCTCCGGTGTCGGTAAGTCCATACCCCACAATAACTTGAAGTAATACAAAAAAGCACCGGGACCGTCGGTGTCGTTACTCGGCGTCGTCGCGGTCGTCTTCGAACTCTTCGGTCGCGACGATTTTCAGCGGGACGTCCCGAAGCGCTCCCCCGATGTCGCTTTTCGCGATGCGTTTTGCGTGCTCGACGCTCTCTGCGTTGAACACCTTCATTTCGAGCTGGAGACCCACCAGCGAGGTATCTGCGGCGATAAAGGCGGAGTCGAAGGGCTCCCCACAGGCCGGACAGTCGGTCAGTCCGACCTCCACTTCGACGTAATCCATGTCCTCTTCGTTGAGGCGTTTCCCGGCTTCGCTCACTGCCACACCGATTGCATCATCGACATTATCCACGTCGTGTACCAACCAAGCGGCTTCCAACCAGACACGGTAGTTCATATTCGTACTGTGACGCTGCCCCTACTCGTCTTTTTTGATTTCCTCCCGCCAGTATCACAGCGCACCGAACTCGAATTATCTCCATAAGTTATGGCCATGTCGCAGCAGTCATTTCTCTCGATTACACAACACTCCGGCCGTTCGCAGAATTATGTATTATCGATCATGATAGATCGAGAAAACCGCAAGACTGCAGTCGATTCATCCCGTCTTTAGTGGCCCGAAGGTTTATACGTGTGTCTCCGCCGAGGTGAGAGTGAGGAAGATGGAACGACTCCACCAATTCGCGCTGCTCGTCACGTACCAGCTCACCCTGATGGCCGGCATCCTGCTGTTGCCGGTCGCGCTGCTGACCGAACGGTTCGGGATTCGCCTGCCGATCGACCGCGCCGTCACGGGGCTGAAACAGCGCTACGAACAGACGACAGCCAACTAACTTTGCGGAACGAATAGTTTCTTACGTCCGTGTCCGGTAGCAGTAGGTAATGGAACACACCGGCGACTCACAGTTTTCGATCGGACAGCATACCGACCGATTCGACATCGATCCGACAGAGCCGGAACTGGGTTCGCTGCCCTCCGGTGACCGCGACGAAGAGGCGGTCAACAAGACGGGGACGACGACAATTGGCATCGCCACCGACAGCGGTGTCGTCGTCGCGACGGATATGCGAGCGAGTCTCGGCGGTCGCTTCGTCTCGAACAAGAACGTCCAGAAGGTCGAACAGATCCACCCGACTGCAGCGCTGACGCTGGTCGGGTCGGTCGGCGGCGCACAATCGTTCATCCGGACGCTCCGGGCAGAGGCAAATCTCTACGAGGCCCGCCGCGGCAAGCAGATCAGCATGCAGGGGCTGGCGACGCTTGCGGGTAACTTCGCTCGTGGCGGACCCTTCCTCGCGATCAACCCGATCCTCGGCGGCGTCGACGACGAGGGCAGTCACGTCTACAGCATCGACCCTGCCGGCGGTGTGATGAAAGACGATTACACCGTAACTGGCTCCGGGCTGACCGTCGCTTACGGGACACTTGAGGACCGCTACGAGCCGGATCTCTCCATCGACGAAGCGCGGTCGACGGCCGCCGCCGCCATCGAGGCTGCTGCAGAGCGAGACACCGGCTCCGGCAACGGAATTTACGTCGCCGAAGTGACCGAAGAAGGCGTCGACATCGACGACTACGAACTCGGCGAAATCGAGATCTGATTGTCTGACGGTCGGCTGACGTAGCTTCTTGTAGCTGCAGGAGAAAGGGGACATATGAACGAGATCACGCTTCGCCTCCCAGAGGAGACAACGGCCGCGTTACGGTCGGAGGCGGACGAACGGGGAGTCACAGTCCAAGCGCATCTCCGGGACATTATCGACGCATATCGAGCCGACGACCAGCGACGAGTCGGACGAACCGTCGAGTACGTCCACACCGTCGGTGGCGGCGAGACGGCCGTCGAGCGCGAGTCGACGGATCGAGCTGAGGAGATTGGCTCCTTCCGGTACGGATCGCGGTCGGTGCTGTCCGAAGCAGAGTCTGAGTAACCACGTTGTTTTTCACCATGCTGTGAGTTCGGGCAAATAGATGGGACTGGTCGTGCTCGCACAGACAGGGGCCGTTCCGCCGCTCACGGTCGACATACTGCTCGTGTTCGCTATCGTCGCGGCGGCGCTCGTCCTGTTTATCCTCGAACCGGTCCCGATCGATATCGTGGCCATCGGGGTGCTGGTCAGCCTGATCGTGCTGGAGCCGTGGACCGGCGTCGATCCCGAGACGGGCGTCAGCGGTTTCGCGAGTTCGGCGACGCTGACCGTGTTGGCGATGTTCGTCATCAGCGAGGGGATCCGACGGACCGGGCTGATCAACATCGTCGGCAACGAAATCGCCGAACGGTACGGATCGAGCCAGTACAAGCAGTTACTTGCCGTCCTCGGGCTCTCGGGCGGGACAGCTGGGTTCATCAACAACACCCCGGTCGTCGCGGTGATGATCCCGATGGTAAATACGCTCTCCGAGCGGACCGGAATCTCACCCTCGAAGCTACTCATTCCAGTCTCGTATACGGCGATGCTCGGCGGCATGTTGACGCTGATCGGCACCTCGACGAACATCCTCGCCTCCGACGTGTCGGCGCGGCTGATCGACCAGCCGTTCTCGATGTTCGAGTTCACACAACTCGGCGCGCTCGTTCTCGTGACTGGCGTCGTCTACCTCGCGACCGTCGGTCGACTGCTCATTCCCGAGCGGATCAAGATGGGCGACGAACTGATCGAGGGATTCGGGATGACGGAGTATCTCACCGAAGTCGTCGTCGCCGAAGACTCACATCTCGTCGGGAGCACGGTCAACCAGTGTTTTACCGATCTGGACGTCGACGCGGACGTCGTCCAGTTGATCCGCGGTGAACAGGTATTCACCGAACCGCTGGCTCGCAAGGAGATCCGACCCGGGGATATTCTCGTGCTTCGGACAGACCAGGACAGCCTTCTCACCTTCATCGAGACCGAAGGGCTGGATCTCGCACCGGATGCTCCAGTCACCGACGAGACCCTCGAAGGGGAGAAGTCGGGAATGGAACCCAGTTCCGAACAGCAACTCGTCGAGATTGTCGTCTCGCCGGGAGCATCGATCCTCGGCGGCACGCTCGAATCGCTGAGTTTCAGGGATCGGTACGACGCGACGGTGCTGGCGTTGCGCCGCGGCGGCGAGGTGATCCACACGCGGATGGACGAGCGCAAACTCCGCGGTGGAGATACACTGCTCGTTCAGGCCTCCGAAGCTACTGTCAAACGGCTCGCCAACGACCGCGATTTCATCGTCGCACAGGAACTCACACTGCCGGATTTTCGGTACGAGCGCATCCCCGTTGCCCTCGGAATCATCGCGGCGGTCGTCGGACTGGCGGCGCTTGAGATTCTCCCGATTCTGGTCAGTTCGCTGGGTGGAATCGTCGCGATGGTCGCGACGGGCTGTGTCAAGCCCGAGGAAGTGTACGCCTCCGTCGATTGGAGTGTGATCTTTCTGCTGGCGGGACTGATTCCCCTCGGCGTCGCGATGGAGCGGACCGGCGCGGCGGAGTGGCTGGCGGCCAGTATCCTCGTCGTCGCGGCCGGCCTCTCGCCAGCGGTCGTACTCGGAGTGTTCTATCTCTTTACCGCGCTGATCACGAACGTCATCAGCAACAACGCGAGTGTCGTCTTGATGATCCCAGTCGCAGTCGAAGCAGCGACGGAGATCGGAGCCGATCCCTTCACGTTCGTCCTCGCAGTGACCTTCGGCGCGTCGACGGCGATGCTCACGCCCATCGGCTACCAGACGAATCTGATGGTCTACGCCCCCGGCGGCTACAAGTTCACTGACTTCTTCCGGGTCGGCGCGCCACTACAACTGTTGCTGGCGGTCGTGACGACGGCTGGCCTGCTGCTGTTCTGGGGCGTATAACGACCCGACGGCATAATATGGCAGGCCCCGGTAACTCGCATATGGACTTATTTGGGACAGCAGGGATTCGCGGGCCGGTCACGGAGGTGACGCCAGCGCTCGCGCTGACGGTCGGGCGCGCGGTGGCAGCACGACTCGATCCGACGGACGGACCAGTGGTAATCGCACGCGACGGCCGCGAGACAGGGGCAGCGCTCGCGAGTGCCGTCGAAGCAGGGGTAACAAGCGGCGGACTCGATGTGAAACGGGCCGGACAGCTACCGACTCCGGCGCTGGCCTTCGCCTCACAGGGCCGGTACGGGATCATGCTCACGGCCAGCCACAACCCGCCGACAGACAACGGCATCAAACTGTTCGCCGACGGCACCGAGTACGACCGGGCGGCCGAGCAGGAGATCGAACGCCTCGTCGAGGACGGGCCACCACAGGCCCCGCACGACGAGTGGGGAACCAGCGAGCGGATCGAGCCGCTGGGGACGTATCGTGAGCACGTGGCGGCCTACGCCGAGAAGTTCGGCACACCGCTCGATGGCTTGCGGATCGCTGTCGACTGCGGGACTGGGATGGCTGGATTGGCAACGCCGCAGATCTTGACGGGGCTCGGCGGCGACGTTCGGGCGCTGAACGCCAACGTCGACGGGCAGTTCCCCGCACGGGAGAGCAAGCCGACCGCCGAGACGCTGACCGACCTCCGTCGATACGTCGCCGACGGGCCGGCAGAGTTGGGCATCGGCCACGACGGCGACGCCGACCGGATCGTCATTCTCGACGGGGACGGCGAGGTGGTCCACGAGGACACCGTGCTCGCGATTCTGGCCGAGTACTACGTCAGCGCCAGCGACGCCGGCGATCCGGTCGTCGTCACGACACCGAACGCCTCCGGACGGATCGACGAACGCGTCGAGGCTGTCGGCGGGCGCGTCGAGCGAGTCCGCCTCGGGGCGCTCCACGAAGGGATCGCGAATACGCGCGAGGACGGCACGGAAGAGACGAATGTCGTCTTCGCGGCTGAGCCGTGGAAACACGTTCACCCGGACTTCGGCGGCTGGATCGACGCCGTCGCTTCGGCGGCGGTGTTCAGTCGGTTAGTCGCTGATGAAGGATTGGCCTCGTTACGCGAGCCAGTGAGCGAGCGGCCGTATCGCAAGGTAAGCATCGACTGTCCCGACGAGGACAAATCGGCGGTGATGGACCGACTCGGAGAGACGCTGCCGGAGGCGTTCCCCGACGCGGCGGTGAACACCGACCACGGTGTCCGATTAGATCTGTCCGCAGGCGCGTGGACGCTCGTCAGACCGAGCGGGACGGAGCCGTACATCCGGATCTACGCGGAAAGCGAGAGCGTCGACTCGCTGGTCGGGACGGTACAGAAGCGAGTCGAGAAAGCAGTCGCTCGCTCGTAGTAGCTTGGAGAAGTGGAGTGCGCGGACCGGAATTTGAATCCGGGTTAAGGGCTTGGAAGGCCCTTGTCATGCCAGACTAGACCACCCGCGCTCGCAGTTTGTGTTTGCCCTCCCGCTGTTAAGTTTCTTCCTATTTTTCGCAGTCGGGCGAGTGCTTCTCACACCACCGGAAAATCAGTTGGGGTCGGGGGTTATTCGTATCCTCGTATAGAGGAAATGAAACATGAATAGCAGGATAAGAGAAATCGTCCTGAGCCTCGTTGTTGTTACGGCGACGTTCTATGCCCTCTGGCCGGTTGGAAATCCGTCACTGCAGTGGTGGGCTGTCCTCCCAGCCAGATTCCAAGGTGACGGAGCTCTGCTAGTAATGCTACTCTGTGTCTCTGCTGCTGTCGGCATCACAGTGCTGAAACTAACGCGGTTCCGACTGACGAACTTCGCTATCGGAGGCTGTGTCGCGTTCGTCCTGCTGATGCTCATCATCAGCGCGACGATGTCACCCGATAGCCCGGTCCACTGGATACTCTACGGTGTCATCCTCGTTGGTATCTTGGCGGGTGCCCTCATCGAGCGGAAACTAGGGTGAGTCTGGAGAGCGGGTCGACAACTGCGACGCGGTCGATCAAAATTGCTGAGTATCGGTGATTTTCACCACTGTCTGGAGACAGGGCTACCGGTGTTCTTGATCTCGGTTGATCCAACTGAAAGCATGAGCAGTGAGTTGAATGGAGTGCCGGATTATCACAGCACCTCCGTCTCGAAGGCCTCGCCGTCCGGATCACGAAGACTGACCCGGATTCCTTCGGCTGTCTCCTCGAAGGTCGCGTAAGCAGGCCGGTAGCGCCGCGGATCGGCGTAGCTTCCGGGATTGACGTGCGGGTACTCGCCGATCGTATCGATCACCGGCCGGTGGGTGTGGCCGGTAACGATCACGTCGGCCTCCTCTTGCCGGGCCAGAAGTGAGAGCGAAGTCTGGTCGTGTTCGTGGCCGTGTGCGAGCAGGAACCGCTGTCCCGCCCATTCGGTCGTAGTCGTCTTCGGGACGCGGTCCAGCACAGCCTGTGTGTCGCGGTTTCCAGAGACGGCGGTGAGCGGTGTCGGGACGTTCTCGAACGCATCCAGTACCGATTCGGACGTGAAGTCACCGGTGTGGAGGAGTTGGTCTGCCTCCGTAATCGCGGAGCGGATTGCTGCGGGCAGGCTAGGGTCGTCACGTCGGTGTGTATCGGAAACAGCAACGAGCATGGCCGAGCGGTACGGCCACCGCCGACATAAGGAGGACGATCAGTCAGTGTCGATCTGCGTTCGGGCCTGCCGTCGCGAGGCGCGTTCGATGAAGTCCTCGGGCAACTGGTCGATTTCGCCGGCCTGCACGCCCCAGAGATGAGCGTACAGTCCGTCCTGGCTCAGCAGATCCTCGTGATTGCCGCGCTCGACGATCTGTCCATCTTCGAGGACGAGAATCTGATCCGCGTCTTTGATCGTCGAGAGTCGGTGGGCGATGGCGAAGGTGGTCCGGTTCTCGCTGAGATTATCAAGCGAGCGCTGGATCAGCATCTCCGTCTCCGTGTCCACGTCGCTGGTTGCCTCGTCCAGCACGAGAATCTCGGGGTCTTTGAGGATGGCCCGGGCGATGGCGATGCGCTGGCGCTGCCCACCGGAGAGTTTCACACCGCGCTCGCCGACTTCGGTCTCGTAGCCGTCGGGGAGGTTCTCGATGAAGTCGTGGGCCTCGGCCATCTTCGCGGCCTCGACGACCTCCTCGCGGGAGGCCTCGAAGGAGCCGTAGGCGATGTTCTCTTCGACCGTGCCGTAGAAGAGATACGACTCTTGCCCGACGTAGCCGATGGCCCGCCGGACGCTGGACATCCGCACCTCGCGGAGGTCCTGCCCGTCGATGCGGATCGCACCGTCGTCCACGTCGTACATCCGCAGCAGCAGTTTGAGGACGGTCGATTTGCCCGCGCCGGTCGGCCCGACCAGCGCGATGGTCTCGCCGCTGTCGGCCTCGAAGGAGATGTCGTCGAGGATCTGCTCGTCGTCGTACCCGAAGTCGACGTGGTCGTACTCGACGCGGCCCTCGGTGACGGTGAGATCCTCCGCCGCGGGATCTTCCTCGATTCGGGACGGTTCGTCCATCAGCCCGAAGATCCGCTCGGAGGAGGCCCGCGCGCGCTGGTACATGTTGATGATCTGGCCGAACTGCGCCATCGGCCAGATGAACCGCTGGGTGAGCAGGATGAAGGTGACGAACTCACCGGTCGAGAGCGGTTCGGTGAAGATCCACGGGGCCTCTCCCTCGGCGGAGAGCACCCACAGGCCGCCGGCGAGGAAGGTAGCGACGAAGCCGATACCTGCGAGTACGCGAAGGCCGGGGAAGAACTTGATCCGGGTGCCGATGGCGTCCCAGTTCGCGTCGAAGTAATCCTGGCTCACGTCCTCGACGCGCTCAGATTCGTACTCCTCGGTGTTCGAGGACTTGATGACCTTGATCCCGCCGAGGTTGTTTTCGAGGCGGGAGTTGGTCTTGCCGACGGTCGACCGGACATCGGCGTATTTCGGCTGGATGATCTGGATGAAGAAGTACGTAAACAGCGCGATCAGTGGCACGGGCAGCAGCGCAACCAGCGCGAGTTGCCAGTTGTAGTAGAAGAGAATGGCCGCGATGCCGAGCACCATCACGCTCAGCCGGAACATGGAGTTCATCCCGTCGTTGAGGAACCGCTCCAGGCGATTGACATCGTTCGAGAGAATCGACATCATCTCACCGGTCTGCTTGTCGGCGAAAAAGTCCATGTTCAGCCGCTGCATGTTGTCGTAGGTGTCGGTCCGGACGTCGTGCTGGATGTTCTGGGCGAAACTGTTGAACCCCCAGTTGCGCACCCAGTGAAAGAGCGCTCCGAGGAAGAACGCCCCGGCGATCAAACCGACCGTCAACAGTAGTTGGCCTTGCTGGTCGGCGGGGAGCAACGCGTCGGGGACCAACCAGATGGCAGCGAAACTCTTGTCCTGCCGGATGACCGCGTCCAGCGCGAAGCCGAGCAAAATCGGTGGAACCAGATCCAGCAGGCGGGCGAAGATACTCGCGAAGATGCCGACGATCACCGATCGCTTGTACTTGCCACCGTAGACGAGAAACAGCCGCTTCATCGGATTATCGATGTTCTCGCGCTGTTGCTCGAAAGGATCGTCGTCGTCGAGGCCGATACCGCTCATGACCGTTTTAGAAGGGGCGAGCGGAGAAAAAAGCTTGTTTGACACGTGTACTCGTCTCATACTCCCAGGCAGACGGATCGGCGTAAATAATAGATTAATGATAATTCCTAACGGTTAATTCGAGAGTCGTTGTAGCTTCGAACGATGTACGAGACGGTTCTGATTCCAGTCGACGGAAGCGACGAATCGCTGGCGGCGGCGACGGAGGCAGTCGATCTCGCAGCGAGCGAGGGGACGATCCACGCGTTGGCGGTGATCGAGGAGTTGCCGATGCACAGGCGCTCAGGCAAGGCCGAGAAGTTCGATCAAGGAGGAGACGGGAGAACCGAGGCCGAAGACGCGACCGCAGCCGTCGCGGATCGGGCAGCCTCGGTCGGCATCGACTGCGAGCAGACGGTACTCGAAGGTGTGCCCTCCCGTGAGATCTGCTCGTACGCCGAGGAGATCGACGCGGAGGCAATCGTCATCGGAAAACGAGGAGCCAGCGAGTCCGCCGGCGAGATTCTCGGCAGCACGACCGAGCGAATCCTAAAGAAAGCCCCGGCAACCGTCGTGGCGGTTCCAACCTAGCCCTCAAACTGCTCTTCCCAGCGGAAGTAGCCGTCCCGCTGGATTACTTCGCCGTCGATTTCGAGGCGGGTACCCTCGCGTTGCATGTTCGTGATGAGATCCACGTGGACCGCGCTCTGGTTACCCGACTCACCCTCGGGCAGACAGGCCTCGTAGGCGCGACCGAGCGCGAGGTGGACCGTCCCCCCCATCTTCTCGTCGAAGAGGATCTGATCGGTGATGCGGTCGATACCGCGGTTCATCCCGATACCGAGTTCGCCGAGTCGTTCGGCTCCGCCGTCGGTCTCGACGATGGATCGGAGCACGTCCTCGCCTGCGTCGGCCTCGATATCGACCACGACGCCGTCCTTGAAGACGAGTCGAGCGTTCTGTATGCGAGTACCGCGGATCGTCATCGGCACGTCGAAGACGACCTGTCCGGCGGTGTCGGCGGGCGCGGTGAACACCTCGCCGCTGGGGAGGTTGTGTGAGTCGTAGGCGACGCTGGCGGCGCTGTTGACCGCGGTGCGGTTCTCGATCGACATCGTCAGATCGGTCTTGTCGTCCTTGACGATGCGGACCTCACTGCCCGCATCGAGCAACTCCTTGAGTTGGCTCATCTCCTCGGCCAGTTCCTCCCAGTCGCGGAGAATCGCATCGTAGACGAAGTCTTGGTAGGCCTCGTAGCTCATCCCGGCCTGCTGGGCGAGTGCTCGTGTCGGGTGAACTGTCGAGACCCAGTCGGTATCGAGGCGAGCCTCGCGGATTCCCTCCCGGGCCTGTGCGTATGCAGTCTGAGTCTCTTCGGAGATGTCCGCGCCAGCGCTCGTGTTACGAGTGCCGCGTAACGAGAGGACGCTGTCAGCCCGGTCGTACAGCGCGTGCTCGTATTCGGGATCGGTCGCGAACTCCTCGCCGTGGGCTCGCTGGTAGGCGCGATCCATCTCGTCGGAGGAGTAGGTCACGACCATGTTCGCGTCACGGTCGCCGAGTTGCTCGGCAACTGCGACGCCCAGTTCGTGTGCGCCTTCGTCGACGGAGACGACGACATCGTTTCCAGCCTCGATCCGTGCACTCCAGTCCACGAGCGTGTGCGCGTGTTCGATGATTCGGTCGTCCATACACGTGTCTCGCTCTGCCGGCTAAAAACCGTGCGGGCTCGAACCGAACCCCGACCGAATAGATCACTCAATCCACACGACGGCGGCACGGACCACGTGGTTTAATTCTCCCCATCTTTTAGGCCAACCTAAAATAGACAGTCATGCAGATCAGTTCGTCGGTACGTTGTTTCGAGTTCTCGCAGAGAGAGACCACGACGATGCCAGGATGGCCCTGCTCGATGCCTACCAAACGAACGCGGATGTCGACCGGGACGAACTCGCCCATCGACTGCTTTCGGATGTCGTCGAGGTATTCGATACCCATCTAGCGACACGCGCAGAAATCGATATCCTCGTGACCGCCGTCGAGCGTCTACTTGACCGGTTCGCGACAATCATCGAAGCAACACCAGTTGCGATCCTCATCGTCGATGATAACGGACAGATCGAACTCTGGAACGATGGTGCAGAAGGAATCTTCGGGTGGAGCGATTCGGAGATTCAACAGCAGCCGTACGCTCGACTCTGTGAGTCCCCCGAGGAAGGGAGGCAATTTCTCACCCAACTCGAAGACGGCCATCGCATCGACGGAATCGAAACTCGCCACTGCCGTAAAGACGGGACTGTCGTCGATGTTAGAGTCTGGGCGGCGTCGTTCCGGCCAGCGAGAGAATTCAGCGGTGCGGCCTTCGTCATCAGCGACATCTCCGAGCAGAAACGTCGCGAGCAGCGACTCGCGGTTCTCAATCGCGTTCTTCGTCACAATATCCGCAACGAAGTCACCGTCGCGCAGGGACATCTCGATATGCTCGCCGAGAAAACGACCGAGGGTGGCGATCACATCCGGACGATTCAGACTCACCTCGATAGAATCGTCGAACTGAGCGAGGCTGCCCGACGAGCCGAGCGCCTGGAGGACGAGACAGAACTGATCGAACTCGACTTAGCAGCGTTGTTGGCAGAACGGATCGACCAGTTCCGGGACGCTCATCGGAATGTCGATATCAACACGACGCTTCCGGATTCGGCCGCTATTCAGGGTCACGAACTCCTGCCGTACGCACTCGACAACCTGATCGACAACGCGATTGAACACAACGACGAGCCCAGAGTCGTCGAAGTCAGCGTCACCGTGAACGCTGGCGGGACGACGTTGCGAATCGCCGACAACGGGCGTGGACTTCCGCCGATAGAACGGGACGTGCTGACAGCGGAGACAGAGACACAACTCAGCCACAGCAGCGGTGTCGGCCTCTGGCTGGCCCGCTGGATCGTCCAGAACTCTGACGGGACGATTACCGTCGGCGAGGGACCACTTGGCGGAACTGAAATAACGATTCAATTTCAGTAGCGGCCCAGGAGCCGGAAATCACTCTCGGTAAACGCGAAAATGACAGTTATCGAAGATAGTAGGCAGCAAGACGACTGTCGGGACCAGCCACCCTTAGACTCAAAACGACAGCTGCTGGTACGATCAGAGTTATTCGGCGTCTTCGGGGGCGTCGTCGATGAGGATGACCGCTTCGCCGTCGATTGCGATGTCCTCACCATTCATGACGCGTGTGCGAAGGCGATACTGGTCGTCACCCAGATCTTCGACGATTTCACACTCCGCGGAGATTCGGTCGTCGATTCGGACCGGATTGTGGAATTCGAGATCCTGCGAGAGGTAGATGACCAGTCCGGGCACGCGGGCCAGCGCGGCGCTGATCAGTCCGCCGACGAGTGTTCCGTGAGCGATCCGTCCTCTGAATCGGGTCTTCTGCCCGAACTCGTCGTCCAGATGCAGGGGGTTGGTGTCGCCGCTGGCGGCAGCGAAACTCTTCACGTCGGCGTCGGTGATCGTCTTGGTGAAGGTGAATTTGTCCCCGACAGAGATCTCAGCGGGGTCGTCAGCGCCGATCTCAGCGTGCCACTCTGGGAGGTCTTCTGCCGGCTCGATTCGATCGAGTGGTGGTGTTTCTGGGGCCGAATCCTCTTCGCTTACCGGGAGGCTCCAGGCTTCGACAGCTGCTCGGTTCGCTTCGATTGCGTTCTCGACCATCTGCGTGGACGTTTCCGCCCATCTGTCAAGGAGTGGATTACCGTACCAGTCAGTACTCATCCTTTACCGGTAAGCGGTAGCGGGTAATAAATACTGAGGTTAAATTATTGATTATGCGAACGCCAGACCGAAGGCCGATTGGGGGCCAGTAACCGCGACAGAACTCCCGGAAGGAAACGGGGCTGTGGCAGTCTTCGTGACATTAGATGGTGTATAATGGTCCAATGTGGCAAAAACGCACAACCTTTATCAGCCGGCACTAGCTACGTATAAACGACTGATGTCAGACGATAGTGATGGCCCAGCGTGGCCGCCGAATATGATGAAGTTGTTTACAGAGACTGGCGAACAGGCTGTCGAGCAGCAACAGGAGCTGATGAAACAGCTGCTCGGTGCCGGAATGTCCGGGGGGATGGACATGAACCAGCTCGGTGCGATGAGCCAGACAGCCACGTTCAAGACGCGCGTCCAGAGCGGCGGCCGGATCAGCATTCCCGACGCCGAGCGTGAGACGCTGGATATCGAGGAAGGAGATATCGTGCAGGCTGTCGTCGTTCCAGTCAAACGGAACAGAGACGACGAGTAACACACCGCACCGACAACCGAGCACACGAGAACCAATCATGGTCGACTATACCTCACCGATTACGGCGACATTCGAGTTGCAGCGACAGACAATCAAACAGAGTCAGGAGGCGCTCGAACAGGGAATCGAATTCCAGAAAGACTTCAACAGAGCGCTTATCGACGGACTCGACGGGCAAGAAGACGCCCAACGGCGGGTCGTCGAACTCCAGCGAGAAGCGGTTCTGAACACGCTCGAAACGGTCGAGTCGAACGTCCCGGGAGCCGAAGACGCGATGACGGAAGTTCGGACTACCGTCGACGAGCAGTTCGAGGAGTTGCTCGACAACCACGAAGAAGCCTTCGAGAACATCACCGCAGGCATGGAGGACGGCACGGAGACCTACGACGACTTCGCCTCGGAGTATCTGGACGCGCTGACCGACCAGCTCGATATGGTCATCGATGCCCACGAAGATCTCGAAACCCAGTCTGTCGAGGCCGCCGAGGAGGTTACCGACCAGCTCGAACAGCTCCAGTCACAGGTCGAAGAGGTCCAGCAACAGATTGGCGATCTGCAGACTCAAGAGTAACTGCATCTACTGTCAGCGTAATATTATTTTTTACAGCGGTACCATGAGACGCGGCTGATCGTGCCCGCTGAGGAGAGAAGAGATTCGGAGTATACCACCTAAGCCCGCCCCGCTACGTTTCACGACGGCGAGCCCCAGTAAATAACAACGAGCGGGGTTGGCCGGAAATAGCCGGGCGTTTATATCGCTTGCGCACATAGGGTCCGATGATGAGCAACCAGCAACAAGAATGGGGAGACCTGTTTGGGCAGATGAACGAAGCGGTCGCAGAATCGTTCGAGAAAAACATGGAAGCACAGAGTGCGATGATGGAGTCGTGGATGGGATCGTTCGACTCTTCGATGCCAGACGAGGATGTCATGGAAGACGGTATGGAGGGGATGGCGGGGGCCTACGAAGTCTGGATGGACGCCGCCGAAGAGATGTTCGAGCGGACAGCCGACGCCGCCCAGGGGGACGACGTCGCGCCCGAAGAGTTCCGTGACATCTGGCTTCGCTCGGCGAACGAGGCCTTCTCAGAAGTGCTCTCGACGACAGCCTTCGCACACGCAAACGGCCAGCTCGTCGAGCAGGTCATGGAGATGCAACAGGAGATGACGGAGATGACCGAAGATCAGTTGGCCCAGATGGGAATGGCGACCAACGAGGACGTGCAGGAGATCGGCGAACGGCTAATCGAACTCGAACGTCGCCAGCACGAAGTCGAAACGAAACTCGACCAGATTCTCGACGCGGTCGAGGAGTAACCATGTCGTACAATCCATTCAGCGCAGCGCTCGACGCGCACACGAACACGCTCGAAGCCATCGCCGACGCGACGGAGAATGCTGCACGACTTCCGGACCGAGCCGAGGAGATCAACAACATCGACGTGGGGATGACCCCTTCGGAGGTCGTCTACGAGGAGAACAAGCTCGAACTGCTGCACTACCAGCCCGAGGAAGTCGGGGTCGAAGTGCCCGAAGACGAACAGAACGACGTGCCGATTCTCATCGTCTACGCGCTGATCAACAAGCCGTTCATTCTGGACCTCCAGCCCGACCGGAGTGTCGTCCGACGGCTGCTCGAAGCGGGCCACGACGTGTATATGATCGACTGGAACGAGCCATCGCGGCTCGACCAGCATCTCGGCCTGCACGATTACATCAACCGCTACGTCGACAACTGCGTCGACGAAGTCCGAGACCGATCCGGGCAGGATGATATCAACATCCTCGGCTACTGTATGGGCGGAACCTTCAGCGCCATCTACACCTCGCTGTATCCCGAGAAGGTCAACGCACTCGCACTGATGGCCGCCGGTCTGTACTTCGACGACACCGGCGGTGTGCTCGAACGCTGGGGGAGCGAGGAGTACTACAACCCCGAAGCGGTCGTCGACACCTACGGCAACGTGCCCTCGACAATGCTCGACGACGGATTCAAAATGACCGATCCGGTCGACAACTACGTCCGGAAGTACGTCACGCTGTTCGAGAACTTAGAGAGTGACGACTTTGTGGAGAACTTCGCGCGGATGGAGCGCTGGCTGGACGAGGGAATCGACCTGGCAGGCGACGCCTACGTCGAGTTCCTGCAGGATATCTACCAGAACAACAGCCTCTACAGAAACGAGATGGAGCTCAACGGTGAACACGTCGACACGAAAAACATCACCGTGCCGATCCTCCAGATCATGGGCGAGTACGACCACCTCATCCCGCCGCAGGCCTCCAAGCCGTTCAACGACGTGGTCGGCACACCCGAAGAAGATATCACGACTATCGAGTACCCGACCGGTCACATCGGCATGTCCGTCTCCGGATCGACCCACGCGGAGGTCTGGCCGGAGGTCTGTGACTGGTTCCACGATGTCTCGAAACGCGACGAGGAAGAAGATGCGGAGTCAAGCGTCACCGAGATGCAGGAGGAAGCCGCCGCGACAATCGAAGTCGAATCCACCGGAGAGGACGAGACCGAACAAGCGGACGAGGAAAGCGGTCTCGAAGCAATCGACGGAGTCGGCCCGACCTACGCCGAGCGACTACAGGAAGCCGGGATCACGACCCGAGAGGACCTCGCCGATCACACCGCCGAGGAACTCGCAGAAATCGCACAGACCAGCGAGTCACAGGCCGAAGACTGGGTCGACCAGCTCTAATCGGCGAGTGTCTCGACGAGCGCTGCGGCGCGCTCGGAATCAATTCGGTTCGTCGTGTTGCCGTCTTTTTTGACTGCTGTGCCGACGATTGCGCCATCAGCGATAGCGAGCAGGGAGGCTGCGTTCTCGACGCGGACGCCGCTGCCGACGAGGACTGGAGTCTCGGGCGCACAGTCGTCACGGGCCGCGACGACGCGTTCGAGCGTGTCGGCGTCGGCGGCCGAGCCAGTTTCGGGCCCGGAGACGATCAGTCCGTCAGCGAGGCCACGTTCGATCGTCTCGCGGGCGAGCGATTCGGCATCCCGGTCGACCGGACTTGCGGAGTGTTTGACGTCGATATCGGCGAAGACAGCCACGTCGGTATCGAGCCGCTCGCGCAGCCGCATCGTCTCGTGGGCCCGGCCCTCGATCCAGCCTTGGTCCGTCGCGCGGACGCCAGCGTGGACGTTGACGCGAACGAAGGATCCGCCGGCCGCAGACGCGACCGACAGCGCCGCCTCGGCGTCGTTTCTGAGGACGTTGACGCCAACTGGGAGATCGATCGCCGCGGCGACCTCCTGCGTGATGGCAGTCATCTCCGCGACAGTGTGTTTCGGGACCGACTCGGGGTAGAAGGGTGCGTCGCCGAAGTTCTCGACCAGCGCCGCGTCGAACCCGCTTTCGGCGAGTGCGCGTGCGTCACCGTGCGCTCGCTCGCGAAGGGCTTCTCGGGAACCGTCGTATTCGGGCGCGCCCGGCAGCGCCGGAAGGTGAACCATCCCAATCAGGGGAGTCTCCGTCCCGAATCGCGCCTGCAGATCCATCTCAGGCGTCCCAGTAGTCGGGTTCGTTGCCCTCGCGCCACTTGATCGAACAGCCTCGGGAGGCTTTGAAGTCGTCGCTCATCGGTTTGCTGGCGAGCAGATCCTCGATGTGATTTCTCATCTCGCGTTCGTCGGGTTCGTCGTCCGGATTCATCGCGTCGTCCAGTCGGCCATGATAGGCTAGTCGGAAGGTATCGTCCTCGCGGTTCGCGAAGAGGAACGGGTCTGGCGTGCACACCGCGCCGTACTCGGCGGCGACGGTCTGCTCGTCGTCCCGGAGATAGGTGTCCCACTGGATGGTGCCGTCTTCGACGCGTTCGACCATCGTCTCGAAGTCGTCTGCGGGGTACTCTGTCTCGTCGTTGGGGTTGATGCCGACGACGGCAATCTCGTCGTACTCCTCGGCAAGTCGGTTCATCTCCTCGAATTTGGCCTTGGCGTATGGGCAGTGATTACAGGTGAATACGACGAGCAGCCCCTCGTACTCGCTGAAGTCCGCGAGCGAGTAGCTCTCTCCATCGGTGCCTTTGAGCTCGAAATCCGGAGCCACGTCGCCCGGTTCGAGCACGTCCTTGGAGTCGAGTGCAACCATATCGGGATCTGCGGCCGCGAGCCACCTTAATCCACCGGGGCCCACCGAAGGCGTGTCTCCCGCTGGCACACCATAGCAACGTTTTTGTGCGTACTCCGGTGCTTTCAGATATGGACCTCTCCGACGAAGTCGTGGAGCTACTCCGCGAGAACGCACGGTACAGCGTCGAGGATATCGCCCGCCAGACCGACAGCGAGCCGTCGGAGATCGAGGCCATCATCGACGACCTCGAAGCGGAGGGCGTTATCAAGGGCTACCGAGCAATTGTCGACCGCGAACAACTCGAAGACGAGACGATCCGAGCCGTCGTCGAACTGAACATCACGCTCGACCGGGAGACCAGTTACGACGACGTGGCCGAGCGCATCGCCAAGTTCCCCAACGTCGAATCGCTCCATCTCGTCAGCGGCGACTTCGACTTCATGATGGAAGTCGAAGGCGACTCGATGAGCGAGGTGTCGAGTTTTATCAGTAACAAGGTCGCACCCGTCCCGGAAGTCACCCAGACGGTCACGCATTACGTCATGACCACGTACAAAGAGCAGGGGATCGAGTTTGGAGACGGCAGTGACGACGACCGCCTCTCAGTCTCACCATGAAGATCGCAGACCGCGTCGAGCAGGTGCCGCCGTCGGGTATCCGACGGTTTTTCGAGTTGGCAGAGGAGATGGACGACATCATCTCACTCGGGGTCGGTGAGCCGGATTTCTCCGCGCCGTGGGCCGCCCGCGACGCCGCGATCACCTCCCTCGAACAGGGCAAGACCTCCTACACCGCCAACCGGGGCAAGCGGGAACTCCGCGAACTGATCAGCGAGTCCAATCGCTCGCAGTACGGCCTCGACTACGACCCCGACGATCAGATCCTCGTGACAGCGGGCGCGAGCGAGGCGATCGATCTGGCGTTCCGGACGCTGATCGAACCCGGCGACACCGTCGCCGTCGCCCAACCCTGTTACGTCTCCTACACGCCGGGTGTGACCTTCGCGGGCGGGGAGGTCTGTCCCGTCCGAACCCGGCGGGAAGACGACTTCAAACTCACCTACGACGTGCTCGAGGAGAGTGGGGCGGCCGACGCCGAGATGCTCGTCTACTGTTACCCGAACAACCCCACGGGGGCGACGATGACCCGCGACGAACTCGAAGAAGTCGCAGCCTTCGCGCGCGAGCACGACCTGACCGTACTCTCCGACGAGATTTACGCGGGGCTTACCTACGAACACGACCACGCTTCCATCGCGACGCTCGACGGGATGCGCGAGCGGACCATCGTCTTCAACGGCTTCTCGAAGGAGTACGCGATGACCGGCCTCCGGTTGGGGTACGCCCTCGGGCCGACAGAGGCCATCACGGCGATGAACCGCATCCACCAGTACACGATGCTCTCCGCGCCGACGACGGCCCAACATGCCGCAATCGAAGCGCTTCAGTCCTGTGACGGCGCAGTCGAGGAGATGCGCGAGCAGTACGACCGCCGTCGGAAACTCGTCCTCTCGCGGTTCGAGGAGATGGGCATGGATTGTTTCCGGGCGAAAGGTGCCTTTTACGCGTTCCCGGCCTGCCCGTGGGACGACGCCAACGAGTTCGCCGAGGCGCTGCTCGAAGAGACTGGCGTCGCCGTGGTTCCGGGGTCAGTCTTCGGCGACGGCGGCGACGGCCACCTCCGCGTCTCCTACGCGACTGGGATGGACGATCTGAAGGAGGCACTCGACCGAATCGAGCGCTTCATCGAGTGACAGCCCCGTCGAGTCGATTTCCTCCGCAGAAAGCGCGGGAACGGCGAGCAATCGAATGCGGACTGTTTTCTCTGGATGGCGGATGAGCCGTCCGAACTGTTCTTGTCATCTTATGTACAAATTATCGAGAACGAAAGTGAAATTCCCGCAAACTTTTTTCGTGTGTTTACAGTAGGAGAGTCGTAATGGCAATAGACGAAACGGGCGGTTCAGAAGACGACAGCGGTTCCGGGGTGGGTGTTCGCTTCGACGAGGGTGTTACTGTTGGGGAGTACTCGTGGAGCGATTTTCGCCGGGAAGAACACGACGAGGGGCGGTTCGACCGGAGTAAATATCTCGGCTTCGACCCACGCGAGACTGGCCGCCATCTGCAGGCCGGCGCGAGCGGGGCGAAGACACTCAATCAGATCGTCGAACGCTACCGTGACCCACAGAGCCGCGGCGTTGTCAGGGGACAGTACACGTGGGAACACTTCAAACAGGAGTACTACTACGACGAGGAAGGGTTGCCGCCGCGGGAGGACGGCGAGAAGATCCCGTTCAAACCCGAGGAGTATCTCGGCTTTCATCCCGACGAGACCGAAAACCGGCTTGGGGAGGCCGGTGACAAGGCCTCGGCGCTGGCCGATCTCGTCGACAAACGGACAGTAAACATCAACGAAGAAGTCGACGAGGACGCCTTCTTCTCGACCCGAGAGCAAGGAATGACCGTCGCGAACCGCTACGATCTGGAGAAGGCGGTCCCGATGGAGAAAAAGACCCACTTCATCGAGCAGGACCGCTACTGGGTGAACAAACCCTACGCGTTCGTCGTTATCTTCAAATCACAGAAAGAAAACGAGATCAAATACTACGTCGTCGAGCCACATCTCAATTCTATCGAAGACGAACTGCTGGACTTTCTCTCTCAAAAGCTCAAGACGGCGATCAAATACTCCGAAGACGAAGTCATCGTCCAGGGCAGCGAGGCCGACCGGGCGGAGGTCATCCAGCGCGAGGCCGAGCGACTCCTTCGTCGGTACGACCTCTACGAGGGGCGCCCGAAAGAACAGCGCCAGTCGCCGAGTACGAACGACGAAAGTGGAGGACTGATGGACTCGCTGAAGGGGGTGTTCGGCGGCGACGCCGACGACGACGGCGAAGCGTCGGCGATTCAGGCCGCCGAACGCCAACTCGACGGCATCTCGGTCCGACCGGAGCCGAATATCATCGAGGACGACCCCGGCACCTTCTCGGAGTACCAGGTCGAGAAGATGCTGTACGTCCTGAAGCGAAACTTCATCGGCTACGCCCGGATCGACCCGATCAAACACGACATCAACGTCGAGGACATCTCCTGTGACGGCTACAACAGCCGTGTGTTCGCCTACCACACCGACTACGAGCAGATCATCACCAACGTCCAGCACGGCAAGGAGGAACTGGACGACTTCGTCGTGAAACTGGCCCAGCGGTCGGGGAAAGGTATCTCCAAACGACAGCCACAGGTCGACGCCACCCTCCCCGACGGCTCCCGTGCCCAGTTGACCCTCGGCGCGGAAGTCTCCGATCACGGGACCAACTACACCATCCGTCAGTTCAAGGACGTGCCGTTCACGCCGGTGGACCTGATCAACTGGAACACGTTCAACCTCGACGAGATGGCCTTCCTCTGGCTCTGTATCGAGAATCACAAATCGCTCATCTTCGCCGGGGGTACGGCATCCGGGAAGACGACCAGCCTGAACGCGGTGTCGCTGTTCATCCCATCCAGTGCAAAAATCGTCTCAATCGAGGACACCCGCGAGGTCGAACTGCCCCAGCGAAACTGGGTCGCGAGTGTCACGCGGCCCTCCTTCGGCGAGGACGACACCGGCGACGTCGACGAGTTCGATCTGCTGGAGGCCGCACTGCGTCAGCGTCCAGACTACATCGTGATGGGTGAGATCCGTGGTGAAGAGGGTCGAACGGCCTTCCAGGTCATGTCGACCGGTCACACCACCTACACCACCTTCCACGCCGACTCCGTCGGTGAGGTGATCAAGCGGTTCACGACCGATCCGATCAACGTCTCGAAGACGCTGTTCACGGCGCTGGATCTCGTGAGTATTCAGACCCAGACCCGTGTCGACGGCCAGAAGGTCCGCCGAAATAAGGTACTGACCGAAATCAACGAGTACTCGCCGGAGAACGACGAAATCAACGTCCGGGACGTCTACGAGTGGCGTGCAGAGACGGACAACTATATCCAGATGGGATCATCGTCGACACTGGAAGAGATCAAGTTCGACCGCGGGTGGTCCGACGAGCGACTCAACGAGGAACTGTTCAAGCGGAAGACGGTGCTCGCCTACCTCATCCAGAACGGGCTGAACACCTACACCGAAGTCGCGGCAACTGTCCAGGCCTTTATCAACGACCCGGAGACGATCCTCGCGATCATCTCACAGAGCAGTCTCGAACGCTCGCTCGAAGATCTCCGGGAGATGGAGTCGGTCAAAATCGATGTCGACGCCGAGAAAGAAGAACTCGTCCCGCGGCCGGATCCGCCGGAGAACTTGCTGGGAGAGACAGACGAAATCCTCGCGCAGGCCGAGCCCCTGCTCCAGCAGTACCGTGACATGGAGACGGGCGACCTGGTCGCGGCGCTGTCCGGCGCGAACGACGCCGAAGAGATCGAACCCGAGCCCGACGATGAGGGTGAGTTCGACTTCGGTCAGTTCGTGCCGAAAGCAGGCTCGGAGGCTGAGGAGGAATGAGTCTCGAAACGAGACAACAGACCGAAGAAGAAGCCCGCAGCGATAGCTCGCTGGGCGGTCGATTCTATCCGCTCTACCGGCGGCTGTTCGACGAGGATAGTGATTTCGTCAGCGGCGTCGAGAAGAAACTCGCACAGGCACGGATGGCCGACAACGTCGAGTTGTTCATCTCGCGGGCGCTGGCTGTCGGCCTGATCGCCGGACTCGGTCTGTGGATTCTCGGCATGCTGCTCGGCTGGCTGTTCCTCCAGTTGGTCGGCTGGGAGGGACTGGTTCCGGTCCCAGAGGCGGTTTCGCAGGTGATCGACATCATCCGCGAGCCGGCAATCTTGCTCGTGTCGGGACTGATATTCGGCTCGATTGGCTTCGCGATCGGTTTCGGTTCACTGATTTCGGTGCCGTATTTCCGTGCCGGGGCGCGCAAACGCGAGATCAACATTCTGCTCGCCGACTCGGTGTCGTTCATGTACGCGCTGTCGGTCGGTGGGATGAACCAACTGGAGATCCTGCGGGCGATGGCCAAGGCCGACGACACCTACGGTGAGGTTGCAAAGGAGTTCCAGTCGATCGTACTGGAGACGGAGTATTTCGATACCGACTACCGGACGGCGATCAGAAATCAGGCACTCGAAACCCCTAGTGACGAGCTCTCCCAGTTTCTGACCGATATGCTGTCGATCGTCGACTCCGGGGGTGATATGACCGACTTCCTCGAAGACCAGAAGAACAAACAGCTCAGGACGGCCCAGCAAGAGCAGAAAAAACAGCTCGATACGCTGGAGTTGTTCGGCGAGATGTACATGACGCTGTCGCTGTTTCCCCTCCTGCTAATCATCATTCTGGTGATCATGGGACTCATGGGCAACGGGCTGGACCGATTCCTGCTGAACGGAACCGTCTACGGCCTGATCCCGCTGATCGGAGCCGCCTTCCTCATTCTGGTCTCGACGGTGACTCAGGACGAGATTGGCGACGGCTATCTACGGCCCGAAGCCGACGAGGAGTTCACTGTTGAAGAGGGAATTGGCGTATTCAATCCCGGCCTCGTCGAGGAGTACACCGGCGACAAGCAGGTGTTCGATCAGATCAAGCGCCGCGAGGGAACCCACGAACTGATGGAGATTTTGCGGTCACCGCACGTCTTCTTCAAGGACCACCCGAAGATGATTCTGCTGGTAACTACTCCGCTGACCGCCCTAATCATGATCGGGCTGGTCGTTGCGGGAACTGCCCCCACATCCATCGACGGGATTCAGGACAGCCCTGTCTGGGGGACGTTCGTCTGGATGTATCTCCCGATCTATCTGAATATGCTGCCGCTTGCAATCTTCCACGAATGGAACGTTCTCTCCCGGAAAGGGGTGCTGGGGAATCTCTCTGAAAATCTGCGCAAACTCGCCAGTGCCAACGACACCGGGATGACGCTACTCGAATCGATCAAGACCGTCTCTGAGACTTCCTCGGGCAAGCTCTCCGACGAGTTCGAGACCATGCACGCGAAGGTCAACTACGGGACGAGTCTGAAAGACGCCCTGCGGGAGTTCAACAACAAGTACCACCTCCCGCGACTCTCCCGGACGATCAAGCTGATCAGCGAGGCACAGGAGGCCTCCAGTCAGATCCAGGACGTGCTCTCGACGGCTGCCGTCGCCTCGGAAAATCAGGACGAAATCGCCCGCGAACGGAAGGCTCGAACGCGGATGCAGATGGTGATCATCATCATGACCTTCCTGACACTTTTGGCCGTGATGGGGCTGCTCCGGGTGCAGTTCCTCGATACGATGGCCTCGCTGGGTAGTACTGGCGGCGGTGCTGGCGGGGAGGCGTCAGGCCAGGAGTTCGGGGCCGACATCGAAACAGGATATCTCTCGATGGTCTTCTTCCACGCGGTGACGATCCAGGCGGTCGTCTCCTCCTTTATCGCCGGCTACATCCGGAGCGTCGAACTGATGGCCGGGATGAAATACGCCGTCATCCTAGCGACGATCACGTTGATCACGTGGACTATCGTCGAGCAGATTTCCAGTGGGGGTTCCGAAGAAGCCGCCGCACTGCTGTTGTTCGTCGGCTCGACCGGCCGTTCGCTGCTCGAACCTGTTGTCAGAGAAAGTCAAAACAGTGATATAACAGGAGTGTGTGACGAGTAGTCATGAACAATCGGGGACAGACGGCGTACGATTACCTGCTGGGAATCGTGCTGCTGTTAGTGACGATCATCACGGTGCTGTCACTGTTCCCGCAGGTGTTCGGACCGTTCGTCGATTCCGTCTCCTCGGACCGTGAGAAGATGGCCGAGCGGGTTTCTTCGGACGTGATCGAACAGACGGCGCTCGACGGCAGCGAGCGGACCGTGAACACCACCAAACTGGACGGGATGGATATCGAACAGCTCAAGGCCCAATCCGGCGTCCCCGAGACTCAAAGCGTCAATATCACCGTCCAAGGGGCGGACGTACAGGTTGGCGACGAACGGCTGGGCAACGATCCGTCAGCGACGGTCACGCGGACGATCAAGACGAGGGACAGCGACTGCCAGGCCGGCTGTAAACTGACTGTGAGAGTGTGGTAAGATGCGACCGATGAAGCACAGACGACGTGGGCAGGCGTACGCGCTGGAGGGGATCATCGGAGCGGTGATCGTCGTTTCCGCGCTCGTGTTGGGGTTGCAGGCTGTCGACATCGCACCGTGGACCGGTGACGACGAGCGCCAGAACACCGAGACGCGAGCCGAGATTTCGGATGCACTGGCGACGGCACAGGATGGCGAAACACTGCGAGAAGCAGTAACCTGTATCAACGAGACCGGCGACCCACATCCCGACGTAGCAGATCCGGACGACGGAACCTCAGGGCTGGGTGACATCGTCGGGCAGACGATTGCCGATCAGTACGAGTATCGAATCATGCTCGAATATCCCACCAGCGGCCGAACGACCGAGACGATCGATCTCGGTCCGACACCGGTGCTGCCAGAGAGCGATACGGTGAGTGTCTCCCGGTACGTCGTCCTATCCGATTCCGACCCGCTGTACGAAGTCGACGGTGGACAGTGCCAATCGACGGGCGTCCGACTCGACAGCGACGACGTGGATTTCTATCTCGACAATCAGGACGACAGTGAGGCCCTGTTCAGGATTGTCAAAATCAGGGTGATCGCGTGGTGACACAGCAACCCACCCGAGGGGAACGAGGGCAACTCGTGTTGATCGCCGCAATCCTCGTTGCCACGACCATCGTCGGCGCAGTCGTTCTGCTGAACGCAGTCCATAGCTCACCGGACGTGAAAGCACAGACAGATGCACAAAGTCTCGCCGACGCCGAAAAGGTCACAAATCAGATTCAGACCAACCTCCGCGAACTATTTTTCGCAACGACGAGTTCCGAAAAGCGGGCATATGCGAATGAAACGGATATTTACGGTACGATTGGTTCATACGAAGAACGATTTAGTAGGTTTGTTTCACAAGACACAGCCAGTGTCGTCTCTGTGCAGTACGAAGATGGGAAGTCGGGGGCCTACGTTGAAGACGACTCGCTTCCGACATCCGGTGGACCGGTAATTGAAGATGCGGCGGAACTCCCGTATCTCACTGTCCGGGCGGAGAGTAGTGCCCAGAGTGTCGAGATCGAGATAACTTCTGGAAGCGAGACGACGGTAGCAGAGTTGGATGGAGACGGCAGTGAAATTGACAGCGGTGGTGAGGTGACCGACTGTACAGTCGGTGATGGCACGGTCCAGTTCAGTATGGAACGTGGGATCGGTCGAATTAGTGGTGAAGACGGGGTATGTACGGTCCAGATCTACGAACAAGGCGAGCCAAACAGTATCGATGTCGCGATTGACGCAAGTGGCGCTGACGGGAACTTTGCGGTAAGTGCCGTTGACCCAACGTCAGTGCGGGACGACTCGTCGTTTTTCGTGAGGAAAGATGTGATCGTCAACCCCACATTCAGTATCGAGTACATAAATCCAGACGTGAGTCTGAGTACGGTATCTCCAATGTTTGGAAGGGGAGAACTCATCGGGAACGGCTGTGATTGGGTCGAGGACGAGATGAGCGGGAGTGATTTGGATATGACCGGACAGACGGCCAAGTGTGACTTCACAGACCAGATCGATGAGTCAATAAAGAAAATCGGAAACAACGACATCGATCTGTCCGGAAACTCCAGATTAGTCGGTGAGATCGATACCGATGGCGACGTGAATATCGACAACTCGACGGTTATTGGCGATATCAGATCAGATTCAGACGATATCACGATCACAAATAACGCTCGGATTGATGGCGATATCGTCGCAGCAAAGAACACGAATATAGATATCGATGGTGGGACCGTAGTCACCGGGGATGTCGTTGGGAAGGGCGATGGAAGTGTAAGTCTCGATCATGTGACTGTAAAAGGCGATGTGTACGTAGAGAGCGACGACTTTGGAGGATGTAACAGCAACGTGGTTATTAATGGACAAGACTGCGGGGATTACACCCTGAAAAACCCAGACAACTATTGAGAAAAGAAATGATGATTCGTCAACAGACCAGTCGGCGACACGCGACTCGAACCAGTTGGGGCGGCTGGTTTCGAAGTGAAACATCACAGTCTACGACCACTGTGAGCACAGACGGATCAGTCGACAAGATCGGAGGGGAAAAGACATGACACGGGACGGAGCAGACCTCAGGATAGATCGTCGTGGTCTCTCGGTCGCGGTCACGCACGCACTGACAGTCGCAATCTCGACGATTCTGGTGTCTGGACTGATCATCGGGGCCGGTACCTTGCTCGAATCACAGGAACAGAGTGTCGGCGAGGATCAACTCAGGGAGGTCGGAAGCGATGCCGTGACCTACGTCAACACCTTCGACCGACTGAACGGCACCGGTGAGAACGTCACGGTCACGGTAGCGCCGGATTATCCCGAGCGGATCGTCGGATCGTACCGATACACGATACAGTTGTACAACACGAGTGAGCTACGTGGGTTAGAGATTCGATCAGAGGCACTCGGTCGTGAGAGGCAGTATCCGATCAGTACAACGAATGCGAGATTGACGAACACGTCGACGAGCGGTGCCGATGTCCAGATCAGTCTCTGCAAGAACGGCGAGATCACGGTCGCGGGGTGTGGCTCATGACACTATTAGACAGGGGCGTCTCGGATGTCGTCGCGTTCGTGCTCACCTTCGCGATTATCATCGCCGGCGTCGGAATCGTCTCGACGGGCGGGTTCGACCGACTCAGCGAGTTTACGAACGACCAGCAGATCGACAACAGCGAGCGCGGGATGGAGGCAGCGGCGTCGACTATCGACAATCTCCACCGCAGCAACGACACCTATCGTGACTTCGACCTCTCACTGAGCGGCGGAAACATCTGGTTCAACGAGACGGCGATCACCATCGAAAGCAGTGGGATAAATCTGTCAGCGGTATCGCCGGCCGACGATCCAAACCAGGCACAGATCGACCTGAACGCGCTCGAACACCGGTTCGACTCCGGCGACGAGACGGTGAGTATCGCGTACGAGGGCGGCGGCGTATTCCGGACCGGCACCAGTCGAGCGCGGTATGAGCCGGGGATCACGGTCGAAGGAGACACCACGATTATCTCGCTGGTCAATCTGACGACCGACGAAACGATCGATCGATCGGGTGCCTACGGGAGCGAGATTGCGCTCCAACCGACCGGAGTGCCACAGGAGGCCCCGGTGTCGGCCGACAACCAGTTTATCAGTTTTAGCGCCGAACTGACTGGACAACGGCAGGTCCACGAGACGAGTTCGAGTGACTCTGACATCGAAATCGATATTTCCGAATCGGCCCACCCCCAGCAGTGGGAATTTTATTTCGAGGAAGCCAGACACTGGAACGAACAGAGCGACGTAGTCTACGAGACGGACGGGATCGACACCGTTCTCGTCCGCGTGTCGACCATCGAACTCTCGGTGCTGTCGCGGTGACCTTGCCAGACCCAGGCAGCATTCGATAGCTGTCGACGGGAGTTTTTCAGCGAACACGACGCACCCACCAGTGGAGACGTTGCCACCTACTTATGGGAACAAGCGACACACCTCGTCGCAAGTATCAGCAATAAAAACACCAGACGGAGTCCTATTTTCGTGGTGAACGGGGGTAGTAAACAAATCTGAAACTGGACAACGTATTTTTAAAGGATAGCTACATTGTATCGGGTAACAATGGGGTTTCAGTGGGGACCAACAGATAACCGTGGTATCTCTGAGATATACGGGACAATTCTCATCATCTCACTCGTTTTCGTGACGGCAATTGCCCTCGTCGGAGTCGGCTTTTTCGTGTTGAACGATACGACGGGGAATGCGAACGATCGGCTGGCACAGGACTCGATCTTAGAACTCGATGACCGCCTGAACGAACTCGGTGCCGATCAGGCCGATAATTCGATCACGTGGGAAATTCCCGAGGGGACGGGGGACGACTTCGCGGTCGAGAGCGATGCCGGGCAGATCAACATCACTGTCGCGACGAACAAGACGTACTGGAAGGCAGGCCACGAGGACGGCGCACTCGTCGATTTGGACGGCAGCAGTCGGGTAAATGCCACAGAGATCACGCTCGGAACGATCGTCCACGAGGGTGACGATGGTGTCAGGACAGTCTATCAGGGCGGCGGCGTGCTGGAAGTCCAGAGTGGCTCGGTCACCGTGCTCCGAGAGCCGAATATCGAGGCCACGAACGAGACGCTCAATCTGAACCTGTTCGATCTCTCGTCGCTGGGGGACATCGGAGAAGGCCAAGAGGTCGAGTTGAGCCAGGCCGCCGACCCGGCGGAAACCAGTTCGGTCCAGCAGATGATCGACGAGGCGATGCGAAACGACGGAGAGATCGTTGCGCCGGCGGAGATCAAGATGGTCGTCACGACCGAATACGCCGAAGCGTGGGAAGCCTTCGCCAAGGAGAGAGATTTCAAGACGTACGACACGGGCGAGTCGAATCAGGTCGGAATCGAGTTCGGGGAGTTCGGGAACGGGGTCGATCTCCCGCCGGATCCGGATGATCCCTACGGCGACGACGTGATCTATTCGGGAACCGCAGATCTGGCACCGGAATTGCACGATCCCGACGAAGGAGAGATCACAGAGCCCAGTTCGGACAGTTTCACGGTCGACGATCCGAGCGGCTATTCCGTGGGGATTCACGTTCCGACCCCGGAGACCGACGGGGACGCGGAATGGTGGACGTACAACGACGCTCTCGGCAGCGACGGCAAGTGGGAGAACATCGAGCGGTCGAACAAGGAGGTCGCTCCGCAGACCGCTGGCTTCCCGGATGTCAACAGTGATACCTTCGAGGTCGGTGACGAGCGGATCGTCTGTGTCGTCGACGGCAACAGCGATGACCTCAGGACGGCGGTCGAATCCGAAGGCGATGGCTGTCTCGAACACTCGGTCGGAGGAAACGAGACGGCACTCGAGGCCGACTTCCAGCCGTATCTCGAGGTCAGTGGTATCGATGTCGATCCGGGAACAGGGAGCCTTGTCGTTCGCGACGACGGCGACACAGTCGAGGTCGAAATCGAGGTCGAGAATACTGGACCGGGAGACGCAGAAAACGAACCAGTCGGGGCGTTTCTGAAAGACGACATCGGTGAGTTCGTCAGGGCAGGTCGGGGCAATCTCACCGTCGATAGCGGGGACGACGCAACTGCGATCGATGCCGAAATCGATCCGGGATTCCTGCTCACCGAGCAAAGTGCGGACACGACGACGTTCGAGGTCGGCGGCGCAACGGCCTACGATCGGGACACGATCGGGAGATGGGCACTGAGAAACAGCAGCGCACCGAAAGATGTCGTGATCGATTCGATCAGTCTGGACAATACGACGATCACGGCGGGAGAGACGCTCAGCGGGGAAGTGGTGTTCAACAACACCGATCCGACCGGGACCGCGATATCAGTCTCCGCGCTGGTGAGCGCGGGACCGAATAGTGAGGGGATTCGAGCGAATAACCTCGAACCGGACCCTGACGAGACGACGACCGTCGAGTTCGATCTAAACACGGATCGCGGGAGTGCAGAGTTCGACAACGTCACCGTAGAGATCCCGGCCGTGACGAACAAGACGAAGAACATCACTGTCGTCGACCCGGATACCACACCGGAGTTCGTCGTGACGGACACCGATTTCAAGACTGCCAAAACCGTCGAGAGTGGTGAGCCGATCAGGGTGAACGCGACAGTCGAGAACGTCGGCAACGTGGCCGATGTCCAGCCTGTCCAGTTCGCGACGGTCGACGATATGGGTCGAATCAATGCGACCGTCGCTGTCGAAGGAGCGGCCGAACTCGACCCGAGAGAGAGTACGGAGGTACAACTCACGTGGCCGACATCAGCACGGGATATCGGGGAGTACAACGTCTCGGTGTTCACGGCAGAGGACAACAGTTCGATCGAACCTGTCGAAGTCGAACCCGCGCCGGATACGGACGCGGAGTTCGAAGTCGATATCCTCGACACGAACGATCCGATCAGTGCCTCCGAGCGACTCGAAGTCGAGGTCAACGTGACCAACGTCGGTGCGGAACGCGCCAAAAAGTTCGTCTGGCTCGCCGAAGAGGGTGAATTCGCTGCGTTCAACCGAACGAGTGTCGATCTGCCAGCCGGCGACAGCAAGCAGGTCACACTGTCCTGGGAGACCAACCGCGACGACGCAGGGAACCCGACAGTCGTCGTCGAGACACAGGACGACGACGAGTCCAAGGAGGTGACGATCAACGATCCCGGCGCGGAGGCGGATCTGGACCTCGTGGATCTGGTCCGGTTCGATCCCGGTGACGGAATTATGGTCGCCGGCGAACAGGCGAATGTGACGGCCATCGTCGAGAATCCCTCGAGCGAAGACGGGGAGCTCTCGGGGTCGGGGCTCGTGATACTCGAGGACATCACCGGCAACGTCACCGATACGGGCGAAACTGGGCTGCTCGGACCGGGCGACCAGGCACAGATCAATCTCTCCTGGAACACCTTCCCCGGCGACGAGGGTGACGGGAATCTGACGGCAACACTCGACGGCCAATCAGAGAGTGTGGACCTCGAAGTCGAACCACAGCGCGGCGAGCGCAACCCACTGGATGTCTCGTTTGTGCACGACGAATCCGGTTCGATGGACGATAACGACCCCGATGCAGAACGGATCGACGCCACAGAACAGTTCGTGGGGTCGTTGAACGAGAGCAAAGATCGGGTGGGCTACGTGCAGTTCGACACCGGTTCGCGGGTCGAACAGACGTTGACCGGAGATTTCGGGGCTCTCAACGATTCGCTCAGTCCAGATCCGGTCGGGGGCACCGATATCGCCGGCGGGATTACGAAAGGGCTGGAATCGCTCGGTGCAGTCGAACCGACAGCCACCCGGAAGGGACCCGACGAGACCTTCACGGTTGACCCCGGTGAGCGGGCAATTGTCGCGCCTGCTGACGACAGCGAGGACAGCTACGTTGCCAACCCCGGAGAGGAGGTTACGCTGGGGCAGTCGTGTTCGTTCATCTTCTGCGTTCCTGATGAGGCAACAATATACGAACTTAACGAAGATTTCGACAGACAGAAAAACATCGTACTGCTCGGAGACGGTGCGCACAACCGTGGTAACCCCCGACCAGAGACCGCGGCAGAACTCGCTGACATCCTGAACGTCACCACCTACACGGTTGGATTGGGTGAGGATATGAATGGAAGCGACGGCGAACAGACCCTAAAAGAGATTGCCACGACACCGGAGAACTACTTTTACGCGGAAAATGCAGACGAACTGGCGGAGAAATTCCAGAGCATTCAGAACGAAGTGATCGAAGTCGAAAATCCACAGTTCGAGGCCGAAATCGAAGACGACAGCGCCAGAGAGGCCAACCTCGGTGAGGATGTCAGCGTCGACGTGAACGTGACGAATACAGGCAATGTCAGCGGCGAGCGCCCGGTCTGGCTGGTCGAAGAGTTCAGCGGCAGTCCCGTCGCCAGTACGACGGTCAACCTGACCAGCGGCGACAGCGAGACGGTGACACTGACCTGGAACGGAGTCGAGATCAGCGAAAGCGAGTTCGACGACGGGAGCCCGCCGTCGGCGACTGACGATCTGACCGTTCGGACCGCAAGCAGTACCGACGCGGTCGATCTGACAGTCGAGAACCCACCGTCCTTTTTCGAGGTGCGCGACGCCACACTCGAAAACACCGGTGATCAGCCGATTCCCCCAGACGGTGAAGTTCGAGTCGAAGCGACGGTCGAAAACACCAAAAGCGGCTTCGACGAGCAGGAGATCTTCCTGCGGGCACCGTGGGGAGCCCCGGTCGACAGTGAGACGGTCGAACTCGGCGGCGGCGACGCTCCCGAAGACGTGACGCTCGTGTGGGACCTCTCGGACGTGGGGCTCAACAGAGAGACACTCACGGTCGATATTACGAGTGACGACGATGACGCCACGGTTTCGGGAATCGATCTGGAAGAAACGACAGTCGAGATTCCCGAGTACGAAGTCGAGAACATCACCTCAAACGCCAACGCGACAGCAGACAAGTCGATCGAAGCCGGAGAGACCCTCGATGTCACAGCACAAATCCGCAACGTCGGGAACACGACCGCAGAACAGTTCGTCCAGTTACGAGACTTCGACGGGGATATCGTCGGCGTGAAGCCGGTCGCAATCCCGGACGATGGAGCGGTTCACGATGTGGATCTGAGCTGGAACACGACCGTCTTCGACGACGGCATCGGAGAGATTTCGGTGGCGCCGACTGTCGGAACCGAAGCCAACCAGACGGTCAACATCACGAAGTACGACCCGGACGCGGACTTTACCATCGATATCATCGATACGAACGCCACCGAGAGCGATGGAGAGTCCATTACCGCCGGCCGGGAGACCCTCGAAGTCACTGTCGAGGTTACGAACACCGGCGAAGCCGACAGGGCAATCGTCGAACTCAACGACACAGATGCCGCAGATCGGATTCCGACACTACGAGATCTCGGTGAGATCGGCAACGGCAAATCAGTCGAAGCGACGCTCCGGTACCGAACGGGGTCGGACGACTATCAGATCGAGGAAATCAGGGCCGGAATCGAACGATACGATGCAAACGCGACGAGAGATGTCAACATAACACGCCTCGATGTCGAGTCGGCTGTCGAAATATCGGGCGTCACAAGCAACGCCGACACCAGAGCGAACGCGGTGACCGCCGGGACCGGGACGGTAGAGATCGCGGTCAGCTTCAAGCCCGGTAAGACGCCCTCGAACGGCGATATCGTCTCCCTGTACGAAGGGGATACCGTCAAAAGCGGGAACTTGCTCAATTTCAGTTCGTGGAGCGGCAGCGGTCCGATCACGCTCGAGTGGCAACCAGCTGTCGGCGACGGCGATAATCTGAGCCCGCGCGAGGTGACAGTCTCGGTCAAAGAGAAAACGAAGACGACGGCGGTGTACGTCGACCCCGCACCCGAGGGAGCGACTGAGGGCGGAGACGGTTCCCAGGAACCTGTCGGAATCGATATCGACGAAATACAGGTCTCATAAACACAACTGACAATGAACATGTACTCGACCCGTCGAACGATCCTCGCGGCGCTCGCAGCGGTTGGTGGAACAGCACTCGGAAAGCCAGCGTTCGCAGCAACAACGGAGTCGGTGGAGGGATGGCCCTACGCCAAGCGTGATCCAGCGAATACGAATCACGCCCCAGACGTGACGGGACCGCAGGAAAACATCGCTATGGAGTCAATTATCAGCGTTTCCGACACCCCCAGCGATGGGATTATCGTCGCCGACGGGACCGTCTCTGTCGGAAGTGCTGAAAGCGTTGCCGCGTACAGTCTCGGTGACTGGACCGAACAGTGGCGGTGGTCCGCACGTGACCCCCCCGCAGGCGAACCCATCGCGTACGCGAACCAGTTGTTGTTCGTACTCGCAGAGGGTGAGGGACAGGTTGCCAGATTCATCGAGACCGATACGGTTGAGCAGCGGTTGCAGGCCCGCGTGGGGCGAGACGCGACGATCACTCCGGTCGGCGAAGACGTGTACGTCTCGGGAGCAAAGGGATTGGTTTCGCTTGATCGATCCGGGACGGGGCAGTGGCAACAATCGTTCGAGCAGGCGAGTGTCGGGACAGCCGTCCAAGACGGGACAGTTTTCGTGACGACCCAAAACGAAGTGGTCGCGTTATCTCGGGCGGAGGGGGAGGTTCAGTGGCGCGAATCGGTGTCTGCACTGGAAGCGCCGGTGGTCGCAAACGGACGTGTATACGTCGCTGGCGAGACGCTGGCCGCGTTCGACAGTACAGATGGGACGCAGTTGTGGCGGTCGGTTGAACTCCCCTCGGCGACGACAGCCCCGGCAGCGACAGCAGAGACCGTCTACGTCGGTGCGGGCGAAGACGGTACAGAGCACACGTTTTTTGCACTGGACGCCGAAACCGGCGAACTCGAGTGGCAGGCCAAACTCGGGAGTACCGCAGTGCCGACGGCCAGCCCCGCAACGACTCGTCCGGCGGTGACAGCAGAGACTGTCTACGTGGGCGGGAACCGAACGATGCACGGAATCGATACCGAGAGCGGTGAGATCCTGTGGCGGGAGTCTGTCGACGGAGCAGTCGGATCACCAGTCCCCGTTGGCGGACAGCTGTTGTTCACGACCGATGCGGGCAAAGTACTCACTATCACCGAAACCGAAAGCGGTGAGAAGACTGATCAGCAGTCATCCGGGCAATCCAGTGAAGACGGGCAAGCAAATCAGACCGATGACGACACGGAGACGGGCGACGACGGAGATGTCGACGAGGAAGATGCCGAGGACAGCGACGACGGCTCCGGTCCCGGCTTCGGCCTTTCGACGGGATTGACGGCACTCGGTGGCGTCGGCTATCTGCTCAGGCGTCGGCTTCGGTCCGGTCGCGAAGAGCCATCACGAAAGCTCCGTGAGGAGATGGACCAGCGAGAGGAGTAGGACGACACCGACGAGTAACAGCGAGAAGACGCCGGTCGCCGCGGCGAGTGTCGGATCGGTGCCGGGCCGGTTGAGCATGAACCAGGTCGTCGCCAGCGCGCTCACGACGAGCGTGAGATAGATAACGAGCCACGAACCGAGTCGGCGGACGATACCGAAAGCAGTCTTGAGTGGCGACGACGCACCAGTGGAGGTGTCTGCGCGCGTATACGGGCGGCGTCGTCCGGTTCTCTCGGCACGGTGGCCACGTGACCAGCGAGGCCGCTGGGTTCGTCGTCGGTCCCGCCGTGTGCGGCCAGTTCCAGCGGCGGTGTCACCACCGGCGGTGCCGCTGGGGCGACTCCCGCGAGTGCTGGATTGGGTCGTCGACTCACCAGTCGAGTTCCAGCCCCTGGTTGTTGAGTCGGACTGACTCGCCCCCCACGTCTCTCCCGTATGTGAGTCGTTACCCATCGTGGTCGTGTCGCCGTCAGATGCCGGTGTCCAGACAGAACTCTCCACATGCTGGCGGATGTAGGCGTCGTGGCCGAGGCGGTCGTAGGCGCTCCGTTCGTCGGTGTCGAGCAGCACGTCCCGGGCGGTCGTGAGACGTTTGAACCGTTCGCTCGCATCGGGGTCGTCGTTGACGTCCGGATGGCACTCTTTGACCTGTCTACGGTAGGCCTGGCGAATCACACCCGAATCGGCATCCTGCTTCACCCCCAGGATCGTATAGAAGGTCTCCCCCATCGGCCGACTGGACATACGAAATCCCGGATCAAATAGCTAACTCCCGCGCGAGGGACAGACGCATCTTTTATTCGAGCGCAGGCGGATGGACAGGTATGGACGCAGACACGCGTTACGACCTCGTCACACGCTACACCGAGGAGGTCGTCACCGACGAGGAACTGGAGTCACTGCTTGCGGATTCACCGAGCGCCTACATCGGCTACGCGCCGACCGGCGAGATGCACATCGGCCACTTCACCACGATGCGAAAGCTCGCCGACTTTCTCCGGGCGGATATCGACGTGACGGTGCTGATCGCCGACCTGCACGCCCACCTCGACAGCGAGAAGAGCCCCTGGGACTTGCTTGAGGCCCGCAGTGAGTACTACGAGGAAGCCATCCGCGGGATGATCGAAGCGACGGGCGCCGACCCCGAGCAGATCGACTTCGTCCGCGGCCGGGAGTTCCAACTCGACGAGGAGTACACGATGGAGATGTATCGGATGGCCGCCGAGACGACCGTCGCCCGCGCACAGCGGGCCGGCAGCGAAGTCGTCCGCGAGAGCGAGAGCCCGAATCTCGGGGGGCTGATCTACTCGCTGATGCAGAGTCTGGACGTGAAAGCGCTCGACGCCGACATCGCCTACGGCGGGATCGACCAGCGCGGCATCTACATGCTCGGCCGCGAACTCCTCCCGGAACACGGCCACGACGCGCCGGTCTGTCTGTTCGCACCACTCCTGTCGGGGCTGTCGGGCGGCAAGATGAGCGCCTCCGACGCTGCCTCGAAGGTCAACCTCACCGACTCGCCCGAGGAAGTCGACGAGAAGATCAACGACGCGTACTGTCCGATGGGCGAGGTAGAGGACAACGGCGTTCTCGAATACCTGAAATATCTCGTCTTCCCGGTGCTCGACGAGCGCGGCGAGAACTTCGTCGTCGAGCGTCCCGAAGAGTACGGCGGGGATCTGGTCTACAAGAGCTACGAGCAGGTCGAAGAGGATTTCGTCGCCGAGGATCTCCACCCGGCCGATCTGAAAGGCGCGGCCGCCAGCGCGATCTCGGAAGTGATCGATCCGGTCCGCGAGCGACTGAGCGGCCAGCAGGAGTTGCTCGCTGACGCCTACCCCGAAAAGTACGACTGATGGCCGACGACCCGGACCGCGAACCAGCGCGGATTCAGGCAGTCTACGACGAGATTGCCGATCACTTCGCCGAGACGCGTGCCTATCCGTGGCCCGAGGTCGAAGAATTTCTCGCAGAGATGTCCGGCGTCAGTCGAGCGCTCGACATCGGCAGTGGGAACGGCCGCCACACGGCCTTGCTTGCCGACTGTGCCGACACCGCGGTCGGCTTCGATATCAGCCGCGAACTGCTGGGGACGGCCAAAGAGCGGATGGCTGACGACGGGTGGGAAGCCGAACTCGTCCAAGGCGACGGCGCGGCGCTTCCGTTCCGGTCGGGGAGTATCGACGTTGCAGTCTACGTCGCGACGCTGCACCATCTGTCCGACCGAGGGGCGCGCGTAGCGAGTCTGCGCGAACTCGGGAGAGTACTCGACGGAGACGGCCGAGCACTCGTCAGCGCCTGGAGTACGGCCCACGACAGGTTCGACGAGTACGACGGAACCGAACCGAAGGGGTTCGATACGACCGTCGACTGGACGCTACCCGGCGGCGAGACTGTCGGGCGGTTCTACCATATCTACGCTCCCGAGGAGTTCGCGGCGGATCTCTCCGAGGCCAGCCTGACCGTCGAAGATCGGTACGTCTCCAGCGGGAACTGTTATGCCGAAGTGACGGCGTGAGCGCAATCGGGCGTAACGCTCTCCACGCAGGAAGTCGAATGGAGTGTATGTCGACGACGATCACCACACCAGCGGAAGACGAAGCATGCGCGTACTGTGGCTGTGCAATCTTCGACCACGATCCGATCTGCGTTCGGGACTGCACCGACGACTGCGGGTCGCCGCTTTACTTCTGTAACTACGGCTGTCTGTCGGCACACATCGACGAGGAAGGAATGGCAACGGGCACAACCTGCGAGTGGTCACCAGAGTGACCGAGGAAGTCGTTCCTTCGGAAGTGACGGAACTGGCGGGTCTGATCGGCCCCGAACCCGACGAGATTATCGAGGTGATGGAGAGCCACGCCGACGAGCAGAACTTTCCGACGGTGGGGCCAGCGGTCGGCGCGTGGCTCTCCGTGCTCGCCCGGACGACCGACGCCGCGCGAATCTTCGAGTTCGGCTCTGGGTTTGGCTACTCGGCGTACTGGTTCGCCCGCGGAATGGAGGAGGGCGAAATCGTCCTCACCGAAATCAACGCCGACGAACTCGATCAAGCCGAGGAGTACTTCGAGCAGGCTGACATTGCAGACCAAGCCCACTTCGAGCACGGCGACGCCATCGACATCGTCGAGTGCTACGACGGGCCGTTCGATATCGTGCTGATCGACAATGAGAAACAGCGGTACAAGGAGGCACTCCAGGCTGTCGAGGAGAAACTCCGATCGGGCAGTCTCGTGCTCGCGGACAACGCCATCACCGCGGGCGTCATCGACCGTGACGACGTAATCTCGCTGCTGAACGGCGAGAAAGTCGAAACAGCAACGGAGGCGAGTCGCGGTATCGCCGAGTATCTGGCCTACGTCCGCGACCACGATGGACTCGAAACAGCTCTTCTTCCAGTCGGCGAGGGCGTCGCGGTGAGCGTCGTTCTATAGTTCGGCGGCCACGTCGGCGGGATCGAACAGGTTCGGATCGAGGATGAGGTCGGCCTGTCCGCGCGCGAAGTCGGGCACGGAGCCGTCGGCGTAGACGACAACTTTCAGGTCGGGATTGAGATCCTTCGCGACCGAAATCGACGTTGCTTGCTGGACTTCCGTGAGGACGTACGCCGTCGCGTCGACGATGCCGGCGTCTTCGAGTGCCGGGCGGTTGCCGATGTCCACCCGCGCAACCTCGAAATCCTCCGCTTCGATTGCGTCGGCAATCTCGTACTGATCGTCGCCTGCGACAATCACAGTCATTCGTACTCGATCGTCGCTGGCGGTTTGTGGGTCACGTCGTAGACGACGCGGGCGACGTTCTCGTTTGTGCCGGTGATCCGTGACTGAATCCGCTGCAGGGTCTCCCAGTCGATTTCCTGTGCGCGAGCGGTCATCCCGTCGCGGGATTCGACCGACCGGACCGAAACGACCCAACCGTGGACACGATTGTCGCCTTTGACGCCGGTGGCCTTCCCGATCACAGCGGCGAGGGCCTGCCACGGGTCGTACTCCTCCAGTTCCTCCTCGACGACGTGGTTGGCCTCGCGAGCGACTTCGAGTTTCTCCTCGGTGATTTCGCCGATGATTCGGACTGCAAGCCCCGGGCCGGGGAACGGCATCCGCTCGGAGATGATCTCCTCCAGATCGAGTTCGCGGGCGACCTCTCGGACCTCGTCTTTGTAGAGATCCCGCATCGGTTCGACGATACCCTCGAAGTCGATATGTTCGGGGAGGCCGCCGACGTTGTGGTGGGATTTGATCGTTCCCTCGCTCTCGATTCGGTCGGGATAGATCGTCCCCTGGACGAGATAGTCGGCCTCGACATCGTTGGCGACAGTCTCGAACTCGCGGATGAACTGTTCGCCGATGATATGGCGTTTCTCCTCGGGATCAGTGGTGCCTTCCAGCGCATCGAGGAAGCGATCCTGTGCGTCGATGATCTGCAGCGAATCCATGTAGGAGAACGTCTCGCGGATCTCCTCTGTCTCGCCCTTTCGCATCAGGCCGGTGTCGACGTAGACCGGCGTGAGTTGGTCGCCGATGGCCTCGTACGCGAGGGCGGCGGCCGTCGAGGAATCCACACCGCCCGAGAGAGCGATGACTGCGTTCGCATCGCCGACCTCGGTTGCGATTTCTTCCAGTTTCTCTTCGATAAAGGAGTCAACGTCGACCATCAGTGGTCACCTCCATCGAGCGAGCAGACGGCGTCGAGAAAGCCAACGAAGGGTGGGCTGGCACGGGTCGGACGTGAGCGGAACTCGGGGTGGAACTGCGTCCCGAAGAAGTACGGATGCTCGGGCAGTTCGAGAATTTCCATACGTCTCCCTGAGGTCCCCGAGAAGACAAGTCCTGCGTCTTCGAGATCGCCGATGTACTCGGGATTGACCTCGTAGCGGTGACGGTGTCGCTCCGTGCAGGTGTCACCGTACAGGTCGTGAGCGAGCGTTCCCGATTCGATCTCGGTGTCGTAGGTGCCGAGTCGCATCGTCCCGCCCATATCGTCGAGTTCTTTCTGCTCGGGCAGGAGATCGATGACGGGATGTAGTGTATCTTCGACAAGTTCAGCCGAATGTGCGCCCTCCAGTTCGAGGACGTTCCGAGCGTACTCGACGACAGCCATCTGAAAGCCCAGACAGAGGCCGAGGAACGGAACGTTGTTCTCTCGGGCGTATCGGATGGCTTCGATCTTGCCCTCCGTCCCGCGCGATCCGAACCCGCCGGGGACAACAATCCCGTCGACATCGTCGAGTTTCCCACCGTGGCCGTCGGCAAGATCCTCGGAGTGAATCCACTTCCGCTCGACATTCACTCGCTTTTCCAGTCCGGCGTGTTTCAGCGCCTCGTGAATCGAGATATACGCGTCTTCGAGTCCGTACTTGCCGACGAGGGCAATCTCGACGGTCCCCTCTTTGTCGCGGGTGACCAGATCGCGCCACTGGGTATCGCGCTGCTCTCTCGGGAGTGCCTCCTCGTCGAGTTCGAGATGCTCCATCACGTACTCGTCCAGTCCTTCGTCTTCGACCATCAGCGGGACGTGATAGATATCCTCGACATCTGGATTCGAGAAGACTGCGTCAGTCGGCACGTCACAGAACAGCGCGATCTTTTCCTTCACGTCGGGGTGGAGTTTGTCTTCGCAGCGACCGACCAGAATATCAGGTTGCAGGCCGATCGAGCGGAGTTCCTTGACGCTGTGCTGGGTGGGTTTGGTCTTCTGTTCGCCGTTTTTCGAGTACGGGACGAGGGTAACGTGTGCAAAGAGAATATCTTCCTCGTCTTCCTCGTGGGCGAACTGGCGCAGCGCTTCGAGGTAAGGCATCCCTTCGATGTCGCCGACGGTGCCGCCGACTTCGATAATACAGACGTCGCTTCCGGCGGCGGCCTCACGCACTCGGCGCTTGATACCGTCGGTGATGTGCGGGATGATCTGGACGGTCTTGCCGAGATAATCGCCGGCACGTTCTTTCTCGATCACATCCTGATAGACCTTCCCGGTGGTGACGTTGTGATCGAAGGTCATGTCGATATCCAGGAAGCGTTCGTAGTTTCCGAGATCCAGATCGACTTCGCCGCCGTCTTTGAGGACGTAGACTTCTCCGTGCTCGAACGGATTCATCGTTCCGGCGTCGACGTTAAGATACGGATCGATCTTGACCGCAGTGACGTCGAACCCGGCGTTTGCGAGTAGTCGGCCTGTACTCGCGGCGGTGATTCCCTTGCCAAGCCCGGACATCACCCCGCCCGTGACGAAAATGAACTTTCGACCCAGCGTGGGGTCGTAGCCTGTTTCTGATTCCGGCATACTGACCGTGTGCTTGGGAGGGGGAAATTCCTTTCGGACCACCTTTTTCTTGCGGGGGTTCGACCGCGAACCCCCGCGACAAAAACGTGGGCGAAAAAGGACTGAACGCTCGCTTCGCTCGCGTTCAGGTGAACCGCCTCACTCCGGTCGGCGCACTCTAACGACTATACAGTCTTTGACGAAGTCGAGCAGCCCCTCAAAACAGGACCACATTGCATTGTTCGATTGTAGAAGAGATCACGAGTGCGTTTACAGTGGGGTCGGCCGATCCCGTCGTGTCGTTGTAAGCGAAACGAGCACCGGCCCAGGAGAACACATCAAAAACGGTTCCGCTACGCCTTGGCTGGCTGGATAGCCGCTGTCCCGTCGCTGATACCAAAGAAGACGAACCTCGTTCCGTCGTCGGCGACGCTGAAGCCATTGTCAGTTCCTCGCACCGTGATGGTCACGCCCGACTTCAATTGCCTGTGCGATTTTCTCGCCGAGCGAGATCGATGGATCGGGCCCCCGAGTTCGTAGAGATCCCTGAAGTAATCCGTCGTCGCAGGCGTAGTCATGTATTATATCAAATATCGTGAATAAAAAGAGTATCAATCGTCCTCGGTTTTAAAGCCTGTTCGCTCCATCGCACCCCACGTATCGACGCCTTTGAGATACTCGACCAGTCCCTGCCAGGCGACGAGTGTCTTCCACTGCCGGTAGCCGAAGTTCTCCAAGACACCGTACCAGAGCAACCGAAGGATCTGCCACGGACTCTCGTACCGGTTGAAACTCCAGACTTCACTGAGAATCCCGAACCACGAGAGGAAGACCCCGAATCCGGTCGTCAGCAGTAAGAAGCTGATGAAAAATCCTGGATCGAGGATCCCGAAGTACCACGCCAGTGGGAGAACGACGTATCCCAGCCCCTCGATGAGTGGACCGAGTGCTTCGGCGGCGGCAAAGAAGGGGAGAATAACTGTCCCGACCCGCCCGTACTTGCGTCGGAAGAACATTCCCCGGTTTGCGAGAACCGTCTCGACCATGCCGCGGTACCAGCGGCGTCGCTGCCGGCCCAGCACACGGCGGGACGATGGGACTTCTGTCCACGCGACCGGTTCGGGGATGAAGTCGACGGAGTACTCGCGGTCTTCGTCGATCAAATACCGGTGTAAGCGGACGACGATGTCGAAATCTTCGGTGATAGTGTCGTGGCGGTAGCCCCCGATTTCGCGGACGGCCTCGGTCTGGAAGAGACCGAACGCGCCCGAAATAAGTATGAGTCCGTTGATGCGGTTGAGTCCGAGTCGCCCCGAGTAGAACGCACGGAGATACTCCATGACCTGCAAGCCGGGAAGTCCAGTTTTCGGGAGCGCCACCTCTTTGATGCTCCCGTCTTCGATTGTGCACTCGTTGGCGACGCGGATGACGCCGCCAGAGGCAACCGCCGTTTTGGGCTGTTCGAGAAACGGACGGACGAGTTGGAGCAGCGCGTCCCGGTCGATAATCGTGTCTGAATCAACCGCACAAAAAAGCGGCATCTCTGTCAACCAGATTCCGGCGTTGAGCGCGTCACTTTTGCCGCCGTTGTCCTTGTCGACGATCAGGAGTTGTTCGTAGGTCGTCGAGCGGTAGACGTCGTGGATCTGTTCGGACGGAACATCGACCGGAACGTCCGCGCCGACCACTTCCAACTCGAAGTTGTCGATAAGTCGCTGCAGCGTCTCGTCGGTCGAGCCGTCGTTGACCACAACGATTTCGAGTTCGGGATAGTTCAGCGAGAGCATCGACTGGACGCTCTCGACAATCGTCGCCGACTCGTTGTATGCCGGAACCACGATCCCGATTCCGGGATAGAACGGACTGGAAAACTCTCGGAACGGGGGATCCCACCGGGATTCGCGGATATCGTCGCGAAGTTCCAGCAGTGCGAGCACGTGGATGCAGAAGTAGTAGAGATTGATCAAGAGATAATAACCGATGACGAACAGCCCAAACACGATGATAAGCCGCGTGAAGAGGTGAGTCACAGTGTGCATTACTCACTCACCCGCCTCGGCTTGCGCGCGCGGTCATCGTATTCGGCGTGTTCGCTGCTCCAGGCCCACGTCGCCCCCAGTTCCGCCGAAGCAGTCTCGGGGAGTCGGTCACTGTGTTCGACCAGCGCGTTCGTTCCGGTGAGTCTGGCACGGTCGTCCAGTTCGGTTTCGAGTGTTCGGGTGAGCAGATCCAGGGCTCGGCTGTCGCCCCACGCCGCGAGCATCTCGTAGATCGCTCCGCGGACACGGGGAGATGGATCCATGACGAGTCGTTCACCGAGAAGATCGTCACGGAGGTCAGTTCGCCAGCCAAGTTGGCCGAGCGCTTGGGCTGCTGCCGCACGGACAGGCTCGTTGTCGTGTTCGAGCATCGCGATAACCCAGGAGACATCTTCGCTCGTGACCGTCGAGCCGACGTGCTGGCAGACAACTAACACCTGCACCAGAAGCGAGATCGACCACTGCTGGTATTGGTCTGCAGCCATCGAGAACAGGGCAACCGGGTCCTCCGTCGCAATCTGAAACAGCGTATCCTGACCGAAGATCGTAAACTGTGTCGTCGCCTCACCGAGCAAAATATCGACGCCCTCAGCAGGTGAATCGAGGTCGTCACTTTCGTACCGGAGTCGGGCGACGGACGCCCGTTCCCGTGGCGTCTGTGGCTCGAAGTTTACCTCAGCGAGCGGGTCGGGCTCTCTGAGGAGGGTGAGCCAGGTGAGTGCGGACAGCCGGGTGTACTCTCCACGTGACTGCAACTGTCGCGTTGAGCGCTCGGGAATGCCCAGTTCACGACCGAGTCCACGGAGTTTGTCGGCGTCGCTGCCGTCGAGTTCGCGTAGATATTCGTCGAGCAAGGACTCGACAACCTCCCGTTCGGTTCCGGACAAGCCGGTAACCCACGGTTCCCAATCGACATCGGGCTCGAAGAGGTGATCCAGCAGTTCGCTTTGCAGATCGTCACGAACGCGGTCGCGCCGGGTCCGCTGGACCGATCGGTAGGTCGACCAGCCAACAGTCAGCCAGAATAGCACCGCAAGCGCGATCCCGAGCACCAGTGCCACGAAGACAATAACGACAATTCGCGGGACGCTATAGCCGAAGCCAGTTATTGTCCCGAGCGTCAGATCTCCCAGCGGGAACTCAGTTATCCGCATATCTCTGGACCCGGGCCAGTAGTTCGCTCGCTCTGAACGGTTTCGTGATGTAATCGTCTGCCCCGCTATCGAATCCCTCCAAGACGTGTTCCTCGCGGCCGCGAGAGGTCAGGAGAATGATCGGAAGATCCTCGTCGATCGAGAGTTGGCCGTTTCGGATCATCCGCAGTAGACGGGTGCCATCGAGACGTGGCATCATAACATCTAGAATTGCCATCTGCGGGCTGTACCCGTCTTCGAGGAGGTCCGCAGCCACTTGGCCGTCTTCGCAGAGTCGAACCGTATAGCCAGCGCTTTCGAGTCGGTGAGAAACTAACCGTCGGATCGGTTCGTCGTCGTCGACAACGAGAATCTCTGCGGACATCAGCTTTCGAGTAAGTATGTCGTACTCGTATAAAAGCACAGGTATTGGGGGTGCGGTCTCCAGGGCAGGTTGCCCTGAACTTGGCGATGCCGAACACCAGCTACCGTTGCTGTGATGTTTCTGGGGAGTCTTCTGTGGGTGTGCAGCGCCGAACATTCATCGCATCGCTCGGTGCAGCGGGAGTAGCCGGTGGCGCTGGCTGTTCGTCCAGCGAAAGCACCAACGGGGAGAACCAGCCCGGCGACAGCAGCGACGGGCCTGCTGCCGACGAAGCGGTTCCGGAAGAAGAGGCGGTCCCGTTCCGGGTCGGAGCCGATGGGTTCGAGCGATGGACCGGCGAGAGCTACGAGCCACTGGCAGTGCAGGGAGTAAACCTCGGAATGGCCAAGCCCGGCCGGTTCCCGGGTGAAGCCGCAATCACTCGCGAGGAGTACGATCGCTGGCTCGCAAATATCGGTGAGATTGCGAACGTCCTGCGGACGTATACGATTCATCCACCGGATTTTTACCGGGCACTCGCTGCGTACAACGACGGACGGACCGACCCGCTGTTGCTCCTGCAGGGGACGTGGGTCCCGACGCCCAATCTACTCGAGGCCGGGGACGCGACAGAACTCTCGGAGACGGTCGACGCCGAGATTCATCGAACGGTCGACGCGATTCACGGGGCAACAACCCTCGAAAAGCGACCCGGCCACGCCGCAGGAACCTACGATGCCGATGTGAGTGACGCAACGCTCGGATTCCTGTTCGGAATCGAGTGGCCACCGGAAGTCGTCGCCGAAACGAATCAGGCGGGGGCCGACGGCGAGTTCTCTGGGGCGTATCTCCGGGCAGAAAATGCCTCGGCGTTTGAGCAGTGGCTTGCGAACCGACTCGAAACAATCGTGCGTCGCGAAATGTCGACGTACGGGGTACAGCGCCCGGTTTCGTTCGTCAACTGGGTAACGACAGACCCACTCAGTCATCCCTACGAACCGTTCCCAGACGAGGATCGAGTAGGCGTCGACCCGGATGCAATCCAGTCAGCAGAGTCGTTCGACGCAGGTACGCTCGCATCCTACCACGTCTATCCGTACTACCCGGATCTCCTCAACGAGACGCCGGAGTACACCGAGTACATCGACCATCGGGGCGAGCCGAACAACTACGCGGGCTATCTGGACGACCTCGTTGGAGCGACCGACCACCCGGTTCTCGTCGCCGAGTTTGGCGTACCGAGTTCGCGAGGAATCTCCCACAGAGGCGTCCACGATCGGGACCAGGGTGGTCACACGGAGCAAGAACAGGGCGAGATTGTCGCGGCCATGTTTGAGGACATCGACCGGGCCGACACGGCGGGCGGTATCGCCTTCTCCTGGCAAAACGAGTGGTTCAAGCGGACGTGGAATCTCGCTAACCGCTCAGTTCCCGGACGGCGGCCGTACTGGTCGAACATCGAGACGCCAGAACAACGGTTCGGGCTGCTCGCATTCGAGCCTGTAGATGGGGTCTCACTCGATGGATCGACCGAAGACTGGACCGACGCCGCCGTCTACGAAGCAACGACCGCTGGAACTGACCCGATGCGGACGCTCACCGAACTACGAGTGACACACGATGTCGAGGGACTTGATCTCAGACTCGAATTCGAAGACCTTCCCAATCCCGTCGACTGGACGCGAATGAACGCGGTCATCACCGTCGGGCTGACGGGCCGGACACCGCAGTTGCCGTTCGGGACTGAGGCGACGGCACCGGCGGACTTTGTCGTCCGCCTCGGTGGCCCCGGTAACTCCCGGCTACTCGTCGATTCACGATACGACGCCTTTGCTCGGGAGTTTGGGGCAGGCACCGGGCTGGACCTCAATGCGTACCGGGACGGTTCGGCGGGGTTCGTTCCCGTTCGCGAGACCATCAACCGGGGGTACACTGTCCCGCAGACAGGCGAGCGTCGGCCCTTCGAGGCGGTCGAGACCGGGACGTTGCGATACGGCAACGGCAATCCCGAAGCGAACGAATTCGACTCGCTGACCGACGTACACGTCGCGGCCGCGGAGAACGCAATCGAACTCCGCTTGCCGTGGATTCTCCTGAACGTCGCCGACCCCTCCAGCAAACAGCGGATCGCGACGGAGTGGGAAGGCGGACTCAGTGCTGTTGATTTCGAGAGCCTCCAGGTCGGTGCGGCCACGTTCCTTCCCGAAACTGGGGCCGCAGCAGCACTCGATGGTGGGACAAACCTCACACACGGGATACCAGCCGTGAGCGGCGAACGCCTCGAAACCATCGAGTACGGCTGGGAGCCATGGGATGTGCCCGAGTACGAAGAGCGGTTGAAGCGGTCCTACGAGATCCTCAGAGAACGGTTGAGTTAATTCAACCCATCAGCCAAGCGACGCAGCGAAAAAGTCCCTGACGAGATTACCAATCCGGCTCTGCTGTGAGATGAAGAAGTGATCGGCTGGCATAGACTCGACGGACCACTCCAGTTGCTCTGCTCGCTCGACGACAGATTGCCAATCCGCAGTATCGTCACGCTCGCCGTAGACAACCTGCGCCGGGCAAGAGATTGCGTCGAGGTCGGCGGGGTCGAACCCCTCGACGCTGCTCGCGGCCGGGGCGAGCACCGAGACGGCCGCCAGCGAATCCGCCTCGATTGCCGCCGACAGCGCGACTGCGCCGCCGAAACTGTAGCCGAACAGAGCAACGGTGTCGTAGCGCTCGCCAGCCCACTCCAGTGCAGTCAGTGCATCTGTTCGTTCGCCGCGTCCCTCGTCCCACGGGCCGTAATCGATTCGGAGGCAGTCGATGTCGCGGTCGACGAGCGCGTCGCTGACCGCGCGGAGTCTGCTGTCGTGTCTGTCGCCGCCGAACTGCGGATGTGGCGAGCAGGCGACGACGATCCGATCGGTGGTATCGCCGTCGAGCGTCGTGCGAACGTCTCGCGGTCCCGGCAACCGGTTGGGGTCGCTCATGCTGAGTGGTAAACAGATGTAAGAATTTTAAGTTTGGCCGGACCGTGGGTCACGGTATGGGAATCCTCTCGCGCACCTCACAGGTAATCAGGTCGAAGCTCAACTCGTTGCTCGACCGGGCCGAAGACCCCGGCCAGCAACTCGATTACTCCTACGAGCAACTCCAGGACGAACTTCAGAAGGTCAAACAGGGAATTGCAGATCTGACCACCCAGAAGAAACGCCTGGAGATCCAGAAACGCCGCCTCGAAGAGAACGTCGACAAGCACAACGAGCAGGCCCGGGAAGCCGTCGAGCAGGACCGTGACGACCTTGCTCGGAAAGCGCTGGAGAAGAAAAAACAGAAGATGCGCCAGATCGACGATCTGGAACGCCAGGTTGCCGATCTCGAACAGAAACAGGACGGTCTCATCCAACAGAAGGACGAACTTCAGCGCCAGATCGAGGAGTTCCGCACGAAAAAGGAGACCATGAAGGCCCGGTACGAGGCCGCAGAAGCCAGTGCCCGCGTCAACGAAGCGATGACCGGGGCCGGCGAGGAGATGGACGATGTCTCACGAACGATCGAGCGCGCACAGCAGCAGACCGAGGACATGGAGGCCCGCGCCGCTGCGCTCGACGAACTCCGTGAGACGGGTGCCCTCGAAAACAAACTCTCCGACAAGAGCGATCTGGACCGCGAACTCGATCAACTGGCGACCGACGGTGCCGTCGACCGTGAACTCGAAACGCTCAAATCGGAGATGGGTACGGACGAGAACGCAGACGCCGACGCGTCCGAAGAAGTCGACACCGAGGAGATCGAAACGGACGCCGATGTCGAATCAGAGGTCTCTGACGCGGAGATCGAATCCGAACTCGAGGATCTCAAAGAGAAGGAGTGAGCCTCGTCAGGGAGTCCACCCGTCGAGGAGGCGCGAGAGTTTTTACTGAAATAATCCGGAGAGCCGACCGGAATCTGGGATTTCTACGTCGGGGTCCACGCCGACGAGCCGTTCGACGATTTCGAGAACGGCGGGTGTAAACTGCTCGTCAGCCGGGACAGCACTCGGTGCCGAGCTGGCGTCGGTCGCTTCGATTTCCGGCACCCGAACGTCGGTATCCAATAGCCCCTCGGTGGAGCGGTTCGCGATGACAGCGTCGTCCTCGACCCCGATGTCGGCCAGTCGCTCGCGGGTGAGCGCCACCCCGTCGCGGCCGCGGTTCGTGTCGGGCGCGACGATCCCGATGCGGTCGGCCTCGTTGACGGCCGCAATCGCCTGATTCCCGCCGATTGGCGGGGTATCGATCAGGACCGCATCGTGGGAGATTGCCGCCGCGGCGAGTTGTTGCTCGAAGCGGTTGGCCGCACCCGCCGTTTTTGCCCTGGCGAGTCGCTCGAACGGAGCCCACGCCGGACAGAGGTTGACGACGCCCGGACCGTCGAGTTCCATCTCGTACAGCGTCGCGTCCAGGTCGGCCTCGCCGGTCAACAGTGCGGTGACATCGGCGTCGATGCGCTGGTCGGTGTACGCTGCGAGCCCCTGGGTCTGGACGGCGGCGTCGAACACCGCGACGGACCGACCCGTCGCGGCCAACAGTGCCGCGGATTCGACTGTCAGCCGTGTCGTCCCCGCACCACCTGTCGCGCCAACGAAAGCGACTATTCGCGTCGACATACCTGATGCTGACGCGGTCCTGTATATAAAGATACGTATTCTGTGAGGAGAATGTCCTGCTTACTGATTCGATCGGATGTCGGCCGCAATCTCCTCCATCTCGTCGTCGGCTAGTTCCGCGCCGTCGAACAGCCGATGGATCGGGCCGACGTTGTCGTCGGCGAACCGGGGGATGATATGCCAGTGGACGTGTGGGACCTCCTGTCCGGCCTCCTCGCCGTTGTTGACGGCAACGGTGCTCGCGTCTGCGCCGACGGCAGCCTCGACGGCGGGGGCGATGTCGCTGATGATCCCGAAAATCTCGCCGGCCTCGTCGGCGGGCATGTCGTTCAATCGCTCGTAGGGGTGTTTCGGGATGACCAGCGTATGGCCCGGCGCGAGCGGATTCGCGTCGAGGAAGGCGTAGGTCGTCTCGTCCTCGTAGACGGTGTAGCTTGGAATCTCGCCGGCGATGATCTGCTCGAAGATGGTCGTGTCGTCGCTCATACCTGAACGTTACTCGCCTGCCAAATCAATATTACCCACCGCAGGTGTGCGATTCGGTCGTCAGATGGGCGGGGGTTTTTATTTCACGGTGCGAAGGTTGCAGTATGGCAGCGACGTTCGTCGGCGTCGACTGGAGCAATGAGGGGTGGCTCGCAGTCGCGTTCGACGGTGACGGCTACGACAACACCGAAGTGTTCGAAGAGATCGGTGAACTCTGGCAGCACTACGAGGAACGTGAACCACGGATTCTGATCAACATCCCAATCGGCCTGATCGAAAGCGGTGCCGAGCAGCGCCGCTGTGACGAACTGGCCAAGTCGGTGCTCGGCCCACTGCAGTCGGCGGTGCTGACGCCGCCGGTGAGAGAGGCCACGCGTAAGCGGCGATATCCGGCCGCCAAGCGGGTCAACGAACGCAAGAGCGGAAACACGCTCTCGAAATCGGCGTTTGCGATCAGCGACAAGATTGCGGCCGTCGACGACCTGTTGCGGAACGTCCCGGAGGCGCGGACGGCGTTTCGAGAGTCACACTCCGAAGTCTGTTTCCGCGCGCTGGCTGGCGAACCACTCCAGTACTCCAAGCGGAAGGCCGGCGGCTACGCCGAGCGGATGCGGATTCTCGCCAGCCACGACGCCGATGCCCCACCGGTCGTCCAGGCCGTCGCCGAGGCCACCGGCGGCGCTGCTGTCGCCATCGACGACGTGATCGACGCCGTCGTCCTCGCGTACACCGCGCGGCCGGCCAGCGCACCGCTTCGCTCGCTGCCGCCCGATCCGCCGACCGACGGCAAGGGATTACCGATGGAAATCGTCTATCGCGCCCCCGACCCGCTCGTCGACGAGTCGACAGAGTGAGGTAGCCGCTGGTTCTCAGAGCAGACGAAGCGGTCGGAAGATCGATGACACGGACACATCCCGTCAGACGGCTCGAACCAATCGTCCTCGTCGCTATCGGTGGCTTTGCCGGGGCGAACCTGCGGTACTTCGTCGAACTGCTCGTTCCCGCGACGCTCGTCGCGACGGCACTGGTCAATATCCTCGGAAGTTTGGCACTCGGATTCATCTTCTACGAAAACCAGTTCGCCGGGCGGATCTCCGGATCGGCGCGGCGCGTCCTCGCGACTGGCTTTCTCTCCTCGTTTACGACCTACAGCACGTTCGTCGTCGATGCGGCGATGGCCGAGCCAGCGGTTGGGGCGGTCTACGTGGTCGGCAGTTACGCACTCGGGTTTGTCGGCGTCCTCCTCGGGCGAGGACTGGCAGGGCTGGCCGGGGGTGAGACCTGATGGATATTCCACCGGCACAACTCGTCGGCGCTGGCGGTGCACTCGGTGCCGTCCTGCGGTATCTCGTCGGCGAGTTCGTTCCGAGTGAGCGGTTTCCTTTCGGCACGCTTGCGGTCAACGTCCTCGGGAGTTTCGCGCTCGGCGTCGTGACCGTCGCCGCGGCCTCGACGGACATCGTCCTGTTCGTCGGCATCGGGATCTGTGGCTCCTTTACGACCTACTCGTCGTTTTCGGTCGAAACCGTACGGCTGTGGGAGTCGGGAAGTCGACTCCGTGCTGCGATCTACGCGGTCGGAACGCTCTGTCTGTGTCTGCTCGCCGTGGGGGTAGCATGGGGCGTGGTATCACTCGTTGGCGGGCGCTAACATTCCTCCAGTGCACAACCGCCCCGAGAATTATGGGCGCGGCGCGCGCACACGAGAACATGACACGGACAGCAGTCATCGCCGGCGTCGGTCCCGGACTCGGAGAGTCACTCGCGCGGAAGTTCATCGACGAGGGCTGTCAGGTCGGGCTGTTCGCCCGCTCGACGGGCTATCTCGAAGAACTCTCCGCGGAACTCGGCGAGCAAGCGGTCGCCGTCCCGACGGATATCACCGACGAACAGCGTGTCGAGGAAGCCTTCGACGACGTTCGGGAGGCGTTCGGTCCCGTGGATATCCTCGTCAATCACGCCAGCGGCGCGGCCTGGAAAGGCCTGCGCGATATCTCACCAGGGGAGTTCGAGCAGGCCTGGCGCGTCTCCGCACAGGGTGCGCTGCTGTGCTCCCAGCAAGCGGTCGCGGATATGGACGACGGTGGGACGATCATCTTCACCGGAGCCACCTCCGCAGTTCGGGGCCGGGGCGGGGCCGTCGGCTTCAGCGCCGCGAAATTCGCCGTCCGCGGGATGGCCGAATCGATGGCCCGCGAACTCGGCCCGGAGGGAATTCACGTCGCACACGTCGTCCTCGACGGCCAGATCAACACGCCGGCGCTCCGACAACAAAATCCGAATCGGGACGAAGACTCGCTACTCGACCCGGATGAAATCGCCGAATCGTACTGGCATCTCGTCGAACAGGACGAGACCACGTGGACGCTCGAACTCGATCTGCGCCCCGCTGTCGAGGAGTTCTAAGACATCAGTCGCTGGTGTTCGGGCTTCATACAGCGGTCCTGCACGACTCGCTTGCCGGCCTGTTCGGCGTGTTCGACCGCCTCGTCGTCGTGGATCCCCAGTTGCAGCCAGATGACCTCCACGTCCTCGCGGTCGAGGGCGCTGTCGACTATGTCGCTTACCTCCTCGCTCGGGCGGAACACGTCGACGATATCGATATCGCCCGGAACCTCTTCGAGTGAGTCGTAGACATCCTTGCCGAGGATTTCGTCTGCATAGGGATTGACGGGAACGATATCGTATCCCTGCCGATCCAGATAGCTCGGAATGTCGTGGGCGTCTTTCCCGGGCGTGCTCGAACACCCGACAACGGCCACGCGGTCGTATTCGAGAATGGAACGAAGTTCGTCGTCGTCAGTGACTGGCATACGTCGATAACAAACGCCGGAGAGTCACAAAGAAGTTGTGCCACGCTATTTATGACCAAGAGGCTGTCCGGGAGCGTCCGCGGTACAGGCCGAGAGACCAGCGAGTGAGCAGGCGAGCGATCCACCGGGACAGCGGATCTCGTGGGATCTGCCCGTTGGCTAACGAAAGACAACTCAGAATCGACTCAATATACGTATTAGACAGAATTCAAACAGTGTAGAGATAATATCATATGATTCGTGTTCACGTAACTCGGTCGTTGGAAAACGTGACTATACAAAATAATCACCGGCTCTAGGAATATATAATATAAATATTTAGAAAAATATCGGGGAGAAAGATAACAGATAGCCATATCCTACGCAGTGAGTCGAGCGAGCCCGTTTGGGACAGTATATCTCATTTGTTATAGTATCGCAAGTTGTGGCGATTTCCAATACTTTATGCCCTGGGCAACCGACGTAATAAACACATGAGTCAAAGGGTGGAACGATCCCGTCTCCAGGAGGAGTTCCCGGATCCCGAGGTCGCCGACAACGTTGTGTACAACCCGACATTCGAGCAGTTGCGGGAGTACGCGAGCCACGACGAGCGGACGACCGAGTACGGAAGTCCGCGGTACGTGAGCGAGCAGAAATCCCGGAGCGCGGACCAGACGAAAAACCTGATCGACGACGAGTTCGACGACGCCGACTGGGAAGCGATTACCGACGCGCTCGATTCCGTCGAAGGCAGCGAACTGATCTGTCTCGACCGGCAGGTCGGCAGACATGAAGAGACGGCCTTTACGTGCCGACTGTTCGTGCCCAAAGAGTACTCGCGGATCGCGCTGGCGTGGGGGAAACTTCTCGAACCCGCGTCGGGCGAACCGGATTTCCAGACGCTTCAGTTGCCGGAGTGGGACGAACAAGACGACAATCAGCGTCGTATCCGCGTCCTGCCGGAGGAAGGGCTGACCTTCGTCCTCGGCAGCGATTACACGGGCGAGGCCAAGAAGTCGTTCCTGCGGCTGTTCATGCGCCGAGCGAAAGAGCAGGGGGGGCTCGGCATTCACGCAGGGAGCAAACGCGTCACCATCGAGGACGACGGCGAACTCACGACGGTCGGACAGGCTTTTCTCGGGCTGAGCGCGACGGGAAAATCGACGCTGACCGGCCACGGCTGTTGGCTCGACGAACCGGAAGGGACGGAGATGCTACAGGACGATGTCTGTGCACTGCTGCCCGACGGGCAGGTCACCGGCAGTGAGGGCAACGGCCTATACATCAAAACCGACGGGCTGGACGAAGACGAGCAGCCAGCCCTGTACGACGCCGCGACGCAGGACGAGGCGGTCTTCGAGAACGTCTGGGTCGACGAAGACGGCACCGTCGACTTCGACAACACCGAACTGACCGCCAACGGGCGAGCCGTGATCCGACGTGAGGATCTCTCCTCGGCCTCGGAGGATATCGACATGACCGAGGGTGTCGATCAGATTTTCTTCATCACACGCAACCCCGCCATGCCGCCGGTCGCCCGACTTGACGACCGGCAGGCAGCCGTCGCCTTCATGCTCGGCGAGTCGATCCAGACCAGCGCCGGCGACCCCGACGCTGCCGGCGAATCCATCCGCGTCGTCGGGACGAATCCGTTCATCATCGGCCCGGAGGGCGAAGAAGGCAACCGCTTCCGGGAACTCATCGCCGAGAACGATGTCGAGTGTTTCGTCATCAACACCGGCTACGTCGGCCCGAGCAAGGCAGATATCGGCGTCCGTGAGTCGGTGAGTATTCTCGTCGGTGTGGCCCGCGACGAAATCGAGTGGCGCGCCGACGACACCTTCGGCTTCGAGGTGCCCGAAGAGGTGCCCGGAATCGACGTCGAACCGTTCTATCCGCCGACCCACTACGAGGACTTCGAGGACGAACTACAGTCGCTTCGCGCGGAGCGTCGCTCCTATCTCGAACAGTTCGAGAACCTCTCGGAAGAGATCATCGACGCCGTCTACTGAAAACGAGCGCAGTTTTACTGCTTATCCGCCGGTGACCGGCGGGAACATCGCGAGTTCGTCGACATCGGAAAGATCCGTCTCCCAGCCCGCTGCAGAGTGGAACGGATCCTCGCCGTCACAGAGCACGCGCAGATGATCCTGCAGCGTGTCGTCGTCGTCGAGCACCTGCGATTCGAGTTCCGGATGAGCCGAAAGCAGCGCGTCGACGGCATCACGCAGCGTCGGCTCCTCGGCATCGACGGTGATTTCGAGAACGTTGTCACCGACAGTCTCCGAGAGCGTGGCGAACAGTTTCCATCGCATACCTGAGCAAAACGCACCCAGCGCAAAGAGGATTACTCGTCCTGTCGATCACTCGTCGAGACGCATATCCCCACCCGGACTGTCCGACACGTCGTCCTCCCAGTCCGCATCTCCCGACTCGAACTCCTCTTTCAGTTGGGCGAAAGATGTCCCACCGCCGCCACCCCCGCTGTCGTCATCGTCCTCCTCAGCGTCGTCGCCCTCGTCTTCGTCGTCATCCTCGTCATCCGTCTCTTCGTCGTCCTCGATCTCCTCGTCGTCATCCTCGTCGACATCCGAAAACAGTCCGTCCTCCTCGGAGAGATCCAGTTCCGAGACATCTTCTTCCTCGTCGTCGTCGAGATCGAGGTCACCGAGATCGTCCGAGATGGCGTCGTCGGCCTCGCCCTGCAGATCGTCGTCGATATCGATCCCGCCGAGGTCGTCGCTTCCGGTGTCTTCGCGTTCGTCCTCGTCGTCATCGAAGCTGATGTCCGCCTCGTCGAGGCTGACCAGTCCGTCGTCATCGTCCTCGGCGTCCTCAGCCGAGTCCGTCTGCTCGTCGTCGGCGAAGGCAATTTCGATATCGTCAGATTCGGGCAGTTCGTCGTCCGTCTGTTCCTCGGGCGCTGATTGCTGCGGTGGTGACGATTCCGGGTCGGTGGTCGGCTGCTGGTCGGTCTCGCCCTCGTCCCAGTCGGCATCGCCGGACTCGAATTCGGATTTGAGTTCGTCGAAGGAGGCGGTATCGCTGCTGGTGTCGGTCGCCTCAGTTGGTTCCGTCGGTTCCGCCTGGGCGGGTTCGGCGGAATCGTCTGCCGGTTCGGCCGTCTCGGCCGGCTGGTCGCTCTCCTCGAAGTTGGCTTTGATCTCTTTGAACGAGTCCGAGTCAGCTTTTCCGCTGATCGACTCGTCCGCAGCGTCCGGCTCGGATGGCGGTTCGTCCGCGATATCGGGCTCAGATGACGGCTCGTCTGTTAGGTCGGGCGCGGACGATTGGTCGTCTGCTCCATCCGAGCCGTCGTCGGTGGCGGGCAATCCGTCCTCGCCGGTGGATTCCTCCCGGGCGGTTGCGGTGGGATCCGCAGTCTGGATTCCTTCCGTGGGTTCGGTCGCGTCGGTCGCAAGTCCTTCTGTGCTCGCAACGGAGGGATCGAGCGCCGTCGCGCCGTCTTCGAGGCATCGGAGGTTCCCCGGGGTCGCGATCACGAAGAGGAGATCACCCGGCGCGAGGCGATACTCGCGGTCGGGGAACGGCACCGGGTCGCCGTCGTCGGGACGGATCGCCGTGATCGTCAGATCGACCGCGCCGACAGGCAACCCGTGCAGCGGGCTGCCGGCCTCGACAGTCACAGTACTAAAGGTCTCCTCGGCCGCCCGGAGCAGCGAGGCGAACTCGCGGTCGGGGCGGTCGTTGACCGGCAGCGTGACGAGGCGATAGCGCCGCGTCGGGTCGACTTTCGGCGTGTCTGCGGCGTCGATGGCAATCGTGACCACGTCGTCGGCGACGCCGCGTAACTCACCGGTACAGACCCGTTGCATCGAGTCGGGTTCCCAGACCTGCACGATGTCGCCGGTGCTGGCCGAAAAGCCGGGATCTGCCCGGACCGCGACGGCGTTGGTCGCCGGCGGCAGCGTCGCGCCGATGCCGGCCGCGCGAGTGCCGACCGCGAGTGAGACGAGAGTACCGTACTCGTCGAAGCGCATGTCAGCGACGGCGATGCCGTAATCCGACCGCAACTGCTCGCTGATGCGCGTTTCGAGTTCGTCGACGGTCAGCCCGCGCGGGAAAACAAATTGCGTGCTGGCGAGATCCTCTTTGGTTTTGTGAGGGATCGGATCGTAGCCGGGGGCATCTTCGATGGTCGCCGGCAGCGAAACCGTCGTCACCTGTCCCACAGTCTGTGCGAGTTGGCTCACGTCCGCGCTGGCCTCGTGTGTCGGCGACCAGACGAGCACCTCCACTCCGAACCGATCACCGACGGCCCGTCCAAGCGCCGCACCACCGACACCACCCACGAGGCCGCCGATGTCGAACAGCGATGCCGCTAGCTGAGAGGGATCGGTCTCGTCGAGGAGCACTTCCAGTGCCGGGGCAGTTCCGAGATAGAGTGCAACGACCGAGACACCGACAGCGACGGCGAGCCAGCCGGGGATTTTCTCCTCCGCGAGCGACCGATAGACCAGTGCTGCTACCGCGGCCGGCAGCGTCGCCATGGCGGCGATTCCGAGCAGTTGTGTCGTGATCGAAGCTGCACTCTCGACGGTCGAGACCGTCGTGAGCGCGACGCTCATCGGCGTTCACCTCCGCGACCGTCAGCGAGTTGGCGCGATCGCATCAGACACCACCCGACTCGAAGGCCGTGAGATTCTCCCGCGTTCCCGCGGCGAACAGTTCGTCACCGGTTTCGAGTCGCGTCTCGCCGTCTGGGGCGATCAGCCACCCCTGGTCTTTCCTGACCGCCAGCACCGCAACGTCGTGTTCGTCTCTGAGATCCGACCGACCGAGCGTCTGTCCGTCGAGGCGGCCCCCCGAACGGACGGCGATCCGCTGGATCCGGTGGCCCGCACGGCGAAGCATCGAGACGACTTCGTACTCGCGGTCGAGTTCGCGGGACTCGACGACGATTTTCGTCTCCGACGCACGCAGCAGCGGTTGCACGTCCGTCCGCGTGACTGCGACGGTGATCTGTCCCTCGCCGCCGTCGGTGGTCGGCGTCCGAACCTGTCGCGGAACGTCCTCCTCGTCAGCGACGCCGTCGTCGAGACGTGGCTCGATATCGGGCTCGTTTTCGTCGTGGTCGGCGGCCGGACCCGAGGACTGTGCACTGATGACTGTCCCGCGGACCTGCGCGCCGGGCGTGATGACCGTCACCTCGTCGCCGCGAGCGATGCCGGTCGGAACGAGTCCGGAGACGGAGACGGCGTGACGGCCGCCGCCGACGCGTTTCGAGAGCCCCGAAAAGGGTGGCGCGGCGGCGACCTGCGCCCGCCCTCGGTCGTCGATATCGACCTCCGCAGTCGCGAGGTCATAGGTCGTTTCCAGTCGGTCCTCGACGCGGCGCTGTAGTTCTGAGAGCCGCAGATCGGCCGGCAACTCGAACTCGGCGTTGCTGATCTCGGCACGCAGTTCCTCGGGGAGTGCGGGATAGCCGTCCACATCGGCCACCGCACCGACGACCCGAATCCGGACTTCGGCGCCGTCGTCGATCAGTTCCGCTCTGTCGGTCGAAACCCCCTGCCCGGCGAACTCGGTGATCGAGAGCCGTCGCGGGAACTCCTCGGCCGCCGTGTCGCCCTTGCTGTGGGCATACAGCGCGACGGTGACGACGAGAATGCCAGCCAGTGCGAGTCGGAGGGGTCCGGCCGCAGTGAGCGTGGGTTCGCCGACGACCCAGAGCACCGCCCCGTTGAGAGCGGCGACCGCGAGTCCGAGTCCCACCGCGCCCGCACGCGACAGCGACAGTCCCTCCCGATAGCGAAAGCCAAAACTGGCCGCCCAGACCGCCAGCGCCGGGAAAATACCGACGAGGGCACCGAGGTAGAGCCCGAGCAACACGTCGACGGGCAGGGATACCATACATCAACTGCACGCAGGGACCTTCAAATAACTTTCTGCGCGCCTATCAGCGGCTGAAAAGAGAGTTCGAGCGAGCAGTGCCAGAATTGGCCCGAGCACAGCAGTCAGTCTGGTCACACCAGTGTCTGAGAACTGGCCTATCGAAACCGGACAGTAGCTATTTGGCGAACCGATCCGTACTGGAACGCATGGCCCTCAAACACGATCTCGCGAACGGCATCATCTCGCTGGTCATCGGCGTCGCAATCACCAAACTGACTGCAAACGAGGAGGACGGCCCCTACGACCTCTCAGAGGTGTTGTTGTCGGTCGCCGTCGCCTCCTTCTTTTCGGGGTTCTTTACGAGCTATTTCGTAAAGGAGTGAGTTGATCGGCCATCACGACCGCCGCCACTCCCTGAGTTCGCCGTCGACGGTCACCTCTTCGCCGACATTCTCGAAAGACACGCCGCCGTACGCGAGGCTACTGTCCGGCCCCACGTAGAGTCCTGCATCGCCACAGTCGGCCGCGCGAGCGGTTGTGAGCGTCGCGTCGGCGTTCGTTCGGAATCGGAGCGCCTGGGATGACGCCCCGCGTGCCGTGACGGTGCTCAGTTTGAGATCGGCCATATCGTCGAACAGGATCGAGTTCTCGAACTGGCCTTCGACCAAAATATTCGATATTTCCGCCTCGTCGAAGCCGCTCGCGTACAGTCCGGATCCACCCGCGAGGCTGCTGTCTTCGGTTCTGATCGTAACGTTGTCGATGGTCAATCCGTGGCGGCCACTCTCGATCTCTCCAAGTGAGATCCCACGAGCATTTTCGAGACAGGAGACACCGTCGACCGTTAGGTCGGTAACTTCCTCGCCCGTGTCTGCTCTGATCGCCGAATGCTGACAGCCGGTGATTCGGCCCTCGGTGATCGTGATCGATTCCGCCCCCTCGCGGTGGATACGGACACCGTACTCCGGACCGTTCTCGGGAGCAATCTCGAAATCGGTGAGCGTACAGTTCTGCACGGGGGTCCCGTCGGCCGTCGCGTACGTGCTCGCGTCACCGTCCCAGATACCGTTGGCGTCCGTGCCGGGGATCTGGTTGTCGAACTGGACCGGTGCGTCAGCGTCGTCGTCTCGGCCACCCTGTGTCGCTCGAAACCCGTCGATGGTGACGTGTCTGCTGGAGACGATATCGAGGTGGTGATAGTAGATCCGATCGCCGTGAATATTCTCGAACCGGACGTTCTCTGCGTGGGCTGGCATAATGCCGTTCGACTCCGGTGAATCGATCCGAAGATTCCGGACTGCCCAGTTCGAGGCCCCCTCGTACCCCGGCGAATCGAACCCGCGATTCGAGAGGAGTGCCCGACCAGTCGGGCCATCGGGTCGAACCCCCTCGAAGACCGTCGAATGGCCGGCACCTTCGATGATCGTGCTGTCTCCGATCAACGGCGTCCGCTCGAAGCGATATCTCCCCGGCGGGAAGTAGACGATGCCACCACCGGCTTCCGCCACCGTGCCGAGGAGTTCGTGGACGGCCTGACCAACCTCGTGCTCGCCATCGCCCTCGATGCCGTGGGCCTCGACGTTCCAGACCGGTGTTTTCTTCGAGTGCGCGTGGTCGAACTGGGCCGTCTCGAACGAACTCGTGCCCGGCACCTGCTGTGTCTCGCTTCCGGTACCGCTAAAATGCACCCAGTCGTCGGCCTTCTCGTCCCACCGCCACGTGATTCCCTGCTCGATGACGTGGAACAGTTCGTCGTCGTGCTCGCCGCGGTCCGGCCGCTCGTCGAGTGAGCCGCGCTCGATTGCGTACTCGTCGACTGCTTCGACAGTGTCAGTGTGATCCCACTGTGGATCACCCTGCTCAAAGATACCTAAATCCAAACGCGGCGTCTCGTCACTCATCGCTGCTGTACTGTGCTCCGTAGGCCGCGCCGTACTCGTACTGAATCTCTTCGGAGTCGCTGCGCTGTCCACAGCCCGCAAGTCCGACACAGCCGGCCGAAACCGCGAGGAGGAGTTCTCGCCGGTTCGGTCGTAGTCTGTCCATACTACCGTGACAGGCCGTGGCTATCAAAATAGTTTGCACCCACCGGCCGCACAATGGGTACTCGAACAGTAGCCTCAGTCGTCGTCGGCGGCGGTCTGGTCGCTGTCGTCCGAGCCGACCGGTGCACTCTCCGGCGTCGGTAACTCCCGGTCCGACCGCGGCCCGGCTAGCTCCACGTCGGGGAGCAGATCACGCAGATACTCCCCAGTGTACGAGCCCTCAGTCCGGGCGACTTCCTCCGGCGTCCCGCTGGCGACGATCTGACCGCCGGCCTCGCCACCCTCCGGCCCCAGATCGAGGATGTTGTCGGCGTTTTTCACCAGATCGAGTTCGTGTTCGATCACGACCACCGTGTTGCCTTCGTCGGTCAGTCGGTGGAGCACGTCGATCAGTTTCCGCTCGTCTTCGGGGTGGAGACCGGTCGTCGGCTCGTCCAGCAGATACAGCGTCTCGCCGGTGTCTTTCTTGCCGAGTTCTTCGGCGAGTTTGACACGCTGGGCCTCACCGCCGGAGAGGGTCGTCGAGGGCTGACCCAGCCGCATGTAGCCCAGCCCGACATCCTTCAGGAGTTTCAGCCGCCGGCGGAGTTGGCTGTGACTCTCGAAGAAGTCATAGGCCTCCTCGACGCTCATGTCCAGCACGTCGGCGATGGTTTTGTCCTTGAAGGTGACCTCCAGCGTCTCGTCGTTGTACCGCGCGCCGCCACACTCCTCGCAGGGGACGGTCACGTCCGAGAGGAAGTTCATATCGATTTTGACCGTGCCCTGCCCGCCACAGGCCTCACAGCGACCGCCCTTCACGTTGAAAGAAAACCGGCCCTTCTCGTAGCCGCGGCGGTTGGCCACGTCGGTCTGGGCGAACAGTTCCCGGACGTAATCGAAGACGTTGGTGTAGGTCGCGGGATTGGACCGCGGCGTCCGGCCGATGGGTGACTGGTCGATCAGTCGGACAGTCTCGATCTGATCGAGACCCTCGATGGCGTCGTGTTCGCCCGGATCGACGCTCGTGTTGTCGTTCATCTCGCGAGCGAGTCCCTTGTAGAGCACGTCGTGCATCAGCGTCGATTTTCCGGAGCCAGAGACGCCAGTGATCGCCGTAAAGCAGCCGACCGGGAGCTCTACGTCGAGATCCTTGAGGTTGTGCTGGCGCGCGCCGCGGATGGTGATCGTGCCGTCGGGGTCGCGGCTCGCGGGTCCGTCGTCCCCGCTCGCTCCTTCCGTGCCTTCCCGCTGGTCAGGCACGCGACGAGAGTCGGGCACCGGAATCACTTTCTCGCCGGAGAGATACTCGCCGGTGGCGCTGTCCTCGCAGTCGAGAACATCCTCGTAACTCCCGTTGACGACGATTTCGCCGCCGCGTTTGCCCGGCCCGGGCCCCATGTCGATGATGTTGTCCGCGCGGCGCATCGTCTCGGTATCGTGTTCGACCACGAGCAGCGTGTTCCCGAGATCCCGGAGTTCTGCGAGCGTGTTCAGCAGGCGGTCGTTGTCGCGCTGGTGCAACCCGATCGAGGGCTCGTCGAGGACATAGAGCACGCCGACGAGGCCGCTGCCGATCTGTGTGGCCAGCCGAATCCGCTGGCTCTCGCCACCCGAAAGCGTGGAAGCCTCCCGGTCGAGCGTGAGGTAATCGAGGCCGACTTCGGTCATGAACCCGAGTCGCGCTCGGATCTCCTTGAGAATCTCCTCGGCGATCTTTCGGTCGCGCTCGGACATCGTCTCTTCCATCTCCTCGAAGTGTGCCAGCGCGTCGCCGATGGACATCCGATTGACCTCGGTGATGGAAGTTCCATTCACGAAGACGGCGCGGGACTCGGCCTTCAGTCGGGTCCCCTCGCACTCCGGGCAGGTAGTGACGGCCATGTACTCCTCGATGTGCTCGCGTGCGCGGTCGCTGTCGGTTTCGACGTGGCGGCGTTCGAGGTTCGGGATGACCCCCTCGAAGCGCTCGGTCTTCTCCCGCGTGCCGTTTTTCGTCGTCCACTCGAAGTGGACGCGGTCGTCGGTGCCGTAGAGGAACTGTCGCTGAATCTCTTCGTCCAGTTCCTCGAAGGGGGTGTCCAGCGAGATGCCGAAGTGCTCGGCGACGTTGTCCAGTTGACGGGAGTAGTAGGTGCGGTTGTAGCTCCAAGGCTCAAAGACGTTTTTCAGGGGTTTCGAGGGATCCTGAATCACCAGATCCTCGCTGACCTCCTTCGTCGAGCCGATCCCCTCACATTCCGGGCAGGCCCCGTGTGGACTGTTGAACGAGAAGGAGCGAGTTTCGATTTCACTGATATCGATGTGGCAGTGACTGCAGGCCAGATCCTCCGAGAACTCGACGACGCGGCGGTCCTCGCGTTCTTCGTCCGCGAGATCGCCGGTCGAGCGTGCACTCGCGCCACCCACGTCGAGATCCTCGGGTGGGTCGGGGAAGATCACTTTGAGCACACCGTCCGCTTCGTCGAGAGCCGTCTCGACGGAGTCGGTGATGCGAGAGCGTTCGTCCTCGCTGAGTTTCACGCGGTCGACGACAACGTCGACGGTGTGGTCGTAGTTCTTGTCCAGATCGGGCGTCTCGACGGTGAGGTCGAACCGTTCGCCGTCGACCTCGACGCGGGTGTACCCCTCGCTGACGAGGTCGTCGAACAGGTCCTCGAACTCGCCTTTCTGGTCGCGGACGACTGGCGCGCAGATCTTCGCTCGGGTGCCCTCCGGTGCGTCCAGCAGCCGTCTGACCATCTGCTGGGCACTCTGTTCGTCGACTTCTCGGCCACACTCCGGACAGTGCGGGGTGCCGACCCGAGCGTACAGAAGCCGGAGATAGTCGTGCAGTTCAGTGACGGTACCGACCGTCGAGCGAGGGTTGTTGGCGGCGTTTTTCTGGTCGATCGAGATCGCAGGCGAGAGCCCTTCGACGTTCTCGACCTGCGGTTTGTCCATCTGGCCGAGGAAGTTCCGGGCGTAAGCGGATAGCGATTCGATGTACCGTCGCTGGCCTTCGGCGTAGACCGTGTCGAACGCCAGCGAGGACTTCCCCGATCCCGACAGCCCCGTGACGACGGTCAGTTCCTCGCGTGGAATCTCTACGTCCACGTCCTTGAGGTTGTTCTCTGTCGCCCCGCGGACCTCGATAATATCGCGGCTCATTCGTTACCCAAGCCACGGACTACGGTACCGAAACGCTGTCGATTCGCGCTGCCCGCAGTTCGTCCACTGACGACGTCATCTGAGATCCTCACTCGGTTCCGGTACTTACGCTATAAACCACAAAAACAAGATGAACGTGTGAGTTTTAGGACGATAGAACTACAATTACGATTTAGTCTGGGTAAATACTTAGTGATACCAATACTATTACGTCGGTATGAATCGGAGTACGCGAGACACGACTGCAGCGCCGTCGATGGGACGACGGTGTGAAACCTGCGGGGGAGACACGCAGCGATGACGAAACGCCACGTCGATGTGCCAGCGGAGGTGCGGGCGGAAATCGACAGAACGATCAAAGATGTCGACAGCCGACTCGCAGCGGAAGAGACGGCTGCCGTCGTCGGCGAGGTGCTCGCCGACCTGTTTGGCGATTCCGAGGAATACGGCCGGTATCAGCGGGGAGAGTCGCTGCCGCCGATGACGCGGATGCGGGTCGGCAGCTACGATCCGCGCAACGCCCTGGTCGAAACCGAACACTGGGCGGAGCAGGAGCTCTCGAAGCTCCGCGAGAGCAAGTGTCTCCGCTATCTCTGGGCGGGGTTCGACCGTTCGCCACTCGCGAACAACATCGCCTTCGCACTTCCGTTCCGGCAGATGCTCGCGAATCACCTCTTCGCCGACGCTGGCGAGGAGTTGCGGCTGTTCGGCGGGATCAAAATCCAGTGCGGCCACAACATCGAGATGGGCGACAACACCGTCGTCCACAACGACGTGCTGCTCGACGACCGCGGGAAACTCACAATCGGCGAGCGCGTCTCCATCGCGGACAACTGCCACATCCACACGCACGCACACGACACCGTCGACCAGACCGACGTGACGACCTACGAGACGATTCTCGAAGACGATGTGCGACTGGGCTACGGATCGATGATCAGCGCTGGCTGTCGGATCGGCGAGAACGCGATGATCGGTGCCGGAGCGAAACCGCTCGGCGACGTGCCGGCCCACCACATCGCCGCCGGTGCGCCCGCAAAGAGCGTCAAGATCAAACCGGGCTGGGAGTCCGTCGCGGCCGACCTCGGCCCACTCGAGGACAACAGAGAGCAGCGCCAACTCGGCCGGGAGTTCCCGGAACCGTTCGAGGAGTACGACGAGTTCGGCCGTGATCTCTCCGCGCCCGGCGAGGGCTGAGCGTCTCAGTCCGTGCCCGAGTCGGTCGCCCTGTCGTTCTTGTTCACTGTATCGCCCCGCCACGAGTAGACGCTGGCTTCGCTATCTCCAGCGATCGGTGTGGGATCCTCGGACCGGCGGTCGTCGATGTAGTCGGTGATATCAGACAGTAGGTCCTCGGGTGTCGTTCGATCCGCCCAGCAGTGATACCCCTTCGCTGGCGTCCGAATTTCGAGGCGGTTCGAGAAGAAGCCAGTGTGGTAGGAAACCCAGGCGATAGCGTCGTGTGGGATGCTATACGTCTGATCGTCACCGTCCTGTCCCACCAGACAGATCATCCGTCGCCCCGTGATCATGATCACTGTGCCCCGGTCCGAGTCGGGCGAAACTGTGTTCCCTTTGGTTCCCAGTCCGATACCCTTCTTGTTGTTTGTCAGAATATACGCCGGACTCTCGCTTTCGTCGAGATAGTCGATGGGCGGATCAACAGCGAGTCGTCCGTTCTCGAACTGGCGCTCGTCGTCCGCGAGGATATCTGTCGTTACCGAGTCGTCGGGGACCATCTGTGCGATGAGATTGGCACGGGTGAGTGTCGAATCAGTCATGGCAGGTGGTTCCGCATCTCCGAAGGCGCGTTCTCGCCCCCGGGAAGTACGTCTCCAGCGCGGAGTCTGTGCGGTACATTCATGAAGTCTATCCTTATATCATTAGAGGAGTTTGAGTAAATATAACAAATTCTGAGAGGAAAGAGTAACCAGATGTGTAGATATTTAGCAATATTCGCAGTATCTGTGATATTCTGAAGAGCGCAGCGTCGGAGATCACAGCAGTAGCAGCAACGCGAAATCAGGTCGGAGTCTTCGTGCGGTCAGAACCGGACCACGAAATACTAGGGCCGGGCGTGTGTACACCCAGTATGTACGAACGGATTCTCGTCGCAGTCGACGGAAGCGAGCATGCGCGCACCGCAGTCACGCACGCGATCGATCTCGCGGAGCGATACGACGCGACGCTGCACGCGCTGTACGTCATCGAGACGCGGACCGCCTACGACAACGCGATCATCGATCCCGACGAGCGGCGGGAAGTGCTCCGGGAAGATGGGGAGAGCGAACTGGCCGACGTACGAGAGCGGGCCGCTGCGGCGGGCATCGAGGTCCAGACGGCAATCGAGGAGGGGGCACCACCCGAAGAAATTCTCGCCTATCTCGACGAGCACGAAATCGACGCGGTCTGTATGGGCGAACGTGGACAGTCCGATTTCAAGACCGTCTTACTCGGCAGCGCAACCGAGACGGTAATCCACGAGACGGATATTCCGGTCATCGTCGTCTGAGCCTCGGTGCATCGGGAACAAACGAAACCATTCTTGGGTACTGGGCCGTACGCCTGTGTATGCCAGAAGCACGCGACCCGCCGCCGACAGACGAAGGCTGGTATGCACTGCACGATTACCGGACAATTGACTGGGACGCGTGGCGTGACGCGACAGACCGCGAACGCAAGCGCGCACTCGCGGAGGTAACCGAGCACCTCGACAGCCGTCTCGCCGTCGCAGACGCCGATGCGGGAGACTCTGCGCTGTACTCCATCCTCGGGCACAAGGCCGACATTCTCATCTTGCATCTTCGGCCGAGTAGCGCCCACATCGGCGCGCTCGAACGGCAGTTCGAGCAGACGGAGTTCGCCCGCTTCACCGAACGCGAGACATCCTTCGTCTCCGTAACGGAGGCCTCGGGCTACTCCGAGAATGCCCGTGATTACTTCGAGGGTGAACTCGACGAAGACTCGGGGCTGTACAACTACATCCAGACCCGGCTCAAGCCGACGATTCCCGACGCAACCCACGTCTGTTTCTACCCGATGGACAAACGCCGCCAGCCCGACCAGAACTGGTACGATATGGATTTCGAGGAGCGGGCCGAGCACATGGAGGCCCACGGCGATATCGGCCGTGACTACGGCGGCAAGATCATCCAGATGATCACCGGCGCAATCGCGCTCGACGACTGGGAGTGGGGTGTGACCCTGTGGGGCGACGACCTCGTCGATATGAAAGATCTGCTCTACGAGATGCGATTCGATCCCTCCACCTCGCAGTTCGCGGAGTTTGGCTCGTTCTACATCGGCCGCCGGATCGCCCCGAGTGATCTGCCCGCGCTGATGGCCGGAGAAGTCGTGCCTGCCGACGGCGATGTCGAGACGGACCTCGACGCCGCGGGACCGATCCATCCGGGTGAGGCGACCAGTCACGGCGCGGACGAGCAGACACACGGTGACAACGAGAGTCACGCGGAACACGCTCACGACGACGAAGACGAACACAGCGACGACGGCGGCCGAGGCGGCCCGCCGATGGGTGGCGACGGCGAGAGCATCACCAAAGAAGCCGACGACCTGGCGGGTCGACTCGGCAAACTCGGCATCCGTGAGGGCGAGGGCTACGAAGCCGGCGATTTCGGCCTCGTACTCTACTCGGACGCGGACGCGCAGGAACTCGCCGACGAAGTCGACGGACTGCGCGAGAACTTCGATCACTACGACACGCACGGACAGACGGTCGTCCGTGCCCAGAGCGGTCGCTCCGCCATCGTCAGCATCTGGGAGAACGAACGAGCGGCCGACACCGCTGAAGGCTTCCTGACCGATCTGCCCGGCGTCGACGACGGCTACCGCGGATCGCTCGGCGACGGTGAGGCCGCCGACGAACACGAAGAACACGGCTCCGCGGGCGGCGATGCCGGCGAAATCCGCGAGGAACTCGCCGATCTGGACGTCTACGCCGGCCAGCCCCACGGCGAGGATATCTACGCGCTCGTGCTGTACTCCGAGGCCGACCTCGACGAACTGACCGCGGAAGTCGCCGACCTAAGCGACGGCTTCGACCGCTACGACACCCACGAGGGAACCGACGTGTACGACGATCCGGACAGCGACAACGCGGCCGTGGTTAGCCGCTGGGAGACCGCAGACGCTGCGAACACCGCAAGCGAGTATCTGAGCGATCTGCCGGACATCGTCGGCTGGGCCGACGAGGGCGACGGCTTCGAGACGATGGGGATGTTCTACACGGTCAAGCCCGACTACCAGGAAGAATTTGTCGAGAAATTCGCCGACGTAGGAGAGTTGCTCGGCGAGATGGAGGGCCATCGCTCGACGGCACTGCTGACGAACGTCGACGACGAGAACGATATGTTCATCGCCAGCCGGTGGGACTCCAAAGAGAACGCGATGGAGTTTTTCCGGTCGGACGCCTTCACCGACACCGTCGACTGGGGCCGCGAAGTGCTCGACGACAAGCCCCGGCACGTGTTCCTGGCGTAACAGAAACCATATATGTCATTTTCTTGCTCGTATGATGCATGAACGAACAGCGACGGCGATCAGTGCTGAAGACCGCCGCAGCATCGGTCGCGCTCGCGCTCGCCGGCTGCTCTGAGGACTCGGGAGATGGGGACGGGTCGTCGACGGACGACGAACCAGCGGGCGACTCGGACGACCAGCCCGAAGATTCGGAACCCGACAGTGAGGACGATGACGAATCGGTGACAGAAGATGACGAAACGGAGTCGATCACCGTCGTCGATCAGCCATACACGAGATGGATCCCGGAGCCAGCCACGACAACGGACGGCTCTGTCGATAGGCTCGCCTTCGTCTACCTCGACGGCGCACAGTTGCGATCAATCGAAGATAGCCTCTCGGAGTCCGCCACAGAGAGTGTCCCCCGCGAGGACGCGCTGCCGCTGATACAGGAGGGGTCCGTCGACGAGTACATCCGGCTTCAGACGCCAATCCGAGAGCCGGATTTCGAGTTTTTCGACCAGACCGTGATCTGTACTGGAACCTTCGACCCCGAGGCGATTATTAGCGAATACCGGAACTACAGGGACACGGAGTGGGACGGCGAGAGCGAGTACGGCGAGTTCACGATCCTGACGAAGGGACGGACAGACGACCGACCCGGACTGAGCGTCGGGGTGAGCGAGTCGACCGTCCTCTACGTCCCACAGACGAGCGAAAACGAGGGGACAGAAGTCATCGAACAGTTCGCCGACGCCGGGGCCGGAGAGACCGAGCGAGTCCACGAGACCGACGACCAGATCGCGCGACTGTTCAGCAAGGTCGACGGGAGTTCGTTCGTGAGTTTCACCTACGGAACGAAGTTCGTCAATAGTGGCTCCTCCGGCAGCGAACCACCAGAGGGGTTGCTCGGCGCAATCGGCGGCACAACTGTCGGAGAGTCGGAGACCGAACGCAAGACGATTTTCCCGTTCATCGACGAATCGAGCGCGGTGGCAGCACGCGACAGCGACGACTTCCCGCCGCCGGCACGGAACGACGCAGGCGAGGTGTCCGCATCCCTCGACGGAAACTTCTACGTCGTGACACAGACACTCCCGACCACGGAGTTCGAGAGCTTCAGCGGAGTCTGAGCCGAACCCCGCCGTTCTTCGCTATCAAGCCGACCACGCAGAGTCGTCACTGTTCGTAAACGTTCGGCCGCGTTCGCTCGGAGCCACGATTCCGTCCGGCAGTTTCACTTTCAGTCCGCTGTTAACGGGGCTTTATGTACAAGGGGGCACAACCGACGCGTATGGCAACACAGGAAGACCTCGAAGAGCTGCCGGGCGTCGGTCCGGCGACAGCGGAGAAACTCAAAGAGAACGGCTTCGACGGCTACCAGGGAATCGCGGTCGCGAGCCCGGGCGAACTCTCGAACACGGCGGATATCGGCGAATCTAGCGCGGCGGATATCATTCAGGCGGCCCGAGAGGCCGCAGACATCGGCGGCTTCGAGAGCGGCGCGACGGTACTGGAGCGACGAGAGCAGATCGGCAAACTCACCTGGGGTGTCGACGAGGTAGACGAACTGCTCGGCGGCGGCGTCGAGACGCAGTCGATCACGGAAGTCTACGGCGAGTTCGGCTCCGGGAAGTCCCAAGTCACCCACCAGCTGTCGGTCAACGTCCAGCTTCCGACCGAACACGGCGGCCTCGAAGGAAGTGCCATCTTCATGGACAGCGAGGACACCTTCCGGCCCGAGCGAATCGACGACATGGTCCGTGGCCTCGACGACGAGGTCATCGAGGACACGATGGTCCTGCACGGCGTCGCCGAGGAAGGCGAGGCCGATGCCGAAGACGAACAACTGCTGACTGAACTCATCGAGGCGATTCTCGACAAGATTCACGTCGCGAAGGCGTTCAACTCCAATCATCAGATCCTGCTGGCCGAGAAGGCCCAGGAGATTGCGGGCGAGAGCCAGGACGACGAGTTCCCCGTCCGACTGCTCTGTGTGGACTCACTGACCGCCCACTTCCGCGCGGAGTACGTCGGTCGTGGCGAACTCGCCGAGCGCCAGCAGAAACTGAACAAACACCTCCACGACCTGATGCGTGTCGGCGACCTGAACAATACCGCTGTCCTCGTCACGAACCAGGTCGCTTCCAACCCCGATTCCTTCTTCGGCGACCCGACCCAGCCCATCGGCGGAAACATCCTCGGTCACACCTCCACCTTCCGGATCTACCTGCGCAAATCCAAGAACAACAAGCGGATCGTTCGCCTGGTCGACGCGCCGAACCTCGCCGACGGTGAGGGAGTGATGCGCGTCTCCGGAGACGGTCTCGTCGAGGAGTAACCCGGAAGAACAACCGGTTTTCTGATACGTGTCTGACGGGGCAGAGTGAAAGTATAACTCGTGCAAACGAACCACACGATGTGACCGGGTTTCGATCCGAAATAAGGGGGTCAGAAATTCGTTACGAACGCGTCCACAGATCGGGTTCGGAGACCTGTTCACTGATAGAAAGGCTGCCGGTGTGTCGGATCCAGATTGCGAGGAGGCCAGCACCGACGAGGAGCGCGCCGAGCGCGAACAGGCCGGCCTCCGGGCCAAATTCGCCGCCGGTCAGTACGGAGCGGGTCCCGGGGTCGACGGCGAGGACGGCGACGCTGCTGGTCAGTCCGCTGACCGGCAGGCCGAAAATCGGGCCGAGGACGAAGTTCCAGCCCGTGTGGATCCCGATGGGGAGCGCGAGCGAGTCGGTGAAGACGTACGCGCCGCCGAGCAGAAGGCCAAAGAGTGTGATGTTGAGCGTACTGACGACGCTCGCACTCGGGTTGCTGGCGTGAGCGAGGCCGAACAGTGCCGCACTGACCCCGACCGCGAGCAGCACAGCACGGCGGCTATCCAGTGCGATCCGGGCTCCTTCGGCGACGTTGACGAGCAGGTAGCCGCGGAAGACGAGTTCTTCCAGCACGCCGATTGCGAGAAAGTAGCCGGCGGCGACGAGCAGACCGACAGGGACCGAGAGATTGGAAAACAGCGCGCCATCACGAGTGAGGAAGGTCCCGGAAATCTCGCCGACGGTAAGCAGAATCGCCGTCGCGACGAGGGCGACCATCGCCGCTCCGACCGCGAGTCCGACACCGAACTCACGTCGCCACTCCCGGTCGAGACTGACGCCAAGATCACTGAATCGGCGGCGGTCAACGATCCAGCTCATCCCGAGAACAGCGACGACGAGTGCAATCAGCGAGGCCAATTCAGCGAGTGCTGCCGACAGCGGGCCGAGCGTCCCGACACCGAGCCCGACGATGACGGCAACGACGCCCAGCAACAGGGCAAACAGCAAGACGAGTACGAACGAGATGGCAAACCGAAGCGGGGCGCGGGGCCGTCGCTCCTCAGAATTCCAGAAGACCTGCGAGAGTCCCCGGCGAAGGTTCTCGTCCATACCGGCCCTGGCGGGCCCACTCACTTAATCCTGGCAGTACTTATCCCTCCGTCCTACCAACTATTACGTATGTCCGACAGCCTCCTCGACAAACTCAAAGGACTCTTGCAGGGCGCGTTTCTCTCTCACGTCCCGGATCACCCCTCCCACGGCGGGAATACCGGCGATTCGGAGTGGGATCCTAACCAGAACGACGCGGACGACGAGAGAGACGGAGAAGAGCAGGAGGAAACCGACGGCGATCAGTTCGATTCGAGATAATCGAGGACTTCTGCGGTCGTTCCGCCGACGGGTTCGGGGTCGGCACCCGCTTCGGCGGCGGCCTCGGGATCTTTGAGCAGATGGCCCGTCGTGAGACAGACGACTTGCTCATCGTCGCGGACGACACCCTCCGAACGGAGTTTTCGCAAGCCGGCAATCGACGCCGCGGAGGCCGGTTCGACGCCGACACCCTCGCCCGCGAGGTCACGCTGTGCCTCGGTGATCTTCTCGTCGGAGACTGCGGTGGCAGTGCCACCCGTCGCGCGGATTCCTGGGAGCGCCTTTGGTGCGTTGACCGGGTTGCCGATGCGGATGGCCGTCGCACGAGTCTCGACGTCGTCCCAGCGTTCGTGTTCCTCCCAGCCGTGTTCGATGGCTTCGGCCATCGGCGCTGCCCCGGCGGCCTGGACGCCCGTTAGTTTGGGCACGTCTTCCTCCTCGATTGCGCCGCTTTTGACGAGTTCGCGGAAACACTTGTACAGCGCGGCGGTGTTGCCCGCGTTCCCGACCGGCAGGACGATCCGATCGGGGTAATCACCCTCTTCCTCGTGGAACTGCTCCATGATCTCCAGCCCGATGGTCTTCTGGCCCTCCAGTCGGAAGGGGTTCAGCGAGTTGAGCAGGTAGACCTCGCCGCGCTGGGCCATATCCTGCACGATATCCAGACAGGTGTCGAAGTTGCCGTCGACTTCGAGGATGCGCGCGCCGTGGAGGCTTGCCTGTGCGACCTTGCCGGCGGCGACTTTCCCCGCCGGGAGCAGCACGAGCGTCTCCATCCGACCGCGCGCGCCGTAGGCGGCCAGTGCAGCGCTGGTGTTACCGGTCGAGGCACAGGCCAGTCGCTCGACGCCGACTTTCTGTGCGACGCGAGTTCCGACGGTCATCCCCCGATCCTTGAAACTACCCGTCGGGTTCATCCCCTCGTGTTTGACTCGGAGGCGGTCGACGCCGATTTCGTCTTCCAGCCCCGGCACGTCGTGGAGTTGGGTGCCGCCTTCGGGCAGACTGACGCCGTTGTCGACCGGCAGTGCGGCCCCATACCGCCAGACGCCGCGTTCGCCCTCGAAGTCATTCCACGTCGGGAGGTCGGAGTACCGAACTTCGAGTAAGCCGTCACAGTCGTCGCAGGTGTACCGAACGTCCGCAAACGGCGCAAACGTCTCCGAACACTCGATACAACTCAGCCAGACGCCATCCGACGCGCAGGAGGGTTCGTCTGCGGTCAGTTCGAGGTTAGCCATTATACAGGTCTTGTCCCCGGAACCCAAAAGTCAGGCGGTTAGATACTGGGGCGGCTTATGCTTCGTCGCCGAACTCGTCGATGCGGTCGTGGACGTAGTCGGCCCATGCATCAAGCGTCTCGTGCATGAGTTCGCGGGCCTCCGGCAGCGGGGTCGGGGAGTACTGGTAGACGTGGCCGCCGCCGTCGAGCAGGCGTCGTTCGCGGGCAGCGAGGCCTTTCTCTCGCAGCGTCGACAGCGAGCGATTGACGTTGCTGCGGTCCCGGTCGAGTTCGGCGGCCAGTTCCTCGACGGTGCTGCCCGGATGCTCCAGGAGTGTCTCGTAAGTCTTGGCCTCGTGGCGCTGGACGTTGAACACGCAGGCGAGCACTTCGCGGAGGTCCGGCTCTTCGTCGAGCATCAATTCCCGGAACTTCGCCGGAGACGGGTCGGCATCAACCATACCAGCCGTTGCACCTCCGGGCGAATAAAATCTCAGTTTCTGCGGTTCACTGCTCGGCGTAGCCCTGTTGGCGCAGGCAGGTCTGCATCTCGCTGGCGGAGTCGTGTTTGTGCAGGCGAGCGGGGGTATCACAGTAGTAGATATCACCGTTGTATCGGAGGGTAACCTCGTGTTCGGAGCCCAGAAACTCCGTGCGAACGACGACGCGCCGACCGTCTTCGATCGCGGTCATGATCTCTTCGACGGTCAGTTCGCCGGCCTCGACGACGAGCGGGTCGCTCATATCGGCTCATTCGAGGAGGCTCCATTTCAGTGACCCGTTTTGAATACAGAGGAGTCAAATCACTGCCGCCCTACGCTGTGAATGTGACTGCGGAGCGCATCCTGTTGGTACGCCACGGCGAGACGGACTGGAACCGAAAAGGTCGATTACAGGGCTGGGCACCGACGGCGCTGAACGACCGGGGCCACGAACAGGCGCAGCGGTTGGGCAAGGAACTCGCAGCGAACTGCGATATCAACCGTATCGTCGCTTCCGATAGCCTGCGGACCCGAGAGACTGCTGCTGGCATCCGCGACGCAGCGATCGAACCGGAACCCGAGTTCGAATCGGCCTGGCGCGAGCGCGGACTGGGCGTCTATCAGGGATTCACATGGGGTGAACTCGAAAGTCGCTTCCCAGCGTTCGAGTACAACAACGGGCTGCTCGCGCTCGAAGAGCGCCCCGAAGGCGGCGAGACACTGGTCGAGATGTACCAGCGAGTCCTCGCCGCCTGGAAAGAGGTGCGCGAGGAGTCAACTGGAACGGCGCTCGTCGTGACCCACGGCGGCCCGATTACCGTGGTGCTCGCGTGGCTCAACAGTCTCGATATCCCCAGCGCAATCGAACGATACAGCATCAATAATTGCTCGGTGACGGAAGTCGAACTTCCGGAGAACGAGATTATTCGGGAAAACGAATTGCTCTTCGAGACGGTCCCGCCACACGAGCCCTAGTCGGTCGGATACTCCGCTTCGAGCGGGTCGGGTTCCTGCAGGTCGGAGTCCTCGGTCGCCGGACTGACGCTGCCGGTCTGGTAGCCGTGCAGATCCAGCGTCACGTGCTCGAAACCGAGATCAGCGATGTGATCGCGCGCCGCGCGGATGAAGTCGGGATCCAGCGCCACGTCCAGTTCTTCCTCGGAGACTTCGATGCGCGCGAGGCCATCGTGATCCCGTACCCGGAACTGATCGAAGCCCCACGTCCGGAGCAGTCGTTCGGCCTTCTCGATACGGCTGAGTCGTTCCTCGGTGACTTCGAGTCCCGTCGGGATGCGTGAGGAGAGACAGGCCATCGATGGCTTGTCTGCGACGGAAAGGTCGTACTGCTCGGCAATCTCTCGAACTTCTTCCTTGCTGATCTCGTGGGCGAGCAATGGCGAGTAGGCGTCGAGTTCGTCGACGGCTTGCAGTCCGGGACGATGGCCCTCGCCGGGATCAGAGGCGTTGGTGCCGTCACAAACGACATCGATCCCGAGTTCCTCGGCGCGGTCGAACATCGCCCCGAGTCGCATCGTCCGGCAGTGATAACAGCGCTGGTCGTCGTTGGCGATGAACGCCTCGCTGTCGAGTTCGCTGAACTCGACGATTTCGTGACGGATCCCAATCTCTTCGGCGACTCGTTTCGCGTCGTCGAGTTCCGCTTCTGGGAGGGTTTCGCTGCGCGCTGTACAGGCGACGGCATCCTCGCCCAGCGCGTCGTGGGCGATTGCGGCGACGACGCTCGAATCAACCCCGCCCGAAAAGGCGACGAGTACGCCGTCGCGCTCCGCGAGGTCCGCCCGAGCGGCGTCGAGTTTCGCTTCGGTCATAGCCCTGTTTCTCGCTCACAGCGCAAAAACGCGTCGCACCCGCCTTACTCGTTGACGATAGCCGTCTCGAACTCGCCGTCCGCGTACTCGACGCCGGCCGCACAGACACGATGCTCGAACTCGTGGTCGTACAGTTCTCGGGCCACACCGGCGGCATCGAAGGCGTCGAGTTTGAATTTGGTTGGGCTGTCCTCCTCGTAGGTGGCGACCAGCGTCGGCTCCGTGACCTCCTCGACCAACAGTGCGTCTCGTCGGACCGTCCCGATGTAGCCCGCCGGCTCTGCGTTCGCGGAGGGGTCGTCGGTCAACCCGACGATGCCGGCGATGCGCGGTGTGTCGTAGTCGTCTTTCTCGAAATCCAGCGCGAGCAGCGGTTCGGCCAGCGCGTCCTTGGCGGGATAGCCCAGTTCGAGTTTCTCGGCGATAGGGTCGACGTGCGAGCCGTTACCGATGACTGCGCCGCGGTCGGTCAGTTGCACGCAGTTGTAGGAGATGTAGGGGTTGTCGGTCTCTTCGGCCTCCTCGGTGGGGCCGACGGTGATGGTGCCGTCGCGGTCGATTGCCTGTCTGTTCGGGAACGAGCGCGAAGAGACGCGGTATGCGCCGACCTCCGGCCCGACGACGACGAAGCGTCCAACGTACATATCTCGGTGTGTCGGGCGCGCGGGCATGTAGGTGTCGGAACGCAGTTCAGAGAGATAGAGACGTGGGAGATTCGTTGTGCGAACTGCCACCGGAAAGCACATTTTGCGCCTCCCGGGAAGCGATTACGACACACATAAGTACGATCACCAATTACGAATTAATGCGAAGTTCCGTGGTGTAGTGGCCAATCATGTAGCCTTCTGGGGGCTACGACGGAGGTTCGAATCCTCCCGGAACTATTCTCTGCGAACGGCAGTGAGCAGTGATCTTCTTCGATGGATTCGAAGCTGGGAGTGAAGCGTGTCGAAACGACCGTGGTTCGAATCCTCCCGGAACTATTCTCCTCCCGAAGCAAACTCCAGAGAGGTGCTGTTGCACGCGAAGAGACAGCAGCCAGGAATTTATAGTGGATTGTGACGAACCCACCGGCAGCCTCCGATGCTCCCCGATGATTCCGCCCTCCGGCGTCGACTACTGCTCACGGCGGTGCTGGTCGTCGCTCTCCCGTTTCTGTTCATTTACGCCTTCGAGTTCGCGGTCAATCGGTTTCTGGTGCCCATTCTCGAATCACAGGGGTACGGACCGTACTACGGGCATTTCTACGTCGCACCTGGATTCGCCGTCGTCGTGGTGGTGGGTGGACTGGCCGTGCAGGCGCGGTACGGCCCGCAGACAGTGCTGCGCTCGATCGGCGCACGGGAGACCAGCAGCAGTTCCCACCCCGAACTCCACGCTGCGGTGACGCGGTTGGCCCAGCAGGCCGACGTGGAACCGCCGGCGGTCGCGGTCACCGACAACGACGCGCCGAACGCAGCGGCAGTCAGGGGGCCGTCCGGTGAGGGGACAATCGTACTCACGACAGGACTGCTCGACGAACTGGACGACGAGGAACTGACCGCCGTGCTGGCGCACGAACTCGCTCATCTCACGAACCGCGACGCCACAGTTATGACCGTCGCATGGGTGCTTCCGACAGTAACGTACTACCTCGCAATCGTCTCCGCGTACCTGCTGTATCGACTCCCGCGCTCGCTCGCCGGCGGTTCCTCGGGCGGAGACGACGGCGGCGCGGCGAAGGCGATTATCGTGCTCGTCGCGACCGCGCTCATGACGCTAGCAGTCTCCGCGCTGTTCTGGGCCGCGAGTGTACTCGTTCACCGGTTGCTCTCACGGTATCGGGAGTTCGCCGCGGACCGCGGGGCCGCAGCGCTGACGGGCGATCCCGCGGCCCTGGCGAGCGCGCTCGAAACGATGGACGAGACGATGGAAGACGTGCCGGACGAGGACCTTCGGGCGCTCGATGGCGGCGCCGAAGCGCTGTACGCCGCGCCGCTGGAATCGCGGGCTTTCACCGATGCCGAACTCGTGTCGACGGACATCTTCCCCGAGACGCATCCGCCGACGAGCGAGCGAGTCGACCGCCTGTACGAACTGGCGGGGGAGATGGAATGAACCGGCGCGAGGTACTGGGTGGGATCGCTGCCGGTCTGACGGCCGGACTGGCTGGCTGTGGGTACGCCTACGGAACCGGGGATATTCGCGAGCGTCAATCCCTCACCGGCAGATCGCTGTTCGGAATCGAGACCCAAGACGTGCTGCGTGACGGCGACCGGATCCTCGTCGCGAAACAGCGTGATAATACGATCAGGCCGTCGCTCCCGGACGAAGATCCGCCGGATTCAGAAATTGACCTGTCCGCATTCGATCTCAACGGCGAGTCACAGTGGGAGTACAGCCGTGCCGGGACGTACACCGCCGCCACTCTCGCGGGAGCCGGTGCCTATCTCGTCGACGACGGGTCCCGCGTCGAAGCGGTCGCACCGAGCGGTGACGACACGGAAGGCGAGCGCGAGTGGAGTGCCGAACTCCCAGACGCCGGCCCGCCAATCGCCGGCAGCCCCGAACTGGTGGCGGTGACCACCAGCGGAGGCGTGGCCGCGGTCAGTGAACGACTCCTGTGGGAGCGAGTCGTCGACGACCTGCAGGACCTGTTCGTCGTCGGTCGGGCCACCGTGATACACACCGCGAACAGGCTCAGAGTAATCGACGAGTCAGGCACGGAGACCTACCATCGCACCGGCGACGATCTGCTCGTGACCACAGACGCCGAACGACTGTATCTCACCGACGAAACTGAGGTGTGGGCTGTCAATCCGGCGACCGGCGAGCGACTGTGGGAACAACCGGCCGAGGGGCTGTGGACGACGCTGACCGTAGAGGGGGAGGTACTCGGCTTGCGCTCGACATCGGAAGTACGGACCTTCGAGACGACCGGAGCGCCGCTGTGGAACGCAGATATCTCGACATCCAGCGGTTCATTCCTTCCGGCCGCGGAGTGGGGATACTATGTTCCGGGCTGTGAACTACACGGCTTCAGTCCCAACGGCCAGCGGTGGAACCGTGACCTCACTCTCTGTTCGTCGGGTGGGTTCTGTGGCGACTGTCAGCAGGTCGATGGCTGGATCGACGGCGAACTCGTCTGGTATCTCTTCGAGTCGGGCGATCTGATCTGCGTCCAGCGGACTGACCAGCGCCGCGGACTGTTCTGGTGACGGCAAGCGAGACGGATCGGCAGAATAGTCGCTACGCGTGGCTGTCGTGTCGGGGCCGGAATAACCGAGTCGCGGTTTCAGGGCGGTCCGGAAGCGTTCACAACGGGATGGCTACAGCGGCGAGAATCGGTGTACCTCCCGGGCGTGGTCGAGAAGCTCCTCGGTGCTCTCGAAGGTCTCACCACATGCACACCGATGCGCCGCCGGATCGGTCGACCGTTGTGTTGACATATTTATATCAACGGACGCGCGGTTTATAATAGTTGTACATGGTGTGTGAACTAGTTGCATAGACTCAGTTGGATCGGTGAGTACTGCGGTCGTTCTGGAGCCAGCGGACCCGGGTTTATACCGGTCGAGGCCAATTACAGGTATGGATCGAGACCAACTCCGCGAGGCGTGGGATACCGTCGCGGAAACGTACGCACACAATCGTGATCCGTCGGGGTCGGACGCGGACCTGATCGACGATCTGTTGGCGACGTTGCCGGCCGATCCGAAGATACTGGATATCGGCCCCTGTGACGGCGCGCGAACGCTCGCCAACCTGCCGGCGGGGAGCGTCGGAGTCGACATCTCGCGGGACGCGTTAGAGTTGGCACGTGAGACAGTTCCCGAATCAGTGCTACTGCAGGGGGATATGGCGAGTCTGCCGATTGTCGGGGGATCGATGGATGGGATCACAGCCTACCACGCCGTCTTTCACGTTCCGCGGGCGGAACATCCCGCAGTGTACGAGGAGTTCGCCCGCGTCCTGCGTCCCGGCGGGCGTTTGCTGATGACGCTGCCCGGCGGCCGCTTCGAGACGACACGTCGGGGCTGGATGGGTGGTTCGATGTTCTTCTCCGCACCGGGCCGCGAGCAGGCGCTGACCCAGTTGGAGGAGGCTGGCTTCGAGGATGTGCAGACAGAGATGGCAGACGATCCGCTCGGGAGCAGTACCGAGTTCGTCTTCGCGACGCGGTCGTAGCTGTCCCGTCCCTTGTATCGAAAGGTCCTTATGACAACCCGTGGTAGGTTCAGATGGACTAGGTCGGGCGGTTAGGCCCCGCTCCTCGCCACGTGTGGCCTCAAGTGGGACCGAACGCCGGGGGCGTGCGGTCAGACGGCCGTGGGCCCCGCAAGCCAACGTCGAAGCCTCGTCCTGCGGGGACGGAGGTCTGGATGGCTGTGTCTGCAGGGACACAGGCGCCCAGTTAACCGGTGCCAGTCCGCCAGGCGCGGAAGCGAGCAGCGGAGCACTGGACATCTGTCGCTCGTAGGGTCGCGGGGTGGAGGAGGCACGCGGGACTACCCGCGGTCAGACGCCGCGCAATCCTGGCTGTCCATTTCCACATTCTACAACTGGTGAGCGACAGCGCTGGCGTCAGGACGAAGCCGAAGAGGGAACTGCTTAAGTCGTCGTGTACCTCAACTACGAGTATGTATTGGCGATGCACCCGGCCACGGAGGCGGTCACGATGAGCCTCCAGTCGCCGGTCGGGTCGGATCATCAACTCGCACGCTTGCTCCAGATCGGTGCCGTCCTCGAAGAGGTCGTCGAGGCTCGGGCCACGAAACACTGTGAATCCGACGTCATCGACGACGACGTTCGGGCAATGCTGGAGGAGGCGGCCGAGGAGTCGGCGCGACATCGCGAACGGATCGACGACGTGATCGACGAACTCGACGCGGAAACGATTCCATTCGACGAGATTCAGCCGCTCGTCGAACAGCAGTACGAGGCCGATCAGGATTTCGACGGGGTGCTCTACGACCAACTCTGCAACGAAGAGACGGCCTACAAGTTCTACGACGACCTGATCGACGCAGTCGAGCAGTCGGATGCGACATTCAGTATCGACCGCGACCGTCTACTCGGGATTCTCCGAGAGATCCGAGCCGAGGAGGAGGCGGGCGTCGAAGAAGTTACCGAACTGATGGAACAAGGCACATGACAGCGCGAGCCACTGCGGTCGACCAGTGTTGTCCGGAAACTGCTCCGGCCACGCGGCCGGAGGCGACCCGTGGGGGGAACCAATGAATACAGCAAATCAGTATCTCAAGGCGATTTATCTTGTCCAGGAGATCGAAAACGGCCCGGCATCGACCGGCTCGATTGCGGAGATGCTCGATGTCAGTCCGGCCAGCGCGAACGAGATGATCGGCAAACTCGAAACGCAGGAACTCTGCTCACACGAGAAGTACAAGGGCGTCGAACTGACCGACGAAGGAATCGTGCGAGCGCGAGACGCCCTCCAGAACTACTGTATCATCGAGCGCTTTCTCGTCGAAGTACTCGAAGTCGAGGATTTCCGGGCAGAGGCCCGCCAACTCGAACCCGTCATCGACGAGACGGTCGCGGAACGGCTGGATACGATCATCGACCGCCAGCCACAGTGTCCGGACTGTTTCGACGCCGAGTCGGACGTCTGTGCGCTGCTTGAATGCGACGCCGACTGATGGTCGCGGCAGTCGAAACGGTCGGCCCCTTTCTCATCCCCATAGTCATCTTCATCCTCGGCCTGATCGGCTATCTCGTCCTCTTCGTACTGACCAGATGGGGGATTCTCGGCGACGATTGAGTTCCGGTATATAAATGCTGCTTTCAGCACTGAGAATGAAAATGTTAGTAATCTATAAGCTTCGGCCAGCCCTACCCATAACTGGGTGAATCCACATGAACATCATCGTGATTGTGGCGGGACTGATTGCACTGTTCGTCTTTCCACTCGTCGCCTACGGCGTCATGTGGTTCACGAGTCGCGGCGGGGAGACCGAACGGCCAGAGCCGCCGGAGACGAATCACGTTGGGCGGGATATTCCCGGGCAAAACTCCGGAGACTGACGGGCAATCGAAGCATTCAATCGCCCGAGAACCGACGAATGAACAATGACAGCCACCGGTCCGCCGATTCGTCGGCTCGCTGACTGGGATCACAGTCGGCTCGAAGCGCTCGCCGAGGAACACGGCACACCGCTTTACGTGCTCGACCCAGATCGCGTCCGAGCGAACTACCAGCGGTTCGCGTCGGCGTTTCCAGACGCCCACGTCATGTACGCCGCGAAGGCACACACTGGCCGCGCAGTGCTGGAAACGCTGCTCGATGCCGGTGCTGATATCGAATGTGCAGCCAGCGGCGAACTCAAGCGAGCGATTGCCGCCGGCGCAGATCCGAACACGCTGCAGTACACCGCAGTCAACCCACCACAAGCAGATGTGGAGTACGCTGCCGAACTGGGGGCAGACCATCCGGGGCTGACCGTCACAGCCGGCGCGCGGGACACTTTCGACCGCCTCGAAGCGGCGGGCTACGACGGCCGCGTCGCCATCCGGATCAACCCCGGCATCGGCACCGGCCACCACGAGAAAGTCGCTACCGGCAAGGATGCGAAGTTCGGCATTCCGAAAGCCGAGGTACCCGAACTGGCCGAGGAACTGCGCGAGCGATTCGGTCTCGTCGGCCTCCATGCTCACGTCGGCAGCGGCGTGTTGCACGATGATCTGGACGATCACTGCCGAGCCATCGAGACTGTCGCTGACGTTGCCCGGAAAGTCGGCAATCTCGAATTTCTGGATATCGGCGGCGGCTTCGGCGTCCCCTATCGCGAAGGCGAGGAACCGCTGGACATGTCCGTCGTCGGCGAGCGAGTCCGCGAGGCGGTTGGCGACCTCGACGCGCAGTTGGCACTGGAACCCGGCCGGTACGTCGTCGCCGACGCCGAACTCATCCTGACGCGGGTGAACACAATCAAAGAGACCGATACGGCGACGGTCGTCGGCGTCGATGCCTCGCTGGCGACACTGATTCGACCGGCGATGTTCGACTCCTATCACCCGATCAGAAACGTGAGCGCGCCGGATCGGGAGCCCGAACCGGTCTCGGTCGGCGGGCCGTGCTGTACGAGCGCGGACGTGTTCTGTACAGACCGACCGATTGCACGGCCACAACAGGAGGATCTGCTCGCCATCGGTAACGCCGGTGCGTACGGCTACGAACTCGCGAACCAGTTCCACTCACAGCCCCGGCCCGCCGAGGTGGCGCTGGACGGCGATGGTGCGCGCGTCGTCCGCGAACGCGAGACACTCGACGACGTGACCCGGGTCGAGACCGGGTTCGACTCCTGACGGACTCGACCGATCCAGTTCGTTCGGATTTTTATAGCCAGGGGGCCAAGGCCGACCATGAGCCGTCTCCCTGACTTCATCATCATGCCAGTCGACGACGATAGTGAGTACGTCAAACACGTCTACATGATACTGCTCCTGTGGACAGCGCTCGTTATCGTCGCCGGGGTCGCACTCGCGGTGGTCACCCTCGCCTGAGGCGCCGCTAGATGAGCTTCGAACTCCAGACCTTCCACGAAGAAGCCGTCTCGACGCCTTCCCACGAGGACGTGACGGAGATGCGGGACCTGCTCGTCGAGACCCTCGACGCCGCGGGACAGGACCCCGAAATCGACGAGGCAGGTAACGTCATCGCACACAGAGGCGAGGGCGAACAGTTGGTTTTGAACACACACATCGACACCGTCCCGCCACACATCCCTTACGAGCGCGACGGCGACATCGCCCGCGGGCGCGGGGCTTGCGACGCCAAGGGCCCGCTCGCAGCGTTTCTCGATGCCTTTCTCCACGCAGAGATCGAGTCGGGCCAACTCACCCTCGCGGTGACGACCAACGAGGAGACGACTCAGACCGGCGGCGCCCATCTGGGTGACACCCTCGACGCCGACGGCTACATCGTCGGCGAACCGACCGATCTGGATGTGTGTCTCGCCGCCCGCGGCCAGTTCGAGGGCGAAGTCCGGATTCACGGCGAGAGCGGCCACGCCAGCGACCCCGCGAACGGCGAGAACGCGATTCGAGCGGCGGCACCGATCCTCCAGGCACTGGAGTCGTACGACGACGAGCGCGGACCGGGCGCGCACGAACTGCTCGGCCGGCCGACGCTCACGCCGTCGATGATCGAAGGCGGAGAGGCGATCAACCAGATTCCCGGCGAGTGTACGATTCAGTTCGACCGGCGGACGGTTCCACCCGAAACGGTCGATGGATTCTTCGACGGGTTGCGGGCGCATCTGGACGGTTGGCTTCCCGACAGCTACGATCTGGAGGTCGGACTCGTCCGCCCGAACATGCCCGCTCCGGAGGCCTTCGCGACCGACCGCGACGAGCCGCTGGTCGAGGCGCTGGCAGCCGCGAGCGGCGGCGAGTGCCGGCCGTTCGGCGCTGCGACGGAAGCCTCGTATTTTGCCGAGGACGCGCCGGTCGTCGTCTTCGGCCCGGGCGTCCTCGCCGACGAGAACGGACCCGTGGCACACGGAGAGCGGGAGTACGTCCACCTTTCGGCCGTGGAGGCCGCAGCACGGGCGGTCCAGGAGACGGTCGAATCTGTTCTCGGCTGAACGCTTTTGCAGAGCTCTACGAAGATCCGTCAGCGAGCATTTATTCAGCCATAAAGACAACGTTGTGTATGGACACCGCTGCCGCTCGTCGGTTTCTCGGCCGCGTCGGTGGACTTGTCGTCGTCGCGTTCGTGCTGGGCTCGACGATGACGCCGCCAGACCCATACACACAGCTGGTGTACGCCACCGGCGCAGTTCCAATCGTGCTCGTCGCTGCGTACGTCCTCGTCTACCGCACCGATTCACAGCACAATTTCGGGCGATTTCTCATCGTGAGTACTGCGGTCGGATTGTTTATCTGGTTCGTTGGATCCGTGCTCACGCCGACAGGTATCGGTATTGGGGGCGGTCTCGCAGCGCTCGCGGCCGCACTCGTCTGTGGGCACGCGATAGTGTATCAAGACCGGCGTGCCGCATTATCATCAGGCCCAGGCTAGAGTCGTCGAAGATTCGGCTAGCATTGTATCCCGCAGGCCCCACCGTGGACCACGGGTCATGACAAACCGACCGACAGGCCAGCCAGCAGTGGTTATCTGCGGAGCTACGTCGTTGTTGATCTTTGCAGTCAGGCTCACTGATCGCCGTCTTCGGATTGGGCGTGTTTGCCGACATGGGGAAATCGGTGGCACACCGAGAGCGGGAGTACTCCACCTCTCGGATGTGGAGGCCGGGACAGTCGGTTGGGCTCAGACGGGCCCTCTCACCAGTATCCATTTCACGTAGTTGTCAGACGATAGCATATGGCGACCCAAAACCAGGCGGTCGACTCCGAGACGTTCGTGCAGGCCGGGCTGTTCGTCGTCGTCTCGACGGCGGTGCTGACCGCGAGTTTCCTCGGGATCGTCGGGCATGCCACGGGCCGGGTCAGCGGCGTCGCCGGTCGGATCCCCTACTACGTGCTGCTGATGGCGGTGAGTTTCGTCGTGGCAGTCATCGGGTTCGAGTCGCTGGTCGGGCGGGCCAGCGAGGTCCTCAGCGGGGCGCTCCTCGCGACCGGCATCGCGCTCGTTCTCGTCATCCTCAGCGGTGAAGGGATCGTCTATCTCCTCCAGCATACCGAAGCGGTTCTCTCCTCGCAACTGCTGATCTACATTCTCGCCGCCGGACTCGTCGGGACAGGGCTGTGTTACTGGGCGTTTCAACACTGGGCGGAACTGGCCAACACTATTGCAGGACACTGAGCGAGCGAGGGCGAATCGGCCGGCTTTTTATCGCGCACGTCCCATCATGGACCATGAGCCACGACAAACTGCCAACAGACCAGCCAGCGGTGGTCACCTGCGGGCTGCCCTACGCCAACGGAAATCTCCACGTGGGCCACCTGCGGAGCTACGTCGCTGGTGATCTGTTCAGTCGGGCGCTCCGGCGTGTCGGCCAGCAGACAGCATTCGTCTGTGGGTCAGACATGCACGGGACGCCCGTCGCGGTCAACGCCGCCGAGGAAGGCGTCGAACCGCGAGAGTTCGCCCTGGAGTATCACGAACAGTACAAAGAGCGGTTTCCGCAGTTCAACGTCGAGTTCGACAACTACGGACACACCGACGACGAGACCAACACCGAGGTCACTCGGGAATTCGTCGAATCCTGGATCGAAAACGACCACATCCACGAAAAGGAGATTCAGGTCGCCTACGATCCGGATGCCGACCAGTGGCTGCCGGATCGGTACGTCGAGGGAACCTGCCCGTACTGTGGGGAGAAGGCCCGTGGTGACGAGTGTGACGAGGGCTGTCAGCGCCACCTCGAACCCGGCGAGGTCGAGAATCCGACGAGCACGCTCACCGGCAACCCCGCCGAGTACCGCACCCGCGAGCACAAGTTCCTCCGGTTGTCGGACTTCCAGGAGTATCTCCAGGGCTTTCTCGACCGCCTCGAAGGAACCGAGCGCGCCCAGAGCCAGCCGCGTGAGTGGATCGAGGGCGAACTCGAAGACCTCTGTATCACCCGCGATATGGACTGGGGCATCGACTATCCGGGTGGCGTTGCTCCGGAGGAGCAACGAGGCGAAGGCGGCACCGCCGCCGGAGCGGAGGATGACCTCGTTCTCTACGTCTGGGTCGACGCGCCCATCGAGTACGTCTCCTCGACGAAACAGTACACCGACAGCGTCGGTGCCGAGGCCTTCGACTGGGAGCAGGCCTGGAAGATCGACGGCGAGGAAGCCCACGGAACGGAGTGGGAAGCGGAGTGGTCCGACACCTCCGGTGAGATTATCCACCTGATCGGCCCGGACATCATCCAGCACCACTGCGTCTTCTGGCCCGCAATGTTGCGCGGCGCGGGCTACAACGAACCGCGGGCAGTGCTCGCGACCGGGTTCGTCGGCATCGACGGCAAGTCGCTGTCGACCTCCCGGGGTCGTGCAGTCTGGGCCACCGAGTATCTCGACGAAGGCTTCCACCCGGATCTGTTCCGGTACTACACCGCGACCGGGAGCGGGCTGGAAAACGACGTGGACTTCTCGTGGGATCGGTTCGCCCAGCGAGTCAACGGTGAACTCGTCGGCAACCTCGGTAACTTCTGTTACCGCGGACTCCTGTTCGCACACCGCAACTACGACGGCACGCCCGAGGCCGACCCGAGCGAGGAAGTCGTCGAGCGAATCGAGGAGGCAGTCGAGACCTTCGAGACTGCTGTCGCCGAGTACGACGTGCGGACGCTGGGGCAGGTCGCCGTCGACCTCGCCGACTTCGGCAACGAGTACATCCAGCAGAACGAGCCGTGGAATCTCGTCGACGACTCCCCAGAGGAGGCCGCCCAGGTCATCCGCGACTGCGTCCAGCTCGCGAAAGCCTGTGCGCTGTTGATGCAGCCGGTCATGCCCGAGAAGGCCGAGAATCTCTGGGCCCAACTCGGCGAGGACGGCTCCGTCCACGACCCCGAACTCTCGGCTGCCCTCGAAGAGCCGCCGGAGAACTTCGACGAACCCGAGGAGCTGTTCACGCAGGTCGAAGACGAGACCATCGAACGACTCAACGAGAAACTCCGAGAGCGAGTTTCCGAGTCGGGTGACGACGGCGAAGACGCTGACGACGACGCCGAAGACGGGGAGGTCGACCTGCCCGCGCTCGAAGACGACCGTATCGGCTTCGAGGATTTCCAGGGAGTCGACATGCGCGTCGGTGAGATCACGGCCGCGGAACCGATCGAAGACGCCGACGAACTCGTCCGGCTTGAGGTCGACATCGGTATCGACCAGCGCCAGGTCGTCGCCGGACTCAAACAGCTCCACGATACCGACGAATTGCCCGGAACGCGAGTCATCCTGCTGGCGAATATGGAGAAAGCCGAGTTGTTCGGCTACGAGTCCAACGGGATGGTCCTCGCAGCGGGCGAGGAGGCCGATCTGCTCACGACCCACGAGGACGCGCCGCTGGGCACGCGGGTCCGGTAGTCGAAGCAGACTTTTCTTTCTCGATCAAGTAAATAGAGTATGGCAGCACCGCCGACCGGAGACGAGGAGGACGCCGACGACTGGAAATTCTCCGTCGAAGACGTGAGTCCGGAAGAGAAGCCGGATCCACAGGAAGAACAGAACACAGAGAGCGACGGCAACATCGCCGGAACGCTCGAACGGAACCAGCCACTGGAGCCCGGAGATATCGACCTCGAAAACGCTGTCTTCGTCGTGCTTGGCGTGCTGATTGTCGTGATCCTGATTACCGGTGCGATCCTCGGGATCTAGACCGACTGGGGCGTCTCGTGGATCTCGAGGGGGACCTCTCGCCGTCGGCCTTCGAGATCACGGACGATCCGGCGGACGATCTGTTCGGCCTCGGCGCGGATTTTTGGTGTCACCTTATCGACGACCCAGTCGAACGAGGTGAGCGCGGGCAGGTCGATCGCACCAGCACTGGCCGATGCCGGATCGAACTCGACGTAAAACCGGACGCGTGAAGCTGTCGGCTCGTCTTCTGGGGCGGCGTCCGGTTCGGGTTCGATGCCCCAGTAACCGCTGGCGTCGAGATCCTTAATTAGTTCCCAGTCGATGCGCGCTGGCGGCTCGACTCCGGTGACTCTCGACCGGGCGGTGTAGCTGAGTTTCCACCACGCGAAGGTGAGATCGTACTCCGTCTCGGGCGTGCCGTCGCCGTACCGGCGGATGTCGTCGAGATACTCCGAGTACTTTGCGTACCGAGGGAAATCGACCAGAAAGTCGTAGATCTCCTCCGGCGGCAGATACACGAGCGTACTGACTTCGAGACGATCCACACCCTACAGTGAGGGCGTGGGGCAACTAAAGTGGCAGGGCACATATAGACCGGCTTCCTACGGCGGGTATGAGCAAGGATACGCCTGCTGTGACGATCATCGGTGCCGGCCCGGCGGGATTGACTGCGGGTATCTACGCCGCCCGCGCCGGACTCGACACCGAGGTGGTACACGACGGCGAATCGATCCTGAACCGCAACGCCCACCTGGAGAATGTCCCCGGCTTTCCGGCCGGCGTGAGCGCACGACGGTTTCTGGAACTGACCCGCGAACAGGCTGAACGAAACGACTGTCGAATTCGCGACGGAGTCGTGACCGCGATCCGATCCACCGACGAAGGATTCGTCATCGAGACGGCGGATGACCAGCGCCGAAGCGAGTACGTCATCTGTGCCTCCTGGGCAGACACGGAGTATCTCGATGGCATCGACGGCATCGGAATCACGAGTCGCGGCTCGAAGGAGTACATCGATATCGAGGAGGACGGCTCGACCGGTGTCGACGGACTCTACGCCGCCGGCCGGGTTGCCGGCCAACCCCACCAGACGGTCGTCGCCGCGGGCCACGGCGCGAAAGTCGCCCTCTCGGTGATCCACGACTCCGAAATCCCATTTTATCACGACTGGGTCGCCCCCGAAGGCTACTTCACCGACCGCGGCCGGGAGGTGCCGCCGGGCTGTGAGGAAATCGACGACGAGGAACGCGCTCGCCGCGAGGCGGAGACGCTCGACCGGATGCAAGAAGCCTTCACAGAGCGCTACCCCGAGGAGCCGACTCAACACCCCAGCGTCCGCGAAGACTGAGGGAAGATCCACCCTCTATTATCACCACTGATACTTAGAGGGGAAGATTAGCATACACCGGCGTGTGACGGAGAGACGAACAGGGGAGCAATGAGTAGTCGCTCGAACCCAGGCCGTCTGTACAATCGTCGGGTGACGAGACATATCGAGTCGCTGCTCCCGGATCGCGTCCTGCCGGACAATGATTTCACGTTCAGTGGGACGACCATCGTCGACCGCGAGAACAACCCCGGAAAGCCGGCAGGCGGGACCTGTACGATCAAGTCCTACGTCGGGGAGGATGGCCAACTCGCCGTGCTCGAAAAATCAGAGCTGAAGTTGGAGGGAGAAACCGCGTGGGGTTGCTGGAACCGGATTCGACGCACACATACCGTCGACGGGACGGAGCTACCGCCGTTCAGCTATCACGTCCAGACGCAGATTTTCGATCGCGGGTCACGCAAGCGCGACGAGACGATTGTCAGCCTCGCTGGACTGGAAGAGATGCCCGTCTACGGCGGCCGCGAGGCACAGGCGGCGCTGATTCTCGCGGAGAGTCTGGCCGTGGAGAAGGCAGTCGCGCCGGAGGAGCGCTCGGATGTCTGCTGTTCGCTCCATCGGCTGCCCTCCTTGCCGCGGCTGGTGGATCGAGGCGAACTGCTCCGGCTCAGTTGGCGCGAACTCGACGAACTGCTCGGCCCCGACGCCGAGATGATCGCGGCCAGCGCAAGCGTCGAAACCGTCCCTGACGAAGAACGCGAAGAGGCCGCCGCGAAAGGCGTCAAGATGTTTACCGACGAAGCGCACTCTGTCGACGACGAGAACTTCACCGAGAAGCGAACTCGCCGCCGGTCAGAGACGCCGGACCAACACGAGCGCCGCGAACGTAACGCGCGGTCACTTCCCGACGAGATGAGTCCGGAGGAGGCCGAAGAGAAACTGATCGAGATGGCCGAAGAGATTTACGAGATGCGCGGCAATGAGAAGCAGTCCGACGAATAATCGGTGTCTATGGAAGGAGTCCGCTGTGTTCGCGGACAAGCACAATCTTCTGAACGCGAACGAAGTGAGCGTTCAGCTCTTTTTCCCCAAGTTTTTGCCGTGAGTGGGTTGCGGGCCGCTGGCCCGCAACCTCATAGCGTGACGGTTGTACCGTCACGCGGTCGCCGAAGGCGACCCGAACGGGAAAAAGTGGCTCCTTAGAAGTAGTCGATCGCTTCGGGCAGTTCGGTCTTCATTCCCTTGCGCTCTCGGATCATCGTGATCGTCTCTGGCTGGAGGTTGTCGGCCATGACCTGGAAGCCGGCGTTTTCGGTATTCCAGCTCGCTCGACCCTCGGTCGCGGAGCGAATGTCCGAGGAGAAACCAATCATCTCTTCGACCGGCGCGACGCCTTCGACGACCATCAGATCGCCTTCCTGGTACATGTCGTCGACGCGGCCACGTCGGCCCTGAATCTCGCCGCTTGCCGCGCCCATGTGGTCGTTTGGCACATCGATGCGGACCTCCTGAATCGGTTCGAGGAGTTTGATCTTCGCGTCGATCAGGGCGTTGTGCAGCGATTCGCGAACTGCGGGGATGACCTGTGCCGGACCGCGGTGGATAGCGTCCTCGTGGAGTCGGGCGTCGTGGAGACGGATCAGCGAGCCCTGGACCGGTTCGGCGGCCAGCGGCCCGTCGTTGAGTGCCTCCTCGAATCCTTCGATGACCAGCTCCATCGTCTCGTTGAGGTGCTGGATACCTTTCGTGTCGTCGATGATGATGTTCGTGCCGTGGATGTGCTCGACATCCTGGGAGGTGTCTTTGTCGAGGCCAGCGTCCTGCAGTGCCTCACGGCGTTCGAGTTCGGGCATGTCCATCGACGCTTTGCCCTGCTTGATCGCTTCGACCACGTCGCCGTCAAGCGGCGTCACCGTGATGTAGAAGCGGTTGTGACGGTTCGGGGAGATTCCCTCGACCTCGCGGCTGGATTCCTGCGGCGCTTCGCGGAAGACGACGATCGGTTCACCGGTCGTGACCGGGATGCCCTGGTTGCGCTCGATACGCTGGGTGACGACTTCGAGGTGAAGTTCGCCCTGCCCGGAGATCAGGTGCTCGCCGGTGTCTTCGTTGATCTCGATGTCGATTGTCGGGTCCTCCTTTGCGACCTGCTGGAGCGTCTCGATGAGTTTCGGCAGGTCGTCCATGTTCTTCGCCTCGACGGATTTCGTGATGACAGGCTCCGAGATGTGTTCGATGGACTCGAACGGCGTCATCTCGACGCTGGAAACTGTCGAGCCAGCGATTGCATCGGCCAGTCCAGTCACGGCGGCGACGTTCCCGGCAGGAACCTCGTCGACTTCCTCACGCTCGCCGCCCATGAAGATCCCGACGCTCTGGAGTCGGTTCTTGCCGACAGTTCCGGAGACGTAGAGTTCCTGGCCCTTCTCGAGCGTTCCGGAGAAGACACGACCCGTGGCAATCTCGCCAGCGTGGGGGTCCATCGAGATATCGGTGACCATGAAGACAACTTCGCCGTCCTCGTCGACGAGTCGCATGCCTTCTGCGAGGTCGGAGTCGGCGTCGCCACGCCAGACCCGCGGGATACGACGGGGCTGTGCGTCGACGGGGTTCGGGAAGTGCTCACAGACCATGTCGAGCACGACATCCGAAAGCGGCGTTCGCTCGTGGAGTTCCTGTCGTTTGTCGGCCTGTTCGAGGTCGATGATCTCACCGAAGTCCATGCCGGTTCGCTGCATCGACGGCAGGGAGACCCCCCACTTGTACAGCGCGGATCCGAAGCCGACGGTACCGTCCTCGACGGAGACGGTCCAGTCGTCGTTGATATCGTCCATCTCTTCGGTCATCCCGCGAATGAGGTCGTTCACGTCGCGGATGACTTCGGTCATCCGTTCCTGCATCTCCTCGGGGCCTTCCTGCAGTTCCGAAATGAGGCGGTCGACCTTGTTGATGAACAGCGTCGGTTTGACACCCTCGCGGAGTGCCTGTCGGAGCACTGTCTCGGTCTGTGGCATTGCGCCCTCGACAGCGTCGACAACCACGAGTGCACCGTCGACTGCGCGCATCGCGCGTGTCACGTCACCGCCGAAGTCCACGTGGCCCGGTGTGTCGATGAGGTTGATCAGGTGGTTCGTCTCCTCGTACTCGTGGGTCATCGAAACGTTTGCTGCGTCGATGGTGATCCCACGTTCCTGCTCGTCCTCTTCAGTGTCCATCGCGAGCTGTTCGCCTGCGGTGTCGTCGGAAATCATCCCCGCCCCCGCGAGCAGGTTGTCCGTCAGCGTCGTTTTCCCGTGGTCGACGTGTGCTGCAATGGCAATGTTCCGGATGTTCTCCGGTGTATTCATCAGCGACTCGCATTCCTCTACAATTTTCTTTCGTCGGCCCATTATTACAGAGGCATACCGGTAGGAGAGTCAAAAGGATAGTGTTTCGAGTTCGCGATTCGAGCGAACTCGAAGCTTGCCACGACCGGAGGGAGTGGCAGTGTTTCGCAGTCGCCACGCGACTGCGGGGCTCGACACGAACGAAGTGAAGTGTCGGTGTTTCGGACTCGTGCTGTTTGCGAGTCCGAAGCACGTCACGAGCAACGCGAAGTAACGGTGTTTCGTGGTCGGGCGTCTATGATCACATCTAAAGCTTGCCATACCACGAACCGAGAAGAATCCGGGATCTACGCGGTAGTATAAGATACCAGACATAGAGCGATAGCCGACAACCTATTTCGAGTAATCGCAGGACGAAAGCGAGATTTTGAACAAAGTTTGCACGGAGTTTCGACGGATTCTGAACCAAGTTTGTCCCGTTTTTGAAAAATTGCTTTTAGTATCGTTCTCGTCGGTTCGAGTGCATGTCAGATCACAAAACGCGACGACGGTTCCTGCTGGGGACCGGAAGTATCGCGGCGGTCGCACTCGCCGGTTGTACGAGCAACGATGACGGCAGTTCAGACGACGAGATGGACGACGAGGGAGATATGGAAGACGGCGAGGATGGCGAGACGATGGAAAACGAGGAGAACACGATGGAAGACGACGGAATGGAACCGACTGATCCCGCGGAGGCGTCGCGGGCGTCGATCGATCGGTTCAGCGAGGACGCCGGAACGCTGTTCGTCCGAACCGATGAAAACGGCCTTCCCGGCCCCGACGAACCGGTCGACTTCGACCAGGGGCCGTTCATCACACAGGGACTCGGTCCCGACGGGGAGACGGTCGAGTACTACAACTTCGACGTACAGCCCACTGCGCCGGCACCGATCTACGCCTTCTTCTACGAGAACGGCGACCCGGTGGCGGATCAGCTGAATATCGTCGACGTAATCCCCGGCGACGCCGGCTACAACGATTTCTGGCGAGTCAACATGGTGACCGTTCCCGACGAGTACGAGGCGAATACGGTCACGAGCGTCAGCGGAATCACCGAGGCAGGCTACGACATCCAGCAGACGGATATTATCAAAAACTGCCCCATCGTCCCCGAGGGCTCGACAGCCTCGAAGCACTACGGCGACGACCACGACGAAGCGCCAGTCGTGCAGGGCTGGTACGACGGCCAGGTCGTCGATTACTTCCTGTTCGAAGAGGACAGTTTCGAGGTATCAGACGGCGAGATGCCGCTCTCGCCGATCTACGTCAGCTTCAACGTCAACCCCGGTCAGGAGGGCGGCGGCCCGCCCTCGGGATTCATGACCGAAGACGGCAGCGATCAGACGCACAACGTCGTCGCGACGCTGCCGGGCGACACCAGCTATTCGCCGCTGTGGATGGTCAATCCGTACGACAACGCTGACTTCGAGAGCGTATCGGATCTCGATTCGGCCACCGATGCGAACGTCCTCGCGGAAGGCGCCGCGACAGTGAACTGCCCAATCGTTACAGTCGAGCAGGCCTAGTACAGACAAGACCATGACTGAACGCCCCAGCAGACGCGAGATGCTCACGGCCAGCCTCGCCGGCCTCACCGCAGTTGCCGGCTCCTACGTCGCGGTGGGATGGTCGCCGACGTTCGTCGTTGCACCCGTCGACCAGTGGATAGTTAACACGACCCCCGGTGCGATCACCACCTTCATGATCGAGAACGTCGGCGATGCGGGCCATCTCCTCCACATCGCGATGGCGGTTGCAGCCGTCCTCGGACTCTTTGGGCTGGTCTCGTTTGCTGGGCTGCGCGCCGGTGACCGAATCGGACAGCCACTGGTCGGCGGCCTGGTCGCCGGCTCCGTCGGCTGGTTGCTCACCGTGGCGCTGACCCGCGAGCCACTGTTGGCGCTCGCGGCCGCAGGCCCGATGGCCGTCTTCACTCTCGTCGGTGGGTTCCAGACGGAAACAGGAGCTATCAACCTGCGGCGACGCCGAACGCTCGGCACTGTCGCCGGAGCGGTCGGATTCGCTGGCGTCGCGGCGATCACCGGTCGGCTCCTGCACGGCAGCGAACCCCTCGGGGACGCCCCGAACTCCGAAGGGGCCGACAAACGTCTCGCCGAGGCCGAGGCGAGCGAACTCGACACCGCCAGCGCGGATCTGCTCGGACTCGTGAGCCCCATCGACGGCTTCTACAACGTCGATATCGCGGAGTTCGACCCTGAAGTTACCAGCGAAGAATGGTCGCTGACGTTCACCGGCGATGTCGAGCAGGAACGGACTATCGAGTTCGACGATCTGATCGACCGCGAGGTCGAAAACCGCTTCGTCACCCTGCGCTGTGTCGGCGAGGACCTCAACGAACAGAAACTCGATAACGCGGCCTGGACCGGCACCCCCCTCCGACCGCTGCTCGACTCGGTTGACCCACAGAGCGACTGTGACTGCGCAATGTTGCGCGGCGAAGATGGCTACTACGTCCAATTCCCAACGGACGTGCTCGCGGAGGGCTTTCTCGCGTGGGGGATGAACGGCAAGGAACTCCCCACCAGCCACGGCCACCCTGTCCGGGTGTTGATCCCCGGCCACTGGGGCGAGACCAACGTCAAGTGGCTCACCGAGATCGAACTGTTGAACACCGAAGAAGACGGTTACTGGGAGGAACGCGGCTGGGAGGGCACCGGCGAGGTCAAGACCGTCGCCAAACTCTGGGACGAAGGCATCACCGAGCTGGACGACGGCCGAATCGAACTCGCGGGCCACGCCTACGCCGGCACGCGCGGGATCAGCCGCGTCGAAGTCTCGACCGACGGCGGCGACTCGTGGGTCGATGCCGACCTCTCCGAACCACTGCCGGACGAAGATGTCTGGCGGCAGTGGCGATACACCTTCGAGCCCGACGGAACACACGACGTGGTCGTCCGCGCCACCGACGGAGAAGGGAACCTCCAGACCGAAGCAGAGACTGGCTCCTCGCCGGACGGTGCGGCCGGCTGGGTCGAACGAACGGTTACCGAGTAGCATGTCGAAACGTCTATGATTGCCCCATTTACACAAGTAGACAGCACATGGAGAAGGCCCTGTGGTATCTCTTTGCCGGAAGCCGCGGTGGAGTCAACAGGGTCAGGATCGTCCGGAACCTCCGTGAGCGTCCGCGGAACGCGAACGAACTCGCCGGCGAACTGGATGTCGATTACAACACCATCACACACCATTTGGACATGCTAGAAGAACACGATGTCGTCGAACCAAGCGACCACGACTACGGCAAGCTGTACTTCTTGACCGAGCAGTTCGAGCGACACACGGAGACCTTTGAGGATATCGCCGAGGAGGTGAACTGACCATGGCGATGGGCCCACCGACGATTGCGGGAATCGCCATCACAGCGGTCAACAGCGTCCTGCTCGCCGCGCTGGCGGTCGTCTGGTTCCGGAACTACCAGCAGTTCCGCTCGACGATGGTGCTCGGCTTGCTCGCCTTCAGCGTCGTCTGGCTGATCGAGAATCTCGTCGCTATCGCCTTCTTTTTCAGCAGCATGGCGATGCTGTACTCGACGGACCCGCTGGTCGGCCAGGTCGTGCTCGGGATGCGTATTCTCGAACTGATCGCCGTTGGATTTCTAGCGTACGTGACGCTGAAATGAACGCCCATGTGATTCGCTCACATCCCCGCAACAGTAATACGGCCGCACACCCTAAATAGGGGCGTCTATGGACGTACAGGTCGAGGGCTCAGGCCCGGTCGAGCCGTTTTTCGCTGCGCGGGATCTCTTCGAGCGGGAGGCGACGCTTGCGGAGCCGGTGACCGTTCGGATCGTCGAGGATCCCGACGAGCGGACGCGCGTACAGCACGGTGCTGAGGGACACGAACTGACGATCTCACAGCAGGCCGCGACGAGCGCGATGGCCCGCGAACTCGCCTTACACGAGTTCGCGCACATGCACCACCACGAGCGCGGCCACCCCTCACACACCCAGTCGATGGAGGAAGTGATCTTCCTCGCACTGGCCGGACGGACCGTCGAGCGGCGCAAACTCACGCATTGCCGGCAGATCGCCAACCACATGAAGGATATCTACGCGGACGACCTCTGGCTGGCGGTCGCGCCAGCGGGCAAACTCGTCGATTTCCTCGAATCGAGCGTCGCCGCGGCGCTGGCCGATCAGCCAGCAGCGCCCGCGTGGGATCGGTTCGGAACCGACGCCGCCCGAACGAGTGCAGCCAGCGATCCCGAGATCACGGCCGTCAACGCCGCCTTCGCGCTCGGACTGGTCGAACGCCACAGCCTCGTCGAACCGGACCACCGGCTGTACGATCTGGCTCACGCCGCCGCGGCCGACGCGCCGGAAATCGACTTCGAGCGGTTCAAAGGCTGGTTCCGCTCGCTGTCGGCCGATCCCGACGAGAGCGAGTACCGGAAGATCCTCGTCGACGCGACGCGGGAGTACGCCGGCGGGAGCGGCCCGGCAGCGGACTGAGCTATAATTCTGGAACGAGTTCCCCGCGGCCGCGCTCGACCGTCGAGCGGTTGGTCGTCGAATCTTTCGTGACCGTGATCAGGTCGTCGGCCGCATCGACCAGTTCGTCGTCGTGGCTGACGACCAAGATCTGTTCGACGCCGCGGTCGCGCATCGACTCGATCAACTCGACGAGTTGGGTGACGTGGCCGGAATCGAGGAAGACTGTCGGCTCGTCGAGAATCAGCGGTGGCATCGGAGCAGCGCCTTCGATCCCCTCCGCGAGCAGGCGATAGATCGCACAGCGCAGGCTGAGGTTGAAGAGTGCCCGCTCGCCGCCGGATAGCTGGTCGGGGTCGAGTTCTTCGCCGTCTTTCTGGTAGACCGTCAAGCGGTACTCGCCGTCGAGTTCGATCCGCGAGTAGGTGTCGTTCTCGTAGACCAGATCGAACGTCTCGTTGAGCATCCGTTCGAGGTTGTCGACGTTCTGGCGACGCAGTTGCGCGCGGAGGTGGCCGTACATCTCCTCCAACTCAGCAGTCTCGTCGTGCAGCGACTCCAGTCGGTCGACCGTCTCGGCGAGTTCCTCGCGGCGCTCCCGGAGGTCCGCCAGTTGGTCGAGTTCGTTCGTAATCGCGCCGATTCGCTCCTGCAAACTCGATTGCTGCGCTTCGAGTTCGTCGAGCGCTTCGGTGACGTTCTCGATGTACTCGACGGCCTCTGCTTTCTCGCTCCGTGCCTGCTCGATGCGGTCGTCGTCGAACTCCTCGCGGAGGGCGTCCCGCCGCTCGCGTTTCTCGGCCAGCCGTTCGCGGCGCTCGTCGTTCAGCGACTCCTTCTGGTCGCGGTCCTCCCGCAGGCGATCGATGGTCTCGGTGAGTCTATCGATTTGGTCGAGGGCATCCGAGAGTTCTTCGAGTCGGTCCCGCCGCTGGGTGAGCGTCGCTTTCTGCTGGTTGTAGCTGGCAATTTGCTCCTGACAGTCGGCGGCGCGTTCGTCGGCCTCGCTCGCTTCCTCGCGCTTCTGTTCGGCCTCCGTGTCGGCCTGTTCAGCCTGCTCGCGGAGCGTTTCGATTCGGTCGCGCTTTTCGGAGACGTTCGATTCGCGCTGCTCGACCAGTTGTTCGAGGTTGTCCCGGTTCGATTCGAGTTCGGCGACTCGCTGTTCCCGATCCGCCAGTTCCTCGGCGTCTTCGAGATCGGATTCGAGATCGTCGATACGCTCGTCGAGGGTCTCCAGTTCGGTCTCCAGTTCGTCGACTCGTTCGCGGTACTCGTCGATGGTCTCGACGTGTGGTGAGTCCTCGACTGGCTGGCCGCACTCGGGGCACTTGCCCGCGTCGAGCAGTTCCTCGGCCTCTTCGAGTCGCTCCCGTTCGTTTTCGAGCGTCGCCTCGCGTTCGGCCCGCGTTTCGCGACACTCCGAGAGTTCGTTGCTGATCGACTCCAGATGCTCCTCGGCCTCGCCGAACTCGATCGGTTCATCCTCGAAGGAGTTGCGCAGTTCCTCGATTTCGTCTGCCATCTCCGAGAGATCCTCGCGTTTGGAGTCGATGAGTTCCTCGGTGTCGGCGAGGTTCGCTTCGAGTTCGTCGGCCTCCTCGCGGGCCTCCCGGGCGTCCGTTTCGAGTTGCTCAGCCTGCTCGCGGAGATTCTCGGCCTCGCCGTCGGCCTCCTGTTTCTCGACGCTCGTCTCGCGAATCTGCTCGGTCAGTTCGTCGATCTCCTCGGCGACGGCCGAGCGTTCCTCGGCGACGCGCTCGCTGTCGAGGATCTCGGGATCGATGTCGAGGCCGTCGATTGCGGCGACGAGATCGTCGCGTGTCTGTTCGGCCTCCTCGCGAGCACTCCGTTTCTCGTCGATCTGGTCGGCCAGTTCCGCTCGGGTCTGCTCAGTCGACTGGATCTCCTCGCGCAGCGATTCGATATCCTCGTCGAGGTCGTCGAGTTCCTCGCGTTTCTGTTCGTACTCCTCGATGATCGAGTCGGCCTGGTCGCGGGTCTGCTCGGCTTTCTGCTTGTTGGCCTCGTAATTGTCGATTTTCTCCCGTAGCTCCGAGAGTTCGGTCTGCAGTTCGTTGCGTCGCTCGTGGAGATTCTTGGACTCCTTGGCTGCGATCTGTTCGTCGACCTCGGAGAGCGCCCCCTGTTTATCGTCTCTGACGCGGCCGACGCCGACGCGGGCGTCGCTGGCCCGTTCACGATACTCCTCCAGTTTGCCCAACTGGAGGAGGTCGTCGATCATGTCCTGCCGCGTCGACGGCGAGGCGTTGATCAGTTTGTTGACCTCGCCCTGCCGGACGTACGCGCAGTTGACGAACGCGTCCGTGTCCATCCGCAGCAGGTCGGCGACTCGCTGGCGAACGTCGGTCGCGCCTTCGGTCGTTCCGCCAGGCCCTTCCATCACACACTCGGCCGTTCTGGCGTCGCCGCTGCTGACCCTGATCCGCCGACGGATCTGGTAGCTCCCGCCGTCGTGGGTGAATTCGAGTTCGACGATGGTCTCCTCGGCCCCGATGGTGACGATTTCGTCCAAGGTCTTGTCCAGTGCCTTCGCGCCGTACAGCGCGAAAAAGCAGGCTTCGAGCAGCGAGGATTTGCCGCTGCCGTTCAGCCCGTGGATTACCGTCACGCCGGGATCGAGACGCACGTCGGTCTGTTCGTAACACTTGAAGTTCTGTAGTCGGATCCGGTCGAATCTCACAGGTAATCCTCCATCGTAACCTGACTGTCTGGTTCATCAGTCTGTGCTGCGTCGTCGCCCCCGTCCGCTGCTGGGTGGTCGGCCTGCTGGTCGTCGGCATCTGCTGGCGAGGTGGCTTCGTCCTGTTCGGTGTCCGCAGCGGCAAACGCGCCGGAATCGGCCTCGTCGACGAACTCCTCGACGCGGCGTTCGACGCTGTCTGCGACATTGGAGTCGGCGACCTTGCTCGCCCGGATCGTCTCGTCGAGATCCCGGGCGGCGGGGCTGAGCCCGAGTTCCGAGATCCGCTGTTCGACGGCCTCGTCGGGATCGGCAAAGGAGACTTCCACGTCAGTCTCGTCCTCGATTTCGCGCTGGTCGTTGACCCGCGTCGCGAGCGCCCCCTGATCATCGGCGTACTCCTCGATACCAGCGGGCATGACCTGTTCGCCCTCGCCGGTGATCCGGACGATCACGACGGAATCGCTCACGTCGTGCTGGTCGATACGCTCGCGGATTCGCTCGCTGCCCTCCCCGGGCCGCAGTTCGATGTCGAGAAACTCGAATTCGCGGGTGTCGAGTCCACGGCGGCGGATATCGACGGTCTCCTCGAAGGTGACGAGGTTGTACCCCCGATCCTCGCGTTCGGATGCGCTCGCGCGCTCGGTCGAGCCACAGTAGGTGAGCCACGTTCCGTCGTCGAGTTGCTTGGTCTTGGCCTCGTGGTCGTCGCCGACCAGCATCGCGTCGAAGTCGACGGTCGCTTCCCGGCTGATCTCGCGGGCGTCCCAGTCGCCGTGCTCGAAGGGTTCGAAGAGGCCGTGCGAAACCAGGGCGGCGTACTCGGCGTCGTGGGGTTCGTATTCGTAGTCGAGGTCGTCGCGTTTCGACCGCGGGACGAAATCCAGCCCGTAGAAAGCGACGTTGCCGAGTTGGACTGGCTCGCTGCCCAGTCGTGTGGCCAGGTCCATCGACTCGAAGAGATCGAGCCACTGCTGGGAGCGTTTCCCTTCGTGGTTGCCGACGATTGCGAGAAAGGGAATGCCAGCGTCGTCGAGATCACGCAAGACGGAGAGTGCGCCCATGATATCGCTGAGTCGGGGCGTGCGGTCGTGAAAGAGGTCGCCAGCGTGAACGACGGCGTCGACATCCTCGGCGATGGCGTCCTCGGCCACCCGCTCGAACGCTCGCCGGAAGTCCTCGCGGCGGTCGGGCAGGTGGTACTGCTGATAGCCGAGATGAGTATCGCCCGTATGCAAGATCCGCGTCATACCCGAGCCCTACGTCGGCATCCGGTAAAGGCATTGTCAGAGCACACTGAAAGTGAAACCGTTCGGATCGCCGTCACTGCATGGGGAGTTCGACGGAGACGGTCGTCCCCTGATCGTCGACATCGATTTCGATCTCGCCGCCGACGTAATGGACGAGCCAGTACGCCAGCCACAGACCGAGTCCGGACCCGTGTTGAAGCGGCCGTTCGGCCCCTTCTTCGAGTGCGCGTCGTTCCTGGTTTGGGATGCCGGGGCCGTTGTCGCAGATGGTGACAGTCGCCTTTCGCTGGTCGGTGGTGAGCGAGACTGTCACGTGTGGCTGTGGCCCGTCAGAGTGTTTCAGCGCGTTCTCGATCAGTTCCTGGAGCGCGGGGGCCACTCTCGCGTCGACCGTGGTCCCAGTCGTGGCACCGAGATCGAGATCGAGTGTGCGATCGGGGTAGGAGTCGCTGAACTGGGTGGCGGTTCGTTCGAGAAACGAGACGAGGTCACGTTGGGTCTGCGTATCGGATGTCTCGGCGATGACCTCACGGACGTGGTTGGCCTTCTCGCTAACATCGATCAGCGACTGGACGTTTTCCTGGATCGTCTCGATTCGGTCCAGTTCCGTCTCGTCAGTCAGCTCTCTCGACAGCGTGTTGGCATGGCCCTGGATGACGGTCCCCTTGTTACGGAGGTTGTGTCGCAGGACACGATGGAAGACTTCGAGTTGCTGTTCGCGGAGCCGGCGATCCGTGATCTCGTCTTGAATGCCGACGAAGCCCTCGATCGAGCCGTCAGCGTCTTTGATAGGGGCGATCGTCTGCAGGGCAACGAATCGCTCACCAGATTTGCGTTCGTTTACGATCTCGGTGTTCCAGACCTCACCGTCGAGAATCGTCTCCCAGAGACGGCTGTAGAGTTCCTCGCCGTGTTCGCCGGATTTGAGAATGCGCGGCGTCAATCCGACGGCCTCCTCGGCAGCGTAGCCGGTGATCTCCTCGAAGGCGGGATTGACGTACTCGATGACTCCCCGCTCGTCCGTGACGATGATCGCGTGACCGGCCTGTTCGACGGCGTTTTTGAACTGGCGCAGTTCCCGCTCGCGCTGTTTGCGGTCGGTGACATCCTGGAACAACAGCAGCGACGCAGGCGCTCCCTCGTACTCGATGCGAGAAGCCCGAAGGTCGATGTGTTTTGCAATCCCCTCGGGCGTCTGAACCGTGAGTTCGTACTGTGCTGGGTCGTCCGCCGGGGCGGACTGTTGCTCGCGACACCGCCCGAGGAGTTCGCTATCGGCCCCGGAGAGGACCGTCTCCAGCGACGAGTCCAGAAGCGTCGCCGCGTCGCGGTGGAGGATGTCTGTCAATCGGTCGTTGACGAAGACGAACTCGTCGCGCTGGACGACTGCGATCCCGTTTTCGCTCTGTTCGACGAGCGTCCGGTACTTTTCGTGTTCCTCTTCGAGTTGTGCCGTCCGGTCCCGTAGATCTGCAGTGAGCCCCTCCGTCTGTTCTCGCCGGGCGAGCAGGTTGCTCAGCGTCCGGAGCAGCGCCTGTTGCCTGACGGGTGCCCGGACGACATCGTCGATGAGCAGCGGCGGCTCTCGGTCGGCAATATCCGGAATCTCGACCGAGACTGCCGTCCGGTCCCGACGGACGAGGACGACCGGACAGAAGACCGGCTCCGTCTCCTGTTTGTGTGCATCGAGCGCCGCCCGGTAGTCCGGGAAGACCGCCTCGTCGACGATGTAGAGATCCGCGTCCTGAAGCTGGTCGTCGGTGAGTGGCGTGTGTCGCTTCGCTACGATCGATGCCACTGCACGTCGATTGCCTTCGTCGGCAAAGAGGAGTTGAACTGTCGCCATATTACGTTTCGGCGTCGACTGGATTCGTCTCGATTCCGGTGATCTCGAAGCGAGCGCCGCCGTTGCCTCCCGTCGTGACCCGCACCGCCCAGCCGTGTGCGTCTGCGACTGCTCTCACGACGGCGAGACCGAGTCCAGAGCCGGCTTTAGATGTCGTGTAGCCCTCCTCGAACACTTGGTCGTAGTCCGCTTCGGGGATCCCCGAGCCGTCATCCTCGATAACGATTCCGCCATCGAGAGGACCGACCGTCACGGTCACGTCCGCCCCGCCGTGCTCGACAGCGTTGCGGAACAGGTTTTCGAGTAGTTGCCGGAGTCGCATCTCGTCGGCGAGGATCTGCTGGTCGGTCTCGATGGAGAGTTCGGCATCGGAATCGAACACGATATCCCAGCACTCTCTCGCAACCGTTTCGATGTCGACCGGTTCGAGCGTGATGTCGATGTTCCCCTGTTCGACGATGAGCAGCGTCTCCTCGAGCATCCGTTCCATCCGGTCGACGGCGCGCTGACACCGGTCGAGCGCCTCAGGGCGGTTGGCGTTCCGTGCCGTATCCAGCGAGAGCGTGAGGATGTTGAGCGGGTTGCGGAGTTCGTGTCGGAGCGTGCTCGCGAGTTCTTCGAGTTGTGCGGTCCGCTCCTGGAGCTGTTCAGTCTGCCGGCGGCGTGCGAGGAGATTCGCGACAGCACGCCGAAGCGTCTGCTTGTTGACCGGAGCGGTGAGGACTTCGTCGACGAGAAACGGCTCCGTCTCGGCGGCCGGATCGGGTAGATCGATCGTGGTCGGGCTCCGCTCACGACGGATCAAGAGAACGGGACAGAACACCGGCTGTTGCTCGTGCTGGTATCGCTCCAGCGATGCTCGATACGCGGGTAGGGCGGGCTCGTCGACGATGAAGAGGTCGGCGTCCTGCAGGTCCCCGTCGACCACCAGCGTGTGGTGGTCCGCCAGCACGGAGGCGAGTGCGTGGCGGTTTCCTCCGTCGTGCAAAAGTAACTGGAGCTCGGCCATAGCTCGGTTCTCACCACGATTTGTCGGCTCGGTCCGGGATACCGTCGAGAACGCCGTGGATCCCCGTCAGCGGCTCCCCGACATCTAGGCCGTCGGCGGTGATCCGGAACCGACGGGGCACCGTCTCGAATTCGCCGATGCGCTTTTTCAACACACCGACGACGCGCTGGAGTTCGCCTTCGAGTTCGAGATAATTCTGGAAGATGATGTTGTCAGCAACGTAGCTGACGTTCGTACTGGTCGCTTGCGGGAGCCCCATCACCTCGCTTCGCTGGTCGATCAGGATTACCGACGTGTTCATGTTCGTCAGATACTGCGTGAGGGCGTGGAGTCGTCGCCGGAGATCGACGGTGTCGCCGGTGCCTTTGATTACCGTCTTGTAGCCAGCGATCCCGTCGATGACGACGAGTTCGGGCGAGTTGGCTTCGACCTGTGATTTGACCTGCCGAGCGAACTCCTCCGAAGACAGCGACAGCGGGGTGACCTCTTCGATGGTCAGGGCTCCCGCTTCCCGAAGGCTTGTGATGTCGAGCCCGAACGTTTCTGCTCGATAGGTGAACGTTTCGAGCGATTCCTCGAACAGATAGCCCAGTGCCGCGTCGCCGTTTGTCGCTGCCGAGTGAAGAAATTCCGTGGCCAACGTCGTCTTCCCGACCCCCGATGGTCCGCTGACAATCGTGACCGTTCCGCGTTCGAGTCCCCCGCCGAGCAGCGTATCGAGATTGTCGAGCCCGGAAGACAGCGGTGTTGGCTCGAAGGTTCGCCTGTGTTGATCCGGCAGAAGTGCGGGATAGACTTCAGCACCACCGTCGCGGATTTCGAGTCCGTGTGTTCCATCCTGCTGGCCGACACCGCGGTGTTTCGGCACGCTGATCCGGCGGCCCGCCTCTTCTTCCTCGTAGGCGAGATTCACCACGCCGTCGCTGAGTGAGCGCAGTTGCGTGTCCATCTGGCCGCTGGGCGTCTTCGTCGCGAGCACAGTCGTCCCCCGGTTTTTGAGAAACCGCGCGAAGGAGATGATCCGCTTTCGGAACTGGTACTCGTTGGGTTCGATATACTGAAACTGTGTGATCGGATCGATGAGGACTCGGTCCGGATCCCGCTCTTCGATGGCGGTTCGCACGTCAGAGATGAGGTTCTCGTCGGCAACGTCCTGGGGTCGGACGACATCGTACGACTGTGAGCCGTTGAAAAATTCAGATTCCGGCCCGATATCGAGAAACGAGGCGTCCGTGATATCGATTCCGAGCGCGGCGGCGTTCGCACGCAAACCGGCCTCCGACTCCTCACCGTGGATAAACAGGACCGACTCCCCGTCGTCGAGGCCCGTTCGCAGAAACTCCATGCCGAGGGTGGTCTTCCCAGTTCCGGGTGGGCCGATAACGAGATACAGCCGTCCGTCGATAAAGCCGCCGTTGAGCAGGGAGTCGAGACCCGACACCCCACTCGATAGCTGCGTCAGTCGATGCTTCTGTGTCATTGTCTTGGATTCGGACGACAGGAGCTATTTATTCTATGTCGTTTCTCAAGTCGATGGGAGCGCGGCGTAGCTGGCGTCATAAGCTCACAGACGTGAACACACATCATGAAAGGCCAGTATAGTTATGTGTTTTCTCGGGACTCACTGGTTCACGGATCGTGACTCGTCAGTTCGGAGTTCGAAGCGAGCGCCGCCGTCGGTGCCGTCGGTAACCTCGACCTCCCAGTCGTGGGCGTCGGCGATCTGTCTGACGATTGTCAGCCCGAACCCGGTTCCTTCCTCGGAGGTGGTAAAGCCAGATTTGAGAACGTCATCGCGAGTTTCGGTCGGGATGCCGGGGCCGTCGTCTTCGATGTAAAATCCGTCGTCGAGTGGCCCGACGCGGACGGTTGCATCCGGACCGGCGTGCTCTCGGGTGTTTCGGTACAGATTCGCGAACAGTTCCTGAACGCGAGACTGGTCCATCTCGAGTGTCGCATCGCCGTCGACAGTCAGAGTCATCACCTGTGTGTCGACGTTGTCCCACGCCGCCCGGGCGACCGTTTCGAGGGAGACGGGTGCCGGATCGAGGACACTTTTGCCCTGTTTGGCCAGCGCGAGTAACTCCTCGATGAGTGTTTCCATGCGGTCGATGGCCTCCGCCATTCGTGTGTGGGCTTGTTCGGGGTCGTCGGCGGTCCGGGCGATATCGAGATTGGCATCCATGACGTTAAGCGGATTGCGAAGGTCGTGGGCCACAGTCCGCCCGAAGTTTTCGAGACGGTCGTTCTGCCGCTGTAGTTCTCGGCGCTGTTCTTTGAGTTCGGTGATATCGCGGTTGATCGCGACGAAGCCCGTGATTTCGTCGTCGTCCGTGAGTGGGGCAATCGTCTGGTCGATGACGTACTGTCTGCTGTCCTTGCGTTCGTTGATGATCTCACCGGTCCAGACCTCGCCGTCGAGAATCGTCTGCCAGAGCCGCTGGTAAAACTCCTGGTCGTGCTCGCCGGATTTGAGCATCGCGGGCGTGTTGCCGAGTGCCTCTTCACGGTCGAACCCAGTCATCTCCTCGAAGGCGGGGTTGACGTACTCGATTGTGCCGTCAACGTCGGTCACCAGCACACCGTGGCCGGCCTGTTCGACAGCCTTGCGGAACGTCCGGAGATCACGCTCACGCTCCTTCCGGTCGGTGATATCCTGAATCGTCCCGACGTGGTACTCCTCGCCTTCGATCCGCACGTGTGTCGTGACCGTATCGACGGGGAAGGTATCGTCCGTCCCCAGACGACGGTTGACAGTCTCTCGGCGACGGATCTCCCCCTCCTCGAAGGAGTCCCAGTAGTCGTCGAACCGGTCCGCGTCGAATTCGGGGTTGACGTGCGTGATTGGCTCTCCTTCGAGGTGTTCGGGAGTCGCCCCGAGCATGCCGGCGTAGGTGGGATTCGCGTAGGTGATAGTGCCGTCGCTGTCGTAGGCAGCGATCCCGGTCCCGACCTGTTCGACGGCCTGCTCGAAAAACGCCCGCTGTCGCTCGCGTTCCTTGCGCTCGGTGATATCGCGGTTGATCGCGACGTAGCCCGTGACCTCGCCATCTTCGGTAATCGGCGAAATTGTCTGGTCGATAACGTAGCGCTCGCCGCCTTTCTGCTCGTTGACGACCTCTCCTTCCCAGACCTCGCCGTCGGTGATCGTCTCCCAGAGCCGCTGGTAGAACTCCTCGCCGTGGACGCCCGATTTGAGCAGCGCAGGGGTCGCCCCCTTCAACTCGGAGACCTCGTAGCCGGAGATTTGCTCCATCGTCGGGTTGGCGTAGGTGATGGTGCCGTCGGCGTCGGTGACGACCATCGCGTGGCCGGCGTTTTCGATCGCTGCGTAGATGTCCTGTAGTTTCTGTTGCTGACGGGCGATTGTCACGCAGTTGTCGATGCGGGTCGCCAGCAGTTCGTACCGGGTGTCGCCGGTGTCCTTTTCGAGATAGTCGTCGGCACCCAGTCGGATCGCCTGGCTGGCGACTTCCTCCGATCCCTGTCCGGCGAACAGAATGAACGGCAGTTCTGGATGGCGGGATTTGGCGACATCGAGGAATTCGAGGCCGTCCATGCCGGGCATGGCGTAATCACTGACCACACAGCTGATCTCCGGGTCGGCATCCAGCCGTTCGAGGGCCGCCTCTGCACTGGCCTCTGTCTTGACGTCGAAGCCGTGTTCGCGTTCGAGATACCGAGCGACCAGCGGCGCGAAGTCTTCGTCATCGTCGACGAACAACACCGTGGTCACGATGGAATCAGTGCCGATCTGGAGATCCTGTGCAGTCCAATCGATCTGGTTAGTGTTTGCTGTCATCTGTGTCGGTGAACAGTCTAACGGGGACCCCGAATGTGGTCTCTCCACTGTGGATAGGTCCCCCACGGCGTCGTGTCGTGGCCGGCAACTGAACCTCCGGACCCACCGGTCCGCTCCGGATAGCTGGTCTCCTGCTGTGGCTCGCGTCCCCCTCTTCCGAGTTCGTTCCCCGAAACGACTAGGTCTGACATATCCACCCCTACTGGAATCTTGCTTATAAATGGACGGACAGACTCTCTGCGTGATGAAAATCGCTGGGCGTCTTTTCTATCCCATCAGTTCCGAGAATAGCTTCGCCAGGGACCGGTTCGGCCGTCGCCGGGATAGCTGCTCACAGTTGAGTCGCACGACAGCGAGTCGATCAGTCCAGTTCAATATCCTCGATGGTGCCGTTGCAGAGTCCCTCGTAGAGCGTTTCGAGTTGGTTGATCGTTCGGCCGACGCTGTACTGTTCGATCGCGCTTCGGGTGTCCCGGTCGGTTCTGAGAACCTGTTCGATGGCATCGACGGCGGCGTCGATGTTGCCGGGTTCGTACCGGTGGCCGTTGTTGACGCCGATCGTTCGGTCGAACGGCGGGGCGTCGGCAGCGACGACCGGCGTGCCGCAGGCGTTGGCTTCGAGCGTCGACAGGCCGAGCGTGTCGGCAGTCGAGGCGGTGATGAACGCGTCGATGGAGGAGTAGAAAATCGGGAGTTCCTCTCGCGGGAGAAAATCACGGAGCGTGACGTTGTCCGGTTTGCGCGCAGCGAGGTCGGGCCGGCGCGGCCCCTCGCCGACGATGACGAACTCGTATTCGGGGAGTTCCTCGGCGACCTCGAACAGTTCGGCGACGTTTTTTTCCATGCTGAGTCGGCCGCTATAGCCGATGACTGTCTCGCCGTCGTACCACCGCTCGTCGGTCGGCTGGAAGAACTCCATGTTGACGCCGACGGGCAGTTGGACGTGATCCACGTCGCGGTCGATCCGGCTGGTGGAGGCTGTCACCACGTCGAAGAGGCTCAGATACTTGCTTTCGAGCGTTGGATACCGCTCGCTCAGCACGCCCGCGACCGATTCCCACGGCAGTGCCTGATGGAAGTACTCCTCGATGGGGGTGTGATGCGTGTAGACCAGCGGGAGATCGTACTTGTGGGCGTAATGGACGCCCAGCCAGCCGACCGGCCCCGGGCCGTGGCAGTGGACCAGATCGAGGTCGGGAAGCTTCGACGGACGCCGGTAGGTCGGGACACAGTAGCCCGGATAGAAGGGGTTCGGCAGCGATGGGACCGGATGCTCGCCCTCCTCGGGTTCGTAATCGCCGTCCGGGTAGACGATTTCCGTCTCGTGGCCGCGCTCGCTGAGCCGGTCACACCACAACTGAAGCGTGTAGGTGACCCCGTCGATTTCGGGAAAATAGCTGTCTGTGAAGAATCCAACGTTCATACCTGAGCCTCCGAAATTGTGTCGACTATCATTGACATACCTCCTCGTAGAGTGATTCGTACGCCGGGGCGACCGCGTCGAGATGGTACGGTTCACTTCGTTCGCGGGCGTTCTCGCCGAGTCGCTCGCGCTCTTCGTCATCCTGTAACTGCCGAATCGCTTCGACGAACTCGCTGTCGCTGTCGGTTTTGACTGCATCCTCGCCGTCGGTCAGCCACGAGAACGTCTCGATATCCCGGACGACGGGCGGTTTGCCGGCGGCCATCGCCTCCAGCAGTGCGATCCCCTCGTTTTCCTCGTAGGTGGGGAAAAAGAAGATATCGCCCGCCGCGAAGGCTCCGCGGATATCCTCGATAAAGCCCGTAAAGGTGCAGTTCGACGGCGACTCGTCGATCAACTTCTTCGTGGATCGACCCTTCAGTTCGCGGTCGATGGGTCCGAACCAAGCGAAATCCACCTCCGGAAGCGCACGGGCAGTTTCGACGAACGTCTCCAGTCCTTTGCGTTTGATGACGTGACCGACCAGAAACACGACGGGCGGCGAGAGGTCGTACCGCTGGAGATACTCCTCGCGCAGATCCTCGAAACCCTCCAACTTCTCCGTGTCGACGCCGTTGGTGATCACTCGCGTCGGCCGGTCGGTATAGGAATCGATGAGATTCTGGTTGTACTCGGAGGGACAGACCAGCGCGTCCGCAAGGCTATATGCTCGTTCCAGATACGGCCGTAGCGGGCGGGCCAGGGCGTTCGTAAATCGGAAACTCTCTCCGAAGTCCTCGGCGGTGACGTGGGTGTGGGCGACGACCGGGATGTCTGCCTTCTTGGCGTAGTAGACCGACCGGGGACCCATGACGTTACAGTGGAGCACATCGGCGTTGAGATCCGGGTCGGTGGTGTAGGTAATCCCCTGTTTGCGGAGCATCTTGCGCTGGTGGGCGACGGATTCGCTGATGCCGCCGGTGACGTGGGACTCGAACTCGAGATAGTGGCTTACGAACATCGTGTGAGTGGGCGACTCCGCTCAGGCGACGCCGTCGACCTCCAGCCACGGCACCTCCATCAGCGGCGGGATGTACGTCTCGATGTGGTGTTCCCAGACGCCCTCCTCACCGAATGCTTCGCCGTGGTCGGCGGTGACGATGACATCGCCGTCGAGTTCTTCGATCAGGTCGACAATCTCTTCGAGTGCGATCCGCAGGTTCTGTTCGTGGTACTCCAGTCCGGTCTGGCGGGTGCCACCGCGGACGAGTTCGACTGGATCCATCTCCAGCCACAGCCCCGCTTTCTGGGCGAACGAACTGCCTTCGAGAGATTTCTCCAGTTTCGGGCGGACGGTGTTGCCGATCTTCGAGACGACACCGCCCTCGCCGTCGGATTCGGCCTGTCGGTTGATGCCTTCCTTGATCTGGCCGAGTTTGCCGCCCTGGCCGCGGCTGAGATACGGCGCGTGCGGTTGCATGTAGTGGAGGACGGTGCGGTCGGCCTCCTCGGCGACGTCCTGATGGTCCTCAAACGCCTCAGTCATGGCCTCCGGCGGAACCGTCCCGAGGTCGTCGTCCCACTGTTCTTTCCAGATGTCGAACACAGTCGAGATGTGATCGGTGGCAGTCCAGTCGTAATCACAACTGGCCCCCCACTTCAGCTCCGACAGCGGGATGCCCAGGCTGTTGATGAAGGGATTGCCCGAGAAGTACGCGATGTCGTGGCTATCGGTGAAGGTGCGGTACGCCCATTCAGGGGTGGAGGAGCCGACACTCTCGCGTCGTTCGAGTGAGCCGTCGAGATACTCGTCGTAGACCGACTCGAAGACATCGTAGCGACACGAATCGAGCACAAGACAGTAGTCCCACTCGGATTCGAGAAACTGCTGGGATCGCATTCTGTTACTCTACCCAATCACGTCGGTGGTGGTATTTCTAACGGTTCACGATTATCGAGGTGACAGTGCCCAAAACTGACAGAATCGGCAGAACTTCGCTATTCCAAGTAGCCGAGATCCCGCAGTCGCTCCCGCGTCTGCTCGTCGGCGTCGTCGAGCACCTCGTCGGGATCGGTCGGGCCGCCAGCGTCGCCCTCGCCGAGCCACGGGGCGTCGATTTCCTCGCCGAACCGTTCGAGTACCTCCTGTGCCTCGGCGACTCGCTCGTCGTCGTCAGGATCGAGCGAGTCCGATTCGTCGGGGTCGTCGTCCAGCCGATAGCCCTCGTCGGGGATCCGGTCGGCCCGGATGTACTTGCCGCGCTCGCCGCGGGCGGCCTGCAGCGTCGCGTAGCCGCGGTGATCGTCGGGCAGCGTGATGCCAGCCTCGGAGGCCTTCTCTTCGAGGTGGTGGAGTTCGATCAGCGGCTGGGCGTACTCGACGAACGCGTAGTCGTCCTCGGCCTCAGTGAGCGCCGCCTGTCCGGGATCGGACGGCTCCGCAAACTCGCGGTACTCCGCCGACAGCAGTGAGCGTGTGCGATCCAGCGGGACGGCCTCTCGATCCGCGCGAGTCGTCTCGACGCCGGCAGCATCGAGGAGCGTGTGATAGAGGTCGATCAGTTCGACCAGGTCCTCCCGGCGGCCCTCCTCGATGTCGGGATGGGAGACGATCAGCGGGACATTGGTCAGTTGCTCGTACAGCGCGAACTCGTGGCCGTAGAGGTCGTGTTCGCCGTGGAGTTCGCCGTGGTCGGCACAGACGACAATCGTGGTGTCCTCGAAGCGACCCGTCTCGCGAAGCCAGTCGAGCAATCGGCCGAGTTCGGCGTCCATGTGGGCGAGTTCCGCGTCGTACAGGCTGCGAATATCCTCCCACTCCTCGTCGTCGATGTCGCGAGCGCCGGAGTTGAACTCCTTGGAGTTCTGGCAGACATCGTCGGGGTCGACGCCGGGAGCGAACTCCTCGCGGTACTCTTCGGGTGGGTAGTACGGCAGGTGCGCGTCCATCAGGTTGATGAAGGCGAACCAGTCGTCGTCGGCATCGTCGATAAATGACTGCGTGCGGTCGATGACCGAGCCCGTCTTCGAGTCTGCGCCCTCGCCGCTTGCGAGTATCGAGTGGGCTTTCGCGCCGAGGTGGACCAGTCGGTTCGCAATCGATTGCAGCGTGTCGTTGTCGTTGATCGTCTTCCACGCGCTCGCGAGCGGTCCCGAGAGCACGTCGCCGGGCAGCACCTCGAAAAAGGAATCCTGGTGCTCGAACCCTCGGGTGAGGTGGGTGTACGGCGTGATCCAGGCGTTCGAGGAGTAACAGGCGGTATCGTAACCCGAAGTGTTGAGAACGGACGCGAGCGTCGCCACGTCGTCGAGATAGGGACTCGTTTGATCCGCCCCGTGGTCGGTCGGGTAGCGGCCGGTGAACATCGACGCGTGGACCGGCAGCGTCCACGGTGCCGGGGCGACGGCGTTCTCGAAGACCGTCGCGTCTTCGGCGAACTTGCCGAGTTCCGGCGTCGTCTCGCGGTCGTACCCGTACGGCGTGAGGTGATCCTTGCGGACGGTATCCAGAACCACAAAGAGGACGTTCGACGGGGAGCGCTCGCTCATCCTGTCGTGGTTGTCAGTACCCATATATAAATACCGCGGACTCGGTTATCGGTCAGAAACCCTGCGCGAAGACCGAACAGTTGAAGATGCTTACAGCGGGAGTGGAGGTATGGACCGGCGTCGAGCACTCGTGATCGGAGCGAGCGGGACACTCGTGATATTCGCTGTCCTGCTCTTTCTCGTCGGTGGGCGGGACGTTCTCGCCGCGCTCCAGACTGCCGATCCACAACTGATCGGAGTGGTCATCGTCGCGGGTATCTGTTGGCTGGCTTGTTGGGGGCTGATGCTCCGGAGCATCCTCGAAACGCTCGACACTTCGGTTACCGTCTGGCGGTCGTTTCTCGTCTACACCGCGGCTGTCTTCGCCAACAACGTCACGCCGTTCGGCCAAGCTGGCGGCGAACCGGTCGCCGCCCTGCTCATCTCGAAGGTGACCGACGAGCCATACGAAACGGGGCTGGCGGCGATCAGCGCAGTCGACGTGCTCAACGTCATCTCCTCGGTGACGCTCATCCTCGTCAGCGTGAGTTACTACGCGACGACGACGACCGTCGGCGAGGCTGTGCAAGACGCCGTCCTCTCGGCGATCGGAATCATTCTCGGGGTCAGTGTCGTGCTGGGAGTGGGCTGGCGGTATCGGTGGTCGCTGGTCGACGCCGCGAGTCGACTGGTGGCGTTTATGGCCGGTCGACTGGTTCCCTCCTCGGGGTTCGATCTCCAGTTGCAGGACCGAGCCAGGCGGTTTTTCGGCCACGTCGAGACGATCGCGACGAGTCCCGGCCGCCTCGCGCTCGTGTTGGGGCTCTCGCTGGCCGGCTGGCTGCTGCAAGGCGTTGCGCTGTTTGTCGCCTTCGAGGCGCTCGGCCAGACGGTTCCGGTCGCGGTCGTCCTCTTTGCGATCCCGCTTGGCAATCTCGCGGGTGCGGCCCCGCTCCCGGGCGGGCTCGGCGGAATCGAAGCCGCGTTCGTCGCGATTCTCGTCCCCGCGACGGGCGTGCCAGCGGCGACGGTCACGGCCGCGGTGCTCATCTACCGCGGCGTGGTCTACTGGCTGCCGGTACTCCTCGGGGGGGCCGCGGCGACCAACTTCGGGATGAGTCTCGGCAGGTGAAGAAAGCCTTATATTCGGAATCCGCAGACAATTGGAGTAGATGCTGCCGTTACAATCGGAGTTCGTCCCCGGGTGGCTGGATGCCTGGCTCACCTCGGAGTTCGGGCTGGTGATTTTGCTCGGACTCTGTCTCCTGGAGGGGACGATGCTGCTGCGGTTCATGCCGAGCGAGCTAGTCGTTCCCGTCGCACTTCTGTTTATCGGCACTTCCATCCCCGAAGTCGTCGCCGTCGTCGCCATCGCTGTCGTCGGGACGACAATCGGGCAGGCAGTCCTGTTCGTCGTGGTTCGCCGCGGCGGCCGCGAGTACGTGCTCCAGAGGGGGTGGCTTCCGATTGGCGAGGATCGACTGGACCGGTTCGACGGCTGGTTCGACCGCTGGGGCCTGCTCGCCGTCCCGATCAGTAACACGATGCTGTTCGTCCGTGGGCTCTGTACGTTCCCAGCGGGACTGTCGACGATGCGGCTGCGCACCTTCGTCACCCTCTCCGCACTGGGGTCGCTGACCTTCCAGACGATTCTGGCAGGGCTATATCTCGCCGGCGAACAGATTATCGTTTTCTAACTGTCCGTCGGCGGCCGAGACGGAGAAAGTAGGGACGCGACGATGCCAACTACGTGTGCTCGGTAGGTTCGGCCACGATGGCACCTCTGCTGGTCACTGTCACCTCGAACGCCTCGTAGGAGAACGAAATACTGTTATAATTCTCGGTCCGCGGCTCCGAAACCAGGTCGTCGAGCGCGTCCGTATCCAGCGTGGATTGCAGCGGTGACAGGGCACACGGATCCGTGCCGAGAGCGGCCGCAACCACTGCAACGACCGCGACAGTCGTCGAATCACGAGCACTGTCGTACGTCGCGTGAAACAGTTCGTCGTCCGCATCGAAACAAACAGAGTCTATCGAGTCCGTGATATCCACGCTACTAGAGATCTTTTGGGCGTCTGTCATTACTTCAACAGAGAACATTCACAGGGTTGAACATGGCTTTTGCTCGTGCAACACGGTTTTATAAGGGTAAGGGAGTCACTCTTCGGGAACGATGAGCGTGCTCGTCACGAGGCGTCGGGTCCCGCGCTGTAATCGTGACGAGACTGCCTGTCGGCTGATTCCGAGTTTGTCCGCAATATCGTCTTGGGTCGCGCCTCGCGGCGAGTCGAAGTACCCGCTGGAATAGGCCAGAATCAACGCTTTCCGTTGTCCGTCTGTGAGATCGTACTCTCGATCAGATCTGAGCGACGAAATTGCGTGCAGTTCGGTCAACTCGATCGGAATATCGTTGCTCCGGCAGTACGTCTGAAACTCGGAGAGGTCCTCCTGCTCGCTCGCACGAACCTCGAAAGTCCATTGCTCGTCGGTGCCGGTCCCGGAAACGAGCGTAATATCGGTGTTCACGATAGCGGTCAGAACACTCTCGTAGCCGAGATTCCAGTCGATGCGCACGAGCATCTGTTTCTCCACCTGATCGATTACGTTGACTTGGTTGATCCCGAGATCAGCACTCAAGTCTGTCGTGAGTTTGTCGGTGTCGTCGGCAGAGATCCAGAAGTAGGGGACGACTGCGTCACCCGTCGGGACGACGCGGTCCAGTTCGATCGTAACGTCGGTTAGCTGCTTGAAGACGGCACTTAACGGAAAGTTCTCTTGCCTGATGGTAAACGCCGCCTCGATAGCCATGCCTACCTGTTAGTTATCCATCTTTTTGAGTTAGTCGCTGTCGAATCAGGTAGTTTTCAGATCTCCTCGCGCGAATAGAGCCGATGGTCACGAGTGACGAGCCATCGAAGCCAGCAATTAACAATTTCGGCCGAAGCCGAGAGATAATCAATGACGATTCGAACGACCATCGGGTGGTCGCTCATCACCTCTGGTCTCGTGACGCTTCTGCTCGTATATCTCCCGTATCCATCCGTCTACTGGGGTATCGGTCTCCTCGTCGTCGGTATCCTCGTCTTCGTCACACGGCAGAGCTAACCGCTGGCAAACAGATCGAATCGTTGAATCGGCAGAAGGCTCCGAGACGCCTGCGTCAGTCCTCGCGATAGACCGGCAGCCGGAACCGAACGCCGGCGTCGCGAAGCTGCCAGCGGAGTTCTGCGCCGAGCCAGCCGAGCCCGACGAGCAGACCGGCCCCGGCGGCGGCGAACTGCGGCGCCCCGAACCAGACCGGCATTGCGAAGTAGATGCCGTTGACGATGCGGTGGGGCAGCAGGTCCTCGAGGAAGTGTCCGATTCCGGTCAGCGGGTCGAAACTGACGCTGCTCCCGCTCTCGTCGCCCGAACTGTCACTCGGTGTCCGGCTTTCGAGACCGAGCCGTTCGGCGCTCTCGCCGCCCTCACTCTCGGGGCCGGTGCCGATTCGCTCTGCCTCGTACGGCAGCGTCGAGCCGACCTCCCAGACGATGTCGCCGTTCTGGTCGACCTCCATCACGCGGTTGCCGTGGGTGTCGGTGATGAGTGTGTTGCCGTTGGGGAGGCGGTCGGCGTCGCGGGGCCACTGGATCTGTGAGTCGGCCCACTCCCAACTCTGTTCCCACTCACCGTCGACACGCTGGAATTCCTTGATGCGGTTGTTCTCCGAGTCGGCGACGACGACAGCAGGACCGCCCTCCGATTCGGGGATATAATCGGGATTGTGCTGTTCGTAGAGGATATCGTAGTTGTTCTCCTCGCCGAGCGTCCAGTCTTCCTGCACGCCAGTCTTGGGGTCGATGAAGACGACGCGGTCGTGGTTGCGCAGACTGGCCATGATCCGGCCGTCGTCGAGCAACGAGACATCGTTGAGGTGGGTCCAGTCAGTCATGAACGACCCGCCGGATTCTGCGGGGTCGAAATCGGCCTGTGCGTCCCACTCCCACTCGATGATCCCCGTCTCGGTGTTCAGCATGTACACGCGGTCGTAGAGGATGTCGGCGATGAGGACGTGCGTCTCGTTGACGCGGACGTGGTCGTGCCACTCGCCGGCGGTCTCCTGGTGGTTGTACCGCTCGACGATGACCTCGGTCTCACCGGTCGTGAGATTCGCTCGCTCGATGACGTTGCGAGCACACGGCGGGGAGTCGCAGTACGGCCCGCTCGTGTGAATCGTATCCGTCGCGGTGTACTCGACGGTCGCCGACGTGTTCTCGACCTCGTCGACGTCGAAGTATTTCGTGCGTTCGTCTTTGTAGTGGAGTACCGACCCATCGGTATCGTAGGCGATCAGCGTTCCGGCACGGCCGGACTCCGTGATGACGGTGATATTGTCAGCGGGCGGAGCGTCTGGTGCTGCCTCGGCCGAGGCGGTCGAGAGGCCGTCACTCGTTGCACCGGCGACGATCACACCGGCAGACAACAGGAGGACGAGGACCAGAGCGACCCGGATCCGGTTGCGCGTGAGCGCGTCACCGGCCCCGGACAAAAGCGCTCGGCCTCGTTGCAGCGGAGGGCGGGGTTGTGAGTCGGTCTCCTCGCTCATCGCTCCCTTCTCAACGGGGCACCGTCTTAGGAATATCGCTTTCCAGACGTGTTCGTCGATTGCCGAGTCTGGCCGGCCAACCGTTCATCCGGCTTCGAGATACGGCCATGCCGGCCGTCTGTACGGTGGATTTATGCTACCGACGCCCGGTATGCGTGATGATGACAGAGATCACTGCCGAGCGCGGAGCGGAACTGGATCCACAGGTCACGCAGTTCCTCCAGTTGTACGAATCGATGGACGTTCCGGAACTTCACGAACTCTCGCCGCCGGAGGCCCGGGAGGTCCAGGAACAACTCTCACAGGCCGACCCGGATATCGACCTCCCGACAATCGAGGATCGGACCATCGACGGCCCCGACGGCGAAATTCCGGTCCGGCTGTACGATCCCCGAGACGACGAGGAAACGACGCCACTGATCGTCTTCTTCCACGGCGGCGGGTTCGTCGTCGGCAGCCTCGACACCCACGACGGCCCGGCCCGGAAACTGGCCGCCGAAACCGGCTATCCGGTTCTCAGCGTCGATTACCGGCTCGCACCGGAGCATCCGTTCCCAGCCGGACTGAAAGACTGTTACGCGGCGCTGGAGTACGCCAGCGGGGCCGGTGAGGAACTGAACATCGATCCCGGACAGATCGTTCTTGCCGGCGACAGTGCCGGGGCGAACCTCGCGGCCGGCGTCTCGCTGCTCTCGCGTGATCGGGACGGCCCGGCCATCGCCGCACAGATTCTCGTCTATCCTGTCGCGGGCGATGCAGCCGAGACCGAGGCCTTCGAAGAAAACGGCGAGGGGTACTTCCTGACCGCGGAGACGATGGAGTGGTTCCACGACAAGTACGTCGACGACGAGATCGACCAAGGGAATATTTACGCGAGTCCACGGCTCGCAGCAGATCTGTCGGAACTGCCGCCGGCGACGGTCGTCACTGCGGGCTTCGATCCGCTCCGTGACGACGGGGCCGCCTACGCACAGCGACTGGCCGATGCTGGCAACGAGGTCCACCATCACAACTTCGAGGGGATGATCCACGGCTTTTTCAATATGATCGCCGACCCGGTCGACATCGACGCCGCACACGACGCCTACGATGCGGTGGTAGCTGATCTCGACACGATGCTCGACGGCTAATCGTGTGAGACGCACTCGGTCGTCCCGTCACAGGACTCGCGGGTCGTCTCGACGACCCGTAACTCGCCGTCCAGCGCGACCCGCAGTTGCTCGCCGTCGAGCGGAATCGCCACCTCGATCCGCCACGGCTCCGTCGACTGGACATCGTAGTAGGCGTCGTCGACACACCACGGCAGCGTCCAGTACGGCCGGTCGGTGAGCGAGATGCCGTGATCGTCGTAGAAGGCGGCGACGGGAGCTTCGTCGAGTAACACGAGTCCGACCGGCGAACAGAGGCTGTGCCGACACCGCTCACAGCGGTGCTCGGCCCGTAGCGAGACATCCAGACAACACTCGCCTTGGCGGGTGAGCGTCGTGTGCATCCGGCCGGCACACTCCGGGCAGACGCCGTCGGCCGCCAGACAGTGCAGATGGCGGACTCGTTCGTCGAAGGCCGTCGCGATTTCGGCCTCGGTGCGGTCCTCAAGCCCGCCGGGCGGGAAGGGGTACTTCCCGTGTGCTTTGCCGCAGTTCCGGCAGGTGATCGTGAACTGTTCGTCCTCGTAGCTTGATTCGAGCGGGCCGCCGCAGTGCGTACACTCCCCCGGGACCTCGAAGGGATCGACCTCCGGTGAGTGGGTGTACGTCCCCGCTCGGAGCGCGCGGATCACCTGCCCGCCGGTGTGACTCAGATCGTAGCCCGCCTCGGTCTTGACGACAAACTGGTCGGTGAGTTCCTGGAGGTGGTAGTTGAACTGCGCGCTGTCGTCCAGATCGGTCCGGCTGAACAGCGCTGAGAACCTGATCGGCCGGTCCTCGTACTCCCACAGCGATTCGAGGATATCCAGTCGGGTCTCGTTCGCGATGACAGAGAACGCCTCGGCGGGAGCCAGTTCCCCCTCTCCCGTTTCGTCACGAGTTCCGCTCATGTCTGGATACTGCGGGTACACGATCAAAAGTGTTCGCTGAAATTCAGTATTGTAACCGAAAGAGTATGTCTTCGACTCCGGCCGACAGTGGATATTTACTCCCATAGACCGTATGAACGTCCGATTGACGCCAGATGTCGCTGATCCCACCACAGACCGAAGAAATCGAGCAGGCGCTGGCAGAGGGGAACCGTCGACTGCTGCACTGTCTCAACTGCGGCGGACAGATCGTCGCGATCCGACACGGTGGCTCCTGTCTCCGCTGTAGCTCTGAGGCCGTCATCGTCGAGCAGTACGACTGATAACCGTAGTCGAACCGTAACTGAATCGATCCGGCAACTAACTGGAAATCGGATATTTAATCGAATCGTTCACATGATAAGACAGGTGATTCCGACAGATGCCGTTCATCTCGCCACAGACGGAGGCAATCCGAGATGCACTCGACCAGCCGAATCGCACGCTGTTGCACTGTCTCAACTGCGGCGGGCAGGTCGTCGCGGTCCGGCACGGCGACCAGTGCCGGATCTGTGGCTCAGCGGCCTTTCTGATCGAAGAAGTCGACTGAAATTTCAAGATGCTGGCGCGTTAAGACGGTAGTATGGAGATCGAACGAAACGTCGGCGGAACGGACCGTATCGTTCGCGCAGTACTGGCGGTCGGGTTCACAATCGTCGCCCTCTCTGCGCTGCGGGCGGGTCGGCGCTCGCTGGGCACGGTCGCGGCCATCGCGGCAGCAGGACTCGGAATCAACGCCGTGACCTGTTTCTGCGGGCTGAACAAGGCACTTGGACTCGATACGAGCACAGATACCGAGTGACCGGCCCCTCGCAAACGGGAACATCACAAGAAAATTATTCTCCGGTCTCGCACTCGCGGTATGGAGTTCGGTGTCGACGAAGCAGGCAAAGGGCCCGTTCTCGGGTCGATGTTCGTCGCCGCAGTGCGGGCCGACCCCGAGCAACTGCCAGCGGATGTCGGCGACTCGAAAGATATCGAGGCCCAGCGCCGCCAGGAACTCGATACCGCGATTCGGGAGGTTGCCACCGCCGAAATCGTCGAAATTCCCGTCGAGCGCATCGACGATCCCGACACCGATATGAACTCACTCACCGTCGCCGGTCACGGCGAAGCACTCACTGGCGTCGTCGAAGACGGCCTGTCGGGCTACGCAGACGCCGGCGACACCAACGCCGTCCGTTTCGAGCGCCGCGTCGCCAGCGAACTGGACTGTTCGGTCGATCTGCGTGCCGAACACGGCGCTGACGAGCAGTATCCGATCGTCGGCGCGGCGAGTATTCTCGCCAAGGTCGCACGGGAGGCACACGTCGACAAACTGGCCACCGAGTACGGTGCCGTCGGCAGCGGCTATCCGAGCGATCCGACGACGCGGGAGTTTCTGGAGTCGTTCGTCCGGGAGCACGGCGAACTCCCCGACTGCGCTCGGGCGAGTTGGCAGACCAGCCAGGACGCGCTACAGGCGCTCGATCAAGCGTCGCTGTCGGATTTCTGATATATCTCCGCAGAGCAAAGCTTCGGGACCACGTCACGGTCACTCGTACCATCGTTATTTATATGGTTTGTACTATATTGTGGGACAACATGCAGTGGGGTGCTCGGGGAGAGCAATGATCGTCTATCTGGGGGAACCACCGGAACAGTTGCTTGCACGGTCGGGAACCGAGGTCAGCACGGAGCTCCCCGAAGAAGGCGAACCGGCACCGGAGTGTATCGTAGTCGATCTGTCGGCAAATTCGCTCCGAGCCGTCGAGGAACTCGCGGATACGTGGCCCAGCACAGCGATCGTCGCCCTCCTCGACGAGGACACCGCTCCCGACGATGTCCTCGATCGTGGCGCCTCGGATTACTTTCGGAGATCGGCGCTTCCGGACCAGACGGAGGTGTTCATCCGTCGTATCACCGCATACGGCGGACGGAGAGCGAGCGAACCGAACGAGTACGAGCGGCTGACAGCGTACGACGAGATCGACTTTTTCGAGCTAAGCGACAGCGGAGAAATAACGGCGATTTCCGAAACACTCGCAGGATTGCTCGACTCGACGCCCGAAGAGCTGATCGGGGCACAGCTGTCCGACTGTCTCACCGCCGCCCGGACGGACCCACAACGACCGGAGAGAGACGGTTCCCTCAGTGGCGTTGGAGACCTCCAATCGGACCAGCAGTCGGAACTCCTCCTCGAAACGCCAGACGGGGAGACGAAACGCCTGCAGATCTACACCGTCTCGACGAGCGAGGCTGACGGAACGATCGGGATCGTCCACGACGCAACTCCGTATCACGAACGCATCGAGGAACTAACCCTGTACGAGCGGATCACCGAAACAGTCCCGGATCCGCTGTACTACGTCGACGAGGACGGGATCATCCAAGAAGTCAATCCGGCGATGACCGATATCTACGAGACTGCCTACGAAGAGATGGTCGGAAGCTACTTCGGCAAAGCGACGACCGAAGCGGGCGAAAACAAACTGTACGAGGCCGTCCGGACGCTTCTCAGCGACAAAAACGACATGGAGACACGGATCGTCGAATACGAGGCGCTCTCGGGGACCGGGGAAACGTTCCCGGTCGCCCATCACATTTCGGTGCTGGAGTCCGACGGCGAGTTCAACGGAACGGTGGGAATGATCCGCGATATCACGGAGCGAACGGAGCGCCAGCAGCGACTCACAGTCATCAACCGGCTACTCAGACACAACGTCCGTAACCAATTCGCGCTGATCATCGGAGAAGCGAGCACCCTCGCGAAGGACGTACCACCGGAACAAAAAGACCGGGTACAGACGATCCTCGACCACTCCTGGCAGACGGTCGATATGATCGAGAAGATGAAAAAGGCGGGAGACCTGCTCAACGAGCGACCGCACAGAAAGACCGTTTCGGTCGCCGAGGCAGTCGAGAGTGCGGCCGACCAGTTCGCGGGTACGGACGCCGAGATTACCGTCTCGGTCCCCGAGGATCTGGAAATCTATGCGATCCCAGGACTCATTTTTGCGCTGGAAAACCTCATCGAGAACGGTATCGAGCACAACCCATCGGACGAACCCGTCGTCGAGATCACCGTCACCAGCGACGACGAATGGGTGACTATCGAGGTCGCGGACAACGGCGAGGGCATCCCGGCATCAGAGCGCAACGTGATCAAATCCGGGACCGAGGACTCGCTGGAACACGGCAGCGGCATCGGTCTCTGGGTCGTCAACTGGATCGTCCAGCGGTCCCGCGGAGACATCACCTTCGGCCGGAGCGACCTCGGCGGTGCGGCAGTCCAGTTGATCCTGAGCAAGTCCGGCTAGATCGGCCTCGGTCAGGCCGTATTTACGAAAGCGCGCACGGAAGGCGCGTGAGAATTCCTGAGGACATACCGATGGCTCGAAGCCAGTGGATCAGCCGCGGTGAGTCCTGCTCCACCGCTGTTTCAACTGTGTTTCTTCATTACGAACGCTACCCTTTGAGATTGAGTTCGATGACGTTGCCGGCCTGATCGAGGTAGGTTCTGAGTTGCTGTTCGGTCTCGCCGGTCATCACGCGACTCGCAGGCCCGGTGATGCTGATCGCCGCCGGGCGCGGACCCGGAACCGACAGCGGGCGAGCGAGACAGGCCATCCCCTCGATCGATTCCTCGCGGTCGTAGGCGATGTTCTCCTCGCGGATTCGCTCGATTTCTGCGAACAGCGCATCTCTGTCAGTGATGGTGTGCTCAGTCGCTGCCGGGAGGCCGTGCCTGTCGACAATCTCGTCGACGCGCTCGTCGGACATCGTCGCGAGAATTGCCTTGCCGATGCCCGTCGAGTGGAGATGGACCCGTCGGCCGGTCTGCGTGTCGATATCGACCGCTTTCGGGCCTTCCGCGGTGTAGACGTACACACCCTTACCACCCTCCTCGAACATGAGATTCGCGAGTTCTTCGGAGTCTTCGGCCAGTTGTCTGACTTCCGGGTACGCCGTGTCGTAAACGCCGTCGTACCGCTGGGCGTAGCCGCCGAATTCCAGCGCTCGCAGTCCGATCCGATACCGGTCGTCGTACTCGACGACCAGCCCGTTCGCTTCGAGCGTGTTCAGGTGCTTGAAAATCGTGCTCTTGGCGAGGGAGAGATGGGTCGCAAGTTCGGTGATCCCTGCCTCCCCGTCGAGTTCGACGATCGCTTCGAGCACCCGGATGGATGTCTCGGTCGCACGAACCCGGTCGTCCGACATGCTCACGTCTACGCCGGGGGTTTTGATAAGGCTGTTCGAAACTCGTCGTTCGCTATGAGGAAACGCTGTGCTCGTCGGCTCTCGGACTCGCTATGCCCCCAGAACACCGCTACAGAAACGTTACGGCCAGAAATAACGGTCTCAGGCTGTCGCTCGAATCGAGACACACCCGGAGCACCGTTTCGCGTGAGAAAACATAGAAAATTCGACATATACTTACGAGTCCGGCCCATAGCAAGGAGTGATGACAGACCAAACGACCCCGTCCCCGAAATCGCGTACGGCCCTCAAAGACAACCCAAGCACGGCAGATCTAGAGAAAGCGACGAGTCCGGTCGAGTACCTGATCGAGAAGTTGCTGTAACGCTGCAGAAATAGCATATTTTTTATAGTTTTAGCTGAGGTCCCGACCTGGAGAGCAATCTGTACGACGCGTCAGTTCGGCTACCGGGTACAGCAGCACTACGGGCCAGCGCCGCGGGTCTCAGATTCGTGCCCGCATTTCGACAGCAGCCGTAGTTGATGCAAAGCCGCGGAGAAATGGGGGCCAGCGTCGTCGACGGGAGTTCAGTTCGTTATGGTCGCCCGGTAGAAGACGACCACTCCGATAGCCAGGAGCACGAGGACGTACCCACCTGCGGCGAGGAGCTCGTCGAGACCGCTCGCGGATGTGAACGCGGCGCTCATGAGCGCGTTCGTCGCAAAGTGGCCGGGGAGTGCCGTCGTCCAGGCCGGTGAGTCTGTCGCGAGCGGATTCTGGAACATGAGAATATCGACCATCGGTGTGAAGAGCATGATATAGACCCCTGGCAGGCGGTCGATTGCGATGCCGACGATCACGCCCAAGATGCCGTAGGTCACGCCGACGAGGACGGCTGCGCCGGCGAACGCGGCGACGTTGTTCGGCGTGAAGACAACGATCGCAACAGCTAGTGCAGCACCAGTCACGATGACACTGCCAGTAGTGAGCAGTCCGACCCGTGCGGTGACCAGTTCCCGCGCACGATAGCCAGACAGTCGCAATCGACTGTCGGCCATTTTCGAGGTGTGCATGAGGAACAGCCCGACGATGCCGGAGAGAACGGCCACGGTGACGGGAGTCATAAAGGCGGCTGCGAACGCCGACATCTCGGCGGTCACCGTCGTGCCGTCTATCGTGAGTGGGATGGTCGTGTCTGGAACGAGCCAGACGAAGACACCGATCATGTAGGCGGGGAGAAACGCCAGCAGTGCGAGCAAGACAGGTGTGCGAGCGAATTCCCGCAGACTCATCTCGATTGCGGTCGTCGTGCGCCGCTCCATCACGAGCCACCTCCGCTGAGAGTGTAAGAGTACGCTCCGACGCTCAACACTCCGAATGCAACGACAAACGCGGCCGCTGGCAGCAGATGGTCGGTTGCGAGCGAGCCGGAAAAGACGGCTTGAGAGACGAGTTCGTGCGGATGTGAGAGCGGGGCGAACTGGGTGATTTCTTCGTCGATGTCGAACAGGCCACTCGCGAAGACGTTGTCCATGTCTGCGAGTATCACGAGAAGCAGTGAGCCTTCGAGTTCTCGGGGGAGAATCGTCCCGACGAGCATCCCCAACAGCCCGTACGTGAGACCTGCGAGTGTGAGGCTGCCGAAGACGATCAGCGGTGCGTCGAGCGAACCCGAGAGCAACCACGCGAGCGTGGCTGTCGAGATTGCGCTGATCGCGAGACTGACGACGAGAACGGTCGTGAACCGAGAGACGACCAACTCGCTCGGACGGAACCCGGAGATGACGAGTCGGCGATCAGCGTTCCGTGCGCTGATCATTTGGAAGAGTCCGAGGACGCCCGCGAGTGCTCCCGTGGCGAAGACAGCGCCGGTGATCCGTCCAGTCGCCGTGAGCGATCCGGCGGCGTCGAACATCCCAATCTCTGGGAACTGGCCGAGGCTCACGCCGTAGATCTGGATGGACAGCGCGGGCAGGATCAACAACAGCGCGATGTTGAACGGCTCCCGAAAGAACGACAGCGTGCTGGTACGGATCCCAGCGAAGACTCGTCTGTTCGTCGTCATCTCTGCCCCTCCGTGTTTCGACCGTGCTGGTCGGAGTCGACTGCCCGGTCAAAAAATGCAGCCGTGCGCTCGCACGAGACACCATCAGCCGTCGGCTCTGGGTTCACAGTGTCGTCTGCACCGACCTCCTGGCGGTGGAGGTGACCGTCATGGAGTTCGTAAATAACGTCGAACCGATCCCGCTCGTTGATGATGTGTGAGATGATCGCGATGCCGACGCCGCGCTCACGCAGTTCTTCGGTGAGATTCCAGAACGCGAGAAACGTCTCCCAGTCGAACCCCGTGTACGGCTCGTCGAGCAGGAGCAGGTCGGGCTGGTGCATAAGAGAAACAGCGAGATTCATCTTCTGTCGGTTCCCACCGCTCAGATTGCGAATCTGTCGCTCCCGGAATCGCTCGAAATCGAGAACATCGGTCAGCCAGTCGCGTGCATCTTCGATTTCGTCGTCAGCCAGTCCGTAGGCACGGCCGAATAGCTCGAACGTTTCGTCGACGGTCAACCGATCGTACAGACGTGGTTCCTGCGGGCACCAGCCAACTGTCCCGCTGCGGGTTACGGTGCCGGCGTCGGACTCGATAACACCCGCGAGGATTTGCATGAGCGTCGACTTTCCGCTCCCGTTTTCGCCCATGATTCCGACGACCTGTCCGCGCTCGACTTCGAGGGTCGCGTTGTCGAGCACGTCGACAGAGTTCGTAAACGGGATCGGCGAATCGTAGCTCTTCGCGACACCAGTCGCTCTCACCGCGAGATCAGTGTCGTGCTGTTTGTCTCGTTGGAGGGATGTGTCGTGATTCGGCGTAGCCATCATATGTGATCCTAATGTGGGGCAGTTTCATTGCGATTTTCACTTATTTATCGTCGAGAATCCCGGCAAAGAGTTTAAATGTCAAAGTGAGTTTCGTAGTTCGTTTTGGACTCGAGAGCAGTTCGGTCGTTCTGCTGGCGCTGTGAGGTCGGTAGAGGTTGAACGGCAGCCAGCGTGTCCTTCGGGGTCCAAAGCGACTTCAGATAAAAAGGGGGCTGTGCTGGTTCCGATTACCGCGGTGCGAGCAGTTCGATCGGATGTGGGACCGGTCGGTCGTAGAGGTAATCGAGTTGGGCCTGACAGGAGGTGCCGCTGGCGGCGATGCGCTCGCCGCTGACCTCACCGAGGTCGTCCTGGAGATGCTCGCCGACAGCGCGGGCCACGTCGGCGTACTCCTCCTTGTAGCCGAAACTGCCGGCCATCCCGCAGCACTCGACATCGGAGGTTCGAACGTCGTAGCCCGCCCGGTCGAGCAGTTCCGTCGTGTACTCCGCCAGGCCGAGGGTGCGTTGCTGGCAGTGGCTGTGGTAAGCCAGCGAAACGTCCTCGGTCGCCCGCAGCGAGTCGATCTCCTGGCCGTTTTCGAGCAACCCGTAGACGAACTCACAGATCTCGTAGGTGTGCTCGGCGAGTCGGTCTGCGGAGCGTTCGGGCAGCAGTTTCTCGTAGTCGTTGCGGAACATCGCCGCGTCGCTCGGTTCGACGACGACCACGTCGCGGCCCTGGTCGATGTGGGTGACCAACGTTCCGTGGACGGACTCGGCTTTCCCGCGGGCAGTTTCGATCATTCCCTGTGAGAGCGGGGCGCGACCGCTCTCTCCGACCGCCGGGATGTGGACCCGCACGTCGAGCGCTTCGAGCGCGCGGACAGCCGCCTTCCCGCGGTCGGGATCGAAGTAATCCGTGTAGAGGTCGGGGTAGAGAACCACATCGCGCTCGGGGTTGACGACCTGTGGGCCGCGCTCGGCGTACCACTCCCGCAGCGTTTCGCCGGCGAGTTCGGGCAACTCTCGGTCGGTATCGACGCCGAACGCCGAGGAGAGGACACGCTTGCCGAGGCTGGAACTCGTGACGGCGTTGGCCAGCCGCGGACTCACATTCCCGAGTTTCGCGAACCGCTCGATGTTGCCAAAGAGCCACTTCTGGCGGTCCAGCCCGCCAGTTTCCTCGTCGGGCTGGAGTCCCTCGACCAGATAGTCGAAGGTGTCGGTGTCGGCCTCGCGGTTCAGCCTGTTGCGGACGACGGTGTTGATCCAGGAGATGTCGATGTCGACCGGACACTTGGGCTCACAGCGCGAACAGCCCGTACAGAGGTCGTTCATCTCGTCGGCACTTTCCAGTCCGTGGACACCGGCCTCCCAGCCAGTCCCGATACCGCCGGTGTAGGTCTCGCCGCCGAAGCCGTGGCCGCCGACGGTCTGGAAGTTCGAGCAGGCGTTCGAGCAGGCCCCACAGCGGATGCAGTACAGCGTCTCTCGCAACTGTTCGTCTTCGCGCATCCCCATCCGGCCGTTGTCCAACAGGATGAGGTGGAAATCCCGGTCGTCGGCGTCGCGGAACTCGTCGGCCTCGAAGTCCGGAACCGGCGTGTCGACCGGCGGCGTCAACAGCGAGACGTAGGAGGTGATGTCCTGTCCGGTTCCAGTGCGGGCGATCAGTTCCGTGAAGGGCTGGAGATCAGCCAGCGAGGGGACGAGTTTCTCGATGCCGGCGACGGCGATGTGCGTGTCCGGTGTGACCGCCGTCTTCCGGGCGTTGCCCTCGTTGGTGACGAGCATGAGCGTCCCCGTCTCGGCGACGACAAAGTTCGCGCCCGTCATGCCCACGTCGGCGTTTCTGATCTCCTCGCCGACCTTCTCGCGGGCGAAGTCGGTCAGTTCCTGGGGGTTCTCGGTCAGGGCGTCGTCGCCGGAGAGATCGAATTCGCGGTTGAACAGTTCGGCAATCTCCGCGGAGGATTTGTGCATCGCCGGCCCGATCAGATGGGAGGGCTTCTCCTCGGCCATCTGGATGACGTACTCGCCGAGGTCGGTCTCGATCACGTCGTACCCTTCGGATTCGAGGTGGTCGTTGACCTCGATTTCCTCGGTGGTCATCGACTTGCTCTTGGCCAGGGTCTGTGCATCCTGCTCGGCCATGATCTCCTCGACGATCCGGTTTGCGTCCTCGGCGTTCTGAGCGACGTGGACCTCGCCGCCGTTGGCCTCGACAGCCTCGTCGACCTGTCCGATCAGCGACGGCAGATCCTCGATAGCGTTCTCCTTGATCTCGCGAGCCGCCGCCCGCAGGTCCTCGTAGCTGTCGAACTGTTCGAGGGCGTAGTCGGAGAGTTGGTTGACCGTCCGGGTGTTCTGGCCGACGGCCGCCCCCTCGGTTTCGATCAGGCGGCGCAACTCCGTGGCCGTCCCCTCGCGGTCGGGTTTGCTCATCGATCCTCCAGCACGAGAATGTGGACCTCGTGCGGCCCGTGTACCCCCTGGATCAGCGTCCCCATGTCGGCGGTGGCGCTCGGCCCCGTCGCCAGCACCTGCGTGTCCGTCCCCTCACGGAAATCGTCGCTCAACCGCTCGTAGGCGGCCTTCATGTCGGGTTCGATCCCGCTGGCCGGCAGGACGGCAACGTGTCGCGGGGCGTAGAGGCTGACGAGTTCGGTCCCCGCGGCGTCGCTGGGCAGCGTGACGGTACCGTACTCGCCGATACCGATTCGGGCCGGCGTGACGCCCGTCTGGGCCCACTGCAGTTCGCCGGGTGTAAACTCCGTCTCGACGGCTGTTTCCGCGAGTGAAACCCCCTCGAAGGGAAGCGGTGTCCCGACGGCCGGCGCTTCGATAGCCGACTGCAGCGTCTCGGCGAACTCCTCGGCCGTCGTCTCGTGGACGGTGGCCGTCCCGCCGACCGACTCACGGAACGATTGTACAGAACTCATGTTCTGCGATAACTAACCGCAGCACCCTAACGTTTTCCCGGACCTGCCGGCCCTGGCCGCTCGCCTATTATAGCGCAGTGTTCAGATAAGGATTGAAGAGTGAGGCGAGGCGTTTTTTGAGTGTTCATGCCAGAAAACGCCCGCCTCAGC